>NZ_BCPY01000006.1 GCF_001544195.1 Tetragenococcus solitarius NBRC 100494
GTGCCCATCAAAACTCATACGTACTTTTTCTTTTAGTCTTTAGTGAAGCCTTCTAATAAACGATTTTGTCCACTGATTTTTTGAATATCTGTAATATCTTGCGTGACTTCTAAGCAGCCAAGATACTGATTTTCTTGATTTTTTAAGGCAAAGTATCGGATATAAATCTTGCGTTCATTGATATCAATCCAAAAATCCGCTGTGTCATTGGCTCCGGAATGAAAATCTGCTAATATTTTTTCGACCATATGCATGCTTTTAGGTGGATGACAGTTCACCACTTCTCGTCCGATAATTGATTTTGTACGTGGAAAGATACGATGCTTTCCTTCTGAGAAAAAACGAACGCGATCGGTATGATCCACAAAAGTCAAATCAACGGGCAACACGTCAAAGATCGCTAATAGCTGATCCAACTTTAAGATTCCAGTAGGTAACACCACTGTATCTGCTGTCTCAACATTTTGCCAATCGTATTCTTCTTTTTCTAGCTGTGTTTTGGCATTCGCTAGTTCTTCTGCAATCCCGTCTGTGGTTTCTTTAGCTTGTTGGATGTTCATTTGTCTTTGTTCTTCTTGCTCTTTTTCCTTGGCAAAGTCGCTTGGTCCTGCTTTCCAGAAAGGAGGCTCAGGAATATAGGCAAAGCCAATATCATAGCTATCTTCGGCAATATTTTCCCAATCCTTTAAACTAAAGACATCCAATGTCATAGGAATCATGATTTCTTCTTCTTTAAAAATCATTTCCTCTATTTCATGCTTTGCAGCTTCCCATTTTTCCAAAAGCGGATTAAAAGCTGCTCGTGGATTTTTAACATAGTCTAGCAAATCTTTTATCTGTTTTCGAATCTCATCATCCACTCCCCACATTACTTGTGGCGGAGCTGTAATCCCATATTTTTCCATATAAGAAAAAAACAAAGTCTCTTTACGTACATAGTGTTTATTCACCTGCTTCAGATCTTCAATGGCTGCAACTAACCGATCTTTTTTCTGCCAGTCTCCTTTTTTTATTTTTTCCATCAAATCGTCAATTTCATCAGTAATAAGGGATTGCAATACTTGGTTTTCCAGTTGCAAAGTATGGACTGGGTGTCCTGCTTGTCCGTATGCTTCTTCTGATTTATGGATCTCATTAATTGAACCTTTAAAGACAGAGACATGAATGTTGCACAGCTTTTGAATTTCCTCAGCTTTTAATCCGCCTTGGATGAGAGATTTTTCAGCTGAAGTAATTTCAGTAACATCTACTCCGTCAAATTCTTCATTAAACAACCGTTTTGCTTCTTCAAAGGTTCCTCCTTCATGCAACAACGACAGTATTTCCACAATTCGTTTTTTTCGTTGTTCTTTTGTCCGCTCCATTTTATTCGACTCCTTTTACTTCAAAACCGTGTGCTTCAAATGCTTGCACCACTTTTTCTAAGGGAATCTTTTTCATCTTAGCTCCTTTAGGAATGGTCATATACCGCCCTGCAGTTTGCAGCATACCGGGCTTATTAATATCTGAAAAGCCTAACTCCGACATAATTTCTTTGGTTATAGGATATTCTTTTACTAAGCTGGCTAAATTTTTAGAAAAATCAATTTCCACCAGATTCTCCTCCCCTTATTAAGAATCGTTCTCAATTGTCTTGATTATACATGAATCTGTACAATAATTCACTACTTTAACAAATTATTTTTATGGATAAATTTTTTACAGCGCTAAAAAACAGGAAAAATGCAATTTCATCTATATTTTTTATTTGTGATACTTTATACTTATTGTTGGTTATTATATTAAAAGGAGGAGAACCATGAAAAAGATTGTAAGCAGTTTGATACTATTTTCTTCTGCCATTGTTTTAGGTGCTTGTGGAATAACCACTCCAGATGAATCGGAAAAATCATCCCAAGCTACAAGCCAAACAACTGAAGCTACCACGGATGCCGCTTCAGGTGCTTCAAAACAGGAAGAGTATACTGATCCTAGTGAATTAAAAGACAAGTATGATGTTGTCATCGTTGGAGCTGGCGGCGCCGGAATGTCTGCGGCTATTCAAGCAAAAGAAGACGGCGCAAATCCAGTGATTTTAGAAAAATTACCGGTCGCAGGCGGGAATACAACGAAATCTTCTGGCGGTATGAACGCTTCAGAAACGAAATTTCAAAAAGAAGATGACATTGAAGACAGTAATGATACTTTCTATAAAGACACATTAGAAGGCGGACAAAACACAAACGATAAAAAGCTACTACGCTATTTTGTCGACCATTCAGCGGATGCCATTGATTGGTTGGATAATATGGGAATCACTTTGAATAATATCAGCTACAGTGGCGGTGCAAGTGTGAAACGTATTCACCGTCCGGAAGATGGTTCAGCTGTAGGCGGATATTTAGTTGAAGGATTATTGCGTAATGTTCATGAAAATGATATTCCCATTTTCGTTAATACAGATGTAACCAAAATCAATGAAGAAGACGGCCAAGTAAATGGTGTGGAAATTGATATGGATGGCAACAAGCAAACCATTGACGCAGATGCTGTGGCGGTAACAACGGGAGGCTTTGGGGCCAACGAACAGATGATCGAAGAAAACCGTCCTGATTTGAAAGGTTATGTAAGTACCAACTCTGAAGGCAGCACAGGTGATGGGATTAAAATGATCGAAAAATTAGGCGGTCAAACAGTGGATATGGACCAAATTCAAGTTCATCCAACCGTTATCCAAAAAGATGGCACACTGATTAGTGAAACCGTACGAGGTGAAGGAGCTATTTTAGTCAATCAAGAAGGTAAACGGTTCTTTAACGAAATGGAAACCCGCGACAAAGTATCGGATGCCATTACTAATTTGCCAGAAGAAGAGGCTTATTTAATATTTGATGATGCTTTAGCTAATCGAGCAAAACAAGTTGATTTTTATAAAGAACAAGGCGTCGTTGAGTCTGGTGATACAATCGAAGACTTAGCTCAGGAAATCGACGTCCCTAAAAAACAGTTAAAAGAAACTTTGGCTAATTGGAATGAAGCTGTTGACAATAAAGAGGATTCAGATTTTGAACGAGAAACAGCAATGGATTATGATTTAACATCGGGTCCTTTTTATGCAATCAAAATCGCTCCGGGCATTCATCATACCATGGGCGGCGTCAAAATTAATACAAACACAGAAGTACTTGATAAAGATAACCAAGCAATCCCAGGTCTCTATGCCGCTGGCGAGTTGACAGGTGGTTTACATGGCAACAACCGTATCGGGGGCAATGCTGTAGCAGATATCGTTATTTTTGGGCGACAAGCAGGTACGCAAGCAACAAAATTTGCCCAAGGCAATAACTAAATTCGGAAGATCTCGTTTACTATTTTTGATTGATGGCAGCTTTTATTGAGAAATATTCTTCTGGTTTTTTCTTCGTTATTTCAAAATTGAATAATGGAATGAGTGGTAAACGTTATTCATTTTGAGTTAAAATGACAAAAATCATCAGATAAAAAATAGCAAGTGCAAAAAGGTTGGTTTGCACTTGCTATTTTTTTAAATTATTTCTGGCCAGTATTTTTTTAGCAGGTCTATAGTCTTTTCGTAGGTATACTTAGCCGTCGTTTCGATTCCTTTGCTTAATAGTTTATCGTTAACGACTTCTATTCCGATAATGGAAGGTTTTACGCCCGCTTTTTTGACCATTGCGATAAAAGCAGCTAAATCAATTGCACCATCGCCAGGCGCTAGCCGGTCGTGCATCGCTTCATCGCGTAAAACGGCAGAAGCATATGGCCGTTTATAAGCATCATTTAGCTGTATCGAAACGATATATTGTGCCTCTTCTGCTGTGAGCTCGAAAAAAGTTGGGCTAGCTCGGTGCCAATGCCAAGCATCTAACAAAATGCCCACATTTTGTGCTTGAGTTTGTTGAATCAGCTTTTTAGCTGCAGCAAAATCAGGAATCCCACTATAGGGCATAGGTTCTACAGCAACCAGAAGTTCACCTGCTCTTTGGCACAATTGCGCTAATTTCTTGGCCATAAAATTAAAGGAAACATTTTCCATCAAAGCCACATTCACTTGTTGAACGCCAAACAAGTGACAAATATGAAAACAGATCTGCTCTTTAAACTTTTCTTCATAAGAACGTTTTTTGGCTGCCCATTCTTGAATACATTCTACCTCAGTTACATTCATCCGATATTTTTTCAATATTTGCAAAAGGTCATTATCACTCAATCCTTCTGCTAGCGCATCAACATAAGCTTCAGCTGACAAGCCAATTCCATTATAACCCGCTCTTTGTGCAGCACTCACTCTTTGTTCAAATGAACAATCAGAACCTAGTGACAAAGAACTGATTGTAAGTGGCGTCTCTTTTGACATAAAACGCAAGACTCCTTTTTCCTAGCTTATTTTTTCTTTTGCATATAGTAATAGACTGGAACTCCAATAACGGTGACACCAATACCCGTAAGAGCTAATCCAGGAGTTGTGACTAGAGTCATCACTAAAATAAAACCGCCGCCTAACATCGCAATTAGTGGCACCCATGGATATAAGGGAACTTTATATGGACGAGGCATTTCCGGTGCGCGCTTTCTTAGAATAAAGACTGCGGCAAAAAGCAACATGCTAAATGACCACATGACAAAAATCAACATATCCGTCAGTAGATCAAAAGTCCCTAAAGTCATCATAATGCAAGCAATGACTAATTGAACAATAGCTGCTATATACGGAATTTTTGTTTTGTGAGAAAGCTTTTTAAGATATTTACTAAAAGGAAATTCGTCTTTTAAGGCCAAGGCAAAAGGAACTCGAATGCCCGTCATCGTATAACCATTTAAAGCACCGTAAACAGACACTAAAATGCCAATGGTTACAATTTTGCCGCCGATATCGCCAAATAATTGATTAGCTACCTCAGAAGAAGAATTGAGGTTTCCAGCAATTTGTCCGGCTGGCAGGGTTTTTAGATAGACGAAATTGATGATCCAATAAACAATCGCCACTGAACCTAGTCCTAAGATAATTGCTTTCGGCAAGTCATTTTCCGGCCGCTTCATTTCACCTGCAATATTGCCTACATTTAGCCAACCATCATAAGCAAATAACGTTGCCAATAATGCGGCACTAAACCCGCTTGCCCAAGAATTATTACCACCAATACTTAAATCAGCTACTCCTACTTCTACTTGTCCTGGCTGAATAAGTCCAGCGACTACAATGACTAAAATAGGTAATAGTTTAATAAAAAGAGTAAAAGATTGGACGTTTGCAGCAATCTTTGTTCCTAATAAATTAATCCCGGTTACACTTACGGCAGTAATCATCGCAAGTGGAACTAACATTTGGTTGTTCAACTGAAATAAATGGATAAATTGCGTTGCAAAAATAATACTTAATGCGGCAATATTTGCTGGAAAATAGATGATTGTTTGAGCCCATCCTAATAAGAAGGAAGGCATTTTCCCATAAGTCACTTCTATATAGCGGATAGGCCCCCCTGTCTTAGGGATAGCTGTTGCTAACTCAGCTACGGTCAAGCCGCCACAAATCGTCAAAAATCCAGCAAATAACCAGGCAAACAATGTCAATCCTGCAGATTGCGTGTGGGATACAACTGCAGCTGCTTTGAAAAAGACGCCAGCGCCAATAACAGTACCCATCACAGTAGATAAAGCGCCTGAAAAAGAAATTTCTTTTTTTAATGGATTTGCTGCCAAATGATTACTCCTTTATTTTTTATTTTTTAAAAAAGCATGGCAAAATTGTAAGTATTTATCATGAGGTCTTCCAGCAAAAAAAGAAAGAGAGAATCTCTTTCTTTTAATATTGCTTAAAATTCTTCATGTTCAGCTGGATCTTGATCGTTTAAACGTCCATTTTCCTTTGTCAACGCGTTGATTGTTGCCATGTCTTCATTACTTAATTCAAAATCAAATATAGCAAAATTATTTACTTGCCGCAAGTAATGTGAAGCTTTCGGAATGGGTAAAACATTTAATTGTACTTCCCAACGCAAAATAATTTGTGCAATGCTTTTATTGTATTTATCTGCAATTTTTTGAATCGTTTTATTCTGCAAGATTTTAGAAGCTCGACCTAACGGACTCCATGCTTGCGTAAGAATTCCTTTTGATGCATCAAATTCACGCTGTGCTTGTTGATTAAATTCTGGATGCAACTCAATCTGATTAATGACAGGCAAGACACCCGTTTCTTTTTCTATGCGTTCAATATGCTCTGGTAAGAAATTGCTGACACCGATCGAACGCACCAGTCCTGACTTTTGAGCGTCCACCAATGCTTGCCAAGCCTCCACATATTTACCTTGTTTAGGATTAGGCCAGTGAATCAAATAGAGGTCAATATAATCTAAGTTTAACCGTGCGACTGATTCTTCGATCGTTTCAAATGCTTCTTGGTAAGAATGATGGCGGCCGGGAAGTTTGGATGCAACAGTAATTTGATCCCGAGCAATCCCGCTATTTTTGATTGCACGGCCAACAATTCCTTCATTTTCATAATTAACAGCAGTGTCAAGCAAACGGTAGCCCACTTGTAAGGCTTGTTCAATGACTCGTGTCCCATGGACGCCATTTAGTTTATAAGTACCAAATCCTATTTTGGGAATGCTGAAACCATCTGAGAGTTCATAAAATTCATTCATCTTTCTCGCCTCCTACAAAAAGAATAACACAACTTGCACTGATTAAAAGCAAAACGCTATAATGTTTTTATTCGCATTCCATTGTGTCTCCTTGTTATAATAAAAAGTGGAGGTGGATGAAATGTTAAGTAAACAATGGTCAGAAGAACTACCTATCGCAAACATTCAGAATATTTCTGCCGTGGCTGGCGGCGACGTTAACCAAGCTTATCAAGTAACCACAACAGATGAGACTTATTTTTTATTAAGACAACCAGGGCGTTCTGCTGATTTTTACCAAGGAGAAATTGCTGGATTAAAAGCTTTAGAAAAAGCGGGTATTACTGCTCCACGAGTGATTGCTAGTGGCCAGATTGGTGGAGATGCTTATCTTTTAATGACCTTTTTAGAACAAGGCAGCGGTCAACAAAGTGATCTAGGCCGTCTAGTCGCTGACATGCATCAACATTATAGTCCAAATGGTAAATTCGGTTTTGACAAACCTTCTACGGGCTCAGATTTAATTTTTGACAATCATTGGTGTGACAGCTGGCGTGAATTGTTTGTCGAAAAAAGGATGGACGTATTAGCAGACGAATTATTACGAAAAAAATTATGGCACAAAAAAGAGGAAGAACAATACCAAAAAGTTCGAGAAGTGATGAATGAACAGTTAAATCAACACCAAAGTAAGCCCTCTTTACTGCATGGAGATTTGTGGGGCGGTAACCATATGTTTCTACGCGATGGCACTCCCGCTTTGTTTGATCCTGACGCATTATATGGCGATCGCGAGTTTGATTTAGGGATGAGTTTGGTGTTTAATGCATTTAACGAGGAATTTTATCGCGCTTATCAAAAAGCCTATCCGCTTGCTCCTGGTTATGAAAAACGGTTAAAATTTTACAGTCTGTATCTTTTGTTGGTTCACGTAAATAAATTTGGCTCCATCTACGCTGGTGGTGCAAATCGAACCATGAGCGAAATTTTAAATGATGCCTAATACAGAAAGGAGTCGTGTTACTATATGGATTTAAATTTAGCAGGAAAAACAGCTTTAATCACCGGAGGAGCTTCAGGAATTGGACTGGCCACTGCTAAAGCGCTGAATAAGGAAAAAGTAACCACCGTACTATTCGATAGGAATTTTGATTCATTTGATATTACTGATTTTACAGACTCACAATTGGTTGAAACTGCCACAGGAGATGTTAAAAATCCAGAAGAACTTGAAAATCTGCATCATGATTTAAAAACTCGACAACAGACGGTCGGTATTATCATTAATTGTGCCGGGATTACTGGTGCTCAAGGCGATTTTTCCGAAATTTCACTAGATGACTGGCATGAAGTTTTCGACATTAATTTCTTTGGTTCGGTCAATACCACCAAAGAGTTTCTTAGTGATTTACGCCAAAAAGAATGGGGGCGCGTCCTCTTTTTAGCTTCAGAGGATGCGATACAGCCTTACGATGATGAAATTCCTTATTGTGCAACCAAAGCCGGAATTCTTGCTTTATCTAAAGGGCTAGCTAAAACTCTCGGGCCTAAGGGAATCACTTCTAATGCGGTCTCCCCTGCTTTTATCAATACGCCCATGACAGATAAAATGATGCAAAATCGGGCCGATGAATTAAATGTTTCCTTTGACGAAGCGATTCAGTCTTTCTTAAAAGAAAAAAGACCTTTTATGACCAGTTCACGGCGGGGTTATCCAGAAGAAGTTGCCAATGTCATCACATTCTTATGTTCTGAAAAAGCCAATTTTGTCAATGGCGCAAACTATCGTGTAGACGATAATTCTGTAGGAAGTATTTAAATAAAACCATTTGATGTATTAGGAGGAAACAACGTGAAGTATTATGACCAGCACCTACACACTTTTTTATCTTTTGATTCCCAAGAGATTTTTGAAAACTATTTATTAAATAATCCAGCCTTTTTTGTAGCTACGGACCACTTTGATTTGCATAATCCAGGAAACAAATTTCATGATGACATTCCTGATTATGACAAATTAGCTCAAAAGTTAAGCGAACTAGAAGGAAATTATCCAACCACATTTTTCAAGGGAATTGAAATCGGCGTGGTTCCCGGCCAAGAAAAACAAATCCATGACTATCTTAACGATCACCCTTACGATTTAAAGCTCTTAAGTATTCATCAAAACGGCAAGTTTGATTATATGGATGACGTTGTTTTAACTAAAGATAAATACGCTGTTGCTAAAATGTATTTTGACCAAATGGCAAAAGTATTGGATACTTTTACAGGCGCACAAATTTTAACTCATTTTGACTACGGTTTACGCCGACTTGACTTTACTTCACAAGAACTCGAAGAGCACTTTGAAAAAGATTTAAAATTGATTCTGAAAAAAGTTATCCGAAAAGAAATGGCATTAGAAATCAATGCCAAAAGCTTCGGTTATTATCAAAATGCTAATCTGTATCGCTACATTATCCCACTGTATAAAAGCTTGGGAGGAACATTCTTTACGTTAGGATCAGATGCCCATAAAGCAGACGATTACCAAGCCCTTTTTCCTGAAATGGCCGGTCTTTTAAAAGAATTTGATATTAACTTTTTAGTTGCTTTTCAAAAAAATGAACGCTTTTTTGCTGAATTACCTTAAAATAGACCGCTTCAATAAGAAAAGCAGGAAGCTTGTTGGGCTTCCTGCTTTTCTTATTCTTTATCTTCTTTTAGATCCTTGTCACCTTCTAATTTTTCTGGATCAATTACTTCATTATCAGCTGCTACTTTTTGGGCTTCTTTAAACACTTTTTCTTTTTCGTCCTTATAATCACTTTGACGTTGGGCATATACCTCTTCTTTTGTTTGCTCTTTTTTGTCGTCTGCCATATTAATCACTCCTCTTTTAAATTTAGGGGTAACTCTATTTTAACTATAAAGAAATTTCTTTTATTTGTAAATTCTCACTACTTGAAATCGCTATCTGTTATAATAAAATTAATAAAGAAAGGAAGTGTGTAAATGACTTCTATGGATGAGCTACTTGATGATTTTTTCCAAAATGAAAGTCCTGTTTTCTCCAACTACGTTGAAGTGATTGACGATCCAGGCGAACTTGTTACATCCATCGTTTTTCTGACAGATCAAATGGAAAAAATAGAAAATTTCTCTAAATTAAACAGACTTGAACACTATTATTTAACCTATTTGCCCAAAGAAGCAGTGATTTTTCCCGATGAAGTTCTCGCTATTCATGAAGTATTGCTGGATTTTTATCAATATCTTTACAAAAAAAGCTATCTAACAACCAAAGATTATAAAAATATACTGTTGTTTTTCCAAAAAAACAAACATACTTTTATTGAAAAAATGAGTAACGATCAATATTGGTCAAAAGAAAAGCAGCAACAACTCGATGAAATTGACGAAACTATACTGGATTCTATGCCAAATGAGCTTGAACAGCTTTTTAAAAATTTAGGAAAACAGTTCCAACCAAACCTAAAAACAAAAGATGACAACAAAATCCTGCATTTTCCTACAGGACGACCGCAAAATAGGCGCTCCTATGCTATACAGTTACGAATTGACTTAAAAGGTTTTAAGCCACCCATTTGGCGGCGCGTGCTCGTTTTCCCAGATTCAACGCTAACTGATTTACATGAAATTATCCAAAAGTGCTTTGAATGGGAAAATGAACATTTATATCAATTTATAGCTGACGGTCATTATTATGCTCCTGAAGAAAACACGATGGACGATTTTTGGGGACCTATTTCTGAAGACGCCGCTTCTATAACCATCGGTGAAATTTTTTCTAATACTCAAACTATCAACTATATTTACGATTTTGGAGATTATTGGGAGCATAAAATTAAATTCGAGACCGATGTTTCCTTTGATGAACTATCCAATGCCTCAGGAAAATTATCGAATATCACTGCTGATCAACTGCCTATCTGTCTAACTGGAAGGCAAGACGCACCCTTAGAAGATTCTAGAGGTGAAGAAGAATTTGCCCCTTTTGATTTAGAGAAAATTAATATAAGATTGGCAGATTTATAACAAGAACAGCTGAGTATTGAAGTATTCAGCTGTTTTTTATTCTTATGTTTGATTTTCTGTTTTTTTAGAGTGCAGTTCGATTTGTTTCCGCTAGAATTCCTATTTCTAGAGTTCATCGGCTAAACTTCCTCTAGTTTTCTCTACTTCTAGAGTTTATTTGTTCTATTTGTCTTTAACACTCAGTCAAAAAATCCCTGTGGCCATGAATAAGTGGTCCCACAGAGATTTTTCTTTTATTTCTCATCGCGTATAGTTTTTACATAACTCTTTGACTTCATCATAAAGCTCTTGTGCTTGATCTAAGTCTTTTACATTTGCTCCACTGGCTAGTGCGTGTCCTCCGCCATGATAGCGTTTGGCAATTTCATTAATCGCTGGACCTTTAGAACGCATACGTACACGATAGTAACCTTCAGGCTGTTGAACAAAAATGGCCCACGCTAGCACGCCTTCAATCGTCCCTGGTAATGGAACGACGCCCGAAGTTTGCGCATCAGAAACACCAAATTCTGCTAACATTTCATTATCAAAGGTCACTCGTGCAGCGCCAGATTCATCGACTTGCAAGTTTTGATAAACATAACCAGACAAGCGAGCTACATTTTTCGAAATTTGTTCGATTTGACGATTTAAACCAGCATAGTCAAAACCATAATCGATTAAATCAGCAGCGATACGTAAAGTATGGGAGGAAGTAGATGGATATAAAAAGCGACCAGTATCACCGACAATACCGGCATACAACAAACGTGCCGCTTCTTTTGTCATCCGTAATTCATCTGGGAATAATTGCCAAAAATCTGCAATAATTTCACTACAACTAGAAGCTTCATCTTGTACCCATATGAAATCGCCATAAGGCTCATCATTAGGATGATGATCGATTTTAATCAACTTAGCGCCTAAATTATAACGATCATCGCTAATTCGCGGCGCATTCGCTGTATCAGTCACAATGACTAAAGCCTCTTGATAAGTGGCTTCATCGATTTTTTGCATTTCGGCTAAATAATCTAATCCTTCTGTCGGTCCGCCAACTTGGTAAATCTGCTTGCTGGGAAAACTAGCCCGTAAAAGTTCGGCCAAGCCTACTTGTGAGCCTATAGCATCAGGGTCTGGTCGTTGGTGACGGTGAATAATAATTGTTCCATAGGCCTTTATTTGGGCTAAAATATCTTCTTGTACGCTCATTTTGCTCCTCTTTTCTACTCATTATGGACGACGTTCCATGACTTGGCAAACCACGATCGCCTTAGCAACCAGTGAGTTTTCAATAAAAATATTAATATCTAACTTAGCCGAACGTCTGCCTAATTCTAATATTTGAGGCTGAATCTTTAACTGGCTTTCTAGCTGGATTAAGTGGAAATAATGTAAGTTCACTTGTTCAATCCAAGCGTTCCGACGATTATTTGCCACCATTACACGTTTCGTTACGTTGGCTATGACTTCGTTTAATACGCCAAAGGAAATCGTTCCTAGCTCATCGACCATTTGCGGTGTAACTCCGAAAGTAAATTGCGGAGTAGCATATTTATTTTCTTCTACATCTTGTTCAATCAATTGGATCTCACCAGTAATCTGATCAGAGATGGTATCTGATAATTGTGGTTGTCGTTGAACTAGCTGCATAGCCTTCATCACGTCTTGTCGTGTAACGATACCTAATAAAGAAAGATCATCGGCTACGACTGGCATGACTTCCAGACCGTCCCAAATCATCTGGTGGCTCACTGAAGCCACACTCATTTCTTTTTTTACCCGTCGCGGGTCTTTGGTCATGACTCGTTCAATCAGTTGAGTCTCAGATTTGCCTAGTACATCTTTAGCCGTTACAATCCCTACAACTCTTCTGTTTTTATTCACCACAGGATAGCGTGAATGTTGACTCGCATCAGAAAGTTCCTGATAATCTTTAATCGTATCTGTCGTGGTTAAATACCGCGTTTTTTCAAGGGGCATATAAATATCACTGACTAACAAGATATCTTTTTTTATCAGCTGATCACTCATCGCACGATTGATCATACTGGCTACTGTAAATGTGTCGTAAGTTGTCCGTAAAATAGGTAATTCCAATTGATCGGCTAACTGGCGAATTTCTTGTGATGTATCAAATCCACCGGTAATTAACACTGCAGCCCCGCCTTGTAAGGCCAATTTTTGTGCATCCAAACGGTTTCCTACAATCATTAAAGATTCCGGTGTGATATAACGCTGCATCGCTTCTTCTGTCATGGCCCCGATGACAAATTTATTTAAATCTTTTTCCAAACCATCAGCGCCGCCTAAAACATCGCCTTCGATGATTTGAACCACTTCACCAAAAGTAAGTTTTTCAATATTTTTTTTTAATTTGCGTTCAATTCGTATGGTGCCGACACGTTGAATCGTGGAAACAAGACCAGCATTTTCAGCATCTTTGATGGCTCGGTAAGCTGTTCCTTCGCTGACATCCAACGTTTTCGCAATACCGCGAACTGAAATCCGCTCACCTACTTGTAATCCTTCAATATGTGACAAAATCAAATCATGCTTTGTCGCCATTACTTTTTACACCTCAATTGTCTCTGCGCTATTCATTACTTTTCCATTACCAGGTAATTTATCAACGAATTTTTGTGGATCTTGTTTAATTTGTGGGAACGTATTGTAATGAATGGGTACAACCTTTTTAGCTTTTAAACGGTTAGCTGCACGAACTGCATCATCAGGTCCCATGGTAAAATTATCGCCAATTGGCAAAAAAGCCACATCAATATCGTATTGTTCACCTAGTAAAGATAAATCGCTATAATCAGCTGTATCTCCTGCATGGTAAATTGTTTTTCCATCTGCTTGGAGTAAAATCCCAGCAGGTTCACCCATGTAGATCATTTGTCCATCTTCTTCATAGCCTGAACTATGTTGGGCATACGTAAGCCTTACTCGACCAAATGGAAAGTCAAAACCGCCCCCGATATTCATAGGGTGTATATTTTTAATCCCTTTTTCAGCTGCATATTTACAAATTTCAGCAATCCCTATAATGGTGGCATCATTTTTCTTAGCAATCGGAATCATATCGCTCATATGATCATCATGTCCATGAGTCACTAAAATATAATCTGTGCTTACTTCCTCAACAGATATATCTGCCAAAGGATTTTGTGAAATATATGGATCAAATAACAAACGAGTACCGTCTTCTAATACTACAGACAAAACAGAATGTCCATGATACGTAATTTTCATTCCAATACCCCTTTCTTTTCTTTTATTTCCTGTCTTCATTTGAAAATTATAACAGTATGTTGTTTATATTGTAACAGATAAATGAAGATAAAAAAATAGATAACATAAAGCACCTCTTAGATTGTCACTTCATATTATCTATCATAAAAATTTCATTTATTCATAGCTTGCTGGACAAACATTTTTATCCAAACAAAAAACGCGCAGATATCGCTGCACGTTTTCTGTATTACAATTTACTTGCGGCCTCTTCATCGATAATGACAACAACATCTGGATGATTTTGTAAAACACTTGCTGGCAAATCTTGGGTGACTTCGCCTTCAAGCATGCCTTTTATAGCCTCTGCTTTTGCTTGGCCAAAAGCCATTAAAATAATTTTTTTACTTTGCATAATCGATTTGATTCCCATCGTTAATGCCCGTGTCGGGACATCTTCAACTTTGTCAAAGTAGCGTTTGTTTGCATTCACGGTTGATTCAGTCAATTCTACAACATGAGTCGTTGCGTCAAACGAAGTCCCCGGTTCGTTAAACCCAATATGTCCATTTTGCCCGATCCCTAATACTTGAATGTCAATCGGATGGTCGGCAATGATTTGGTCATAACGTTTGCATTCAGCATCTAAATCATCTGCTTTGCCATTTGGGACATACGTTTTTTTAAATGGTTTTTGGTTAAATAAATGTTGATCCATAAAGTAACGGTAGCTTTGTTCGTTACTGCCATCTAAACCAACATATTCATCTAAGTTTACCGATACTTTGTCAGAAAAATCTAAATCACTAGCGACCATATATTCATACATTGTTTCTGGTGTACTGCCCGTAGCTAAGCCAAAAGTGTCAGCGCCATTGGCAATTCCATCTTTGAGGATTTCAAAAGCTTTTTTGCCGCCCTCATCGGCATTTTTCACGCGAATAACATCCATGAAAAAATCTCCCTTACACTTTTTTTGGTATACACCAATATTAGCATTGCTTTTTATAAAAAGCAAGATTTGTCTTGGGAGTTGGCTATTTACTTTTGCCTGCTTTTTGCACAATTTCATCCACAATTGTTGTATCCTTCAAACCAGTTACCTCTTGCACAACTTCTGCCGTTGTTTTTTCTTTTAACAGTGCTTGTAGACGTACACTTTCTTCATCGTTGGGGTCATTGTATTGTAAAATCATTGCGACAACTTCCACCAAGGCTTGGTAGGAAAGACTCCGCTCCTTAGCTTCTCGAATTGGGCGAATAAAACGCTCGTCATGACCTAGTTTACGAATAGGGGTACGAGCTACTCGTGTGATGTCATCGGAAATATAAGGATTTTTAAAACGTCCGATAATTTTTTGAACGTATTGCTCATGCTCAGAGCGTTCAAATTGCCATTTGTCAATCAATAAATCTCCGGTTTCTTGCAACACCGCTTTTAATTGTTTTAATACCTTTTCATCTGCAACAGCTTGGCCGATCGTCGTATAGCCGTAATAAGCTCCGGTATAAGCTGTAGTAGCATGACCAGTGTTTACCGAAAATAATTTACGCTCGATATAAGGCGCTAAATCTGGTACATAGCCAACCTTGTCCAAACGAATTTGTTTTGCTTTACTTTGTGTATCATCGACTAACCACTCACTAAAGGGCTCGACAGAAACAAATAAAGGATCTTCATGTTCTTGAATCGGTACAATTCGATCCACCGCCGCATTAGGAAAACCTACATAGTCGGTTACGTAATCGAAGTCTTCTTCTGTTAAAAATTCTTGTACTTTTTCTAGTAAGAACTGGCTGCCTCCAATCATGTTTTCACAAGCAATTATGTCAATCGGTGTTTGATTGCCTTTTTGACGTCGTTTTTGAATCCCTTTAGCAATTAACTCAGCGATAAAGGGCAACACCTTAGGACCGATAGCCGTGGTGACAATATCACTTGTTGCAATCGAATCAACAACAGCTGCAGGTTCTTTTTGGTTATTAAGTCCTGTAACTTGATCCACAGTAATATGTTCTTTTTCTTTAGCGGCTAACTCGATTTCGTAGCTTTTTCTTTGC
Organism: Tetragenococcus solitarius NBRC 100494; assembly: GCF_001544195.1. Classification (GTDB taxonomy): domain Bacteria; phylum Bacillota; class Bacilli; order Lactobacillales; family Enterococcaceae; genus Tetragenococcus; species Tetragenococcus solitarius. The sequence continues at coordinate 15,942 of NZ_BCPY01000006.1, forward strand.
CTTAGGGCATTAATAATTGTTTCGTTAATATCAACAAACTCAATGGAAAAACCATTTTGATGTAAAATTTCTCCAATAAATCCGCGTCCTATATTCCCTGCTCCAAAGTGTGTGGCTTTCATTCTGCAACCTCCTCAAGTAATGCAATGACCTCATCTTTTGAATTCGCATCTGCTAGTTTAACAACGTTTTGTACATCTGAGCAAAATACAGCAATCTTTTGTAAGATGTCTAAATGTTCATTATTCACGCCAGCAATACCAAAAATAACCGTAGCTAATTTTTCTTCCTCTTCATCTGCAGCAGAAAAATCTACCCCTTCAGGAACTTGGACAATGGAGATGCCACTTTTTTTGACATATTCTTTGGCCTCATCTGTTCCATGGGGGATGGCAATAAAGTTGCCCATGTAAGTAGACACCATTTTGTCTCGTTCAATCATCGCATCTACATAATCTTCATCGACACAACCTGCATCCACTAGTAATTGTCCACTTTTTCGAATCACTTCTTCAGGCGTTTTATCTGTCTGATTCAATAAAATCATTTCTTTTTTTAATTCCATTTTCTATTCCTCCTCTGATTCTTTAATCTCAGCAATAAACAAGGAACTAATCCGTTTGTAGATCGCTTCTTCATCACCGCACTGATAGGTCTGTATATCTACGTCACTTTCAATCACCGAAGCACTAATTTTCCCTAAAAGTCGTTCTTGCGTTTCAGTCATATCCGCTGGCGCTAACATCAATAATAAACGAGTCAATTCCATTGGTTTTTTATCCATACCTAAAATAGGAACCGAACGCGTTAAATCAAAAATCGCGAAATACGGTTTTTTTACGTATGTATTGGCACTGTGGAATAAAGCAAAATGGGTATTAGGAATACCAATAGGAGCTAACTTATGTCGATTAATAATCAATTCGCCGACCTTTTTGCGGTCTTCAATGATAACCCCTTCTAGTTCTTCTAAAATAATATCTAATGTTTTTGCTAAAGTTTGCTGAGTTGGAACGCTTTTTACTGAAAACTGAGTTAACAACTCATTAGCAACTTTCATCTGTTCATAAACCTGCTCAAAATCATTTTGTGTATTTTGCACGGTGTCTTTAGCTGCCACTGGCTTATTGCCAAATTGCTTTTCTTTTAGTTCCTGCTTAATTTCATGAATTTCATCGTCTAGCAGTAAGGGCGAAATCACTTTATAAGGCAAGGAAAAATCAGGTAGATAAATCGTCGAAAGAATGATATCAAACTCTTTAAAGTCAATGTGTCCCATCTGAGAAATTTTAGCAACTTCAATGTGTTCAATTTCTGGAATGTATTTGTTTATACGACTTTCTAATATCTTTGCTGTGCCAATACCACTGGAACAAAGCACCAATGCTGACAATTCTTTTCGTACCGGATTTCGTTCTAAAGAAGCAGCAAAGTGGATAACCACATAAGCTAATTCATCTTGTAAGAAAGCTTGATGGTCAGTAAAAATCTGCTTTAAATTCTGTTTGATTACTTCTGTTAATTTTGGATATTCGGTCAAAATTTTCTCGAGTAAAGGATTTCCGCTCAGCTGTGCTTGATTATCAATGCGTTTAAAAGCCGCTGATAAATGGGTTAATAAATCATAAAATAATGTATCATCTTTACGAAAATCCGAGTGCATTTGCTCAGAAACCAAACGAATCAATTCTCTTATTTGATAAGAAATTTCAGCATCAAAATTATCAAAAAAGATGTTTTGTGGTCTTTTGTAATTTACGCCTTCTAATTGTCGGCTAAAAAATAAAATTTCAGAATCCGTGATTTTTAAGTCCGTTTGCTTTTTTATCTCACTCATAATTTGTTGGGCTAAACCTTTCACGCTAGGGGAAATCCCTACATTCGCGTTTTCTTCTACCACGAAATGATCATTACTGATTCTTTCAAGGGATAAAGCCAAACTGGTAATGACTTGTTGCAGTTGATTATCAGTCACTTCGATAAATAAGCGGTTGGTCTTTTCAAGTACAGCTTGTTTCGCAAAGTAAAACCAGCGCGGCGTAATAAATCGTAAAAAGAAATTGGCAGGTTGCTTCTTTTCATCAGGTCCAGACAATCCTGCCAGATAAGTGAAAAATTCATATTCGTTCACATCACTATAGATAATATTACTCAATATCTGACGTCGTTTTTCTTCTGGACCTTCCACTATAATACCGCGAGCTTTTTTTCGCTTTAAAGAAAGACCATATTCAGCTAAGCTTCTTTCAACTTGCTGCAAGTCATGATGAATAGTCGTCGGGCTCACGGAAAAATCAATCGCTAAACTTTCAACAATTACTTCTTCATCAGCCAGTAATAAGCTTGAAACCAGCGCACTTTGTCGCTGCACATTATCAAAAACGTCCTCTTGATTTTCTTGTATTTCTTGGTTTATCGCATTGAGCGTCTCCTTTGCACCAATCAAGCGATAACCCGTTTTACGATCATTGATAATCTGCGCATTTTGTGGCTGAATCGTTTCTTCAATACTTGAAATCTCACGATATAGCGTTCGCTTACTAATTTGTAGTATCTCTTGTAAATCTTGGGCGAAAATCCCGTTTTTATTTTCAAGCAGCAATTTCAGCAATTTATTTTCCCGACTGGAAAAATACAACTTTTTCACCTCCAGTATAAAATCAAAAGAAAAGATAAGGCATCTCTTTGCAAGCACGACAACCACTGTAGCCGCTTATAAAGAAGTTGCCTTATCTTTTTTTACATTAAGGTCTATCTACTTACAACTCCAAGTTCCTCCTTAATGATTATACCATGATCTGACTGTTACTTTACCATTGGAAAAGAAATTTTTATGATTGTTTTTTCATCCGTTCTACAATTTCTTCGTAAACTTCTGTATCCATAAAATTATCAACAGTCATAAATTGAGCAGATGGCGCTTTTTGCTCAGCACGATCATATAATTCTTTTTGCGTGATAATTAAAGCTTTTGCATCATCTTCTAAACGATTAATCGCTAAGTTAGTCACATCTACATCCAAATCCGCTTTTTTCATCATATTTCTTAGAACTGATGCGCCCATTGCACTAGAGCCCATACCGGCATCACAAGCAAAGATGATATGTTCAACCTTAGCTAAAGTTACATCCTCTATTTCTCCTGTATTTTCAGCTTTGTTAGTATCTTCTGGCGTATTTTCTTTGTCTGCTGCTTGATTTGTTTCGTTTTTCATTCGTTCAACAATTTCATCATAGCGTGGACTGTTCATGAAGTTTTCAACGCTGACAAATTCTGCAGACGGTGCTTTTTTAACTGCGCGATCGTGCAGTTCCGTTTGCGTAATCACTAAAGTATTGGCATCATCTTGTAATTTACTAATGGAAGCGTTGCTTACTGGCATATCAATTCCTGCTTCTTGCATTTTCTTTCTTAAGACAGAAGCACCCATCGCACTTGAACCCATGCCCGCATCACAAGCAAAGACGACTTGATCAACTTTTCTTAACTCAGCATTTTCCACATTTGCACTTTCTGTAGTTGCGGTGTCTTGACCCTTGCTTTCTTGTTTGGCAGATTGTACAGCTGCTTGTTGAGCAGCCAAGTCTTCATCACTCGTCTCTGAGCGGTCAGATTTAAGAATCACCATTCCCACCAAGAATGAAACAACAGCAGCGACTACTACACCGGCAATTACCGCAACATACCTATTGGGTGGCGTCATTCCTAAGACTGCAATAATAGAACCTGGAGATGCCGCTGCCCGTAGGCCCGCATCTAAGAGTTGGAAAGTAAAGGTTCCTGACATACCACCTGCGATAACTGCTAAAAACATCAACGGTTTCATCATTACATAAGGGAAATAAATTTCATGAATTCCACCGACAAATTGAATTAGAATTGCACCTGGTGCAGAGGCTTTAGCCGACCCTTTACCAAACAAAGTAAAGGCTAATAAAACACCCAAACCAGGACCAGGATTTGCTTCCAGTAAGAACAAGATTGACTTGCCTGTAGAAATGGATTGTTCTGTTCCCAATGGAGTTAAAATCCCATGGTTAATAGCATTATTTAAGAACAAAATTTTAGCTGGTTCGATAAAGATATTTGCTAGTGGTAATAGACTGGCTTTAATAATTGCAGCAACGCCCAGTCCCAACCATTCTGTCAAAGCTGATACGATAGGTCCGACTGCGAAATAACCAATAATTGCTAATGCAAAACCAATGAGCCCTGAAGAAAAGTTATTTACAAGCATTTCAAATCCAGCACGGATTTTATCACTAAATCTTTCATCAAATTTCTTTACACACCAACCGCCTAAAGGTCCCATCATCATCGCACCGATAAACATGGGAACATCAGAACCAACAATTACACCCATTGTCGCAATTGCACCAACAACGGCCCCGCGTTGTTCATGAATCATACTACCTCCTGTATATCCAATCAATAAAGGCAATAAGTATGTAATCATCGGCTCATTCATTGAAGCCAGTTGTTCGTTGGGCAAAAAGCCATCAGGGATAAATAAAGCTGTAATAACTCCCCAAGCAATAAAAGCACCAATATTAGGCATAACCATACTACTTAGGCTGCTACCTAATTGTTGAACTTTGGCCTTAATTCCTTTGTTTCCTTGTGCCATTTTCACCTTCTCCTCTCAAAATAAATACTTTTTCTACAACTCTAGTGTATGTGAAATTGTGAAGGCTTTCAATTTAAACTAGTTAAAGATTTGGCACAAAAAAGAGTGACAAAACTGTGGCTATGATTTGTTTGAATGAACACTACTTTTACTTTGCCTTATTCGTTCGGCTATTGAATGAACATTACTTTCGCTTTCTCTTACTCATTCAACTATCGAATGAACACCACTTTCGCTTTCTCTTACTCATTCAGCTATCGAATAAACACCACTTTTGTCCAGTGGTAATAATACGGACATAAATACCAGGAACTTTTGCCCGATAAGTAAAAAATCAAAGAAAATATCATAATTTTTGCTAAAACCAGACATAAGTTTGTAAATATTATGTCCGGTTTCTAATTACTGGACATTATCCGGCAAAACTTTTGTCCTATAGACGATAATCGTACAAAATTAGTAAATTTTTATGTCCAACCATTGAGAGTTTAAAACTAATTGACTATGATTTTTCTTTTCTAATAAACACTCAATTGGATGACAAAAAAAGAAGGACTTTAAAGCCCTTCTTTTTTAGGATTTTCTTTTCTTATGTTTTTGGCTTGATTCCATAATTACTGGTAAAATCACCGGTCGTCTTCTTGTTTGCTCAAATAAGAAGCGACTTAATTTTTCACGAATTTCTTGTTTTAACTTACTCCATTCAAAGTCATTGCTGTGTAAGTGCTTATCGACAATTTCTTCTACGATTTCTCCGCCTTCTCTTAAAAGGTCACGACTTGCTTTTACATAGACAAATCCTCGTGAAGTAATCTGTGGTTTGGCGACAATCTGTTTTTTCCGTCGGTTAATCGTAACCACTGCCACAAAAACACCATCTTCTGATAAAACTTTACGATCTTTTAAGACAATGTTCCCAATATCGCCTACACCAATGCCATCTACCATGACATTATCAGAAGGGATCGTGCCGCTAAGGCTCATTTCGCCTTCCTTGTATTCCAAGATATCTCCTGGTGCAGTAATAAATATGTGATCTTTAGGAATACCTACCGCTTCAGCTAAATCAGCATTAGCTACTAAAAGTCGGTATTCTCCTTGCACTGGAACAAAGTATTTTGGTTTAAGTAGATTCATCATCAACTGTAAGTTCTCAGGATTGGCATGGCCAGATACACGTAAATTATCCGAAATATTTTTGACCGTACCTCCTGCTCTATAAATCATATCTTCGGTTTTAGCAACGTAGGTTTCCATTGCAATCGTTGGCGTGGTTGTAATATAAACCAAATCGCCTTCTTTGATACGTAAAGTTCGATGTGCCCCACTAGCCATTTTTTGCAAGGCCTTAATCGGTTCCCCCATACGGCCTGTTTCTAAGATAATCAGCTGATCATCCTTATACTTTTTCATCGCTTTTTGGGTAATTAGAATATCTTCATCCGGCAATTCCAACTTGCCTAATTTCAATGCTGTACGAATAATACGTCCAAAATCTTGCCCTGTTAAAACGATTTTTCGACCTGAACGATAGGCAGCATTAATGACTTGTTGAACTCGCTGTAAATTGCTAGCAACACAGGCCACCACAATCCGCCCGTCCCAAAAACCAATATTATCATATACTTCTTCACCAATTTGTTTTTCAGAAGCAACGGTTGCTGGATTTTCCGCATTGCTTGAAGTACTTAAAAGAGCCAATACTCCTTCATTACCAATTTCAGCTAAACGTCCAAAATCGGTACGATAAGACGAAACTTCTGACTGATCAAATTTAAAATCGCCAGTGTAAACAATGTTTCCTTCTGATGTTTTTAAAGAAACTCCCACAGAATCAGGGATGGTGTGTGTCGTTGGAAAAAAGCTTACAACAGCTGAATTAAAATCAATTTCTGTATTTTCATCAATGACATGAAATCCTTTAAACTTTTTGGTCGGTTCATAGCGGTGAACAGACAATTTTGCCAGCTCAATCGTTAACTTTGTACCAAAAACAGGGGCTTCAATTTTTTCTAAAAAGTAAGGCAGTGCCCCAATGGCATCTGCGTGTCCATGTGTAACAAAGATTCCGGCTACGCGATCAGCGTTTTCTTCTAAATAAGTAAAATCAGGAATCACTGTATCAATTCCCAACAGTTCATTTTCTGGGTAGCGTAAGCCGCAATCCAACACAAAAATTTCTTCTCCTACTTCAGCGATGTACAAGTTTTTTCCATTTTCTCGTACGCCGCTAAGAGGAATAATTCTTATTTGCGTCAAATTTTTCACCTCTTAAATATTTTTGCATAATTTTTTATATAACGTTTTTTTAACTGAAAAATAAACGTTGATTTTCCTGAGCCAAAAACATCCGATAATAGTATAACACAAAATGGTTAGACAATACATTTTTACAATCGTTTCACTTGAAACTTACCTTTGTTTTAACTTTTCCCACGTTATTTTCTTTAATGACTCATAAAAAAAGCCTAAACCAACTTTAGAAAGTTTTGCTTAGGCTTGGCTTGTCATTATTTTTAGAAACTTTGCTTTTGAGCGAGCACATTTACTAGTGATTTACCAACTAGCTTTTTTGACTCCCGGAATCTTTCCTTGGTGGGCTAGCTGACGAAACTTAATGCGAGAAACGTCAAATTTCCGCATGTAGGCACGAGGCCTGCCATCGATCATATCCCGATTTTTATGATGGTTTGGATTAGCATCTTTTGGTAATTTCGCTAGCGCTTGGTAATCTCCAGCTTCTTTAAGTTCCTTACGCAAATCCGCATATTTTTCAATGAGTTCACGTTGTTTATTGGCTTTTGCAATTTTTGATTTTTTAGCCATATAATGTTCCTTTCTATTCTAAGTGTTAAAACGTAATGATTTTGATTTACTAAGACTAACCTATCACCTGCAAACGCTCTTGTCAATCGAAATACACTTACTTATTTGCAAAAAAAGAAGGAATAAAAAAGGCTAGCCTCTCTGTATTCCTTTTAATCAAGCAAAAGTTTATTTGTTCGTCCCCACGACTTTTTGTAACCATTCAATGCCTAATGGAAACCAGCGCGACATATGTTGGTCTGACCGGTCGCCATTTACTACGCTTGTCCATTTATTAGCTAGGGAAATCCCATGATCGCCCGTACCAAACTCATGCACTTCAAAAGCGACATTGTTTTGCGCCAGAGCTTCTACATATCCATGGATATGTTCTAAATAAGGAGTTAATTGGTCGTTAACCGCTCCCCAGATAAATGTCGGTGGCGTCTCTTGGGTAACCAGCTGTGAAACATCCTCACTTTTAACGCCCATTTTTTCATCTAAAGTAGGCTTAATCACCGGGTAGCCGAGCATAGTGAATTTCGCCAGTGTATTCGTTTGATTTGAATAAGCAGCCGCTAATTGTCCACCAGCCGAAAAACCAATAATCCCTAGCTTATTAAGATTTACTTGTAGTTGACTCGCATGCTCAGCAATATAAGAAAATGCTTGTTCGATTGCCTTTTTTGCATCCTCATAGTTTTTATATTCTTCTGTCGGGTAATTAACTACAAAAGATTGGAAAGCTTGTGTAGCAAACTGTAAAGCAACTCGTTCTGTATCTCGTTCTTGAAGTTTTTGATAACTTCCTCCGCCAATAACCACAATTCCTGGTAAATCCACGTTTGTACTACTCTGATAAATGGTTAAAGAAGAATGATTGGTTGAATCTAGCGAAATATTTTTGATATCCATTTATACTCACCTCTATAATGGTTTAATAAATTTCATAACTTTGTCCACTTTGTACCCCTTCCACACTTTTTCTAAAGACCGTCGCCACTTTGCTTAAAGGGACAGGTTCAAAGCCAGGGAAGAAGGCACGTAAGTCTTCAGATGATTCTTGAAATACAGTGGGACTTACACTATTCATACGTATTCCTCTAGGTGCTTCAGCTGCAGCTGATTTTACAAAAGCTTTAACAGCGCCATTGGCCATCGCCGAAGACGCCCCTTGGTAAATAGGTTCGTCCATGATGATACCTGTTGTTAAAGTGAAACTTCCATTGTCATTCACATAGTCCGTCCCAAGTAAGATGAGGTTTACTTGTCCTTTTAATTTACTTTCAATCGTTACTTCATTTAATTCTGGTGTAATTTCTTCTAAAGGACCAAAATGAGCATCTCCAGTTGCACTGATCACAGCATCTACTTTTCCAACTTTTTCAAACATCTGTTTAATACTAGCAGGTTTCGTAATATCAACTTCAACATCAGCATCGTGTCGAGCTGCTTGGATAATTTCATGGTCTGACTCTAACTCTTTTTTAACAGCTGTTCCTAACAGACCTGTCGCTCCGATTAATAAAATTTTCATGTTTTCCCCCCTCTTATTTTTGTCACCTTACTTCAAGTATATAATAAGCTTAGAAAACAGTAAAATAATGCATTTTTACCAAAGCTAATGTCTAAATTTATTGAGATGAAATATAACTAGGGTTTAAACCGCTAGTAAAAACACGTTCATGCAACTTTTGACGTGATAATTATTATAAGGTAACCTATAGTTAAAATAGCTCTATGAAAGGAAGTGTAAAAGATCATAAAAAAACTACTTTCCCTCCTTTTATTAAGTCCACTGCTTTTTTTGATAGCTTGTAACAATGAGATTATGAACAAATCGAGAGCTGACTCAACATCTATGAAAGAAACAAGCACTATTTCTTCTAGCAAAAAAGAAAGCGATATCAAAAACAAGCAAGCACAAAATAACGATACTTCTTCCGAATCTGATGAAAAAACATTTTCTCAGCTGGATGAAATTATCGGCGTTTGGATAAATGAAGAAAAGGAGCAAACCTTTGCCATAACCAGTCATGACTACATTGCAGATGATAAGAAATATCTCATTACTGGTGTAGATGTAAATGAGGAGGAAAAAACCGACAAATATGTAATTTCTTGGGACACGAATTTGTTTATTAAAGAATATGGCAAGCCGAAATCTTTTAACCCGCAACCATTCATATATGATTATAATAGTGAGCAAGATACCCTTAGCAACCTAGTAACCTTTCACCGTAAAATAGATGACAAGCAAGTTAACTATATCAAAGATAAGTTAGCAGGAAATGAGCCTATCAACTTAGAACAGTTATTACAAGTAGATGACCAATATTTACTAGCTTACTGGAACAAAGCCGCTGCTGAAACCGATAATCTAGAAAAACAGCTGGCTACAGTCTATCAAGAAATTTCCATCGATTTCCCTGATTTACAGCTTCTCACGGATAAAGAGTACGAAAAATACCAATCAATAGCTAAAGAAATTGAAGACAACTCTGACTATTCTTTTTCCGATTTAAATACCGCCCTGCCACAAGATATTTATCATTGGTATATAGACCTAGATAAAGATATTAGCCAAAAAGAACGCATCAAACAATTATTACCCAAAATAAAAAAATCACGAGAACAATACTTTAAACGAGAGAAGCGAAGTGACCAGCCTTACTTAGAGAATACAAATGAAACTGAAGATGTTGATAACACAAAAGAAAATAATAAAAGTAAAGAAACAAATGAAAATGATCCTAACGTACCAGATGAAAAAATGCAAAAACATATTCGTAAAAAAATAAAAGAGGACTTTTCAGAGGATATACCTAAAGACCATATTGTCTACGATATGGAATTAAAAGACACTCAGGTTAACATCAGAGTGTATGAAAATCAAGAATCCAAATTACAATATCAAGTAAGTTTTGTTTACAATATAGAAAAAGATGAGTTAAAAAAGCAACAATAGCGGCTATGATATAAGACGTTTTGGTAATAAATTTCTTCGATCAATTCTTATTTAAATCTTATAAAAAAGACAATCTTAGTTCTTTTCTCCAAGAACTAAGATTGTCTTTCTACTTATTACAAAGCATTTTTCCAACCATACCAGTGCTTTCGTTCATTCGTTATTCTTTTCCATTGTTTGATGCAGTTGTTTGTCATATATTCTCGCAGGTTTAATCAACCAATTGACTAGAGCACAGAAAAATATCCCCACTCCTGCAATAATAAATAGTTTTTCTACCCCTATGCTATCTGCAATGGGGCCAGCAAATATTAAACCAAGTGGACCCGGCAAACTTAATAGAGACATAGTAAAACCTACAATTCTGCCTAGTTGATTTACCGGGTAGCTTTGTTGCACCATCGCCATTAATAAAGTATCAAAGAAAGGAACAGCTAAACCTGTTAAGGCACTAAACAATACAAACCAGATAAAACCCTTTTGATTCGGTGGTAAAAAGCCACTAATCGCTAACGTGACCCCTATCACAACATAAGAAAGTAAAAAAGGTTTCATACGATCAGACCATTTCCCAAATAGACTGATAATAGTCCCACCAGCTAACGATCCGACAGAATAGACAACCGAAACTATACCTGCATTTTCTACCGTTTTTTGAAAGTAATCAGTCGTTATTAGCGGGTACATGCTGGCTGCTGGCATGATAAATAATGAAGATATGGCACCAATTAAAACAATGATCCATAATCCTTTATTATTAACTAATTCTGAAAAACCAAGTTTCATATCAGCAAATACTTGACGGTTGTGTGAAGAAGTAATATTTCTTGAAACTGTCACAAAAATTAATAAACTTATCCCTAATATCGCTCCTATCACATCAATAAGTAATAACCAATGTAAAGGCAAAAGTGCGAATAAGAAAGCACCAATAGCTGGTGCTATGATGCGATTGGCGGATTGCACAATTCCTAGTTGACCGTTAATTTTTGTAAGCGCACCACTGGGCGTAATAGAAGGGATAATGGTTTGCACCGTAGGCATCTGAAAGGTTTGCGCAACAGAACGAATAAATAATGAGACAAAAATTAACCAAATCGGAAATGTTCCTAACGTAGCTCCAGTAACCGAAAGAATAATAGCAAAGGCTGCAGCAATGATATCAGGAACAATTAGCAATGATTTTTTATTTAACCGATCCACGTATGGACCGACAAAAGGATTAAGCAAAACCATCGGCAGCATGCCTAATAGTGTTGCAAAACTTAAAATAGTGGCAGATTCAGTTCGTTCAGTAAGATACCAGATAATCGCATATTGAACTGTCGTACTCGTAATTCCTGTTACAAATTGGCTCAATAAAAATAAACGGACATTCGTCTGCCAATTCGATTTAAAAATTTGTTGTGTCAAAGCAAAACGCCTCCTATAAGTCTATAAATTAGCCACTATATCATGTACGTGTCATAACACAGCTTGTCCGCTTATTTGTCAATGTCTAATGCTATAGTCAGTTTAAAATAAATAAAAAAGTTAGGATTTCTCCTAACTCTCAATGATTTTTATTCAACTAACATTACAGAAAAGCAAGTAAGTATGAATTCATTTGAGAATGTAAGAATATCTATAGACACACCAAATAAGCTATGAGCTTTTGGCTATTCAATTTATCTAGTTAGATATTATTACGCTCAAAAACACACCACACTTTTCATTCATACTTGCTTTGTCCCAAATAATTCCTCTAAAACTTTACTATATTTATCTTTCTATTGTCAATAAAAGTCGCTAGTAAATAGACTTAGAGTCATTTGTTTGTTTTAAAAATTAGCAAACAAAAACTTTTTTATCAAGACGTTTCACTCTATTAGTGCTTTACGATAGAACTAGCGACCATTAACTAAAGGTTCTTGTTTTGGTTTTTACTTATGCTAATTATTCTACCATTTATCTTTACGCACCTTTTGAAAACTTTCTTCTATTATTTCAGTATCCTCTGGATTTTCCTTTTTCAATCTCTCTGCTTCCTGACTACCTGCAGCTTCAGAGCTTTGTACCTGTACGTCCGGATCGTCAATGGAGTTAATATAGTCTGACGCTTCCTGCCATGCATCGTTAATGGCGTCATAGTACTCTTTTGCCTTTGCTTCGTCTTCTTCTGATTTATCTTCTGAAGATTCTTTTGTATCTTCGTCTTCATTGACTTCTGCACTATTTGGATACTCTTGCACATACTCTACCATATTTTTACTATCCAAATCTTCATCTCCTGGGTTTTCCTCGAAATTTCTAGTGGCTAGAGATATCGTTCCTTCGTCATTATAGAAAAGATAATAAGTATCTCCCTCTATTTGTAGCGAATCATCGTATTCTTTATACTTTTCAATCTTCACTTCAGTATTTACCTTAACATCTCGTTTTTCTCCATTGTCTCCAAGAAGCGTCACTGTTTTTGTTGGAATTGACGTGATAGAAACCGGATAAAGCGAATGTTCCCCTCCGGTTAAATCAATGCTGATCTCTTTTCCATAATTATTCAAAGCCTTTATATCTACAGTAATATTTGGTGGTAAGTCATCCTGATTTGTTTCAAAAGTTTGGTGATGGATCGTTTTACCAGCAGGGTCTTTTCCTCCAATAAAATCATCAAGGTCTACAGCATAAGGAAATTCTTCTTTATCTTCTTTACTGCTACTTTCTTCTGTTATTGCTTCAGAAGTCGTTTCTTCTGTAGATGTTTCGCTGGCTAATTCAGAGCTAGAACTCTTTGAAGATTGAGCAGATGTTTCAATGGTACTAGAAGTTTCTGTTGCATCATTGGTTGCGGTTTCATTTGTTGAACAAGCAGAGAGAACCAACAGACTAAAGAACAACATATAAACTTTTTTCATAATTTTCACATCCTTTAATTAAGTATAACATAAAGTATTTTTGTTAAAAATAATTAAGTAAGTCTACATACTTTAAATGCATCACGATTATACTCCTAAATTTAACACGCTAAGGAAGGCGTTCTGTCTCCTATTTAGCAAGTCTATCCTCTTCTTGCTAAATTCGGACATCGTTTTGGTATTTTCCAGATCCATAAAGTAGTCAACTGACTATCTTTTTTCGCCCGATTTTGACTACCCAAGTAGTCAAAATGGGACAATCCAGGGTAAAAACGACACCTTTTTGCTTGTTTTTAAAAAAATGACAAACAAAAAAAACCTTGATAGACAAGGGTTCTCGCAATCCTATAAGGATACAGACAAACCAGAAATTTGTTTTCTTCTTTTATTGATATACATTCTTTGTAGCTATAAAGATAAAGTAGATACATAAAACTGCAATAATAAGTAACATTACAAACGAACTAATGGTTGCAATTAAAAAAATAACTTTACTTTTCTTAGTTATACCTATTAGCAGTAAAGCCAAGACGATAATGAAAAAAATCACATAAAAATAATTGAAAAAAAGTAACAACTCTAACCTCCATATTTAAAGCTTCTAAATGATTCCTTATTAATAAGGTGAATAGTTATCAACTCGAGTATGTTTAAAGGGTAACATAATTTTGCAAAATTACCAAAGTTTTATTTTACTTTGGTAGTTTTTTCACTTAGCATTAATGATTTGCCTATTAATTTAGGCCACTCATAGTAGGCGTTAACCTAGCCAGTATTGAATATTGCGTTCGCAATTTTTAAGGGTAAGTGTCTTTATGGTTATGACTATAATTAATGTTGAAAAAATTGTTTACATAAGACTCAGTTTTTTTAAAATAAGAAAAAATAGTTTCTAAATTTTCACATTATATAATTTGTAAAATACGAAACATAATTATTTTCTTAGTTCAAGCAAATAAAAATAGTTTTTTTGTAATTGTATCTGTATATTAACTAAATTCTTTTAACTTCCAAACCTCGAAGTAAAAAATAACGATTTCTATTTAAAAGAATATTGAAAAATGCCCTATTCCTAATTTACAATTAAAAATTCTTCAAAATAGCGGAAATAATAAGTTTTCATAAAAACGTCGCCTAACCTAAAATATCATAGGGTTACAATTTTCAACAAATTACGATGTTTTTTATAACGATTATTATTATATAATATCCAATTATAGAAACGAAAACTCCTGTTGTCCTACTAAAAATGGAATTTACGAAAGTCTTTGTTTTTTATAATACTGTAATGACTAACCTACCTTAGTCATCCCCCTTCCTTTGGATAGTGATACCGATGTCAAGAAGTTCTGATAATTCTTCAATAGTAAATATCGAGCCAGATAGATATAACCTATCGTTTATCATCACTATTGGCAAACATGTAATATCTTTTGTTTCAAGTTCTCTTAACACTACATTATTTTGTAAGAAGGGTACAATGCTGCTATTTAAAATAAAAAGGTTGGTAATAAGTTCCTCTCCCTTAACTCTTTTGTAATGCTCTTTAAAAATGTTATCTTGGTTTAAAGAAGAAAAAGCTTCAAATGCATCCGAATTTTCTGACTTAAGTAAATAATATTCTATCTTCATTGTCCTATAGTCACCACCCCTACTTAGAACTAACTGTGCCATAACCAAACCCATTCAGAACTTGTGCTCTTAAACTAACAACACGGTATTTTCTAGCTCCGTTATAAGAAAAATAGATACCTTCACTGTAAGAATAGGAAGCAGGAATGTTAACACTTTGAGTATAATTACGTATGTTCCTTAAATTTAATTGTACATCAATTTTAGTCATTGGAGAATTAGTACTTGAAATAATATATTCCGTCCCTCCCATATTTCTTTTGTTTGAAAGTCTTTCAGCTGCTTCATTTCGATTCCAATGTCCTATGCACGGGTGTGTAGCTCCAACACACTTAATCCTGATTCTGAAATGACAGTGAAAGAGCTCGGTTTAAAGTTCGGACTCATAGTCCATGGGACTTTGTTCGAGTTTTCTTTCACTTTTCACTATAAACTAAAATAGAGGGTAAAATCACCCGTCGATGATCTTACCCTCTAATTTTAATATGTTTAATTCTCTAGCACCCTAGTTTAAATTTTTTATTAATTTTCCGACCTTTATTTTTCGATAATCAAACCCAATTTCAGTCATTAATTCCTCCCAATTTTTATTTGTTCTCCTCAAGATTGTTATCGGAGAAGGCAAATTAGGATTTTTACTTTGCTTTCGAAATTCTGTCATTGAAAGAGATTCTTTTAAGCCTAAATAATAAATTTCATTTTTCAATTCTTCTAATAACTGAAAATCGCTTATTTGTTTTTTGTCATCCATATTTTTAAATAAAAACCAGACGTCTCCAAATCTTTTTTTTAATGTAGACAAACTCGGTAAATCTTTACCTACAACTCTTTCTCATATTTTCTTTGTGATTTTATATTGTTCTCCTTGATAAATTTTGTAGCCAATTCTTTTAGTTTTACGTCTGATATCTTATTCCAGCGAAATCGATCAAAATAAGGCCTACCTAACCCTTCTAATAATTAATCCCAAGAACCATACTTTTCTGAAATGAACCAAGTACTAGGGGCTTCTTTAGAATGTTTGGTTAAAGCTTCTTGATAATCTCGAGTAGTAACAATATTATATTTTTCTATAAAATCATTAATTAATAAAGCTAATTCCAGATTGTTTTTACCTTTCCAAATATTTTTTTATTTTGTCCCATACAATTGTACTCCTAAGTTTATTTCGTCAAGTAACGCGTTCTAACTTCTTTTTACCATTGAAGTACCTGCAATGGTATTTTTTCGATTTTATCATCCCGGACTCAACTTTTTGATAAATCCGGTCATCGTTTTGGTCTTTTGCAGATCCATAAAGTAGTCAACTGACTATCTTTTTTTCGCCTGATTTTGACTACCCAAGCAGTCAAAATGGGACAATCCAGGGTAAAAACGACACCTTTTTGCTTGTTTTTAAAAAATGACAAACAAAAAAACCCTTGATAGACAAGGGTTTTCGCAATCCTATAAGGATACAGACAATCCAGAAATTTAGCTTCTGCGTCTTTCTGGAATACGTGCTGCTTTTCCGTGAAGGTTACGTAAGTAGTACAATTTCGCACGACGAACAAGACCATGACGGATAACTTCGATTTTATCAACACGTGGTGTATGAAGTGGGAAAGTACGTTCCACGCCTACGCCGGACGAAACTTTGCGTACTGTATAAGTTTCGCTAATGCCAGCGCCGCGACGTTTGATAACGACACCTTCAAAAACTTGGATACGTTCACGTGAACCTTCAACAACTTTAGCGTGAACTCGAACTGTGTCTCCCGGACGAAAGTCTGGAATATCAGTACGTAACTGTTCTTTGGTTAATTCTTGTAACAATGGATCCATTTTACATTCTCCTTATTCCCAAATACTCATAAGAGCCTGCTCTTAGCGGAATATTGTAATAGTTGAGCAATTCACTCACTGGAGTATACTATCATACCTTATTCTTAATGTAAAGAATTTTCTCGTTCTCAAATCTTTACTAAATCCAGCTCGTGCAGGCTTTCTGCGATTTGTACTGAATTCCAAGCTGCCCCTTTTAATAAATTATCTGAAACCACCCACATATGATAACCATTTGTCACATCTAAGTCCTGACGAATGCGTCCTACAAAGGTGTCTTTCTTTCCTACGCTATTCATTGCTTGCGGATAGATTTGCTGGCTAGGATCATCTTCTAACACGACGCCAGGTGCATCCTCTAAACAAGCACGTAGATCAGCAACAGAAACTTCCTTTTCTGTTTCAATATAAATGGACTCTGAGTGACCTGTGATGACAGGAATGCGAACACATGTCGCTGACACTTTTATTTGGTCGTCTTCCATAATTTTTTTGGTTTCATTGACCATTTTCCATTCTTCTTTGGTGTAATCTTTGTCCGCAAATTCATCAATTTGGGCTAGAGCATTAAAAGCTAACGGATAATGTTTTTTATCACTAGCTACAGGCAAAATTCCTGTGGTTAAATCTTCCGGTAATTTTCCATCCAGTATTTCTCTGCTTTGCTGTTTAACCTCTTCTATTGCCTTTGCACCAGCTCCAGAGACAGCTTGGTAAGTCGATACAATCACACGACCAATGCCCGCTAATTTTTTGATTGGTTCGAGTGCAACCATCATTTGAATCGTTGAACAGTTCGGATTGGCAATGATTCCCTGATGTTTTTTTAACGCTTCTTTATTGACTTCAGGTACGACCAAAGGTACATCATCTACCATACGAAATTGACTCGTATTATCCACGACAACAGCGCCCCGTTTAACTGCTTCAGGCGCAAATTTTTGTGAAATACTGCCGCCTGCGCTAAAAATCGCAATATCTATATCATCAAAAGATTCTGGGACAAGTTCTTCAACAAAAAGTCCTTCTCCTTTAAATAAGAGTTTGCGGCCAGCTGAGCGTTTTGAAGCAAGTAATTTTACATTTTTAAGAGGTAAATTGGTTTGTTCTAACATTTCGATTAGTTTGGTTCCAACAGCGCCTGTTGCTCCAACAACTGCTACGTTATATCCATCGTTCATTTAAAACCGCTTCCTTTTTCTCTTTTCGTTATTTTAATTATTTTAACATATAGCATACAAATTACTAGTTTATAATTTAGAAATTTTTTATTTAGCTAACAAAATTCCTTATTTAAAGGAAAAAGTCGATTATTAGTGTTTTTTATTTGTGAAATACCCCTAGTTTCGGCTATAATTATAGAAGAAGAATTTTGGGGAAGATTCTTCGCAATGTGTATTGGATTAACTTCCTTTATTCAAGCAAAAAAGGCAAGGGCGCTCTACATAAAACCTTGTCTTTTTTGCTTTTTTTATACTATTTTTTTAAAATAAGAAATCCTTTTGCAAACACGGTATTTGTTTGCCCTTTTTGTTCACTTAAATTAGACAAAAGGACCTGACCCTCTCTTGGCAAAGGAATGGTTTTTTTGCCGGTATTAAAAATCGCTTGGAGAGTTTTTCCGTTTAATTGACGTTTTAAAATAAGTAAACCTGCTTGCTCATCAACTTCCCGCCAAATCGTCTCTCCTTGACTAAGGATTTCTTGCCAATTTTTACGCAAGGCAATGAGTCTTTTGACAAACTGCAGCAAGTCTTGATCTTGTTCATCCTGCTGCCAAACCATACATTTACGACACTCAGGATCTGCTCCTCCGGTCAGACCTATCTCATCTCCGTAATATAAGCAGGGGACGCCTGGCTGTAGGTAGGTAAACGCCATGACTTGCTTCATTAAATCTTTATCTTCGCCTGCTTCTGTGAGTAAACGCGGTGTATCATGCGAATCCAGGATATTAAACTGGAGCTGATTGGTTTGAGCTCGGTATAACATCAGTTGTTGATTAAGCGCCACAACCATAGAGTTCAAAGAAAGACGTTTTTTAATAAAATAACCTAAGATAGCATCTGTGTAGGCATAGTTCATGACTGCATGAAACTCATCTCCTTCCAGCCAGCTTTGCGCAGAATGCCAGATTTCACCTAAAATGTAAAAATCTTTTTTGGTTTTGTCACAAACCTGACGAAACTTTTTCCAAAAATGATGATCTACCTCGTTTGCAACGTCTAAGCGCCAGGCATCAATATCAAAAGTTTCAATCCAGTATTTCGCTGTCTCTAGTAGATACTCTTGAACTTCTGGATTGGCCGTATTTAGTTTGGGCATATGCGGAGTAAAAGCAAAGGTATCATAGGTGATATCATAAGCTTCTTCAAAATCGTCTGTTTCCTTGAATGTTGCTGGAAACTTATGGATATGAAACCAATCGGCATACTTTGAATTTTTTCCATTGACTAATACATCTTGCCACTGGGGCGACCGGTCTCCCATGTGATTGAAAACCGCATCCAGCATGACTTTTATTCCTCTTTTATGACACTCGTCCACCAATTTTTTAAAGAGGCTTTCATCCCCAAAATCTGGATCAATTTTACGATAATCTATTGTATCGTATTTATGGTTGGAATAAGCTTTAAAAATGGGGCATAAATAGATACCGTTAATGCCTAAATCGACCAAATAATCTAAATGATCGATAATTCCCTGCAAGTCGCCCCCAAAGTAATCTTTGCGCCCTGGCGTTTTTTCATTCCAAGAAAGCGTTCCTTTTGGATCATTGGTCGGATCCCCGTTAGCAAAACGCTCAGGAAAAATCTGATACCAAACCGTCTTTTTTACCCACTCAGGTGCTTTAAAGCGATCGATTTCATGAAAATAAGGAAAACGAAAATATAAGTGAGGAAGTGCTAGTACATCCTCTGATAAAGGATACAGACCTTGGTCGCCATAAAAAAATTGCTGATGATCTTTTCCTGTTATTGCAAAGGCATAAGTCAACCGGTTAAAAGGCGCCCTAACAGAAATAAACCAATAATCATAAATGTCGGTTGATAACTTTTTCCTCATTTCTACGGGTTCTTTTCTTTGCCCTTTTTCTACTAAATAAGGGTCTCCCCAAATAAGCTTTACGCGTGAAACATCTTCTTTAGCGGTCCGCAGACGTAGATGTAAGACGTCTTTTTCATAAAGGTAAGCAAATTCACTTTCCGGACGATGGTAAATTGCTGCTGTATTCATGATTGACTCTCCTTTGAAATTTTGTATAAAAAGATGGCGCTTACACAAACCATTATACCTTAGTTTTTCCTAGAAAAAAATTTTCATTATTTATCCTGCCTCTTCTTTTTTATATTTATTGAAAAAGGCTTAAGAATCCTTGATCCCGCGTCTTAGCGTTGAATTATGCAAAAAGGTGTGCTACGCTTTGAAAATAAATGAAACGTTTTTTCATTATTTCCAATTGAAGGAGAATGAACATGCTTGAACTAAAAGATATAAAAAAGCACTATAAGGTTGGAAACACCGTTACCAAAGCTTTAGATGGTGTATCCGTTGCTTTTCGCCAGCAAGAGTTTGTTGCCATTTTGGGTGAAAGCGGCTCTGGGAAAACAACGCTTCTAAATGTTATCGGCGGACTTGATCAATATGACTCTGGCGACATGGTAATTAACGGTAAATCCACCAAAGATTTTAAGGACAAAGATTGGGATGCTTATCGTAATAACTCCATCGGTTTTGTTTTTCAAAGTTATAACCTTATTGGCCACCAAGGGATTATTGATAATGTCGAATTAGGCATGACCTTAAGTGGCGTCTCTAAAAAAGAGCGGCGGAAAAAAGCCGAAGAAGCATTAGAGCGTGTAGGTTTAAAAGAACACATCCATAAAAAGCCAAGCCAATTATCCGGCGGTCAAATGCAACGTGTGGCTATTGCAAGAGCACTTGCCAATGATCCAGATATTTTACTTTGTGATGAGCCTACGGGAGCTCTGGATTCACAAACCAGTGTGCAGATTATGAACCTCATCCAAGAAGTTGCCAAAGATAAACTAGTTATCATGGTGACACATAATGCGGACTTGGCCCACAAATACGCAGACCGGACCATCCGTTTTGCTGATGGCAAAGTAATCGATGATTCTAACCCGCATATTGAAGGTAAAAAGAAAGAACCCTTTGATTTAAAACATACCAAGATGACCTTTCTTACTGCGCTACGTTTATCTTTTAACAATATCCGCACGAAAAAAGGACGCACTTTTTTGACCGCTTTTGCCTCCAGTATCGGAATTATCAGTATTGCAATTGTTCTATCGTTGTCAACTGGCTTTCAAAAGCAAATTGATCAGACTCAGTCGGAAACGCTCGCGCAATTTCCAATTACCATTTCACGCGAAACGACTGACCAAGATCCAGAAAATTTTGAAGACCAGCGTTCAGATGAAGGCACTTTTCCTGAAGAGAAAGAAGTCACTGCTAAAATTAGCGATGAGGATCGTTCTCAGCGAACGAACCACATTGACCAAGACTTTATTGACTACGTTGACAACATCAATCCGACTTTAAGTAATAACATCGGCTATACTCGTCTAGCCAATATGAATTTACTACGAGAAATCGATGGAAAACCTAAAACAGTTCAGTTTTCCAATGGTTCAGAAGATGAGTCCCAAGCGGAATCGATGATGTCAATGATGGCTGCTCAAACTGGAATCGGCGTCTCTTCTTTTCCTAAACAATTAGATGATTCGCAAGGGAACTTTTTAAAAGATAACTATCGGCTTTTAGAAGGAGATTTTCCTGAAGATACCAACGATGTAGTCCTAGTAGTTGATGAAAACAATGAAACCAACATTAATGCCTTAAATAACCTAGGCTTTGATCTTGAGGATGGGGATAAAATCTCCTTTGACGATATTATAGGGACAAAGATTAAATTAGCTTATAATAATGCCTTTTACGAAGAACTTCCAACGGGAAATTTTGTCCCAAAACAAGATTTAGACGAAGTTTATGATAATGATGACAATGAGGAACTAACAATTGCAGGTGTTATCCGAAATAAAGAATCTTCCACCATGGATCTTTTAGCGCCCGGTATCGCTTATAGCGATGCTCTTGCACAAAAAGTGATTGATAAAAATAAAGATTCCGAGATTGTCAAAGCACAAAAAGATAGTGACAAAAATGTCATGACCAATGAAGAAATCGATGGTACAGCCAAAGATAATCTATTGGATGCCTTAGGTGCCAGCGAAATTCCTTATAGCATAATGATTTATCCTAATAATTTTGATGACAAAGAACAGATTTTGGACTATCTGGATGACTATAACAAAGGAAAAGACAAAGACGATCAAATTATTTATAGTGATTTAGCTGGCACAATGACTGATTTAACCGGTGGAATTATGGATGCTATCACTTATGTTTTAATTGCTTTTGCAGGCATTTCACTGGTTACCAGTATGATTATGATTGGTATCATTACCTATACTTCTGTTTTAGAACGAACCAAAGAAATTGGCGTATTAAAAGCTTTAGGGGCCCGGAAGAAAGATATTACACGAGTCTTCGACGCTGAAACTGCAATTTTAGGCGTCGCTTCAGGAACATTAGGTGTCGTTATTGCTTATCTGGCAACCTTCCCGATTAATGCGGTGTTGCTAAACTTAACTGATTTAGAAAACGTCGCACAATTAAATCCAATGCACGCTCTTATATTGGTGATTGTTAGCACCGTCTTAACTATGATCGGCGGACATATCCCAGCTCGAATGGCAGCTAAAAAAGATGCAGCTATCGCCTTACGCGCGGAATAATTTTCATAAAAATACCGACCCCCAAAAGTTAGATTTTTGGTCTAACTTTTGGGGGTTGGTTCATTTAAATCACAGTCCATGCGTTTTTTATTTATTTTGGTGGCATATTAAAAGACGTACCTCCAATTTGATAAATGATTGGTGGCAAATACGGGGACGTCCCTCCAATCACTACAACTATTGGTGGCAAGTTAATTGATAAGCTATTTTAATCATTTAAAGAGTCAATAGACTCTTTTTTTATTTGCTGATCTTTCACAATGAGCAGCTTATTAAAATTCTTTTTTAAAAAGTAACGATCGTGAGTAACAGCTAGCAGCGTTCCTGTATATTCGCTTAGCAAATTTTCAATTTCTTCGCGAGCATAAATATCTAAGTGATTGGTTGGTTCATCTAAAATCAAAAAATTGGTTTGTTTATGAAAAAGTTTAAGTAAGTAAAGCCGGACACGTTCGCCGCCAGAAAGATCTTTGACACGGCGTTTGGCATCTTCGCTATAAAAACCAAAGTGCGCAAGTGTTTGGCGAGCTTTTTGTTCTTGCGGTAAAAATTCTTTGACAAAGCCCAACACACGCTCGTTAGGATTATCAAAAATAATCGTCTGCGGCAAATACCCGATTTTAACACTTGCGCCTAAAGTGATTACCCCTTCATCGGCTAGCAATCCACCTAAAATCATTTGCAGAAGGGTAGATTTTCCTGATCCATTTTTTCCTAAAATCGCTATTCTTTCTTGACGATAAATTGCAAAACTACTATCGACAAATAACAAACGCTCACTTATCATTTTCCCGATGTTTTTAGCAACAACCACTTCTTTTCCTGAACGACTTGCTTGGTCAATACTTTCTAAGCGTTTTTTAGGTGGTTGAGGGGGTTTAACGATCGTTAACTTGGCTAAGCGATGCTCTAATTCTTTGGCTTTTTTGAAAAAAGCCTCATCGCCCCCTTCATTGCCCCATTGTCGATAGCGACGAATCATCCTTTTGAGGCGTTGTACCTCTTTTTGCTGTAGTTCATAGTCTTTTGTGATTTCTGCAATGCGAGCTTTTTTAAGCTGCACATATCGACTATAGTTTCCCGGATATTCGATCAAAGCTCCTTCTTCAATTTCGGCAATTTTTTCTGTCACCTGGTCTAAAAACATCCGATCATGGGAAATCACCAGATAAGCGACTCTAGTTGTTTTTAAATAACTTTCTAACCAGCGAATTCCTGCCAAATCTAAATGGTTGGTCGGTTCATCAAGTAATAAAAGATCGGTCTCTTGTAAAAGAACTTTCGCTAACTCTACGCGTACTCTTTCTCCCCCGCTGATAGCAGAGATTGCAGTATCTGCTTTTTCTTCTAGTCCCAATCCTTTTAGCATCGTAAGGATCCGATCTTCTAATTCATAGCCTCCTGCGTCTTCAAATTCTTGCTGTAATTTTCCGTAAACATCTATCATATGTTCCAAATCTTCTGTCGAATCAGACATTTTCTGTTCGTAAACATGCAGCTGTTTTTTCAAATTCTGTAACTCGAAAAAGCTTTCTTCTAAGTAATTTGAGACCGTTGAATGACTTTGAGGAAAGGATTGCGGGACATAACCAATTTTCAGTCCTTTTTTACGACTCACTTTTCCAGAATCTATTCCTTCTGCTCCAGTAATTATGCGAAAAAGCGTCGTCTTTCCTGTACCGTTAGCGCCAACAAGTCCAATTTTTTCTTGTTCATTTATCGCAAATGATAAACTTTCAAAAAGTGGTGTCCCACCAAAATTTTTATTGATTTTATTTAATTGTATAAGCATGGTCTTCTCCTTTAAAGACCCTCGTATGCCAAACAAAAAAGGCCATGAAATATCCATGACCTTGTTATTTATTTTCTTATAATAAAAAAAGGAAACATACGAAATGGTCATTGGTTTTATAAAATTCTGCTGTTTTTGGATACACTTCTCCCGCCAACAGCCATTGTAAAACCAATCGCATGACTAAAACTGACATGATACCGTTGGTAATTTTTGCTCGGTGTTATTTTAATCATACGAACCATTTGCTTTTGTTCCCTCCTCTGTCTACTAAGTTATTTAAAAGTGTAACAAATTTTGTTGGCTTGTACAAGCACAAGCCAATCTGTCAGCTTGAGTTTTTGAATAATTCAATTTCGGATTATTGAATAACGAATTCTTTCTTTAACTAATTTTATCGATAACGACTTCCACGCTTTTCAATATCATCTTTCGTTACTTATACGAAATTATAGCTTATGTTGTCTCTAAATCGTGCAAAAAGAGGCCACTTAACAACTTAGGTTCAAACCAAGTGGATTTAGGCGGCATAATTTCTTTAGCATCAGCCACTTGCAAAAGATCTTGCATTTTCGTAGGATACATAGAAAAAGCTACCGTCCATTTTCGGCTATCAACCAGCTCTTCTAACTTCTCTGGTTCCTCAATTCCCCCGACAAAATCAATCCGCTGGTCACTTCTGACATCTTGGATATCAAAAATCGGCGCAATTAATAAATTCTGTAATAACGATACATCTAGTTTTCCGACAGGATCTGTGGGAATGGCCTCTTTTTTTACTTTTAAACAATACCAATTACCTGCCATATACATTCTCATTTGTCCAGCAGTATCTGGTTTTTTTTCTGTTGCTTTTTCTACAGTGAAACTTTCTTTTAACCGTTCAAAAAAATCGTCAGGGATTTCAACATTTAATATTCGGTTATATTCTTTAATCAATAACTCATCTTCTGGAAATAAAATCGATAAAAAATAATCGCTCTCTAAGCTTTGATTTTGTTCTTTTCGTTTTTCCAATCCCACTTTGACAGCTGATTCTGTCCGGTGGTGGCCATCTGCGATATATAAAGCTTCAACTGAAGCAAAAGCTTTCTTTAGCTCTTGAATCACAGTGTCATTATCTAACAGCCATACTTTGTGCTGCACCTTATGATAACTGGTAAAATCATACATCGCTTCATGACTTTCCTGCCATTGTTGAATCAACTGTTGAATCGCTGCATTTTTTCGATAGCTCAAAAAGATAGGACTCGTATTGGCATCACAACTGCGGATATGATTCATACGGTCAATTTCTTTTTCATGACGTGTATATTCGTGTTTTTTGATTTTACCTGAGGTATAGTCATCAATTGAAGTGCAGGCTACTAAGCCTGTTTGGCTTCTACCAGCCATGGTTAATTGATATAAATAATAGTTATCTTTTCGATCTTTTTTCAACCAGCCTTTTTGTAAAAATTCTTTTAGATTAGCGGCTGCTTTTTGATAAACAGCCTTGTCATAAGGAGACATACTCTGCGGCAAATCAATTTCTGCTTTATCAATATGAAAATAACTATAAGGATTTCCTTGTGCTAAATAGCGTGCTTGGTTAGAATCCACCACATCATAGGGCAGTTCTGCAACTTTATCAGCCAAATTAGATGCAGGACGAATCGCTTTAAATGGACGTACGTCAACCATATTAATAAGGAACCTCCTCTTTTTTGATGACCCGGACACGAATAATATCCTTTGTTGCTCTTAACTTTTCTGCTACCTCAGCAATTTTACTTTCATCACTTTCATCAATATCCACTAATGTATAAGCATACTGATCGCGTCCGCGGTTAATCATATTATCAATATTAATCTTAGAGTCAGCGATAACCGCTGAAATTTGTCCCAACATATTAGGCACATTGCGGTTAATCACTGTAATTCGATAAGGTGAATGAAAAGCCATTTCTACTGCAGGAAAATTAACGGAACGTTTGATCGTCCCTGTTTCAATAAAGTTCTTTAAAGTGCGTACTGCAATCTTTGCACTATTGGTTTCTGCCTCTGCAGTCGATGCACCTAAATGAGGCAATACAGTAACCTTATCGTGATGTAATAACTTTTCATCTGCAAAATCAGTGGTAAAACTAGCCAATTCATCTGCTTGAATCGCTGCCATAACGGCTTTGTTATCTACGATTTCAGCACGAGCAAAGTTAAATAAATGGACCGAATTTTTCATCATTGCAATTTCTTTTTGTCCGATGAGATGAAATGTTTTTTCTTGTAAAGGCACATGAACGGTAATAAAATCACAGCTCGTAAAAATTTCGCTGATCTCTTTGGCACGATGCACTCGTCGTGAGATACTCCATGCGGTATCTACTGAAACATAAGGATCATAGCCCATAACTTCCATACCCAGACGATAAGCATCATTAGCTACCATCGCGCCAATTGAGCCTAGACCAATAACCCCTAATTTTTTACCTTCTAACTCTTGACCAGCAAATTGCTTTTTATGCGCTTCTGCTTGTTCGTCTACATCAGAACCTGTTAATTGTTGTACCCAGTTAATTCCTTGGACAACTGGACGTACACTCATGAGTAAACTCATCAAAACTAACTCTTTTACCGCATTTGCGTTAGCACCGGGTGTATTAAAAACCACAATTCCTTTTTCCGTACATGCATCTACTGGAATATTATTCGTTCCTGTTCCCGCCCGAGCAACGCCTAACACTGAAGCAGGCAAATCTGCTTCTTGCAACTTTTTACTACGCAAAATAATGCCTTCTGGTTGATCACTTTCATTAATCGCATATTTTTCTTTTTCTAAACGTGCCATTCCTTCTGGAGCTATGGCGTTGTATGTTTTAATTTGATGCATTCTATTCTCCTCCATGTGCTTTTTCAAATTCTTGCATAAAATCAACTAGAGCCTGCACGCCTTCAAAAGGGAAAGCATTATAAAGGCTTGCTCGCATGCCGCCGACTGAACGATGACCTTTTAGATTTTCGAATCCTTGTTGTTGAGCTAACTGAATGAATTCTTGGTTTAAGGCATCACTATCTGTTAAAAAGGGAATATTGGTCAGTGAACGATCTTCTTTGTTCACAGGGTTTTGAAATAAATCCGAACGATCGATGGTTTCGTATAAAAGCCCCGCTTTTTGTTGATTATATTTTAAAATTTGTGAGACTCCGCCTAAATCTTGCAACCATTCAAAGACTAATTTTGCCATATAAATACTAAAAGTCGGCGGTGTATTGTACATAGAATGACTTTGGGCCTGTAAACGATAATCTAACATAGGAGCAAAAAGCGCCTGCTCATTTAATAAATCCTCGCGTATAATTACAACCGTTAAGCCGGCAGGTCCGATATTTTTTTGCGCACCTGCATAAATCACGCCAAAATCCTTGACTTGATATTCATTGGTTAAAATATTTGAAGACATATCTGCCACAAGTGGCACATTCCCTGTGTCGGGAAGTGTTTGATAGCTAATCCCGCCAATTGTTTCATTGGTCGTAATATGAAGGTAAGCGGCATCTTGATCAATTTGCTCTTTAGAAACTTGCGGGATATAAGTAAAATTTCTATCTTCACTGCTGGCGATAACCTTCGTATGGACATTATCAATCGCTTGAGCTGCCGCAATCGCTTTTTTTGCCCAGGAACCTGTATTTACGTAAAGTGCCTTTTTATTTTGCGCTAAATTAAGCGGCAAAGCGGAAAATTGCAAGCTTGCCCCACCTTGTAAAAATAGTACATGATAATTTTCGGGAACATTCATCAATTTTCGCAATAATTTTTCGGCATCAGCAATAATCTCTTCAAACAAGGAGGAACGATGACTTAGTTCCATTACGGACATTCCACTGCCCTTGTAATCTAAAAGTTCTTCTTGCGCCTTTTTTAATACTGGTTCAGGTAATACTGCAGGACCGGCTGAAAAGTTATAAATCGTCATGCTCTTGCACTCCTTTTTGTTTTTTTAGAAATTATAGTCAAGATGTTTGATTTATTATAGCAAAGTTCTAACGGTTTAAAAAGAATTGTTTGAATAATTCTGAAAAGTCTAATAATGAATGACTTTTTTTAAAGTACTTTTATTATAAATATTTTTTACTTTACCTGTCGTAGTAATTAGTTTATAATTACTTTAACAGATAAAGTAATTTAAGGAGAACTGCGATGATCACAAGTGATAGCATTCGCGGATATAATGATGTTATTATCCTAGCAATTTTGGATAAGAAAGATTCCTATGGTTATGAAATCGCCAAAGAGATCCGCACTCGCACCCATGAATTATATGTTATAAAAGAAACAACTCTTTACTCGGCTTTTACTCGTTTAGAAAAACAAGACCTCATCTGTTCCTATCCGGGAGAATTAACACACGGAAAAAAACGAACCTATTACACCATCACGCATAAGGGAAGAGAAATGCTCGCAACAAAACAGCAAGAATGGCAAGAAGCAAAAATTGTTGTCGATGAATTTCTTGAAGGAGGAAGCGAACATGAAAACGATTAACGACTATTTGGATACTCTTTTTTTAAACGTGCCTAAAACGCCAGCAACACAAAAAGCCAAAGAAGACCTATTGGCGATTATGGAAGACCATTATTATGAATTGTTAGAAGAAGGAAAAAGTGAGAATGAGGCTATTGGTGCGGTCATTAGTGAATTTGGTTCGATTGATGAACTCTTAGCTGAACTTGAAGTCGAAAAAAAGACTGAACCAGATGAAGCTTTCCAGAATGCCGTACAAAGCGATGAAGCTTTAGACTTCTGGGATCATCAGCGAAATTTTGCCTTTACCTTAGCAAGTGGAATTTTGCTCTTTTTTCTGGCACTGTCTGTTGTGGTATTTGCTGACACAGGTCCTGTTATAGCGCCTTTAGCTATTGTTAGCTTCTTTGTACTTATTGCACTAGGAGTTGTACTGATTGCAAATAGCACAATGAAATTTTCTCGCTTAAAAAAACCATTGGTAGATCGACCCTTAACCGAGGAAACGATGCAAGAAGCCAGTAGACAAACCCTTAGTTATGAAAAGAGTTTTCGTGTAGGTCTTACTTTAGGGATTGCTTTTTGTATTTTAACCATTCCTTTGTTACTATTTTTCTCAGAAATTCTACAGCTGACTATCGTAGGTGTGTCTATCTTTTTTGTTTCAGCAGGGATAGGTGTTTTCTTAATTATTTATACCAGTCTTATTTATAATAGTTTTAAAAAAATGAGTCAAAAACCATATTTTTCTTCTGATGACGAAGAATCTGGTCTACATGCTTCAAAAGAAATGTATGGAAAAAATACCCCTTTTGTTCATTTCTTTCGTCGCCCCTATTGGCCTTGTATTGTTGTTTTGTATTTTTTAATTTCTAATCTTACAGAAAGTTGGGGATATAGTTGGCTGATTTTTGTTTTTGCTGGACCGGTTTTTAGTTTGATAATGGAAAAAAACAAATATACAAAAAAAGGGAAGCGATAAAAAATTCGCTTCCTTTTTGAGGTGGTCTATTTATCTTTTTGAATTTAAATTTACTTGTCGAGCTAAAGCTAAACAACCAAAAATCCCTGCATCATCTTCTAAAGCCGGTGTTACAATATAGTCTTTTATGTTCGGTGTTTGTACATAATTATTCAACATTTTTTCAAAAGCTTGATGCACTTTTTCCACCATATGACGTTGCTTCATGACTCCACCGCCAAAAATAATGACATCTGGAGAAAATAATAATGTCGTATTATAGGCACATTGGGCAATATAGTAAGCTTCTTTTTCCCAAAGCGGATCATCTGCTGGAATATCCTGTCCTTTTTTTCCTGTCCTAGCTTCTATTGCAGGGCCAGCTGCCATGCCTTCTAGACAACTGCCATGAAAAGGACAGTTTCCTTTAAATTCATCTTCTGGATGAGGTGTAATTAACATATGCCCCATCTCAGGATGGCTAAATCCTTCAACAAAACGATCTTCTTGAATGGCTCCACCGCCAATACCTGTACCTACTGTATAGTAAATTACGCTTGAAAGACCTTTTCCTTTACCAAAACTGTATTCTCCATAAGCTGCCGCATTCACGTCAGTTGTCCATTCTACCGGAACATCAAAAGATTTTTTTAATGTTCCTACAAAATCAAAATTTTGCCATGCTAATTTTGGCGTTGTCGTAATATAACCATAAGTTGTGGAATCTTTATGTATATCTATAGGGCCAAAGGATCCGATTCCAATAGCACTTAATTCATCTTTATAGGGAGTAAAAAAATCAATTACCTGCTGCATCGTTTCCTCTGGTACAGTTGTTGGGAAACTCACTCGCTCTTTGATGTTTAGCGACTTATCTCCAATGGCACAAACAAACTTTGTTCCCCCTGCTTCAATCGCTCCGTATAACATAAATGTATGCCCTTCCT
This sequence comes from Tetragenococcus solitarius NBRC 100494, assembly GCF_001544195.1. Classification (GTDB taxonomy): domain Bacteria; phylum Bacillota; class Bacilli; order Lactobacillales; family Enterococcaceae; genus Tetragenococcus; species Tetragenococcus solitarius. The sequence goes on from NZ_BCPY01000006.1 coordinate 46,716, forward strand.
TTCTTTTCTGTTCATATTTATTCTAAAGAAAAAAAGAATAGAAAGCTAGTGTTTTTTATGAGAATCGTTACTTATTTATTTCCTGCAAATTTTATAAAATAGCCTATTACTAACTACTTTTCCCAATGACTTCCCAATCTCTCCTCCTTTTTGAACAAATAAAAGCATTGATCTTATTGACCAATGCCAAAAATATATTTTTTTATGTCCCTGAGCTACTGGAAGCCGCTTCATCGGCTTTTACGCGATCAATGGCAATCACAAGAGATAAAACCAAACGTTCCATTGTTTCATCAAGGACGGTCACTTCATAGGTATCACCCCAAGAAAGCCATTTTTTTGCAATTTCCGCGACTGTTTTTCCTCTTGCATAAACAACGAAATTCATGTCCCACCAATTGCCTTCAATTTCAATTTGCTGCGCCGAAATGGTGTAACGAGATTTTAAAAACGTGAGCTCTTTTTTTAAAGTAATCATTTCATTCCCATCCACTTCAACGAAAAACTTCGGCAATAAGGCAAGTGTTTTTTTAGTGATTTTACCGATTTCCTGATGATTTTCATCATAAATTAGAAAATGTTTAGGAAGTTTAAGAAAGCTGCCTTCCACAAAATAACGCGGCTGTTCGTACTCGTCAGTCACAGTAAAATTTTCACCTAAGCTAAAAACTTTTTGTTTAATATATAATTTTTTCATCCGCATCCCCTTAAAGCGATTCTTCACCTACATCACCGGTATTGATCACAGGCTGTGTCCCGCTATCTGTGATAATGGAAACCAACAAATTATTGATTAGTTGTACTTTACGATCATCAGTAAAATGGATGTCTTGCCCTGCTTCAATTTGTTCTAAAGCCATCTGCGTCATCGTTACCGCTCCTTCAACAATCGTTTGTCTTGCAGACAAAATTGCTCTAGCTTGCTGTCTTTGCAACATTGCACTAGCAATCTCTGTTGAATAAGCTAAGTGATTTAAGCGTGTTTCAACAACTTCTACGCCGGCAACTTCTAAGCGTTCTTGTAACTCTTTAGTTAGCTCATCTGAAACATGGCTGGTATCGCCTCGTAAGGTAACGTCGTCTTCTTCAAAAGTATCATAAGGATATTGTGAAGCAATATGACGAATGGCTGTTTCGCTTTGAATTTCAACAAAATCCTGGTAATAATCAACGTCAAATAACGCCTTGGCTGTATCAACAACTTTGAAAACAATGACGGCTGAAATCTCAATCGGATTTCCATCTAAATCGTTAACTTTTAAGCGAGCACTGTTGAAATTACGCACTTTTAAGGAAACATTGATTTTTTGTGTCAAAGGCGTAGTAATAAATAATCCATTAGATGTAATAGTTCCTAAATATTTACCAAAAAACAAAATAGCTTTGGCTTGATTCGGCCCAACAATTGTTAATGAACTGATAAACAAAATGGCAATGACCCAAATAAGAATACTAAAGAAAATACTAGCCCCACTGTCGTTAGCCACTCCTAAAAGGAACAATAAGAGCCCAAATAACATTCCAATAACTAAAATAAGCAACCCTAAATAACCATTGACATGAAATGTTTTCTTTTCTTGCATTGACAATCCCTCCCTTGTTTTTCTATCATAGCGTAAAATAATAAAAGAACCAAACGAAAATACAAATTGTATGAATAAAAAAGCTCAAAAAACTTTTACGTCGTTTTTTGAGCAGAATCTCTTTATTATACTTTGGCTTCTTCTTTAAAGTTTTCTAAACGAGCTTGCCAATCTTCATCCGAAATATTATGTTTTTTTACATAAAGATTATCTTTACTTGCCGCACATTCATAAGAGCAACCACCTGCATGCTTGTCTTGGTTTTCTTCAGAAGTTAAGATTTGCCGGTTGCAGGCTGGATTTGCGCAGTTAACGTAACGCTCACAAGGGGTCCCATCAAACCAGTCTTTACCTACCACTTGTTTATCTACATTATTAATGTCTACGCTAATACGTTCATCAAATACGTACATTTTCCCGTCCCACATTTCACCTTGGGTATTAGGATCTTTGCCATAAGTTGCAATACCGCCGTGCAATTGGCCGACATCTTTTACACCTTCGCGCAAAAGCCAACCAGAAAACTTTTCACAGCGAATACCGCCCGTACAATAGGTAACCACTTTTTTATCCATGAATTTTTCTTTATTATCACGGATCCACTTAGGTAACTCACGGAAGGTACGGATATCTGGCCTTACAGCCCCGCGGAAATGACCAAGATCGTATTCATAGTCATTTCTAGCATCCAATACAATTGTATCTTCATCTTGCAGTGCTTCTTTAAATTCTGTAGGTTCTAAATATTGTCCTGTTAGTTCATTAGGATCCACATCTTCGTCTTCATCTAAATGCAAAGCCACAAGCTCTTTGCGAGGACGAACATGTATTTTTTTGAAAGCATGACCAGAAGCTTCATCAATTTTAAATTCAGTATCTTTAAAACGTTCATCCGCATGCAGATGTTCCATGTAAGCATTGGTCGCTTCAACTGTACCTGAAACTGTCCCATTGATTCCTTCATTTGCAACTAAAATACGACCCTTTAAACCAAGTTCTTTACAAAAGGCTAAATGTTTTTTAGCAAAACTTTCCGGGTCTTCTATTGGCGTGTAGTTATAATAAAGTAATACACGATAATCCATTCTTGTATATCCTCCTTCAATTTTCACAGTTATTATTATAGGGAAAAAAGCAATAAAAAACGAAATTTTCGCTTGTGAGATACCAAGCAGCATTGTTTTATAAAAACTTGCTACTTAGTATCAGTATCTGCGCATTTCTTCTATGGATAGTATATCACAAAATTGCTATTTATAAATTAGCCGAAAAAAATTCTGTGATTTGGTCCATCGCGGGCACTTTTATCATATGTCTTTCATTTGCCGCATGAAAGGTAATTTCTGGACCTAAGTTGGCGCGTACAAAACGATCTGTTTGGGCAAAAGGAATCTTTTCATCATGGAGTCCATGCCAGAAAAACAGAGGCCTTTTTCTTATTTTAGAATAGTTGGAAGCTAAATCATAATCAACAAGCCAACTTGTTAAATCCTCATAATCTTTTGGTACCGAGATATTTTTATCTTTAAAGGCCCTTTGTAATTCTTTTCGATAATCAATCAACGAAGGAGAGCCCATTGCACACACAGCTGCGTCAATTTCAGGATGGTGCGTCAATAAAGCACAAGTGGTCATACCGCCCATAGAAACGCCACCCACGCCGATTTTCCCGTTTGTGAGTCCTAATTGAGAAAAATAATCGATCATTGTTTCAAATTCAAACAGATTGGTATGAATGCTTTGAAAAAAAGTCAACGAAGGAATTTTAGAAATGGGGGCCTTTCGTTCTCCGTGATTTTGCGCATCGGGCAGTACCGCGCGAAATCCTTGTTGCGCTAGCTTCCTTCCTTGGGTTAACACCAGCTCTTTTGACGTTTGCCAGCCGTGATAATAAACAACTAATGGTAACGGAGCGTACAAATTCTCCTGATTAACAACTTCTAGTATAGGAATCGCTCCTATTTTACGTTTTCGTATCGCTAATTTCAATTGCATTCACCTAATTTCTTTGCTCATTAAAAAAGCAGTCATTGCTTTTATAATAATATACAAGCAATGGCTGTTTTTTGTTAATCTTCTGCTTCAATCACATCGATGGATTTCATCAAACGTGTCAAAGTAGCTCGTTCACTTTCATCTAACGTCCGTTCGATGTAGTCGATGGTTTCTTCTAATTGAGGAATCATCATATATTCTAACGCGTTTACCCGACGGCGAGTCCGTTCGATTTCGTCGGCCATCATCTGACAAGATTTTTCAATTTCAGCTAGTTTAAGCATTTTTGGCAAAATAGAACTTAAATGATTTAATGCAAGATCTAATTCACTAGTGGTTGCCATAAAGCCATAAGAAAAGCGATCTTCTGATTGCTCATCATCATAAATCTCATTTAACACTGGCATTTCAATATTCATCACTGTTCTACTTTGTACATCCAAGGTGATTTTATCTAGAGGTATTGCAAAAGCCTCTTCTAAAACATAATCAGCCATACTGCTAGAAGCAAGAACATAATCTTGCATTCCTTTTTGCAGAGTTTCTTCCATTTCTTTTCGCAGGTCTTGATTTTGCTTTACTAACTTAGTAAATTGACGGACAAGTTCGTCTTGCTTGTCTTTTAAGAGTTTGTGTCCTCTTGTCGCAGTGGATAACCGTGTTTGTAGTCGGTTCATTTCCATACGAGTCGGGTTTACATTCATTATTGCCATAGTTCATCCAACTCCTCTTGGTTTGGGAGAAATTCTTCGATGTCTTCTTCTTTAATTCGGCTCAACTCTTCTTTTGGCAATGTAGCTAACAGTTTCCAACCTAAATCTAAAGAATCTTCGATGCTACGGTTAGTATTAAACCCTTGGTTCACGTATTTTTCTTCAAATAAATCTGCAAAGCGGGCAAACTTCTTGTCTGAGTCAGATAATGCTGCTTCCCCTAACACCGTTGATAGTTCTTTGGCATCTTTACCATCGGCATAAGCAGAATAGATTTGATTCATTGTAGAAGAATGGTCCCTTCTAGTTTTTCCTTCTCCAGTTCCTTTATCTTTCAAACGGGATAAGCTTGGTAAAATATCGATCGGCGGATCAATATTCCGTTTTTCCAAATCACGAGATAATATAATTTGTCCTTCAGTAATATAACCAGTCAAGTCAGGGATTGGATGTGTCTTATCATTGTTAGGCATGGTCAAAATGGGAATCTGCGTAATGGAACCTTCACGATCCATTAACCGTCCCGCTCTTTCATAAATAGTTGCCAAATTCGTATATAGGTAGCCAGGATAACCACCACGACCGGGAACTTCGCGTCGTGCCGCTGAAACTTCACGTAAAGCTTCACAATAGTTTGTCATATCTGTCATAATTACCAGCACATGCATCCCTTTTTCAAAGGCTAAATATTCAGCCGCAGTCAATGCAACTTTCGGCGTTGCAATCCGTTCAATCGCCGGATCATCTGCCAAGTTCAAAAACATCACTGATCGATCAATGGCGCCTGTTTTGCGAAATTCATTGATGAAAAATTCCGATTCTTCAAAAGGAATACCAATCGCAGCAAAGACGATCGCAAAATTACTCTCTTGTCCCGGAACAGTTGCTTGTCGCGCAATTTGCGCTGCAATTTCTTTGTGAGGTAAACCAGAAGCAGAAAATATTGGTAATTTTTGCCCTCTGACTAACGTATTTAAATGGTCAATCGTTGAGATTCCCGTTTGAATAAACTCGTCTGGATAATCCCGGGCCATTGGATTGATCGCTTCCCCGTTTACATCTAATCTTTTTTCGGGCAGAATTTTAGGTCCATCATCGATCGGTTCTCCTAGACCATCAAAAATACGGCCCATCATATCGGTAGAAACCCCTAATGTCTGGCCTCTTCCTAAAAACCGAACACGACTGTCGGAGGCACCTAAATTGTTAGTTCCTTCAAAAATCTGAACTACAGCTCTATCTCCTGAGATTTCTAAGACTTGACCTTGTCGTATTTCACCTGAGTCTGTACGTATCTCAACGAGCTCATCGTATTTTACACCTTCAACGCCTTCGACCATCATCAAAGGCCCCGAGATTTCTGATATGGAACGATACTCTTTTAACATCAATCCATTCCTCCTTTCTCAACGATTTCTTGAATCGTTTGATCAATATCTTGGTGAATTGTCTCTAGTTTGTCTAATTCTTCTTCTGAAATATATTTACTACGAGCGATCCGTTCTCTTAATTGAGTGGTCCCTTCCATGATTTCATTGTAATAAGCGCCTAACTTAATTGCCTCTTGCATTTTGTCATGCAAAGATAAGATATTGCGCAGTAAACGATATTGTTTTGTTCTTGATGTGTAAGTATCCACATCATCAAAAGCGTTTTGTTGTAAGTAATCCTGACGTAATGAACGTGCAGTGTTCATTGTCACTCGATCTTTTTGCGAAAGAGAATCTACCCCAACTAATTGCACAATTTCGTTTAAGCGGCTTTCTTCTTGCAATAAAGCCATCGCTTTATCCACCATTTTAGACCAGTTGCTATCCAAAACGGAATTCATATAATCTTTTAGCTGGTCATCATACAATGAGTAAGACTCGGTCCAACTAATTGCCGGAAAGTGTCGTTTTTGTGATAAGGAAGCATCCAAGTCCCAAAATACTTTTACAATCCGCAAGGTATTTTGTGTCACTGGTTCAGAAATATCTCCTCCAGCAGGAGAAACAGCTCCAATAGCCGTAATACTACCTTCACGCTCTTCATCATCGCCTAACACAGAAAATTTACCAGCCCGCTCATAATATTCAGCAATCCGGCTCCCTAGATAAGCAGGGTAACCTTCATCGCCTGGAATTTCTTGTAAACGACCACTCATTTCACGCAAGGCTTCGGCCCAACGGGAAGTTGAATCTGCCATAATAGCTACACTATAGCCCATGTCCTTATAATATTCAGCTATCGTAATTCCTGTATAAATCGAAGCCTCACGTGCAGAAACGGGCATATTTGAAGTATTAGCAATCAATACTGTCCGTTGCATAATCGATTCTCCTGTCTGCGGATCGATCAACTCAGGAAATTCATCAATAACATCTTTCATTTCATTCCCGCGTTCACCACAACCAACATAGACCACAATATCCACATCTGCCCATTTAGCAATTTGGTGTTGTACAATTGTTTTTCCAGCACCAAATGGACCTGGGACAGCTGCTGAGCCGCCTTTTGCAACAGGAAAGAATGTATCAATTACGCGTTGACCTGTTACTAAAGGTTCGCCGGGAGTCATTTTTGTTTTATAAGGCCGCGGCGTACGAATCGGCCATTTTTGTGTCATTGTAACCTTGAACTCGCCACTATCTGTTTCTAATACACAGATGGGTTCTGTGATGGTGTAATTACCTGCTTTTATCTCTTTAATAGTTCCTGTGACATTATTAGGAACCATTATACGATGTTCGATTGCTTTGGTTTCTTGTACGACTCCTAATATATCTCCGGCAGCCACTTGCTGACCTTCTGATTTTTTAGGCACAAATGTCCACTCTTTTTCTTTATTAAGCGGATCAATTTCTGTTCCTCTTTCTAAAAAGTCACTATCTGTTTGCTTCATAAATGTATCTAAAGGTCGTTGGATCCCATCAAACATTTGGCTTAAAAGGCCAGGTGCCAGTTCCACTGATAAAGGAGCGCCTGTTGTTTCCACTGGTTCACCAGGACCAATACCAGCCGTTTCTTCGTATACTTGAATGGAAGCTACACCATTGTTTAATTCAATAATTTCTCCGATCAACCCTTTTTCACTTACTTTGCAGATTTCATTGAGTTTCGCTTCTTGTAATCCGCTAGCAGTAACTAAAGGCCCGGAAACTTTTGTAATTTCTCCTATCGCCAAAAAATCTCCTCCTGCCTAACTGCAAATTGCTGTTTAATCATCTAAAATATTCATTCCAATCGCTTTTTCTACGTTTTGCTGAATTCGATCCATCCCAATCCCCAAACTTCCGGTACTACTTGGAATCGGAATAATGGCCGGGGTGGGCTTACTATCATATTGTGCAATTGTATCTTCTAATTGTTCGGCCACACGTTCAGTGATAAAAATGATACCGTAGTCATCCGCCATTGCTTTAATTTGCTGTTTGGCTTCTTCTAAATCAGAAGTAGGAAACACATCAATACCTAAGCCTTTAAAAGGTAAAATTGAATCCTTTCCGCCAAGCATACCAATTTTTTTATACATAACTTTCACGCACCCGACTTTGAAGTATTTCTTCTGGGACCTTATTGATTTTTCCAACTAGAATCATTCTAAGATTCTTAATTTCAGTTTCTTTGGCAAAAAGATAGCCCATAATCGCTTGCGGGCCAAAAGGAACCATTTTCTCTTCTTTTAGCCGCTGCATCAAAAAATTATCCTTATTTAAATCTAATGTGGTTAGTGTCTTTTTTTGGGTGATTTCATCATAACTATCTTCAACCAAATGTTGATAAGGCGTTTGTGCCATATATTCCATGAAGCTTTCTAGCGAGTTGCTGATTTTATCTACCATTTGTTTTGTATCTAAGGTCCCGTCCTTTTGTAAAACAGCACTAACAAAACCTTTTTTTTGCCCCATTAAATAACTTCTAAGTGTAGTGGAAATATTGAATACATCAATATTTCTTTTAACTAACCGCTCGATATTCGAATTATTTACACTTTGGCTAATTTTGACCATTTGATCCCAATAGTAGTTGTCAAAAATAATATCGACTGCTTGAATTTCCTCATAATCTTCCATATATTGGTAAACAGCTTGTATGCATTGGTTCATTATTGGATCTACTTGATCACTCTTTCGAACGTTTACCAAGTTTTTTAATACCGATAAAGGAAGAGTTCCCATCGGTACTAGAAAGTCAGAGAAATCTTCTTGGGTGTATGCCTGTTTAACTAAAATTTTTAAGTTTTGATAATCATACTGCAGCGCCATTAAATCAACGATACTTTTGACAGGCGTCACATTATAAACGAGATCGAATGTCCGTTTTTTCTCAGCTATCAAAACTGACTCAAAATTACGCACTTCATCGTCGTCTTCAATAAAGTCGCCATAAGGAGTCTCTTGTAAAATTGCATAGACCTCTTCTGGTTCTGAGGCAGCCAACATACGGTCAAAAGTATTTTGAGTTAGCAAGCGGCTCTCATAGGTCCGAATTCGAACATTAGCGGTGCTAAATTGAATATCGTTCATTTTGACACCCCTTATTCTTCGTCCTCAAATAATAAGTTTAACAATTCACCGCTTAACTCTTCTTCAGAAGTATTTAAAATTGCCTCAAAAGTAAAATTATACTCGATGTCACCCTGCCGCAACAAAAATCCGCCACGTCTTGGCGCCTTTTTTTCTGACACTGACAGGTTTATTTTCGGAGCAGCTGCTTGTTGCCAAACTTTTTTATTTTCCGGTGTGATATATTTTATACTATCTTGGGCCACAAGCATTTCAACATCGCCTTGTAATTGCACTTGTTTGATATTGGATACTACAAATTGATTAAACTCTTCTTCAGGCAATGCTTTTATTTTCTTTAAACTTTCCGCAAAAAGCTCTTTTAATAACTTCTGTTTAGCAGCTAGCAACTTGCTACGAGCCTTCACATGAATATCTGAAACCTTTAAGCTTAATTCTGAACGAAGCTCTTTTTCATACTGTTTTAAATTGTCTTCTGTTTGCTTTTCAATTTGTTTTTTGCGATATTGTTCATTTTTTTCTATCTCTTGTTTTGCTTGCTTTATATATTGCTCTTTCTTTTTTTGAGCATCTTGGGTAATTTTATCTGTTAAATTTGTGATATCAGACATTTCCTACCTCCTAATTCATCACGAGCAAGAAGGAAATAACAAAGCCTAAAATCCCATACGTTTCCATCATTGCTACATAGACAATTCCTTTTGTCACGTGTTCTGGTTTTTTAGCTAAAATTTGCATTGCTGCAGCAGCTGCACTTCCTTGCCATTTTCCGGCCCAAATTGCTGTAAAGGCGATAGGTAGTGAAGCAACTAACAGATACAAGCCGGTTGCCATTGAGATATCTCCAGACATTTGTAGATAAATCATAAACGAAATAACAAAGCCGTATAACCCTTGAGTCGCCGAAAGTAATTCTAAGATTAACGCCTGACCAAATTTTTCAGGTTGCTCTGCTGTTAGACCTGCCGCAGCTTCTGCTGTCAGGCCAACACCGATTGTTGAACCAATACCGCCGCAAATTGTTGCCACAGCTACTCCTAATGCTGCAAATATCATTCCGCCATTTTCATAAAAGAAACTTATCCAATTCTCCATTTTCTATTTGTCCCCCTGCTGTTGATTTTCTTCTGAGATAACTTGTACATATGATTCATTTGATTTGAACGGCTTAAACGCACGACCGCCGCCGGTATAAAATTTATTGAAAAATTCTAGATATTGTAGACGAATACCATGTACATAGGCACTCAAATAACTTAAGAAAATATTCAATCCATGTAATCCAATAAATAGTACGATACCAATCGTAAATCTGGCGGGCGTTGGCAAATAGCTTAAAATCAGGTTAAATGCTGCACCGATACTACCACCGGCTACGCCTAATGCCATCAAACGTGTATAACTAATCAAATCACTTAAGTAATTTGTTAAATCCATAATCGAATACAAACCAGATCCAATTTTCCCAATCACGGTATTGCCATCAAAACTACCCCCGATAACAATCATGACTAAGCTAATAATTAGGCAAGTGATTCCGACAGACTGTAAAGCTGTTTCTGGAACCAGAACCATTCCTGCCGCAATCATTGCAACGCTTATCAGGAAAAACATCCATGATCCAGCTTGAAATAAGGCTTTAATTTTTGCATTTTCGCGCTGCCACAAAAGATAAAACTTCAATCCTAAACCAACCATAATTTGAATAAAACCAAAAATCATCGACATGACAAGAATCTCTGTAATATCCGAATCTGTCGATAGTAATTGGAAAGAAAATTGCTGTCCAAAAATATTGCCGTAAACGAGTCCCCACATCATGGTCGGAATTGAACCAATTTGGAACATTGTAATGTTTTGTAGCATTCCCGGTTTAAAGTTCAAAAACCGTTTGGCTAAGGCAGCGGCTATAAATAAAAGTAAACCATAACCAAAGTCAGCAACCATTAGCCCGAAGGCTAAAGCATAAAAAGGCATCATAAAAGGCGTAGGGTCTAGTTCCCAATATTTTGGTAAGCTATACATTTCTACTAAGCCTTCAAAAGGTTGAACGAGTTTGTGATTTTTCAGCAAAATCGGTGTATCATCATATTCGTTTTCTTTTACTTCGCTGAATTCTAGAAAATAATCGTCTCCAACTATTTGGCGAATACGCTTATTCAACTGTTCCGTTTGTTTTTCTGGTACCCAGCCGGATAAATTCACTGTATAGTTCGATTCCAATAAATACTGGTTGGAGTTTACTCGCACCAATAAACTATCTAAGTATTCTGCGACTAACCCTAAATTTTCATAATCGTCTTTTTGCGCTTTTAATTGCGCTTTGATTGATTTTTCTTCTTTTGCTAATTTTTGTGATTTTTCCTTGACTTGTTTTAATTCATCGGCTGGTTTATTTTCATAGGGATAATCATATTCTTCAAATCCAGCCGTACGTAGTATGTCTTGTGCCCTCTCATGACTTTCCTTTAGAAAAAGAATCAGAAGATAAGATGTTGTTGATGTTTGGTGTATTGTTTCAAGATAGGAATATTGTAGTTGTCTCATTTTTTCTTTTAGATGGTTAAACTCAGAATTAGGAACTGTGCCTAATAATCCTATCGTTTCACTAAGTGTGTTTAACACAGCAGGATTTTCATCAAAATACTGCCATTTGTTTAACTCATCTTCTTGGGTGGATAGCTCTTGTCTTTCTTGCTCAATCGTACGCAAACGTTTATCTTGTTTCCTTAAATTAGCATAAACGTTTTGCCACTTATAAGTATGAGCATGTTCTGAGAGCTCTTTAAGTGTATAATGACGTAATGGCTGTCGTAGTGCTTGAATCATACCAGGCTTTTCGACATATGTATCCAAAAAGCCACGCGCCCATGATACATTTCCAATTTGGTTTTCAATTTTATCTGCTTCAGGATGCTCTTGCATCTGATTAAAAAAAATATTTGCTTCACGATTATATTTAGCAGCTGAAAACAGTTCTATTTGTTGAAAATCCTGTAGTTGTTCCATTACGGCATCTTGATCACTATGGAAAGTAATCAAATTGAACTTTTGCATTTTTTCAATTGCCATGTTCGTTCACAACCTTATTTATAATAATGCCAAGCGCTTTTTCTCGCATTTCTTGCGAGATTGTCTGCAATTGTTCGACTTTTTTTTGCGTTTGGTCAGATAACGGTCCTTGGATGCTACGAAATTCTTCGTCAAACTTTTCACGAAGTTCTTGTTTGCGTTTTTCTTCGTTGTCATCTTTTTCTTCTTGAAAACGAGCAATTTTTTGATCACTTTTTTCTTGCTCCTTACGCACTTGCTTTTTGGCTTGCTCTAGCATCTCGTCCGCTTGTTCTTCGGTTTTAGCTATTTGTTGGATCGCATCAACGCTCATCTGTCACACTCCTTTTTTTGGTTTTGGGTAGGTAAAGCCCTAAAAAAATCCTCTATTTACACAAAGAGGATATCGAAACGGTCTTTTACTGCATTAACTTAACCAAAGGGTAACCTGCTAATTTATTCAAAAATAATTGCTCGCTTTCATTAAGCAAACCAAACATGTTATCTGCAACTTTTTTTGATTCATCTGAGGATGAAAAAACTTGTTCGGCTAAGTTTCGCAGCTGAATACAAGAATTCTTGCCCTCAATTGCATAATAAACGTCGATCATAAAGATATCTTCAATCGGCTTAGCTAGTCTAAAACCTCCGCCCTTACTTGAGGCTGAAGTAACTACACCGCCTAAAACCAACTTGCGCAATATTTTTTTGAGATACGAATCAGAAACACCTAACTGTTCGCTAATCCGGTAACTTTTCACGGAATTATTCCCTTCTTCTTTTGCTAAAATAAGAAGAATACATACTGCTTCTTCAAGGCTTCTTTTTATTTTCATGACCATTTCTCCTTTTAAGGACAAACAATATCCATTAATAATCTTACCAAAAATAAATAACATCATCAAGGATGACGAATAGTGGTCTAATTTTTTACCTATCCATGAAGACATTGTGAAATAAATATTTAAATATAAAAAAATGAGAAACCATAAAAAAGTGGTTCCTCATTTCTCTAAGAAATCCCTATTTAAAAGACTTTACAACAGATTATACACTGATTAACTGTACACGCACCATATTTTCATGCATAGATAAATCCTCTACCACAGTCTGATAAGATAACGACCGCGGTAGCTCTACAGTATAAATATTGGTGTAAACTCGATTATCTCCTTGTTTTTTTACTTCGAAATCCACATCTTTTACTTCAATATCTTTTTCTTTAAAGTAACCCGCTATAAACTCTTTGGTCGTCGTTTTATGCATAAAGCTAATTTCAATTCTTTTTAAGCTAGGAACATTTATCACTCGTTTAAGCACGGTTAATACCAGCATGATTCCGATAAATCCAACAATTGCAATACGATAATTCCCCATACCAATCGCCAGTCCTAATCCAGCAACTGTCCATAAAGAAGCAGCTGTCGTTAAACCACGGACGACTTGTTTTGTAACAACAATCGTTCCAGCACCTAAAAAGCCAATCCCACTTACGACTTGAGCGATTAGACGGGCTTCATCAGCACGAATGACTCCTGCAAAATCAGGGTTATTTCTAGCGATTTCTAAAGCAGTATGGGTGATCTCTTTTTGAATCATCGCAATAATTGCCGCTCCAATACAAACTAAAATATGTGTACGGATTCCTGCTGGCCGATTTTTAAATTCACGGTCAAATCCAATAAATCCAGAAAATATAACTGCCAACAACATTCGGACACAAATTTCATAGATTGACAAATCGCCTGTCATTCAAACGCCTCCTTCCATTTAAAAAATCCGAATGATTTTCTTAACATTCGGACCTTACTGTTCCCAAAATTATCCATTCATACTTTGCCAAGCATTCATCCCGCCTTGGATGTTAACAACATCATAGCCCAAACTTGCTAAATAGTCACAAGCTCGAAGAGTTCGTACACCAGCTTTGCTGATAACGTAATACGTCTGGTCTTTTTGTAGCTTTTCAGCTTCAGACACAAATTCGCCAATCGGTAAGTTAAGCGCTCCTTCAATATGATTTTTTTCGAAGTCTTCTTTTTCTTGTACGTCTAAGATCGTGATTGCCTCATTTTGTAGTCTGTTTGCTAGTTCTCCTACAGTAATCGACGGATACATAAGATCCATGATAAACGCTCCTTTTATTTCCTTACCCTTTGATAGTAGTCGAAAGCAAATCGTTTGTCAAAAGTTATATGCTTGCAATTAATGACTAGTGACGGTCTTTGCGATAAACTGAAATATTATCCCGATCGTTAAAAATGCCAGACAAACACCAATAAGATTTATAAAAAAATAAGGAAGTTCTGCCATTGTATAGAAAAAGGGACGTTCAACCAAATAAAAATAATTACCTCCGGCCCAGGCATTAAATACTGCGACAGTTGGCAAATAAATTGCAAATGCCACTGAAGCGATTATGGAACCCTTAAACGAAGGAATAAAGCCTACAGTAAAATATCGAACTAGAGGAAATAATAGATTCAAACTATGTAGTAAAACAAAGGTAACTCCCATCACATGTGTAAGCGGCGAGATTTCTATCGGGTAAATAAAAGAGCCGTAAGCAAAAAGTCCCCAAAAGAAAATCAGCTGATCAAGCCAGTCTTTTCGAAGAAAAAATTGAAAGATAATGAGCAGACAGACCAGACGACAGATATGAAGCGGTAATGACTCTGCCAATGTATATTCTCTAATATAAATAAAATAGGTAAAACTTAATCCTCTTTGTAATAAGGCAAGTATTAATGTAGTTAGCATTACAGCTTTTTTGTGGGCCTTTAGCTGATGCCTGAAGCTAACAAGCAAGATAAATAAAATAATAATGATGAAAAGGTACAGAAAATGGTCTTTTCCACCAATAGCTATTTCCGGACGTGCCGCGCTAAAGAACTGTTCCATATGCCCACCTCGCCTGAGTTTTACTTTCCATGAAAATAAGGTCACTTAAAACCTCATTTGCTGTTTTTTTAAACTTATCTAGCACACAATCAATATTTTATACAAAAATAATTTTCACTCTTCATACCGCCGATACTATTTTTATACACCAAATTTACCATTGATACAAGAAAGAAACTTATTTTAAAACCGCTGAAAATGTTGTTTGTTCGACATTTTCAGCGGTTTCTAATATTAAGACAAAACAAGTAACGATACAAAATTAGATACAGATTACGTATTTTTAAAATTTTTAGTTAGGGGAAATAATAAGCGTAAACCATTGAACAATACTAACAGAGTACTTCCTTCATGAGCTAAAACACCAAGGCCAATATTCATCTGACCTATAATATTTAACACGCTCAATAGGACCACAATTCCCATGGCAAAAATAATATTTTCCCAAATAATACGGTTCAGTTTTTTAGCAAGCTTATGTGCATACTCAAATTTTAAAAGGTCATTTTGCATAATAACGGCATCTGCTACATCAATGGCAACGTCTGTCCCATCTCCCATAGCAAATCCAATATCTGCCTTTACTAATGCAGGCGCATCGTTAATGCCATCTCCGATCATTGCTGTTTTTCCAAATCTTGTCTGTAAGGAAGTGATTGCCTCTGCTTTATTTTCCGGCAAAATATTACTGAAAACTTCGTCAATTCCTAAAGCATGGGCAACAGCTTCTCCGGTAGTTTTGGCATCTCCTGTGATCATTATGGTATTTATATCTTGTTCTTTTAAATAAGCAATAGCAGCTGCTGCCTTTTCATCCGCCCGATCCATTAAAGCAATCAAAGCTACAACCTCTTCGTCTTCGCTAAAATAAACGACCGTTTTTCCTGCCGAAGTATATTTTTTGGTTTTCTGCTTGATTTCTTGGCTTACATCGGTAAATAAACTAGGTTTGCCAAGTCTATAATGATGTCCTTTATATTCTCCGATAATCCCTTGCCCAATTTCATTTTTTACAGGCATTTTAAGCCGTTCAACTTTTCCGCAAGCGGTCAATATCGCTGTGGCTAAAGGATGATTTGCACTTTCTTCCATTGTCACGATGATACGTTGCCACTGATTTTGTTTTGTTTCGTCTTTATAAAAAGTATCCGTAACAACAGGTCGCCCTTTTGTCAGGGTCCCCGTTTTATCAAAAGCTACGGCTTTTACATCAGACAAATTGGAAAGGTATGCTCCTCCTTTAAACAAGACCCCTTTTTTCGCTAAATTTGAAACAGCGGATAAGGTAGCTGGCACAGCACTTACTGCAAGTGCACAAGGCGAAGCTGTAATTAATAAAACAATTCCCCGATAAACGCTAACTTGCCAGCTCCACTGAAATAAAATAGGAGCTAATAGGATAAATAAAGGAACGATAAGTAAAACACTTTTAACATAAACCGGCTCAATTTTTTGAATTTTTGTCGCCGCTTTTGGCAGATTATTTTGCGATTGTTCAACTACCTTTAGAATTTTAGCAAATACCGTTTCCGAAGAATCTTTTGTTACTTGCATTGTAAAAGTTCCTTGGCCATTTACTGTACTAGCAAATACGTTTTCTTCTTCAGCTTTTTCTTTTGGCATACTTTCCCCGTTGATAGAAGATTCGTCAATCGTTGTATAGCCTTTTATGATACGACCATCTGCCGCAATTTGATCACCGGGTAAAACTTTCAGCTGATCTCCCACCTTGACTTGTTGCACATCAACTAATTTTGTACTCCCATCTGCTTGTAATAGCCGAGCTTTTGTTGGATTCAATTTTAGCAAACTAGTAATTTCTTTTTTACTTTTTTCTTCAGCAAATTCTTCAAGAAAATGAGCACCGGCAAAAATTAATATAAGTATGGCACTTTCATCAAAACTACCGATCAGCATAGCCCCAACGACAGCTAATGTCATTAATAGATGTACATTTGGTTGAAATGCTTTATTTTTCTTTGTATTAGTTATCGTATCTGCAATACCTTCAACTATAATATGATACCCTGCAAGAACAACTGAAACTACAAAAAGAAGATTAGTAACCGTCACTGAAAAAGGCACTAGAAGGGCAAACAGATAAACGCCGAGGCCGATAAAATACATAGGAATTTCACCATGTAAATGTCCAGCATGTTCATGCTTTTGTGTGTCATGTTCGTTCATTTTATGATGCGTCATTATACTTTTTGTTTTATCCATATTCATGTATCTCCTTTAAACGTACCTTTTTTCAATTCGTAAGCGTTTATATGAATAATTAATCATTTGTTTATATAAAGTTTACATGAATACATGTTCATTTGTCAAGTAAGTTTTTAGATTTTCTTTGTAAGATAAGCTTAAAATAACAAAAATGAGCTTTTTTATAAAACACACTGATTCGTTTTCTTTTATGTTTTATAATAAAGTAAGAGGTAGTTGTTGCTTATTTGTTAATTAGGAGGAAAAACATATGATAGATGAAATAGATAGAAAATATTTAAAGAGATGTGTAGAATTGGCAGAAACCGCTTTAAAAAATGGAGATGCACCCTTCGGCTCAATATTAGTCTCACAAGAAGGAGAAGTTTTATATGAAGGCCATAATGAAATTTCTTCAGGAGATAACACATGCCATCCTGAATTTGCAATCGCCAAATGGGCAGCCAACAACTTAAATGAAACACAACGTCAAAACGCAGTAGTCTACACTTCTGGCGAGCATTGCTCTATGTGCGCTTCAGCTCATGGACTTGTAGGCTTAGGCCGTATCGTCTATGCTAGTTCAACAAAACAGTTAAGTAAGTGGACAAAGGAAATGGGGGGTTGAGAACGGTCGGTTAAAGGGACTTTCGATTCCAGAAGTTATTAATCACACTGAAGTTGATGGTCCTGATGAATTTCTTTCAGAAGAAGTACGCAAATTACAATATAGATACTATAACAAAGAGGTATGAAAAAAGATGGGCGGAGTTTTTGCCGCTCATCTTTCTTATACTTCGTAACGTCACTAATTAAACAGTTTTTACGGCCTCATTAATTGGTTCGTCTCCCGGCAATACTTCAAATTCTTTATGAATTGTTACATCACTTTCCAAAGAAGCCAATATCGTTTGAGCAACATCTTGACGTGGTATTTCGCTATGTTTATTCCCCATGCCCACTTTGATTTTTCCGCTTCCTTTTTCGTCAGTAAGTGTACCGGGATGAATAATTGTCCAATCAAGATCTGTACGATTTTTCAACCATTCATCTGCATAGTTTTTTGCAATTGTATAAATCTTTAAAGGCCAATCATTTTCAATCCCTTTAGCAATTTGTTTACGTCCAGTACGGAAGGTACTTACCATCACAAAACGCTTAACATTGGCTTTTTCAGCTGCTGTCATTACTTTTATCGCACCATCCAAATCAACCATAACCGTCTTATCCAAACCGCTTCCGCCAGCACCTGCGCTAAAAACTACTGCATCTACATCTTGCATTGCTTGAACAAAATCCTCAATTGAATTATATACGATATCCAAAATTTCAGTTTCAATTCCACGTTCTTCAAAGAATGGCTTTTGCTCAGAGTTACGAATGACTGCTTTTTCATCAATAGATGCATGATTTTGGACTAGATCTGCAAAGCATTTAGCTACCTTACCATTTGCGCCAACAACAAGTACTTTCATCTTTCTAGTCTCCTCTCTTTATTTTTTAATCTTATTTAATTATAGCATTGCTTTGACATTCCGTTAAAACGCTTTGCTTTCGTCCTATAAACTTATGGCTTCGTCAAGACTGAAAATCCTACTTGAATCAACTATCCTGACATTTTAATATTTGCCTGAGTTTCTACTATCTTAGTTTGTTGGCTGATTTTATTCAATTCCTTGTTCTTTCATACGTTCATCATAGAAATCCTCATAGTCTTCTTTTAAAATCTTATGCAACGGTTCAATTTGATTAAATTCATAGCCTTCTTGTTTTTTCTTTACATACCAATCAAATAATATGTCTTCTCCCCTTCGCAATATTACCATCAAGCGGTCTTTTTCTGCCATATCAAAGTTTTCAATGGAATAGGAATGCTCTTGTAATGCTTCAACAACTAATTGAGTTTCCAAAAATTGTAAATAAGAATCCAATACATCCCCCTTTTTCTTAAAATCAATAAGCTCTTTTTGTTTTTCAATGGTTTTTTCACATAAATCGGCGACTTCATCTTCTGCTTTTCCCATTTGATCGTATAATTCGTCTCGTCTTTTTTCTAAAGAGTCCATTCTCTGTTTCGTTTCTTCCTTCCTTAGTTCATAGCGTTTCACCGTAACCCCTCCATTTTATTTTATCAAACGTACGTTCGCATCCGAGAACAATCTAAGGATACCATTGTCGTTCTTTATTGTCAACAAATAGTTTAAATTTGTTTCTTATTGAGAACAATGTTATAATTAACGAAACTGGAGGGAAATACATGAAAACAAACGATGAAATTATGGATATCTTCGATCAATTAAAAAAAGAAAAGCATCTTTCCATCAGTGAAATTGCGCGTCGTGTGGGGATGGCAAAATCTGCTGTTTCCAAATACTTCAATCGTACACGTAATTTTCCATTAAATCGAATTGAAGATTTTGCTCGCGCTATGGACGTTAGTCCCGAATACATCTTAGGTTATCACGCAGGTTACATTTATTCTAAAGAAATTACGAATATCCCAATAGTTCAAACTCTTTCTAACAATTCAGATGTTGTAGCTGAGCCAAATGCTCAGTCTTATTACCCTACCGCTTCTTTTAATTTACCTATCGGAGAATTGTTTTATTTTAAGATGAAAGATAATAGTATGACGCCTACTATCCCTGAAGACGCAAATGTTTTACTTAAATTTCAAGAAGATATTGAAGATGGTCAGGTTGCTGCAATAACACTAAATGAGGATCCAACATTACTTTTAAAAAGAGTCAAAAAACAAGACAATTTCTTATTATTGCTTTCCGAAAATCCAGATTATGACCCAATCATTGTGACAAAAGATACTTCTATGCAAATTGTGGGAAAAGCAATTCGTGTAAGCTATGACCTTTGAAAAAAGATTTAATTTTCTACGATTTATATTCTTTTTATATTTTACTATAAAAAAACATCTGGAAGATTATTGCTCATACTTCCAGATGTTTTTAATAAATTGATTAATAATCAAATTGGCGATAGTAACGACGAATATCCATCGGATGCCGATTTAGTTTTTCAACATGGGCATCAATGCGTTGCGTCACACAATGCATCAACAATACCGTAGGAATACGTCCGCGATACTTTTCGCTAATTCCTGGCAATTCATACTCTTTTGTATCAATAAACGTATAATCTCCACAAATTCTTGGTAATAGGTCAGCCACTCTTTGGCTTAACGGACGTTGTTCATCCTCGCCAATAAAAACTGTAACCGGCGTAGTTTCATCAACGATTTCTAAGGTTCCATGTAAAAATTCTGCCGAATGAATCGACTTTGAACGCAGCCAGCTTTGTTCTTCCCAGTAACACATCGCATAAGAATAAGTTGCACCCCACTGATTTCCGGCACCAACAAAGTAATGCATTGCATCGTGACGATGGGCTTGTGCGAACGCCAGGCCAAATTCATCTGCTTGTTTTTCTGCCTCCACTAAGTCCTTAGCTAGGTGCTCGTCTAATTCTTTATAGTAGTCTTCATAATCATCAAATTCTCCATTATTTTTCATCAGACGATCCGCGAACATAAAGAATTTAAGTTGTTCTGTCCCTGGTTCAGGGTAAGTAATCACATAATCACATTTTTTGGCTAAGGGACTATCTTTTTCGTCAATGAAGCCAAAAATGGTTGCTCCTACTTTTTTAATTTCATCTACAGCTGTTATCACTTCTTCTGTTGTTCCAGTTACAGAAGAAATAACAACCAATGAATCTTTAGTTAATCGCTTATTTCCCGTTGTATAATATTCCGCTGCATGCTGTACATATACAGGTAAATTACTTTTTCCATTTATATAGGTAACGGCTTGCATCGAAGAAGCATACGTTCCACCGATCCCTAAGTAATAAATATTGTCAAAGCCCTTGTCATACAGTTCATCAACCATCTTTTCCACTTGCGGGCGCAGTGCTAATGCTCCTTGAATATCATTTATCTGTTTTTGTTCATCAAATTTTAGCATCTATTCATCTCTCCTAAATTTTACTTTTTAATACTGTGTCAAAATCATCAAATATTCGGACGTTCAAATCGATCCCTTTACTTAAGGCCGTTTGAAAGGCAAAAATTTGAAATGGAATAATCAAAACCAAAGGTGCAATCCACTCTGGACAATTGATTTCTAAACCTAGTGTATTATTTGCTTCTGCTTTTTTAGTGGTGATGGTAAAAACATCTCCTACATAGATGAACATATAAGAGCGCAGAGCTTCAGAGCGTTTACTATTGATACTTTCATTTTCAATAAAAAAGAGGATATGTTGTGTATCTGCTTCCAAATAAGGACCATGCATATAGGCTTCCAGTTCAAAACCATGAGAAGGCTTGCGCACCGTCTCTGTAAACTTGGTCTCAAACTCCTTAGCTGTCCCCCAAGCAGGGCCGTATCCGATAGCAATAAAACGCTGACCTAATTTAAAAATAGGTTGATGATTATTAAAGAAATTTTGACTTTTATTAATCACTTCTGGAATTTGTTGTATCACTTGCTTTAACTGCCCTTTTGCTTCATTAACTTCTTTTTCCGATAGTTTTTGCTTACTAAAACCAATGGTTATACCTAATAACATCATCTGTAAAACTGTAGATACAAAACCTTTTGTCACAAATCCTACCTTTTCAATACCCATCTGTAAGTCAATGACTTGATCAACTACTTTGCTGATAGGACTATTCAAATCACTAGTCAAAGCCATATGAAATACATTTTGATCTTTTATTTTTGCAATTGCATCGATGGTTGAAGCACTTTTTCCACTTTGGGATACAGCAACCACAGCGTCTACTGAAGGCACCAATTTACCGTAATGATTAAAATTATAGGGTTCTTCAATTGTTACTACGAGGTCTCCATACTTTTCAAGAAACATCTTCGCAGATAAACAAGCGTTATATGATGATCCGGTAGCTAGAATCATTAGATGCTCAATTTTTGCTAAATTTTCATCTTCTTTTAACGTATGATTTTCCAATATTTTTAATAGTGTGTCTTCTTCTTCATTGATGTAATCTAACATCGTAACCATGAGACTGTCCTCCTAAAAAAGCCCAACTAATGAACCTAAAATTCCTACAACGGCCATTCCTAAAATAATTACCAGTGCATTTACTTCTTTTTTCAGCATGTAATAGACTGCTCCAAAAACACCTAAATTCAATATATTAGGAACAATGTCGTCAAAAATACTTTGTAAAGTGACTGCATTTTCACCAGAACCAATTTTTAGCGGTAGATTAATATCGATTAATGTAGCAGTCATCCCACCAACAACCATTAAACCGATAATTGCAGCTCCAAATGTCAAACTTTGCATCATTCCATTTTCTTGAATTTTTTTCAAAAAGCCGGTTCCCAACTTATAACCCCAGTTGGTCGCAAAGTATCTTAACAAAATATGGGGAACATTAAAGACTAGTAAGAATAAAATGGGACCTAAAATATTCCCTTGTAATGCCAAAGAAGTCCCAATTCCCGTAGCGATCAAGCGTAGTGTACCCCAAAAAAAGGAGTCTCCAATACCAGCTAACGGTCCCATAAGCGAAGTTTTTATGCTATCAATTGTACTCACATCAAAGTTTTCATCTTCTGCATTTTCTTCTTCCATTGCTGCATTAATCCCTAAAATTAAAGTAACAATATGTGGCGTCGTATTAAAAAACTCGAGCGATCGTTTTAACGATTCAGACATTTGCTCTTTGGTTTTATACACTTTTTTTAAAATTGGAATCATAGCATAGGCGTAGGCTAAGTTCATTTGACGTTCATAGTGCCAAGAAAATTCCATTTGAAAAGAGCGCCAAAAAACCTTACGTAAATCTTTTTTTGTAATCTGTGTCGAATTATCAGAAGTCTTCGTCATCATCTACACTCTCCTCAGTATTTGTATTTGCGTTATTTCTTTTTTGGATATTGGTCAAATTAACAACGACAACTGCTATAATGGCTCCAAAGATAGCGATACCTGTCACTGGAATTTCTAAATAAGAAGCTAGTGCAAAACCCAAAAAGAAATAAGGCGCTACTTGCTTATTGATGATTAAGCGAGCTAGCATCGCAAATCCAAGAGCTGGAATTAAACCTGTAGCGACCGTTAATCCGTTTTGGATAAAATCTGGAATTTTATCTAGTAAATCACTCACTGCGCTACTTCCAACCATAAAGGAAATCATTACAACTAGGCCAAGCATTAAAGATAAGCCAAAACCAGCTAAGAGATGCATTCGTTCAACACCTTTATAATTCCCCTCTTCGGCATAATCGTCTGCTTTATGGTTCATTGCAGGGATTAATAACCCTAAATAAATATTTTTCAAAATTAAAGTTAAAGTAGCGATAGGTAGCCCTAATAATAGCGCCGTTTCTGTCCCTGCATTCGCAGTGATTGCAAATGCTACCCCTAAAACACCACCAGTCACTACATCTGGTGGGATGGAAGCTCCTACAGAAAATGAACCAATAAACGCTAATTCTAGTGTCGCGCCCATAATAATCCCTGTTTTTATATCTCCTAGCACAATCCCTGTGAATAACCCTGTAACAATAGGACGTGAGAGCAACGAGGTACCTAAAGCATATTCTGATTGTGCGATAAAGGCGACTAAGCCTAATAAAATAGCTTGTAAGATCATTTTATTCCTACCTTCCTTTACAATACCTCTGTTATGTCAACTTTTTTGTCTGATGGGACTTGACGAATTTCTACTTTAACCCCTTGTTCATTTAATTCTTTTAATAATGTTTCTTCTTCTGATGTTACATTTACTGCTTTACCTATATTTTTGGTGTCTTCTTTTGCTTTTGTTCCCCCCAAATTTATTTCCTTAATTTCAGGGTAGGCTTTTGCTAATTTGTACGCGTCTTCGATCGATTCAACGACAATAAACAACTTATATTTATCTGTTACACCGCTTTTTAATGCCGCAATGGAATCTTCAATATTTTTAATAACCAGTTTTACTCCTTGAGGCTTGGCTAGTTTAATCGTCGTTTTGCGTACATCATTTTGGGGTACATCGTCGTTTGCAATTAAAATACAATCAGCGCCTAGATTTTGAGTCCATGAAAAAGCAACTTGTCCATGTAACAGCCTGTGGTCTACACGAGTTAATAAGATCATAATTTATCCTCCTTAAAATTCTTCTTCCTCTATTTCTTCGTTAAAGCTCTCATTACAAAATTGAATCGTTTCTTTACTACTGTTAAGCGTCTGTATAATGAGTTCAACAATCCTATCTGTATTTGCAAATTGAGTTGAAAATTCAATCAAAAATGGTAAGTTTAATCCTGCAATTAAATAAAAATTAGGCTGCTTTATATAACGTAAAAATTCATTATTTACGCTTCCGCCAAATAAATCAGTGATGACAATCAGTTCTTTTTCTGCATTTTCTGCCATTAACTGATCCACTGTTTGTTTTAAATCAAAGTTTTCAGTTATGTAACAATCTAATGCGCTGATTGCTTCATTTTCCCCACAGATCAACTCCAATGAACTTAAAATTCCTGAAGCAAACTTTCCATGGGAAGCTAATATGATTTTCCTGTCCAACCTCTTCACCTCTCTTACACCTTTATATAAGCAAAACGCATGCCAACTTTAGTGGCATGCGCTCAAAAATATTTAAAATTCTTCATCAGCAGTGGTTTCGTCGAGGTTTTCAAATAATACGTCAAAAATATAGGCAATCTCTGAATCAGGTATTTTGACACTATAATCTTTTTCTATCACACTAAACGCCATTTTAATTTGTTCTAGCGTTTTGCTTTGACACTGATACAACTGTTCATACCCTTCATAAGTATCAATGGGCATATTACGAATCAGACGCTCGATTAAGCAGCTTACATGAACATATAAAGCTACACGTTTGGCATTATTAATCGTAATATCAGCAATCTGCTCTAAATCGCGCATAAACAAATCAACTTCGCGCATCACTTTTTCCGTATCAAGAATCGTTACAGAATCGATCACTTTTTCCAAAGAAAAATTACGAATTAAATTTTCATTGAAACGTTTATTTTCTTCAGCTTCCATAACATCAAGTAACCACTCACTTAACTGATGACTTTCTTTGCCAGAAATTAATTCTTCCAATGAAAGATACGGAACTCCCTCAATATGCGGATTCGCTGTGCCAATAATACCTAAGCAATCATACATGGAAAAGATTGTTTCGTTCTGTTTCTTATCTTTAAGTAATTGATACTCATAAGGAAAAATTTTTAACGGACAACTACTAGGGAGTGATTTTTCTAATAAATGCGAAATTTGAGTTGCTGTGCCAATTCCCGTTAAGCAAGTAGTAATCAGTGCTTTTATTTTATTTGTTTCTGGATAAACGATTTCCCAATCCAAAGGCGTCTGCTGAGCGGATTGATCAACCATTTGTTGTAAAGAAAGATCCTTTTGCAGCTGTTCGCCCATCGAGATAGCTAAAGGTGTGGTCACATTATTCATAATGACAATCGGTGTAGTAATTTGTTTGGGAAAATATTGATAAATTTCTTTTAGTGACCCCATATCAACGAGAATAACTAGCCCATTAGACACATCATTATGTTCTGTATAGTCCAAAATTTCTTCAGCAATTTGTTGAGGGGTAACATCCAACGACATATCAAATGACTCAAAAATATCTTTATTTAAAAATCGATTCGCCACATTAGCAATGCTACTAGCTGTAGCATATCCATGAGCCACAATAATTGCCTTGGGGATGCCAATTTCTTTTGTCCAGTCAGCCCGTTTAAGATAAATCGCCAGGATAATTTTATCCATTGAAGAAATTTCTAAATCAAGTTTAGGCTGACACAATTCTAAAATTCGCTTCACGTAATGAAAACTAGCAGGATAAGCCTGTTCAATCTGCTGTTCTAATTGATAGATTAAATGATTTATTTGCGGATCTTCAGGGAACCAACGGCTGTTTCCTCGTTGAAACAAATAATAACTCATTGCATATACACTGTTACCATCAAAGCGTATTTGATAAGAAGCTTCCATTTGCTTAAACGTATCTCGAATATATTGTGTCAAATAAATTAATGTTTCATGCTTTTGTTGCCGATCGGTTTCAAATAAAAGAAAATCAAAAAGACGATCCACCTCTGTTTTTAACTGTTCTTCACAATTTTCCAAGTGTTCATTATTTTGTTGAAACTCTGTGAGTATTCGTTCAAAAGAAGTAAGCACTCTTTGTTGTTGCGGTTGGTTATTTTTTGTGAGTTGTTCTAAAGTTGTATGTTCATCAAAAAGAACATCTTTTTGTACAAATGATTGAATACTAGCATTGGAAGCATTTAGAATGGCTTCAGGCAAATGATAAATCGTAATTTTTACCGTGTCATTTTTCTTTTGTTCAGAAAAAGCATTGGCAACTGTTACTTTAACACTACTTTTTAACTCCCCAATGTTTCCTTTAAAACTTGCGTTAGTTAATAAGGTAAGAACCTGACCCGTTACTTTTAGTGGACGTCGAATTTTATTATATTCAGCTAACAAAAATGAATAGACTAACTCTAGTCGTTCTGTTCGATTTCTTTCCATTAAGGAAGGTAATTCAATCTGGATCGGTACTCTGCGAATAAAAGTGGTGAGAAAACTACTTTCAAGATTTTCTGTTGTGGCAAAGAAAATCCGAGTGTTAATAGGAATAGACTGATTCGTTTCTCCCATTCGATGAATAACGCCCTGATCTAAAAAAGTAAATAGTTTTTCTTGCCCTTCAGCATTCAAACGATGCACTTCATCTAAGAAGAGGACGCCATTATTAGCTGCTTCAAAGGCACCTTTTCTATCTTCTTGCGCTCCAGTAAATGCGCCTTTAACATAACCAAATAAATTACTGGTTAATAATTCCGGATTATTTGCATATTGCGCACAATTGATTGTCACAAAAGGCGCGTTTTCACCTATTAATTCATTTTCCAAACAGTATTGATAAATGAGTTTCACTAAGAAACTTTTCCCTGTACCACTATCGCCGGTAATTAATGCAGGCAAGCCGCCTTCTGGATAAAATAAAGCGGCTTTTACTTGTTCAATACAACGACTGAGACTTTGATTATAACCAATCAATAACGAAAACAAATCTTTTTCTTGCTCAAATAGCGGCTGCTCCTCTTTTATTTCTTTGATGCTCTGATAATTTGTATATTTTAAATGAAAAAACTGCTGGTCAAAGGCTGCTTTATGAAAATAATAAACCGGTCTTGAATTGATCTTAACTAATTTTTCTTCATCATTTAATTGGTTCAAATAATGACTAATCGTATTTCTTTTTACGCCAAAAATTTCTGCTAATTTTTTTGCAGTGAATAATTCATCCAGAGCATCTAGGTTAAGAAATGCTGTTTGATTTTCTATGTAACTTAATAATCTTTTTTTCAAAAATTCCACCTCAGAATTATCTTCGAAATTATAATAGGAAAAATAATATTACCGCTTGTTAGCGATAACAATTTTATTACTGATAATAACACACTAAAAAGAAAAAAAGCATTCTTTTTTATTACATGCTAAGCGCTATAATTTGAATAAAAACATGAGAAGATACTATATATCTTATTTTATTCATCTTTATAGATAGTTTCAAAACTGTAAAATTATGATAAAATTTTTTATAAATCTAATCTTTATTTTAAAATTAACCATGTTAAACTGCTTAGACTAACAAAACAGAAAGGATCATTCCATGCAAACACCAGAGACGGTTTTATATTTTTGGTTCCATGAGCTTTCACCAGAACAATTATTTAATGGCGGAAGTGAAGTGGATCAATTAATTACTGAACGTTTTAGAGATTTACACCTGCAAGCTACCCGAGGAGAGCTCGACAACTGGCGAACTACAATCCAAGGTCGTTTAGCAGAAATCATCCTACTCGATCAATTTTCGCGCAACATTTATCGCGGCAAACCAGAATCTTTTGCTTTTGATCTTGCTGCCTTAACTTTGTCCCAAGAAGCATTAAAAACCGGTCAAACACATCTGCTAACCGCTGAGGAACTTGGCTTTTTATTAATGCCTTTTATGCATTCAGAATCAAAGAAAATCCATCAAGCTGCCCTACAATTATTTAACCAACCAGGACTTGAAAATTTTCTAGAATATGAACAACAACATAAAAAAATCATTGATCGCTTCGAAAGATACCCTCATCGCAATGCGATCTTAGGGCGAGAGTCGACCAATGAAGAAAAAAAGTTTCTGACCGAACCAGGAAGTTCGTTTTGATGATTTCAAAAAATAAACTACTGAAACATCTTCAATCTAGATGTTTCAGTAGTTTATTTATATAGCACTATATTTAATTTTTATAGTCTAATTGGCGTCGCTGTTTCTTTTAATACCTCATTTAACTCATCAATATTTTGTTTACCTTGAGTTTGCAACCACTCAATAACTGCTTCTTTTCCTTCTTGAACAAACACAGGAACGCCATCTGCCCAGGTTGCTCGACCGCATAAAACGCCATTGAAAGTTGAACCGGATTCTTTGGCAAATCGCAAAGTATCCCGAAAAAGAGAAGCAGAGACACCTGCACTTAGGAAAATAAAAGGAAGTGTTGTCGCTGTAGACTGTTCTTTAAAATAAGCTGCTGCTTCTTTTTTAGAATAAACATCCTTATCTTCTCCATAGCCTTCTACAAAAGACATATTTACTGGTACTTCAACTTTCAATACATCTACATGATATTTCTCTTTTGAAAATTCTTTCATCATTTCATTAACTTTATGTGGTTTTATTTTTGCGTATTCCTCACTCTTCTCGTTTATGCCTGAAGCATCATATGAAACTAATTCAAGGAAAAATGGCATCTCCTCTGCTACGCATTCTGAACCAATCCGTTCAACAAATGCATGCTTCTGATCATTAACTTCTTTATCTTCATCAACATCATAATACAGTAAGAACTTACAAGCATCCGCTCCAGCTTCTTTTAAACGACGAACGGACCATTCATTTATCAGATCTGGCAATCTGCCAGGAACAGTTGCATCATATCCTGTTTTTTCGTATGCTAATAGTAAGCCGCTTGCTGGATCGTTCTGTTTGGTCGCAGGTAATCCGTATTCGGGATCTAGTAAAATAGAAGATGTGTAGGGTGTTAGCTCTTTAGCAACTAACTTTTTAAACTCTATAATATCTTCTGAAGCGGCTTTTTTATATTGATTAATCATCTTTTTCATCGCACCACGTTGGTCAATTGCTAAAGCGGCAATTACGTTTTGCTCATTGAAGGTTCTTTTCAATCTTTCTTGTTTCAATTCACTCAATTTCTTCGCCTCCAATTTCATATAATACTTTCACTTCTTTAGTATCTTTTTCTCGCATTTTTTCAAATGGTAAAGCTTTATCTTCCAGAGAATATATACCCGTAATTAATGGCGAAGTATCAACTTCTCCAGTTGCCAAATAGCGCAGAGCTGCACTCCATTCAAAACCTGGAAAAGGCGCTGAGTAAGACATCCATGAGCCTTTTAATTCCAATTCTCTACGTAAAATCAATTCAAATTGTTCAGGTTCAAACGCTACTGGCTTGGTACATGTTCCAACAAAGACTACGCTTGCTTTACGATCTGCATATTGCACTGCTTGAACTTGTGTTGTATGATTGCCAGCTGTTTCTAAAACTAAACTAGCTAACCCGTTTTCTTTAAAGTACTCATCTAAATTTTCTTTTAGAGGGTTTACAACATTATCTGCACCAATCTTCTTAGCAATTTCTAATTTATGTGAGTTCAAATCAACTACCGTAATTTCTCCTACACCTCTAGCTTTTAACGCTAAAACTGTCATTAATCCAATTGTTCCAGCCCCTAATACTAAAGTTTTTTGGCCGGCGTAAGTTTGTACACGCTCTAAACCATGGATTGCAACAGTTAATGGTTCAATAGTTGCAGCAATTTTTAAATCAAGTTCTTTTGGTACAAGCAAACAATTTTCTTCGGGAGCTGTAACGTATTCTGCCATTGCACCTGGTCTACGTGATCCAATAAAACTATAATTTAGACATAGTTGAGGATGTCCGCTTTTACATTGCTCGCAATGATTACATGGAACTAAAGGAGCAACAGCTACCCGGTCTCCTTTTTTCAGGTTTGTAACTTTTTTGCCTATTTCAGCAACAATTCCAGAAAATTCATGCCCTAAAATTTGTGGGTATTGATGAACACCACCTTCAAAATATCGTGGTAAGTCTGAACCACAAACGCCTACGTAAGAAACTTTTATTAAAACCTCTTCATCTGTAGGTTCGGGAACATCTATGTTTTGTAATTCAAAATTTGCAACATCTGTTACTGCTAAAGCTTTCACTTTTTAATCACCTTTCTAGCCTTCTTCGTTTTCTACATATAAATTACCTTTTTTATATTTTATATATGTGTAGGCCAAACAGAAGAAATAAATTACTAAAATCACTAAGAAACCAATGTTGATATCTAATGTAAACCCTTTGGCCATTAAATAAGTCAATGGCGAACCCGCTTGATCAAGTGAAGAAATTTGCTCGCCCGGACTGCTTAAACCAACATTTTGTCCTAAAGTTTGTTGCAAGCTAGCCATTTGATTAGAAATCCAAAGAGTAAAAGACATAATCAATGTACCAGAAAACAACGTCCTGAAAATGTTTCCTTTATGAACTCCTACCGCAATTGCAATGAAAAACCCAATCGTAGCCAAGTCACCAAAAGGTAAAATTCGATTTCCTGGCATCACGACCGCAATTAAAATTGAAAGGGGAACAAAAAGCATTGAACCTGCCACAACTGCTGGATCTCCCAACATCAAAGCACAATCTAAACCAATACGGAAATCTCCGCCTGAAAAATGTTTATCCAATATTTTTCTTGCTGCTTCAGATATAGGGGTCAAACCTTCCATAATCAATTTTACTACCATTGGCATTAATACCATTACCCCAGCCATTTGAACTGATAATGTTAAAGCATCCCCAATCGAATACTGCGCTAACAAACCTATAATAAAACCTAAAACTGCCCCGATAATCGTTGGTTGTCCAAAGACTCCTAAACGTTGCTCAATTCGATCCGGAGTTAAATTGATTTTATTTACACCGGGAATATGATCTATCAAATCGTCAATGGGAGCGGCAAAAACGCCCATATATGCTGAAGTCCCGTGGGGCATGGCTATGCCTTCTAGACCAAAGTATTCATCTGTAACAGGGATAAAAATATCCCCTAGTTTATAAATGACAGCAGAATGAATGATAATTGCAACAATTCCCCAGATATAACTCCCAGTAGCAATTTGGACAATTGCGCCAGTAAAAGCAATATGCCAAATATTCCAGATGTCCACGTTAACAACCTTTGTCATTTTAGTAATCAACATCAAAATATTTACAGCAATTGCAATCGGAATTGCTATTATTCCCATATCTGACCCCCAAGCCATAGGTGAAGTTCCGGGCCAGCCAATGTCAACCACATCTAACCCAAGATTATAATTTTCCGCCATCGCTTTTGCTGCATCACCTAAATTTTCTGTCATCAAACTAATGACTAAATCGATACCTACAAAACCAATACCTACAGTTAAACCTGCCCTAAGTGATTTACCAATCCCTTGCCCTAACAGAACACCAATAATAAAAATTATCACAGGGAGCATAACTGTTGGACCTAAGTCCACAATATACTGAATTATAGCCATTAATATGTCCTCCTTGGATTAACTAATTCTCTTTTAATACATTTAAAATTTGTTGTTCAGTTTTTTCTAAACCTACTCCTGAGATAAACGCTACTCCGTGAATCAAAGGAACTCCATAGTCTTTTTTTACTTTTCCTGTGGTAACAATTAAATCTGCCCCATTTTTTTCAGCAGGTAATTCTGAAATGCGCGTTTGTTTTACCTCTGCATCGATCCCATTATCTTTTAGTAGTTCTTTAATTTTATTCGCAGCAACTGTTGAAGTCGCAATAGCGCCTCCACATGCTACAACAACTTTTTTCTTCATAATGAATATCCTCCTATAAATAGCTTTCTACTACTTGTTGAAACTCTTCTACATTATTTGTTTGTAAAGATCTAGTAACAAGGTTTCCACTTTGTATCTTTTCTACTAAATTTTGTAATTGTTCCAAATGTTCTTTTCCATCGCTAAGAGCCAACATGAAAAAAACTTGTGGATAAACGAAATCTTCTTCATCACCTCCCATTTCATTAAAAGGAATTTTTACATCATTTCTGATACAAAGTATCGTATCCTTTTTTACATAAGTGCCATCCGTATGTGGTATGGCCACTGAAGGATCAGTAGGCAATCCTGTAGGGAACTCTTTTTCTCGTTCGTTTAAAGCGCCTTCAAATTCGTCAGTTACATACCCCCTTTCTTTTAAATAAAGTGTGGATTTTTTGAATAATTCCTCTTTACTTTTAAAAGAAGTATTGAACATATATCTTTTTTCAATCATCCTGGCTACTCTCCTCTTCTACCCTGATTAATTCAATATTTCGATCTACAAATTCGTACTCTTCTTCTACTACCCCCTTGTCTGCTGTAGTTATAATAATATCTAGATCTTCTAACTCAACAGTTTTATATAAGGCTGACTTGCCAAATTTTGTCTCGTCTGCTAACAAAATCGCAGTACTGCTATGGTGAACCATTTTTTTGGATATTTCGATTTCACCCATATGATAATTTGTTAGACCCGAATTGGGACTCACTCCTGCACAGCCAAAAAAACCAATATCGATAAAAATATTCTTTGCATTATTTAACCCAAATGTACCAAAAAGCGAGTCCTCATTTTTACGTACATTTCCACCTAAAATAATTAATTGGATCCCAGGTGTTCGGATTAATAAGTTGACTATAGGAATACTATTCGTAACAACAGTTAAATCTTCAAAATCAACCAATTTTTGCGCTAAAGCATACGTACTTGTGCCGTAATCTAAATAAATAGTGTCTCCAGGTTCGATAAATTGGAAAGCTCTCTCAGCAATCAATCGCTTTTCTTCTTGGTTTTCTGATTTTCGTCTTTCATAATCTGTTTCCACATTTGCTTCATCAAAGACTGCACCACCGTATGTTTTTTTTAATAGACCTTCTTGTTCCATCTCATTAATATCTTTCCTAACGGTCTCTCTTGAAACTTTTAATTGTTTGCTTAAATCCAAAATACGAACAGATTTTTTCTCTCTGATTATATTTAAAATTTTATCTTTTCTTTTATCTGACATTTCTATCCCCTTCTTTGCAATCGCTAACAGTATTATAACACATCGCTTGCAACTTGCAATATATAAACTTGTAGTTTGCAAAAATATTTTTCTTTTTGCAAAATTAATGCAAAACAAATCTTTTTTATAGTATAATAAACTCAACTTTTTAAAAGGAGTGATACAAATGATCCACTTAATTTGTCCTAACCCAGCAATTGATCGTACCGTGTTGTTAGAGTCAATCCAATTTGGCTCTCCCAATCGTCCTATTCGTATAGAAGAATTTCCGGGTGGAAAAAGTTTTAATGTCGCCTATGCCTTAGCACATACCGTTGATAGTGAGAAAATCATGATTCATACAATGCTTGGTGGTATTTATGGAAAATATGTTACTAAATTAGCAAAAAAATACGGATATTTTATCCAAGCAACTCAAGTTGAAAAAAATACACGCATTTGTACTATTATTGTCGATATTTCTAAAAAAACCGTACTTCCTATTTATGAAAAAGGTTTTGAATTAAGTAATACAACTTTACAAACTTTCACAGATAGCCTTTTAGACTCCATTGTTAAAAATGATATTCTAGTTTTTTCTGGATCTTTAATGAAAGGAATGCCTAGCGACTACATCGCTAAAATCAGTCAACAATTACAGGGTAAAAATATAAGATTATGTATTGATACCAGCGGAGATTCATTGAAAGAAACTTATCGAACAACATCTCCTTACTTAATCAAAATTAACGATGAAGAGGCTCAAGACCTTTTCCCAAATAAAAATCTACACACTCAAAAAGATTTTTTATATTTGCTAGATAAAGATATCAAAACAGAAAATTTCGTTATTACGTTAGGCGCAAAGGGGATCGTGGGAAAAATAAATGGCAGACTTTATGAAGGATATGCACAACCAATCGAAACAAAAAACCCGATTGCTTCTGGTGATTTTTTCTTAGGAAGAATGATAGCAGGCATTGAGAAGCAAACTAAGACAGTAGATATGTTAAAAGATGCTTTATGCTACTCTACTTGTAACGCAATGAACTGGTTTCCCACAGTTGAAAGTAAGCAATTAGCAAAAGTAAGAGCCACTATAACTGTAAACGAAATTACAGTATAATACTTCTAAAACTTTTGTACGTTTATTTAAAAGTCATCAAAAAACCGCCGGATAAATCAATTATGATTTATTCGACGGGATTCATCTTCAAAATTATTGAATTACCTCTACCAATGCATCGAAGAACAATGCACTGGAAGCCGCCCCCGGATCGATATGTCCTTTGGAACGTTCGCCTAAATAAGAGGCACGCCCTTTTTTAGCGATTAAATCTTTCGTGTGTTCTTTTGCTTGAGCAATTTGTTCCTTATCAAGAGAACCTTCTTTTAAAGCTTGTGCTACTGGTTCCCAAACATCGACCATCGTTTTATCTTCAAATAACGTTTTCCCTCTTTTTTTGATTCCAGCTAGACCTTGTTCAATGATATCTCCCAACTGTTCATAAGAATCAATCGTTTCAATCCCTTTAGTTTCTTTGACCATATTCATCAGTGCCGATCCGTACAATGGCCCCGAAGCGCCACCGACTTTAGAAATCATCGCCATAGAAAATATTTGAAACGTATCACTGATTGTTTCAGGTTGTTTTTGTTCAAATGATTCTTCATAGGCATTTACGCCGCGAGCCATATTGTTCCCATGATCGCCGTCGCCAATGGGCGTATCCAAATCACTTAAATAGCTTTTATTTTCTTCAATTTTATCGGTAAATTTTTCCATCCATGTTTGTACATCTTGCGCCGTTAATTGCATTGCCCTTCCTCCTTACCAAGAAATCGTGGTGACTTCGCTTTCTAGTGCTTCTTTGATACTTTCATCCGTTAAATCAATCAAGGTTAAGGAAACCCCTTCCATATCAAGGGAGGTCATATAATTGCCTACTTTGTGGAAAGTCACTTCAATGTCTTGTTCTTTTAAAAGATTTAAAACATCGTTCATAAAAATAAATTGTTCCATTAAAGGAGTCCCCCCCATGCCATTGACCAGCACACCCACTTTTTTAGGGTTTGTTCCATAATCGGCTAAAATTTTGGAGGTCAATTCTTGGGCTAATTCGCGGGAAGGTTTGATTTTTTCTCGGCGATAGCCTGCTTCTCCGTGGATACCGACCCCATATTCAATTTCATCTTCGGCAAGTTCAAAGCCTGGTTTCCCTACTTCGGGTACGGTGGCTGCTCGTAACGCTAATCCGATTGTCTTCATTTTTTTCACAACTTTATCCCCTAGTTGTTTCAATTCATCAAGTGAAGCGCCATTACGAGCCGCATCGCCTAAGATTTTATGCACTAAAATTGTGCCCGCTACACCACGCTTACCTGCTGTAAATTCACTATCTTCTACAGCAATATCATCATCGACTACGACAATTTCCGATTGAATACCATCCATTTCGGCTAAATCTTGTGCCATTTCAAAATTCAAGTTATCCCCTGTATAATTTTTGACAATGAGCAATACCCCTTCGCCTTGGTCAGCCTCGTGCATGGCAATTTGAATCTGATCGGGGGTAGGGGAAGTAAAAACATCACCTGCTACAGCAGCACTTAACATCCCATCGCCGACAAAACCTGCGTGCGAAGGTTCATGTCCGCTGCCTCCCCCAGAAACTAAGGCAACTTGTTTTTTATGGTCATTTTTGGCAATGACGCGGGAATCTTCCACTCGATGAATCAACTGAGGATAGCTAGCTGATAAGCCGCTTAACATTTCTTCGATAATATCGTCTGTTTTATTAATAATTTTTTTCATAGTATATCCTCCAATTTTTTATGCGTTCCAATCTTTATCTCCAGCTTTTTTAGCTTCTGACATAATCTGTTCAAGATCGTCTGACGTTCCAGCAGTAATCGCTGCAGCAAAAGCGCCTTCAACAAGCGGAGCATCGATCAGATAGTACCGTTTTTGTTGTTCTTCTTCTAACATATCTTGAGCCATTTCTGCATTTAAGATCGCACTTCCTATATCGGCAAAAACTAAAAAAATATCTTCTTTATCCGCTTTATTAACAGCGTCAACGATTTTCGTTGGATCCGAGCCTATTTCATTATCTGCAGTGCCACCTAATGAGTAGATCGACACATCGTTTGAAGTCTGCATTTGCTCAACCATCTTTTTTATTCCGTCAGTAATTTCTTTGCTGTGCGAAACAAGTAAAAGGCTAGTTTTCATCTCAATATTCTCCTTTACTTTTAAATGAACCATTCGTTTTTGCTTCACCATTTAAAAGCATTATCTTTTATCAGCCAAAAGAAAACGCTTTATCTGTTTTTAATCATATCATAACTCAAAAAAAGTAACAACGTTTTGAAATCGTTCAAACCCACATAAAAAACCAGCAGATGTGCATCTGCTGGTTTTTATAGGATTCATTATCTATTTTCTACATCACGTAATGCTTGTTGTGCACCTACGTTAATAATACTCCAAGGTCGATCGAAATCTGGTTGGAAGAAGAAGTCTGCATAAGCAAGATCTTCTAATGTCAGTTTTTCTTGAACTGCTAAAGAAATGACATTCATATTTTGTGTCACATCTTCTTTAGACATGATTTGTGCTCCTAGAATTCTTGTTGTTTTTGGATCATAAGTTAATTTGAAGTATACTTTAGCATTGCCATGTTTTTCTGGTACAAATGGTGGGCGATAGCTATCGGTTACTAGCGTGGACATCGTATCTACGTCGTAATCACTAGCCGTTCCTTCTTTAACACCAGTTGATGCAAATTTGTAATCAAATAGCGAAAGTGCACTTGATCCTGATACACTTGGCACTGCTTTTTTGTAACCTAAAGCATTCTTAGCTGCAAAACGACCTTGACGTCTTGCATTGGAAGCTAAAGCAATGCGTGCTGGTGTTCCGTCTGTTGGAGCGAATTTCACTAGGGTTGCATCACCAATTGCGTAAACATCAGATACACTGGTTTGTAAATAATCATCAATTTGGATTAAACCACCAGACGTTAGTTCTAATGTATCTTCTAACCATTTTGTATTTGGTTTAATTCCTGCCGTCACAACAACAAGATCTGCATCATAAGTCGCTTGATCGGTCACTACTTTGTTAACTTTCCCATCTTTTCCTTCAAAACGTTGAATGTTTTGCCCAGGAGCTGCTTTGACATTATTTTTTTCCATTTCTTTTGTTAAAATATCAGTAAATTCTTCATCCAAATAAGTAGCTAACATTCTCGGTAACACATCAATCACTGTGACATGCATACCCGCTTTTGCAAAAACTTCTGCTGCTTCAATACCAATATAGCCGGCACCAACCACAACAACGTTATGCACATCTGGATCCACTGTTTTTTGTTTTAGTTTAATTGCCCAATCACGTCCGCGCATTGCGTAAATATTTTCTAAGTCATTACCTTCAACAGGTAATGTTGCAGGAACGGCACCAGGGCTTAGAATCAATTTATCATAAGTTTCATCGCGTTTTGAACCATCCTGATGGTTCACTACATGAACGGTATGATTATCTGGATCAATCGCTGTAATTTCTTGTTCAACAAATACTGAAACGCCTTTTGCCCGCATTTCATCTTCAGAAGCATAACTAACATCATTCACATTTTTAACATAGCCTTCAAGATATAGTTGCATACCACAAGACAAGAATGAAATAAAGTCACCTTTTTCATACCATTGTATTTCTGTATCTGGTTCATCCATTAACAATTCCCGCACTGCTTCATAACCACCGTGAGAAGAGCCAACAACGATAACTTTCATATGATTCCCTCCAATTAATAAACTGCTAGATGTGAAAACATCCACGTTTACTTTAAAACAGAACGTATTTTATTGCAAACAAATCCTTTCATCATTGAGCAGGGAAGCTTTGCAGTTATTTAAATTTTTGACTACTTTTTCACAATAAAATGGGAGTATACCTTACATGTAGAAACTATTTCACAAAAAAAGAGCGGATCATAAAAAAATTATTAAGTTTTTTTGCGTATTTATTATAAAAGAAGCTATTAAAAGGAGACTATTTATGAATAAAAGGAAAATGAGTCACGAATTACAGCAGCTTTATCTTTTAGACCAACGTATTCCTCTCGTTGAAGAAAAATTTCGCTACCAAAATCTTTATCATGGTTATTTAGGAGAAATTTATCTGGACAAACTCGTTGAGACTTTCGGTGAGAAATTTGAATCTTTAGATGACATTACTTTAACTTTTGAGGGGACCACTGTACAAATTGACAAAATTCTTATCATAAACCATACCGTTTTGCTCATTGATATGAAATATTATCAAGGACACTATATTTTTAAAAATAATAACTGGTATAAAAACGGGAAAATCTTACTCAATAACATTTTTGAACAACTTCGAAAGGCCCAACGAGTGTTACAAAATATTTTTGATAAGCACCATCTTCCTTTAAAAGTAGAAGGTGTTTTAGCTTTTATGAATCCGCAGGAAACGATTGAAATTATAGATGACGTTACTGAAACAGTACTATTTTATCGAGACATCCCTCATTGGTTATACGAATTAAACACGCAGGAAACAAGACCTACTGTTAAAAATTGGAAAGAAACTTTACAACGCTATTGTGTGCCAGCTTTTAAGTCATCAAAAAGCATTCCTATTGAAAATATTAAAGTTTTTAAAAAGGGTATTTGTTGTCGTTCTTGCCACGGATTTGATACAACTGAAAAAGGACATTTCATTGTTTGCGCTTGCGGTCATTGGGAACCTAAAGAAACAGCTTGCACCCGAACAGTTTGTGAGTTTGGCGTCTTATTCCATGATCGTGAATTAAAAAGAAAACAATTACAGCTTTTCTTTGGTGACTCTATCAATCCTCATTACTTGGCTTTTATTTTACGCAAACACTTTCCGGTAGCCAAAAGAGCTGGACATATGTCTACCCGTGAAAATAAAGGAATTATGTTTGAGTATTGGTTTGAAGATGAAATGGCTTACTTTCGTTCGTTAGAAAAAAGGAAAAAGTGAAGTATTTGTTATCCGTTCGGTAGTCGAGCGGATAATTTTTTTATCTATTCGTGAATGAATGAGTAACACCTGTCCATTTCAATGTTCGTTCACTTTCTGAATGAACATTACCTTGCTATTTCGTTACTCGTTCAACCCCTGAATGAACACTAAGTTTACTTTTCAGTATTCATTCACCCTATGAATGAACATCACTTTGCTATTTCAATATTCATTCGGCATTCGAACGAACATTATTTTTCCCTTATAGTGTTCAATCAACGGTTGAATGGACATTATTGACATTCAAATTCGATTGTTTGTTTAAGTTCTCTCTTTTTACCAGTTAAATACCATGAAACTTTACATATTAGAAAATACACGTTAAACTGATCACGGAAGTATTTAAGTAAAAAATACTAAAAGGGAGTATTTATATGACAGTAAATATTGATTCAAAAGAATATTTAGAAAGAATGAATGCCTGGTGGCGAACAGCAAATTACATTTCTGTTGCACAAATTTTCTTAAAAGATAATCCTTTACTACGTCGACCTATCGAAAAAGAAGACATAAAAATCCATCCAATTGGACACTGGGGAACCATCGCTGGGCAAAACTTTATTTACGTCCACTTAAACCGAGTCATTAACAAATTCGGTTTGAACATGTTTTATATCGAAGGGCCCGGACATGGCGGACAAGTAATGGTCTCTAATTCTTATATAGATGGCAGCTATTCGGAAATTTACCCAGAAGTTACGCAAGATGAAGCAGGTTTGAAAAAGTTATTCAAAATGTTCTCCTTTCCTGGTGGAATTGGTTCTCATGCGGCACCTGAAACACCTGGTTCTATTCACGAAGGTGGCGAGTTAGGGTATTCTATCTCTCATGCCGCAGGTGCTGTTTTAGATAATCCAGATGTTATCGCAGCTACAGTGGTGGGAGATGGCGAAGCGGAAACAGGTCCACTTACTGCAAGCTTAATGACCAATAACTTTATTAACCCAGTGAACGATGGCGCAATCTTGCCTATTTTAAATTTAAATGGAGCAAAAATTTCTAATCCAACGATCTTGGCACGTAAAAGTGATGAAGACTTGAAGAAATATTTTGAAGGTATGGGTTGGAAACCTTACTTTGTTGAAGGTGAAGATCCAGAAGAAATGCATCTATTAATGGCTAAAACATTGGATACAGTTATTACGGAAATTCAATCCATTCAGGAAAAAGCACGCCAAGGAAAAGCCGAAGATGCAAAAATGCCGCATTGGCCAATCATTATTTTCCGTACGCCAAAAGGCTGGACAGGGCCAAAAACTTGGGACAATGAACAGGTAGAAGGAACTTTCCGTGCGCATCAAGTACCTATTCCTGTTGATGCACAGCATATGGGATATGCAGATGATTTGGTGAAATGGTTGAAATCTTATCATCCTGAAGAGTTATTTGATAAAAATGGTCGCATTATTGATTCAATCAAAGAACTTTCACCTAAGGGTAATAAACGCATGTCTGTTAATCCAATTACTAACGGCGGGCTTGATCCGAAACCATTGGATATGCCAGATTGGCGCAAACACGCAGTCGATACTGCTAATCATGGAGCTAATACTGCACAGGATATGACTGTTCTTAGTGAATTTATAGCAGATATTATCAAAAACAATCCAACGACTTTCCGTACTTTTGGTCCGGATGAGACAAAATCGAACCGTTTAAATGGAATGTTTGAAGTTACAAATCGTCAATGGATGGAACCGAAAGAAACGTCCGATGAATGGCAATCTTCTGTAGGTCGCGTGATTGACGGACAACTCTCTGAACATCAAGCGGAAGGATTTCTTGAAGGCTATGTGTTAACTGGAAGGCACGGTTTCTTTGCAAGCTATGAATCATTCTTGCGAATTGTCGATTCAATGTTGACACAACATTTCAAATGGATACGAAAAGCAAGCGAGCAAAGTTGGCGTAAAAAATATCCTTCTTTGAATGTGATTTCTTCATCTACTGTCTTCCAACAAGACCATAATGGATATACCCATCAAGATCCAGGCGTAATTACACACTTAGCTGATAAAAAACCTGAATTCATTCGGGAATACTTACCAGCTGATGCAAATACACTGATGGCTGTGATGGATAAATCGCTAAAAGAAGAAGAGGTCATTAACTTGATCGTTTCTAGTAAACATCCAAGACCTCAATTTTATTCTGCTGATGAGGCGCAAGAAATTGTGGTCCAAGGAATTAAAAAGATCGACTGGGCAAGTACTGATAATAATGATGAACCAGATATCGTATTTACAGCGGCTGGTTCAGAACCAAACTTAGAAGCATTAGCCGCTGTTTCAATATTACATGAACAATATCCTGAGATGAAAATACGCTTTGTTAATGTAGTTGATCTTTTGAAACTGCGTCGTCCTAAAGAAGACCCGCGTGGTTTAAGCGATGAGAAATTTGATCAATTATTTACTACAGACAAACCCATCGTGTTTGCTTTCCATGGCTTTGAAGGATTGATTCGTGATATCTTCTTCAATCGTCATAACCACAATCTCCATATTCATGGCTATCGCGAAAATGGCGATATCACAACTCCATTTGATATGCGAGTAAAAAACGAATTAGATCGTTTCCACTTAGCAAAAGAAGCGGCTGGGTTGGTTTATGCTGAAAAAGCGGACGGTTTCATTAAAGAAATGGATGAAAAGTTGCAATATCATCACGATTATATCCGTGAAAACGGTGAAGATATCGTAGATGTACAAAATTGGCAATGGAAAGAGCTAAAATAATTAACCAGCTAGATAACCCTGTACAGTAACCTACGAATAAAAGCACCTTATGTCCAAG
>NZ_BCPY01000007.1 GCF_001544195.1 Tetragenococcus solitarius NBRC 100494
TTTTTAATACGATATCTTCTGTTGTAACAAAGTCTTGTATTTTGTCTTTTTGCTCATCACGTAATTGCGTTCCCATTCGAGCGCCTAAACCAATGGAACCGTCTTTATTTAATTGATATTCTTTGCGTAGACGGGCGCCTTTTTTAATTAGCATCTCGTTACGTTTTTGCCAAATAACAGTGGCCTGACTACCAAAATCATTGACAAAAAATTCAATTTCACTGAGTGTCTGATTCCAGCGATGCTGAGTTTTAGTTGGTGTTTTTTTCTTCAAAGTAAAAGAAAAGCCAAATTTCTTTAAAAGTAACAAAAGATCAGTTAAATAAACATCGAGAGTTGATTGTTGTCTCTGATTTTTCTGTGCACTGTTTTTTTGTGTTATTTCAGATAAACGCTTGATTAAATGTGAATTATCTAGATCTTTTGGAGGAATGACTTGGATAAAAACATCTGCTTTTGTCCGTATCTCTTTATTTAGATCCGAGTGTACGGCCTTGAATTGATTTCCTTTAAATAACAGATAAAAGCTGTCTTTATCATAAGTAAGTATCTCTGGTGAATAAAAGATATTTATTCGACTGTTATAATCAGTTAAAATGATCTCTGTTTTTTCGCTGCTTAGAGCAAGGCTTGCATGAATTGTCATTCTATTTCGCTCCTCTTTTGATATAAAAATATTGAAGTACATTAACTATAGTAAAAAAGAGACTACATTATTGGTAACTTCGGATTTCAGGACTTTTGTAATTTTGAATGAAGGACTCAATTTGCGATAAATCGTTGGAAAATAATATATTTGCACGTTCAGTATAAGTTAAAAAGCCGTAATTTACCATTGTATCATACATATTTTTAAGGGCTTCATAATAATTATTTTCATTATAAACGATACAAGGGTTTTGGTTTTTGCCAATCCTTGACCAAGAAATTACTTCGGTAAGTACCCGGCCCACCTGGAAGTGCAATACAAGCATCGCCATAATCTAGCATTCTTTGTTTCCTTTCTGCCATTGAGTCCACTTCAATGATTTTAGTTAAATCTGGGTGAGCAAGTTCTCTTTCTTTAAGAAAAGTAGGAATAATTCCAATTACTTCCCCATTTTTTTGTAAAACTGTATCTGCAAGTTTTCCCATCATACCTGCTTTTCCACCGCCATAAATCAAAGTATGATCGTGTGTAGTAATCCAATTTC
Organism: Tetragenococcus solitarius NBRC 100494; assembly: GCF_001544195.1. Lineage (GTDB taxonomy): Bacteria > Bacillota > Bacilli > Lactobacillales > Enterococcaceae > Tetragenococcus > Tetragenococcus solitarius. The sequence continues at coordinate 1,194 of NZ_BCPY01000007.1, forward strand.
CTAGTTTTACTGCTACTTGGCTGTACAACGGTAAATTTCCTTGTCTAGCGCCGCAATAAACTGTGATATTCAAGTTTTTCACCTGATTCTTTTTGTATTTTTTGAAGATTTAGAGTCCGTCTGTAAAAGGAACACTAAATTTTTTAAGCTCTAGTGTTGATTTGATAAGCTAGCTCTATTTTTTTCAACTAGTGTTTATCTACAATCCATTTTCTAGTTTTTCCAAAAATGAGCGTTCTTTTGTTATACTAACTCTAGTATATAATAAAAAATTTTTTTTCGGATAGAAAAAATCGTGTAGGAGTGTTTATATGGATATCAATAGTTATCAACAATGGATTAGCCAATTTTATAAGCAAAGGAATTGGTATGAATATCAACCATTTATTCGTGTGAATTTCCTTTCGGAAGAAGTTGGAGAAGTATGCCGAGCAATTCGCACTATTGAAATCGGACGCGATCGTCCAGATGAACGCAAGACAGATTATAACCAACAGCTTGAAAATTTAACAGAAGAATTGGGCGATGTACTTGATAATCTCTTCATCCTTGCAGATAAATATGATATTTCCCTAGAACAAATTATGAATTCTCACAAAGAAAAACTGCAGACAAGATACGAGTAATGGGCACTTTTTTGCTAACTGAAAGGTATAGAGGAGATAATTATCTTTAGTCAAATCTTTGTTGTTACGGGACTTAGCTTTTTTATTTGCTGCTTTTTTAAGGAGCTAGTACACTGGAAAGTGTAGAATAATATAAGGAGGTTTTGTATATGAAAACAGTTACTTTAAATACAGGAATAAAGATGCCCATTGTCGGTAGTGGTACGAATACCTTTGGTAAAGTAAACCATGACTATATGGGTGAAATTAATGGAGATACGACAGAAATTCTTATGGCAATGGATGCGGGCTATCGTCATTTTGACACAGCAATTTCTTACCGTAATGAATCAGTAGTAGGAAAAGCAGTGCAAGAAAGTAACAAAAGTCGCAATGAACTTTTTCTCACGTCGAAAATCCCAGGAAAAGAAGAATATTATGTGAATGAAGATGCAGTCAAAAAAGGAATTGAGCAAAGTTTACAAGCCTTAAATACCGATTATATTGACTTATATTTAATTCATCATCCATGGGATAATCTAGAACAAATATTATCTATGTGGCGTGTTTTGGAAAGCTATGTAGATAAAGGAGTATTAAAAGCAATTGGTGTGTCTAACTTTGATGAACAACAGCTTGGCTATCTTATTGAAAATGGACGGATTAAACCAGCTGTAAATCAAGTAGAGTCTCACCCTGGAAATTGGAATGACGCAATCATTGATTACTCCTTAGAACATCATGTTGTCCCTGAAGCTTGGGGTCCTTTAACTAGGGTCAGCGAGCAAGCCAAAGAAGAATTAGAAAGAATTGGAAAGAAATATGGGAAAACTTGGGCGCAAGTGATCTTGCGTTACCAAATTGAACGTGGTGTAGCGGTAATTCCTAAATCACATAATCAAAAACGACAAGAGCAAAATTTAGAAATTTTTGATTTTGAACTTTCAGATGAAGATAAACACAAGATCAGTGAACAGTAACATTTTTTAAGCTAGCAGACTAGAGCATTTTTGTTCTAGTCTTTTTTTGAGAACATTTGCAACCATGTATCTTTTCCGCTACTATGAAAAGAGTTGGAAAATTGGAGGTAAATGATGACAATTAAAGCAATTGCAATGGATATGGATGGAACATTACTTAATGAAGAAAAGATAATTACTGAAAAGACGAAAGAAGCCCTAATCAAAGCACAAAAACGAGGGATTAAAATAATTTTAGCCTCAGGTCGACCTACACCAGGCTTGTTTAAATATGCAGAAGAACTGGCGATGGAAAAATACGACGGCGTGGGCCTATCGTTTAATGGTGCTCATGTGCTTGATTATCAAACAAATGAAGTATTGTTTGAACAAGCATTGCCATTAGAAGTTTCACAGGCGATTCTAGAACATTTGAAGAATTTTGCTGTCAAACCAATGGTTTGCCATCAAAATTATATGTATGTCAATAATGTTTACGATAATGAGATACAACTAGGAAATGAAAAAATGAATATTATAGAATATGAAGCAAGAGCAGGTGGTTATAAGCTTTGCGAAGTTAACGATCTAGCTAGCTTTTGTGATTTTCCTTTGTACAAAATTTTAGTAGCAGCTGATCCGGATTACCTAAATAGACATTATAAAGAAATGATGGAACCTTTTAGCGGACAAGTAAGCGCCCTTTTTTCTGCACCCTTTTATTTTGAATTTACTGATGTTGGCATTACAAAAGCTAAAGGTCTAACTGCAACTTTGTCTAGATTAGGAATAAAACCAGAAGAACTACTAGCTTTTGGTGACGGACAAAATGATCAAGCGATGATTGAATATGCTGGTAGGGGAGTTGCAATGGCAAATGGAACAGAAGAACTAAAACAAGTAGCTGACGAAATAACGTTAAGTAATAACCAGGATGGGATTGCTTTTACGTTAGAAAAGTATCTTGCTTGAAATAAAGTGACTATGATATAAATGTAAATAAGACAAATTAACCGAACTATATAAAATAAGGGCTGCTGATATTATGCAGCTGCGTTTGTGACCTGTTGCAGCACAAGTAATGCTTTTCGTGCGAGAAGTAGTCACAGGAGCTATTTTTTATAGTTCGGTTACTTTATTATCAAGCAGGCTTGAGTTACTATCTTTTCGTTTACTGCTAAGGTCATGATAATTAAATAAGGAGTTGAAACAATGATTGAGTTCAAAGGTGTAAGTAAAAATTATGGGACAACAAGAGCGTTGGATAATTTGAACCTAACAATAAAAGAAGGGGAAATTTTCGGTTTTCTCGGACACAATGGGGCTGGAAAATCCACCACGATTAAAAGCCTTGTCAGTATTATTAATCCCACGTCAGGAGAAATTATCGTTGATCAACAAGAATTAACAAAGTATCGTTTGCAAATAAAAGAAAAAATTGGATATGTTCCAGATAATCCGGATTTATTTTTACAATTAACTGCTGCTGAATATTGGGATTTAATGGCAGCGGCTTTTCCTTTAGATGAAGAAGAAAAAGAAAATCGTTTAAAAAAATTAATGGAACTTTTTGATATGAGCAAACATCAAGATGAAACGATTGCTAGTTTTTCCCATGGGATGCGGCAAAAAACGATCATTATTGGTACTTTATTGCCCAATCCAGCTATTTGGGTTTTAGATGAACCCATTCAAGGGTTGGATCCACAAGCGTCTTATGATTTGAAACAAATGATGCGAGAACACGCAAATGAAGGCAAGACAGTGATATTTTCGACTCACGATCTGGCAACAGCCCAACAGTTGTGTGATGAGTTAGCGATTCTTAAAAAAGGGCAGTTGATTTACAACGGAACTGTCAGCGATTTATTAGCACAGGCTCCTAACGAATCACTTGAAACTGTTTATTTAAAATTAACGGGCAAAGCAAGTGATACAGAAATGGAGGGAGACGATGTCTAAAAAGCGCTTAACAGCCTTGCTTAAAGTGAATTTGCTCTATGCCAATCCGCAACAAACTACAAAGACCAGAAAAAAAGGTAAGAACGGGAATGCATTGGTACGCTCGTTAGCTATGCAATATTTAGGCTCTGGTTTGCTTTTCTTGATGGTTTATGGCTTTACTATGTTTAGCCTTGATTTCAGTCAATTGCCAGGATACTTTACTTACTATATCGCACTTTTTAGTATTATTGCCTTTTCGCAGGGGATTTCTTCTATTTATAATGTTTTCTTTGAAAGCCAAGATCTCCCTCATTTTTTGCCATTGCCTTTTCGGCAAAGTGAACTTTTTTTAGCTAAAATTGCAGTGGTTACGTTCACAATTGTCCCATTTGTATTACCAGTTTTTGTCTTATTTATTTTAACGAGCATACGAGTCAGTATGTTTATTATTTGGGCGATTTTGCTTGCTTTTGGCCTCTTTTTATTATTCTTAGGAATTATTTTTAGTATATGTAGTTTTATTGTCTTTGGTTTAACAAAAACTAAGCTTTTTAAACAGCACAAACAATTAATGACCAGTTTATTGTTGATCGTTTCTACGGTAGTTGCAGTTTTAGGAATTTTAATCATGAGCTGGCAAATGCCAGAAACAGGAGCGACGTTTACCGATCGCCCTGTCATTAGTTTTTTACTCCCCTTTTTTTATATAGCTTCACAGCCACTAACAGCTAAAGGGTTACTGGGTTTGTTTGGTTTGCTGGTTTTCTTAAACGTTCTGGTTTTTGTATTTAGTCGGTTATTGTTACCAAAACTATATGACCAGTTGATCATCTCGTCTTCTAACAATGAGACAACAAAGAGGCAGCATAAGACAAACCAAAATTTGCGGCAACTTTTACTTCGTTATAATATTCAATTAATTCGTAACCCATCTTTTTTGATGCAAGTATTTACAAATTCCATTTTGATGCCGCTAATTTTTACCATTACCTTTGCTTTTAATGGGCAAGTGGATCTACGTTTAGTTGGTTTACAGTTTTTTGGCGTAACATTTCTAGGAGGTGTTGCTCTTTCTACCCTTATGACTAACCAGACTTCTTTTGTAGCCAATATTATCTCTTTAGATAAAGAAAATTTTTCTTTTATAAAGTCTTTGCCGTTGTCGTTGAAGAGGTATTTACAAGAAAAATTTCGTTTTGCCTGCCTACTGCAACTTGCTTTAACTAGTAGCGTTATAGTGATTATAGCTTTGGTATTTCATATGCCGTTCATTCCATTGATTAGCACTCTTAGCGGAGGTATTGTTGGAACTTATCTTATTAGCTTACGTTACTTTAGCCGGGATTATCGTTTGCTGTTATTAGATTGGACGGAAATTAACCAGCTATTTTCTCGAGGTGCTGGTAATGTAGGTTTAGTAAGCACGATGATAGCTACCGTTTTTTTAAGTGCCATTGTATTGTTCGTATATAGCCTTGCTGTCATTTTATTATCTTCATTAGGGGTGAACCTTGCAGTGGGAGCTTTGTTTATTGTAGGAAGTTTTCTTTGGTACCGTCATTACCAAAAAAAATTTTGGCAAAAGTTAGTATAGACTTTCTTTTTTAAGGTTTGTAATAAGGGGCTGTGTTATAAGTAAAGACAAGGCAAAATATCCGAACTATATTTGATAAGATTCTCTAATTGTCGTGAATTTGCGACGAGTAATCGCAGGAGCGATCTCTCCTATAGTTCGGATACTTTATGATTAAAGGAACTTATGTCACAGCTTCAAGATAAACACTTTTTCAATCATTGATAGGTAAGCAATCATTTATCAGTAGTTAAATGAAAAACACCAAGCAAGGTTAGATTAAGCTTTATAGCAACCTCAAAAAATTAGATCTAAAGTCTAATAGTAATATCTGGAGGCCAGCTTACTTACCCACTTGGTGTTTTTTATTAGTTTTTTTCGATATTCGGTTTTTTATTTTCAGTGTCAGTACGGACAATCAAAACATCGCATGAAGCATTACGTGTGACATACTCAGATACTGAACCAATAAATAAACGTTCAACTGCGTTTAGTCCCGTTGCTCCTAAAACGACAAGATCTACTTTTTTATCCTGTGGAATTTGTTTAGCAATAATCAACTTAGGAGAACCGTATTCAATGGTAGTTTCCACTTTTTCAACGCCATTACTTTCAGCTTCTTTTTTATAATCAGCCAATGATTGCTTAGCCAAATCAGTCGCTTGTTCTGCTAACATCGAATCAAAAGAATTTACATCTTGAAATGCCCTTGTGTCAATCACGTGAACCAACAACAAGTTTGCGTCATTACGTTTAGCAATGCTCACTGCTTTTTGAAATGCCAGTTCAGCTTCACTAGAACCATCCACGGCTACCAGGATTTGTTGATATTGTTGTAACATCACATCACGACCTTCCTTTTATTTCTAATTCTATTGTACCGTTTTTTATTAAAAAAAGAAAAATTATTTTACTTATGACATCTTCTTAGCCAATAAAAAGCTAAAAATTCCTGAAATTACTAACATTATGCATAAAAAGACGACCGCCCATTCTAGTTGATTGAATAAACCGACAAATAGACATAAAATACTTAAAATAATAAAAATTACACCAAAAACAGATAAAAAAGTTTTATTTTGTCTATTTTCTTTAATTAAAGAAAAAAAGACAGCTTGTTTTACACTTAACGTCATTCCCATAAGGAATAAAACGATGGCCATAATGGACAGTAATAGAATAATCATCAAATGCTCCTTTAGCTTAGATGTAATTAAATTATAAGGGAAGAAGAAGTAAAGGGCAACTTAGGAAGGACAGTATTTAAATTGTTTTTTTGTAAAAAATAATTCTTTTTATTCTTTTTTTATAATATAATATTTATAGAATGTAATGCAGTCTTATTGGCATACTATTTTTTCTTCAATTGATTTTTCGTAAAAAATCGTCTCTTATTTTCGCTTAGTTAAAGCGTTGTCCATTTGAAAAATTAAAGGAGGTCATGGATGAAGCGATTTGATAGTTTTGAAAAAATTGTTAGTTTAGTGGTTGATATTATGTTGGCTATATTAGTCATTGTGGTTTTGATTGCAATGGCAACAGCTATCTATGATATTTTTAGCCATGTGTTGGTGATGTCTTCAATGAGTGAACTCTATTATGTTATTGAAGAAATAGCTACTTGGTTTATTTTGTTAGAAGTGTTTTTAATGTTATTACGTTATGTAAAAGAAGGCCATCACGTGCCAGTTCGTTATCTTATCTTAATTGGAATTACCGCTGTCTCACGTAAGCTTTTGTTAGAACATGGCGGCGGCTTAGATGCTTTAATGCTAGCTTTTGCCATCTTAATCCTCGTCGTTGATTTACTTCTTTTAGAAAGAGTACGAGCTTTTCACACGCATAAAGGCTCCACTGACAACGAGCATAACGGCTTTTAAATGTAAAAAAATAGTGAGTAACAAAAAATCCCTTATCAAAAAATGATAAGGGGTTTGTTTTAAAAAAAAGGGTAATATCCGTAGATGCCGTTTATTGTCCTGGAGTATTGATCCCGCAAAGTCTAAGCAGGTGGGTTCCATGGCCAACGAATTGAGCTACCAAATGAAAAGGCGTGCTACTGACGTTGGCACCTAACGGATCCCAATATATCAATAAAAATGTTCGGTCAATACTAAAAATGGATAACTCGTACATCACAGATTTCCCAAATCTATAGTAGCATAATCTTGTAAATGTGGCAATAGACAGACTCATCAGACCGAACCGCTAATTTTTAAATAATCAAAGAAAAAAGGGTTATTTTTTCCAATCATTTAATTGTTTGTAGCGCATCGCCAGTGCTTTTTCGTATTTTCCAGTGTCTTTAGGTTCATAATAACTGGCTTTTTTTAATTTATCAGGTAAGTACTGTTGGTTTACCCAAGCCTCTTGATAGTCGTGAGGGTACTGGTAGCCGACTCCGCGTTTCAAATTTTTAGCTCCTTTGTAATGGCTATCGCGTAAGTGAGCAGGTACATCTCCGGATTTTCCGGCTTGTACATCTGTGATAGCTTTGTCCAAAGCTGTATGAGCAGAATTTGATTTAGGAGATAAGCATAGATCAACGACGGTTTCTGCTAGAGGTATACGCGCTTCAGGTAGCCCAATTTTTTCTGCTGCAAGTACGGCTTCCACACAACGTGCCGCAGCCTGCGGATTCGCTAAACCAATATCTTCATATCCAATGACCATCAAGCGTCGACAGATAACAGCTAAGTCACCTGCTTCAACCAATCTTGCTAAATAATGAAGAGCAGCATCTACATCGCTACCGCGGATGGATTTTTGAAAAGCGGAGATGACATCATAGTGAGCATCTCCGCCCTTGTCATGAGTCAAAGCTTTCTTTTGGATACATTCTTCAATAATGGCTAACGTAATGTGAATTTGTCCATTTTCTTGTGCAGGAGTGGAACGAACAGCTAATTCAAGTCCGTTTAAAGCACTACGTAAGTCGCCATTGGTAGCACGACACAAATGAACTTTGGCCTTTTCATCCAAAATGACAGAATAATTACCTAGTCCGCGTTCTTTGTCAGCAAGTGCAGTATCTAGAGCTTGCGCCAGGTCTGCTTCTGTTAAAGGAAGAACTTCAAAGATTTGCGTCCGGCTTCTAATAGCGGGATTAATTGTAATATAGGGGTTTTCTGTAGTTGCTCCAATCATGATGATGCGCCCATTTTCTAAATGAGGCAACAAAAAGTCTTGTTTTGTTTTATCTAAACGGTGAACTTCGTCTAGCAATAAAATAACAGTACCGCTCATTTTTGCTTCTTCTGCCACAATTTGTAAATCTTTTTTAGTATCAGTTGCAGCATTAAGCATACGAAAAGCATATTGAGTCGTTCCAGCAATAGCACTCGCAATACTCGTTTTTCCAGTTCCTGGTGGACCGTATAAAATCATAGATGATAACATCTGGGCATCGATCATACGTCGGATGATTTTTCCTTTTCCAACCAAGTGTTGTTGACCCACAACTTCATTTAAGTTTTGTGGCCGCATCCGATAACTTAGTGGCTGTTGCATGTTTATCCTTCTTTCTTTTCTTACTGACCACAGTATAACATAATATGTTACTGCTTCTTCGTTTAAGAAAGGCAGCAGTATGAAAAAAGGACAAAATAAAAGGATGGCGCAAACGATAAGTTTTGTGTATGATGGGCAATAGGTGATAGGAATGGACGAAACAATAAAAATTTTTGAAACAGCTTCAACGGTCGACATTGCTCGTTATTTAGTGGGGATGTACCTTGAACATGAAACAACAAATGGAAAATTAGGCGGCTACATCGTTGATTGTGAAGCTTATTTAGGCCCGGAAGATATGGCAGCTCATAGCTATGGAATGAGAAATACCCCTCGATTAAAAGCGATGTATCAAAAGCCTGGCACAATTTATTTATATACAATGCACACACATTTAATATTAAACATGGTGACACAACCTGAAGGTCATCCTCAAGGGGTGATGATTCGTGCCATTGAACCTGTTGAAGGTAAAAAACAAATGGAAGCTATTCGTGCGAAAACGGGTCCTGAACTTTCAAACGGACCTGGCAAATTGGTCGAGGCTTTAGATATCTCAAGAGAACTTTATGGTCAGTCGATTTTTTCCAGTGCCTTACACTTAGTTCCTGAAAAAAGAAGGATCCCTAAAAAAATAAAATCACTCCCACGCGTAGGTATTCCTAATAAAGGAGAGTGGACGGATATGCCGTTGCGTTTTGTTGCTAGCGGAAATCCTTATATAACCAAAGCCCGCCGACAAGAAATCGATCCAGAAGGTAGCTGGCAAAAAGAGGAGGGCTAATTTTATGGCTAAAGAAACGATGTTACGTTTTTTAGAAAAACAGATAGAAACGAAACTAGCAGATTACGACACAGCTGTAGATTGGGATGTTAAAAACCATACTTTTGAGATTATATTGCAATTATTTGCTAAAAATCAAACACAAGAAGTGATCAATGATGCTAAAGGAGTATCTTCAGATGAAGAGGTTATTGAATTTGAAGACGCGATATTACTTTATAATCCGCAAAAATCTCAATTTAATCCTGATGACTTTTTAGCTGTAATTCCTTTTGCGGGTAAAAAGGGAATGCCAAAAAATCAAATTGCCGGTTTGGTTGATTACATTAAAGATATATTAGATGAGGGACAAAGTGATTTATTGGATTTTTTGACAAGCGATCAAGAGACTTTTGAATTAATGTTTAATAAAGACGAATGGACAGCACGCATTAAACAAGGGCCAACTGACTACTTGCCTTATCCAAAGTACTAACTGGAGGTTTGCCACAGATGAAATGGAATGAAATTAAAGTAGAAACTGCCAGTGAAGCAGTAGAAGCCGTTGCCAATATCCTGATGGAAGCTGGCGCTAGTGGAGTAGCTATTGAAGATACAAAAGACATTGAAAATTTTCAAACAGACGAATTTGGAGAAATTATCGATCCAGAAATGGTCACTTCCTTGACTGAGGGAGCCTATGTTAAGGCATATTTTCCGGAAACAATTTTTGTACCCGAAATTCTGCCAGCGATTGAAGAAAAAATAAATAAATTACCTGATTTTGGGTTGGCAATTGGGAAAAATGAGATACAAGTAACCGAAGTCGCGGAAAAAGATTGGGCCACTGCTTGGAAGAAATATTATCATCCTGTTCGTATTTCCCGTTTTTTGACGATTAAACCTAGTTGGGAAGAATACCAAACCGTCGATCCTAAAGAACAAGTCATCAATTTAGATCCGGGAATGGCTTTTGGCACGGGAACGCATCCAACCACGCGCTTAACCCTACAAGCTTTAGAAACTGCTTTACATGGCAATGAAGTGGTTTTAGATGTAGGTACAGGCTCTGGTGTATTGAGTATTGCCGCTAGTTTTTTAGATGCGAAAAAAGTTTTTGCCTATGACTTAGATGAAGTAGCTGTGAAAGCAGCAAAAGAAAATATTGCACTGAATCCTGCGGTAAAAAATGTTCAAGTCAAAACTAATGACTTATTAGCTGGAGTTAAACAAAAGGCTGACGTCATTGTAGCTAATATCCTAGCCGATATTATTATTAAAATGCTGCCGGATGCTTGGCGTTTATTGAACGATAAAGGAACTTTAATTGTATCAGGAATTATCGAAGCTAAAAAACAAATGGTGATTGATGCGATACAAGCACAAGGATTTATTATCGATCAGATTTTTCAACAAAAGGATTGGTATGCCTTAACCTTTAAAAAAGTAGAGGATGAGTGAGATGCAACGCTACTTTATCGATGAAAAATACGAACCAAAAACTACCTATAAAATAAGTGGCGAGCCTTATCATCATATTACTCATGTGATGCGGATGAAAGAAGGCGCACAATTTTACTTAGTTTTTTCGGATCAAGTAGTTATACAAGTCGAAATTATAGGCATTTATAGCCATGAAGTACATGTGAAAGAAATTGCTAAAGAAAATCAGGAAAAAGAACTTTCTTTAGCAATAACGGTGGCTTGTGGTTATCCTAAAGGAGATAAGTTTGAATGGATTGTCCAAAAGGCAACAGAGTTAGGTGCAGCCGAGTTTATTGGTTTTCCTGCTAAAACTTCTGTAGTAAAATGGGACGAAAAAAAACTAGCTAAAAAACAACAACGTTTAGCTAAAATTGCTCGAGAAGCCGCTGAACAGTCACAGCGCAGTGTTTTGCCTAAAGTGCATCTTTTATCTAAGCAAGAAGACTTTCTGACGCTTTTTTCGCATTATGATTATGTGCTGGTTGCTTACGAAGAATCTGCAAAACAAGGAGAAACAGCTGAATTAGTTCACTTATTGCAGACAGTTCAAAACAACAGTCGTGTGTTAGCTATTTTTGGACCTGAAGGTGGTTTTTTACCCGAAGAGACAACTGCTTTTTTACAAAAACAGGCCGTACTTTGTGGTCTTGGTCCGAGAATTTTACGCGCAGAAACAGCACCATTATATCTATTGAGTGCAGTTAGTTACCATTTAGAGCTTCTTAATAAATAAAGTGAATATTTGAAAAAAGCAAAGTTTTTATTGTATAATAGAATCGTTAGATGACTAGGACAAACGTTTTTTGTAACGTTTATTTGTTTTTTCTTCTTTTGTATATAAATAAGAAAAAGTGTCTGGGTAAAAAACCCAGACATTTTTGACAAGGAGGGTTAATATGGCAAAAGACAGCGTAATGTCAGGAACTAGCGTGATTAAACTGGTATCGTTTTATATGAGCGATGTACATACCGCTTTTGTAAAAAAAGCCTATGAATACGCAGTAGAAGCGCATAAAGATCAATATCGTAAATCTGGAGAACCTTACATCATCCACCCTATTCAAGTAGCGGGAATTTTAGCTGAATTACATATGGATCCACATACGATTTCTGCAGGTTTTTTACACGATGTGGTGGAAGATACAGACGTAACGTTAGAAGATTTAAAAAATGAATTTGGTACAGATGTGGCAATGATTGTCGATGGTGTCACAAAACTGGGAAAAATTAAATATAAATCTCATGAGGAACAACTGGCAGAAAATCATCGAAAAATGCTTTTAGCTATGGCACAAGATTTGCGAGTGATCATGGTAAAATTAGCTGACCGATTGCATAACATGCGTACTTTAAAACACTTACGAGACGATAAACAGCGACGAATTGCTAGAGAAACTTTGGAGATCTATGCTCCATTGGCAGATCGCTTAGGGATTAGCCGTATTAAATGGGAGCTAGAAGATTTGTCCTTACGCTACTTAAACCCTAAGCAATATTATCGCATTGTACATTTAATGCAGTCTAAACGCGAAGAGCGTGAAAAATATGTAGCACAGGCTGTGGAAGAAATTCGAATTGCGACAGAAGAATTGGATATTTATGCCGAAATTTACGGTCGCCCTAAACATATCTATTCGGTTTATCGTAAAATGGTAGATCAAAAGAAACAATTTGATGAAATTTATGACCTGCTGGCAATTCGAGTCATTGTCGATTCGATTAAAGACTGTTATGCAGTACTAGGAGCTATTCACACAAAGTGGAAGCCGCTGCCAGGGCGTTTTAAAGACTATATTGCTATGCCTAAAGCAAATATGTATCAATCGATTCATACAACAGTTATTGGTCCTCATGGAAATCCAGTGGAAGTTCAAATACGAACACATCAAATGCACGAAGTTGCTGAATTTGGCGTAGCTGCTCATTGGGCATATAAAGAAGGACGCACAGAAGAGATTCAACCGGACGAAATGACGAATCAAGTAAGTTGGTTTAAAGAGCTATTGGAATTACAAGATGAAAGTTTCGATGCTTCTGATTTCATGGAAAGCGTGAAGGGGGATATCTTTAGCGATAAGGTGTATGTATTTACTCCTAAAGGGGATGTTTCTGAATTACCAAAAGGATCTGGGCCTTTAGACTTTGCTTATCATATTCACACGGATATCGGCAACAAAACTGTGGGAGCAAAAATTAACGGGAAAATGGCGCAGCTTGATTACAAATTGAAAAATGGAGACATTGTAGAAATTTTAACCTCACCTAATTCATTTGGACCAAGTAGAGATTGGCTGAAATTTGTTGCGACCAGTAAAGCTAGAAATAAAATTAAACGTTTCTTTAAAGCGCAAGACCGTGATGAAAATATTGAAAAAGGTCATACAATGCTAGTTAAAGCATTACAGGAAATGGACTTTTCAGCCAAAGAGATCCTTTCAAAAACTAAAATTCAAGAAGCCTTAGAACGCTTTAACTATCAATCAGAAGATGATCTATATGCAGCTGTAGGTTATGGCGAGATTAGTCCTATCACGTTAGCGAATCGTTTAACAGAAGAGCAACGACGCAAGCGTCAAGAAGCAGAAGAAAAACAGCGCGTGCAAGATATGGTAAATAATGGTCCTAAAAAAGAGCCGGAAAAAATGAAAATCCGTCATGATGGTGGCGTGGTTATTCAAGGGGTACAAAATTTATTGATTCGCATTAGTCATTGCTGTAACCCGGTTCCAGGTGATGAGATTGTAGGCTATATTACCAAAGGACGTGGAGTATCAATTCACCGGAAAGATTGTCCAAATGTGCAAAATTCTGAACAGATGAAAGATCGCTTGATTGAAGTTGAGTGGGAAGATACAAGTAATGTTAACAAAGAATATGATGCTGAAATTGAAGTTCATGGTTATGACCGAGCTGGATTGTTAAATGACATCCTACAGGTCGTTAGTTCCCAAAATCAACGTATTGTGAATGTGGGAGCTCGTTCGAATAAAGAAAAAACAGCAACCATTCGTATTAAAGTTTCGATTAAAAACTTATCGCATTTACAAACAATTGTAGATAAGATCAAACAGGTTAAAGATATTTATAGCGTTCATCGTTTGAAAGGATAGAGATTATGCGTGCAGTAGTTCAAAGAGTCAAAAATGCCAGTGTTGCAATTGATGAAAAAACTGTAGGAAAAATCGGCCGTGGCTTTATGATTTTATTAGGAATTCATGAAGAGGATACACGCGAAGATGCGGAGTACTTAGTAAAAAAAATTTCCAAGTCCCGTGTTTTTGAAGACGAAAATGGCAAGTTGAACTTGAGTATTCAAGCAGTAGGTGGCAGTATTTTAAGCATTTCACAATTTACCTTATATGCAGATACTAAAAAAGGCAATCGGCCAAGTTTTATTAAAGCTGCACGTCCAGAAAGTGCAATTCCGCTTTATAAAGCTTTTAACCAAGGATTAAACCAACAAGGAATTGATGTAGTAACAGGTGAATTCGGTGCAGATATGCAAGTTTCACTGGTTAACGATGGTCCAGTTACGATTATTTATGATACTAGAGAAAAATCCTAATTTACTTTGTACATAAAAGCTGGACTGTTGGACCATGCTTATAAGTAAAAATTTGAATTATAGCGCTAGCGTCCAAGAAATGTTTTGGGCCGCTAGTTTTTTTGTTTCTGCTGAATGCTTATTAAAGACAAACCGTCGCTTATTGGTTTTAAAATGGTGTTTACTGGACATAAAACTTTATTATTTTTGTCTGATAACTGATTATGAGCTAAAAGTTCAGTTGAGTAATGTCCTACAGTGAGAAATCGGCCAAAATTTTAGTGAAGTTATGTCCTATTTCATCAAAAACGGTGGTTTTTCCTTTTAAGGCAAAAGAATTCATTAGTTATGCTCCTAATCTAATTCCGAGGCAAAAGATTGGTTGAGTAATGGCCTGTAATTAGAAATGAGAGATCATTTTTTAATGAAAATGGTCTCTATTCTAAAATCGTCTTTAGAAGTTGGTTTTTTAAGGAAGTAGCTACATATTTGTCCAATTTTGCCATTAAAAAGATTTGTAAGCGCTTTATAAATGTGGGATAATAAGAATTGTAGGAGAAATATTCATTTATATTCATTACTAATACTTTGTGCTTGTTTTAACGAAAGGAGTTTATCTATGGCAACGATCGGGAATTTTGATCATAGTGAGGTTAGAAAAGAAAATCAATTATTTTCTCGTTTTAAGTCACTAGTAGAAACGGCTTTTTATGGAAATAACGTGACACATATAGAAGATTTGCGGCAGGCGTATAAAAGCGCTACCCAAGCTCCGGGAACAATCGTTACCGATATGCCAGTTAGTCATACAACAGACTTAGGGCTGCCCGAAGAGGCTAAGATGCTTATTTTCAATGATGGAAAAGTTGTGGGGAGAACAGCGGCGGCTCGCGTAGTAATTGGTCATCCTGGCGTAGATTCTGATTACTATCAGGGGATTTTGCGTGAAGCATTGTTTCAATCGTCAAAGCAAAATTTTTATTCAGCAGATGTTATTGTCGGTTTAGATGAAAAATTTATGGTAAAAGGGCATTTAACACTCCCTGAAGGGTTTGAAAATAATCTTTATTCTTATCTATTGAACTTTCAAATGGTAAATGAGAAGTGGCAGGAGCGCTATGAAGACTCTCATTCTTATAAAGAAAATGATATCTATCTTTTTGCCGATCCTAACTGGCGACATCCGGACTTTCCTTTTGGCTTAGCTTTATTTGATCCTGAACACAATGTAGCTGCCATTTTAGGTTTGCGTTATTTTGGTGAATTGAAAAAAGCGACCTTGACACTTGCTTGGGCTACCGCTCACCGTAATAATTATGTCGCTTGTCATGGTGGTATTAAACAATATCATTTACCCGAAGGGGGAAAATACACTATGGCAGCTTTTGGGCTTTCTGGTTCAGGAAAGTCGACGATTACTTTAACTAAGCACGGTGGAAAATATAAAGTGGATGTTTTACATGATGATGCCTTTATTATTCACCGTGATACAGGAGCTACTATTGCGCTTGAACCTTCTTATTTTGATAAAGTTCAAGATTATCCATTGTCTCACGCTACAGTGGATTATTATTTGACTATGCAAAATGTAGGTGCAACCAAAGATAAGAACGATAATATTGTTCCTGTCTTACAAGACATTAGAAACGGAAACGGTCGGACGGTAAAATCACGCTATGTTACCCAAAATCGAGTGGATGTATTAGATGACAAATTAGATGCAGTATTTTGGATTATGAAAGATGATAGCTTACCGCCGGTGGTTAAAGTAGAAGATCCTATTCTGGCAGCAGTTTTTGGGTTAACTTTAGCCACAAAACGCACGACAGCTGAAAATATTGTGGAAGATATTGACTTAACTCAGCTAGTTATTGAACCTTATGCTGATCCATTTAGAGCTTATCCTTTAGCCGAAGATTATCGAAACTTTCGTGATTTATTTAATAAAAATAATATTGATTGTTATATTTTAAATACGGGAGCTTTTCAAGGGAAAGATATAACACCTGATATAACTTTGTCTAGCATTGAAAATATTATTACTAGAAAAACTGCTTTTAAAACATTTGGGCCAATTAAAGAAATGTCCTATTTACCGCTTGCAGAGTACGAGCTAGATTTTAGTAATGAAGAATATGTGGAAAAAGTGAGAATGCGTCTGCAAAATCGCTTAGATTTTATTTTAAGAGAAAATGATGAAAATGAAGGTTACGATGCTTTACCTAAGGAAACAGAAGAAGCGTTATGTCGAGTATTAGCTAAATTATAAGCAAAAAATAACTGGTAGTTAACTTTTTAAGTTAACTATCAGTTTTTTTTTGAATAAACCAACGTTTTATATACTTATACTTAATTTTTAAATAAATAAAATAACTATTACTTTACTATATCTCGAAAAATTGTTAAGCTGTACTTAACCTGAAAATAGTAGAGGAGGTGAAAAGGGTTGAAAGTGGATATCGGTAAACGAATCTATGACTTACGTATGAACCAAAAAATGAGTGCAAAGGAACTAGCAAAAAAAGTGGGGGTGTCTGCTGCTTTTATTTCAGCATTGGAACATCATACAACCAGTGCTTCAATTGCGACATTAGAACAATTATGCGGGGGGCTGAATATTTCATTAAGTGAATTTTTTCAAGAAGATGAGGCCCCTTTAGATGTTGAGTTATTGCATAAATTTGCAAATATGCAAGTCCAACAAAAAGCAGCAATTTTAAACTTAATTGAAGCTTTTTGCCCGGACAAAGACAGTGACACAGCTCAAAATAACAATGGGGAGGACAAAGGATGAAAGAATATTATCAAATACCGATTGATAAGACGATAGAATATTTGAAATCAAATCAACAAAAAGGCCTGACACAACAAACAGCTGACCAGCGTTTAGCAGAAAATGGGTTAAATGAAATTCAGCAAGGTAAGAAAACATCACCATGGAAACTATTGTGGAATAATATAAATAATTTGATTGTGTATTTATTATTAGCAGCTGCAGCTATCTCATTTGCTATGGATGATTTAGCGGAAACGATTGCGATATTACTAGCTTTACTACTTGCAGTATTGACAGGTTTTTTTACTGAGTTAAAAGCACAAAAGTCGGTTGAATCCTTGCAAGATATGATTTATACCACAACCACAGTAATTCGTGATGGGAAAACACAGACAATCGAAGCATCTAAGGTAGTCCCGGGAGATATTCTCTTACTAAGAGAAGGAGATGCAATCGCAGCTGATGGTCGAATAATTTCTAGCAATAACTTTGCTTGTATTGAGTCGTCATTAACAGGAGAATCAGAAGCTGTTGAAAAAAGTGCAGATGAAATTTACGAAGAAGAAATGCCATTAGGCGATCAAAAAAATATGGTGTTTGCTGGAACTGCAGTAACGCGCGGCTATGCTTATGTTGTGGTAACAGAAACTGCTATGGCAACTGAAATGGGTAAGATTAGTGGCATGCTCGATGAAGCAAGTGATGATAAAACTCCGTTAGATATTGAGTTAGACAAATTGAGTAAAGCCATTATTTTAGCGGCTCTTATTGCAGGAGTTGCTGTACTTGTTGCCGGGGTTTTAACCGATAAACCATTTGTAGAAATGATTCATATTTCCATTATTTTAGCCGTGGCAGCTATTCCAGAAGCAATGCCGGCTGTAGAGACAATTACCTTATCAAAAGGAATGCGTACGATGGCTCAGCATAAAGCTTTAGTAAAAGCTTTACCTGCTGTAGAGACATTAGGTGCAACCAGTGTTATTGCCAGTGACAAAACGGGAACCTTGACTGAAAATCAGATGATGGCATCAGAATTGGTACTAAGTGATGAAACTCATTATGAGGTTACAGGAGAAGGCTACGATCCAGAAGGGACTATCAAAAAAGATGGTGAACAGATCAAAGCTTCTAATAACCAAAATTTGATGGAATTTATCCAAGCCGGTGTTTTATGTAATGTTGCCCATATAGACCAAAATAAGGAGGGCCAATATGAAGTTGTTGGTGATCCGACAGATGGTGCGCTGGTCACATTAGGGAAAAAAGTAGGCTTAGATAGAGAAGAATTAGAAAAAGAAGGCTATGAAAAACTTGCTGAAGTGCCGTTTTCTTCTGAGAATAAATATATGATTGTCGTTTATGAAAAAGACGAACAGCGTCAGTTGATTATTAAAGGCGCTTTTGATGTTATTTTAGATTTAGTTGAACAATCACAAGAAACAAAAGATGCTTTGCGGCGACAAAATGAAGGGTTCGCCGAAAAAGGACAACGTGTCATTGCTATTGCAAGTATAGAAAATTATGATGGTGGCTTATCTGAAGAGGAAATAAAAAATTCATTAGATGGCTTAAAAGTCCAAGGCTTAGTCGGTATTATCGATCCACCACGTCCTGATGCTTATGAATCAGTTGAAATTGCTCAAAATGCTGGTATCAAGGTTAAGATGATCACAGGAGATCATCCTAAAACAGCTTCTATTATTGCGAAAGATATCGGAATAGCCGATTATGAAAAAATCATGACAGGTAAGGAAATTGATGAGCAAGTAGACAATGACGATTTTGAAGAGACAGTAGATGAAACGGCAATTTTTGCCCGTGTTTCGCCAGAAAATAAAATGCAAATTGTGACAGCTTTAAAAAAAGAAAATGAAGTTGTCTCTATGACAGGTGATGGTGTCAACGACGCGCCTGCATTAAACGATGCCAATATCGGAGTTGCGATGGGAATCAGAGGAACTGAAGTAGCTAAAGAAGCGTCCGATATGATTTTAACAGATGATCGTTTTGGCACGATTGTAGATGCAGTTAAAGAAGGAAGAATTATTTTTGACAACATTAAAAAATATGTCTCTTTCTTATTTGCTTGTAACATGGTGGAAATTGTAACTATTTTTGCCAGCGTTGTCTTCTTATTACCAATGCCGATTGCTCCGTTACACATTTTATTTTTAAATTTAATTATCGATATTGCTCCAGCGATGTCGTTATCTTTTGAACCAGCAGAAGATGATGTGATGGCAAGAGGACCGCGATCTAAAAAAGATAGTTTAGTTAACCGACATTTCTTAACGCGTATTATATTTAGCGGAGTGATTATTGGTTTATCAGCCTTTGTTCTATTTAGAATCTTATTAAATGGCGATCATTCAAATGAATACGTACAAAGTGCAGTATTTAGTTTTATGGCTATTGCATAATTGATGCATATTTTTAACGTACGTAAAACAAATTCGTTTGGTTTGAACCGTTCATTTCTCCAAAATAAAGCACTGGTTGGTTCGATTGTATTATCTATTGCCTTGCAACTCGTTGCTATTTATGTTCCATTAATGAATGATCTTTTAGGAACTGAGCCTTTAAGACTTATTACTTGGGGAATGATTTTAGCTGCGGCTATTTTATCTACAATAGTTGTAGGTGTATTTAATAAAATTAAATACCATCATTAATGGGTATGAAGTTAGCAATAGTGATTTAGAAATAAGCTAGTGTAAAAAAATAACTTTCCCCCTCGTTCTTTAGCACCAAAATTTGATATAATGACTTTGATATTAAATAAAAGGCTTACAATTATGGCTAAGAGGGGGAGATTTTGTGGGAAAACGAATGGATTTACAAAATGAATCTGATATTCGAGGGATTGCTATTGACACAAAAGAATACCAGGCAAACTTAACAGTTAGTTCAATAAGAGAAATTGTAGCAGGTATTATAAACTGGTTACAAAAATCCGAAAATAAGGATAGATTAACAATTGGTGTAGGTAGAGATAGTCGCTTAAGTGGACCAGAATTAAAAGAGGCATTCATCGAAGAATTGAATGATTGTGGTGCTGATGTCTATGACTTTGGACTTGCAACAACGCCTGCTTTATTTATGAGTACACAATTTTCCCAATTTGCGTGTGACGCGGGCATTATGTTGACTGCCAGTCACTTGCCTTATTATTATAACGGTGTAAAAATTTTTAGCCAAAATGGTGGGGCAGAAAAAGAAGATATCACTTATATTCTATCCCATACTGAAAAAAAAGTAGGTCCTTCTGTGGGTAAGGTGATAGAAGCGGACTTGCTCTCGGTTTATGCAAAGGATCTTGTTGAAAAGATTCGTACAGCCAGTGAGAAAAATACTGAAATGCCCTTAGCTGGCTTTAAAATTATTGTGGATGCGGGAAATGGAGCAGGAGGCTTTTTTACTAAAAAAGTTCTCCAGCCTTTAGGAGCGGATACTTCCGGCTCACAATTTTTAGAACCTGATGGCAACTTTCCTAATCATATCCCTAATCCTGATAACAAAGAAGCTATGAAAAGTATCCAGACGGCAGTTTTAGAAAATAAAGCTGATTTAGGTGTCATTTTTGATACGGATGTAGATCGTTCAGCTGTGGTAACAAAATCAGGCGATGTGTTGAACCGAAACAATTTGATTGCAGTACTTAGTCGTATTATTTTAACAGAACATCCGGGAACAAGTATTGTTACCAATTCTCCAACTTCCGGACATCTGAAAGAATTTATCGAAGCTTTAGGTGGTAAACAAGTCCGTTATATTTCAGGTTATCGCAATGTGATTAATAAAGCATTGGAATTAAATCGCACAGGGGTAGATACACAACTAGCCATTGAAACTAGTGGACATGCTGCTTTTAAAGAAAATTATTTTCTAGATGACGGGGCGTATGTGATTGCTAAAATTTTAATGCTATTACCAAAATTACAAGCAGAAGGCAAAACACTGGAATCGTTAATTACTGATTTAAAACAACCACTTGAAACACAAGAGGTTCGCTTTAAATTAGAAGCCGAAAATTATCGTACACTAGGCGAAAAAGTGATTCGAGACATTGCCGCTATTGATATTTCTGGTTGGCAAGTCGATCCTGAAAATGAAGAAGGTATTCGCTTTTATTTAACTCAACCATACGGACAAGGCTGGTTTTTACTTCGTATGAGTTTACATGAACCCTTACTTGTTTTACAGGTTGAAAATGATGAGAAAGGATATATTGTTCCTATATTAGAACAAATTCATCAATTTTTATGCCAATATCCTGAGGTGAATCAAGAAAAATTACTACCGCTAATTGAAGAGCCATTGTAAAAAACAAAGATAAATACGAAACTCCAAGTAAGGGAAGGAATGTCAAACTTTACTTGGAGTTTCTTTGTAAAAAAGTTTGGTTATTGAATTTTCCTTCGTTTGAAAATAAAAAGAAAAATCTATATAATAGATAAGAATTGAAAAATGGAGGCAAAACAATGGAAATTTTCCGGAAAAGATCGATAAAAAAAGATACGGTAAATACACTAAAACGAGAATTAAAATTAAAAGATCTGATTATGCTAGGAATTGGAGCCATCATTGGTACAGGGATTTTTGTTGTTACTGGACAAGCTTCAGCGAATTATGCAGGTCCTGCTTCCATATTTTCCTTTATTATTGCTGCCTTAGTTGTCATTTTAAATGGTCTTTGTTTTGCAGAATTTGCCTCACGTGTGCCGGTTTCTGGTGGACCTTATAGCTATATGTACATTGTCTTTGGTGAATTGACTGCCTGGATTGCCGGCTGGTTATTGATATGTGAATATATGTTAGCTGTTTCTTCTGTTGCTTCGGGCTGGTCAGGGTATTTTCAAGGCTTTTTGAGTAATTGGGGAATCCAGCTTCCGCAGGCTTTAACTGCAGGGTATAATCCTGAACAAGGAACCTACATTGATTTAATTGCTGCGCTAATAATGGTTTTAGTTACGTTATGGGTGACACAAGAAGCTAAAAAAGCATTACGCTTAAACAATGCTATGGTTTGGGTAAAGTTTGGCGTAATTGTTTTATTTGTGGCTGTCGGAGTGTTCTTTGTTCAACCAGACAACTGGCAACCTTATATGCCTTATGGAATACAAGGAGTCTTTAATGGGGCAGCTTTAGTGTTTTTTGCCTTTTTAGGCTTTGATTCCATCTCAATGGCAGCTGAAGAAGTGGAAAATCCACAAAGAGATGTTCCGCGCGGAATTATCGGTTCAATTTTAATTGCCACTATTTTATATGTAGGTGTAACCTTAATATTAACGGGAATCGTGCCTTTTTCAAAATTAGGCGTAGCAGACCCGGTTGCATTTGCCATGCGTTATATTAATCAAGATTTTATTGGCTCTGTAATTTCTGTTGGAACAATTTTAACCTTATTAACAGTCACGATTTCTATGCTGTATTCTTTAGCCAGACTTATTTATTCCATTAGCAAAGACGGTTTATTGCCTAAATTTTTACGGCAGATTGATAGTAAGCGTCGTACTCCTAAAAATGCTACTTTTTTAGCAGGAGCGATTGGACTGTTCTTTGCTGCGGCTTTTCCATTAAATATTTTAGCGGAGTTAACCAATATTACAGCCCTTGCTTGTCTTGCCTTAATGGCATTAGGTGTGATTCGTTTACGTAAAATGTTGGGACAGCCAAAAAAAGACGAATTTAAAGTACCTTTTGTTCCTTTGCTGCCGATTGTTTCTGTTATTTCTTGTTTATTCTTAATGTTACGTCTGGATAAGGTCACATGGATTGTCTTTATCATAGTTCTTCTTTTAGGGTTGTGTATCTATTTTGGATATGGCTATCAGCATAGTGATTTAAATAAAAAAAAGAGCTGATATAAATTGCTTCTTGGGAGATTTTGTTCTTCTAAGAAGCAGTTTATCAGCTCTTTTTTATTGACCTTTTTTGGTTGTTAATTCGATTAACTTTTGTTTTAAATTTTCTTCCATCTCGCCAAGTTCTACTTCAGCATGACGCCGGTTTTCTTTTCCTTCTTTTTGGATACGCAGTGTTTCTTCAATCGTTTCTACTAGATCGTTTTGGGTTTGTTGCAAGGTATCGATATCCACAATTCCACGCTCATTTTCTTTGGCGGTTTCAACAGCTGAAACTTTTAACATTTCTGCATTTTTCTTTAGCAAGTCATTTGTTGTTTCAGACACTTGTCTTTGAGCAGTTACCGCATCTTTTTGACGTAATAATGTTAAGGCAATGACCACTTGGTTTTTCCATAAAGGAATAGCGGTATTAATCGATGATTGAATTTTTTCCGCTAATGCCTGATTTGTATTTTGAATCATCCGTATTTGTGGAGCTTGCTGTAAAGTGATTTCTCGAGTTAAACGTAAATCATGGGTTCGTTTATCTAAGCGGTCTAAAAATTGAGCGTAGTCATTAGCGATTTGAACATCCATTTGATCGCCAGTTTGACGAGCTTTTTCCATGCTTTCAGGAATTGTTTTTTGTTCTAATTCTTCCATTTTTAGCTCGCTAGCAGCAATATAGATATTTAAGGCGTCAAAATAATCCTTATTTTTTTGATAAAGTTGTTCAAGCATAGCATGGTCTTCTAAAAGACCTTCCTTTTCTTTATCTAATTTAGCAGCAACTTTATCTACTTGTGCACCAATTTTTTGATATTTGGCTGTAATTTCGTAGATCGATTGTTTGACTTTGCCAAACATCCGTTGGAAAATATTGCCTTCTCCCGCTCGAAGTTCATCGGGGTTGGCTTCTTGCAATCGGTACATCAATTCATTAAGCGAATCTCCAATAGGACCAATATCAGAAGTTTGTACCTGGTTTAACATGGATTGAGAAAATTCACTCAGTTTTGTTTGCGCTTTGGTGCCATAACTTAGTACAGCTTGTTGATCGGTCGCGTCAATTTGATCAGCTAGTTGTTTAGCTTGTTGTTGTCTTTCATCAGACAATTTGTCAACTAATCGTGGGGCTTGTTCTTGGGTGTGTAATTCAGACAATTCTTTCTGCTGAGAATTTGTCAGCTGGTTTAAATCTGGTGTAAACGAATCATCCATTAAGTCTTCAAGTGTTTTATCAACAGATGTTGGTTGATCAGAGTGAGTAGCCATAATAATTATTCCTCCTTCAATGGACTGAAAATTAGAAGAAGATAAAAGCATAGCTTTTATCTAGCTTCGTGTTCTTAATAATTTCCATTTTGTTTTAAACTTTGTTTAGCAATAGATATTTCTACGTCTAAATCATCCAAATCATCTGCTACGAATTTTTGGTAGTCGATTGCGATTAGAGCAGCCATTTGATCGATAATTTGAATACTTTCTTCGATTTTTTCGTAGGTATCTCGATTTTTAATTTCATGTTCATTAATTTCAACAAATTTATCAGTTAAATCCACTAAATTTGGTAAATGAGTGTATAAAAAGTGGTTTGCTTCAGGCATTCGCTTAGGAGAAGCGACGATTTCTTTAAACAAAGCTTTGGCAGCTTTGATTGTGTCGTGGCGTAGGTCGACCGCTCTTAATTTCCCACTTTGGTTCATTGTGGCTTGTAGATGGATAATTTGCTTTTTTGTTTGATTCATTGTTTGCCGAAACATGTCAATCTCACTATCGGACATACCAGCGTTGACATAACTTTGCTCCCGTTTTTTTGACAATGCTGGTAATTCACTTTTGTGAGCATTTTGCGGTTTTCCTTTTAAACCATAATAAATTAAGCATCCACCAGCAATAAAAAACATCAATGGGAATAAATCGAATAAACCTTCTCCAGAAAAAATAATAAGCAGATAAACGGCTCCTAAAATGATGCCAGTCCATAATGCCCATTTTGAGTTTTTCATTTATTTAAAACCTCCTAAAATCCTTGTATATACACGCTTCTATCTTTTCTTTCTACTCTTTTATTCTAGCATGATATCGATAATAAAAGAATCCGACTTGCGGTGTATTTCTATAATTTAGAAAAAACATAACCTTTTTTTGTGTTAAAATATAAGAAATTGCGAAGATAAAAAAGAAAGTTTGGTGAAATGATGCTGAATTTTGAAGATTTTGAAGAAAAAACAATATCTCGAAAAGAGATATTTAATGGAAAAATTATTGATGTAGCATTAGATGATGTTAAGCTACCGAATGGACAAACTTCTAAGCGAGAATTGGTGTTTCATGCAGGTGGAGTAGGTATTATCGCTATTACACCAGAAAATAAAATGGTATTTGTACGTCAGTTTAGAAAGCCTTTGGAAAAAGTCCTCTTAGAAATTCCAGCGGGTAAAATTGACCCAGGTGAAAATGATCATCCGGAAATAACAGGAAAAAGGGAACTAGAAGAAGAAACCGGCTATACATGTGATTTTATGACTCATATTGCTTCGATGTATTTATCGCCTGGCTTTTCAAACGAAATGATGCATATTTACCTTGCAAATGAGATAAAAAAAGCGGCACATCCTAAATCGCAAGATGAAGATGAGCTTATTGAGCTTTATGAATTAACGTTAGAAGAAGCCGAACAAGCGGTAAAAGATCAAACGATTTGTGACGCTAAAACAGTTTATGCGATTACGTGGTGGAAATTGTTAGTCGCTCAAGGGAGTGTTTGATATGGCAAAAGGCCCACTTGTATCGCGCGCACAGCTGCGTAAATATCGTGACGAAGAAGAAAAGAAACAACATCAGGAACAAAACCAAGCAGCTTCAGATTATCGGGAAAAAGAAAAACAAATCGATAATTATTATCGTAAACAATTGAAAAAAAATAAACCCATTAATACAACACGTTCTAGTCGAAATCAACGGTCACGGCAAATGAACAGTTTTTTGATGAAGTGGATCGTTATTGTATTTTTATTACTAGTACTTGTGTTAATGATGGTTTTCTTTTTATAAACTTAACAAAAAGGGAAGAAATATATGAAAATAGGAATTATTGGTGCGATGGCGCAAGAAGTAAAAGTTTTGACTGAGTCATTCAATGAAATAAAAAAATGGGAGAAAGCTGGGGCGATTTTTTATTCTGGCGAGATGGCCGGACATGAAGTAATCGTTGTCCAATCAGGGATTGGCAAGGTATTAGCTTCACTGACAGCCAGCCTTTTGATTCAACAATATCAAGTAGATATTTTAATCAATACTGGATCAGCTGGTGGTATCGGAGAAGGCCTTTCAGTTGGCGATGTAGTAATTGCTGAAAAATTGGCTTATTATGATGTAGATGCTACGGGGTTTGGCTATCAATATGGTCAACTTCCTGGGGGAATGCCGTTGTATTATGAAGCTGATAGCACATTAGTTAAAAAAATAGCTGAAGCAGCTGAAAAGTCAGATCTTGCAATTAAAAAAGGGCTCATTGTTACCGGCGACTCTTTTATTGATGATCAAGCAAAAATTAACGAAATTTTATCTCATTTTCCTAGGGCCTTATGTTGTGAAATGGAAGGCACAGCAATTGCGCAGACGGCTTATCAGTTCGATGTGCCTGTGGTTGTTATTCGAGCAATGAGTGATACTGCTGACCATGCTGCAACTCAAAGTTTTGATGAATTTATTGACCAAGCGGGTCAGCGTTCTGCCGAAATGGTTATGACATTTGTCCATTCCATTTAAAGAGCTAGACTAGACCCTATTGAATATCTGTTAAAAGGAGAAAACATCGGTCATTAGGGTTAAATTCATGCTTACTGGACATAAAAGTTTATTACTTATGTCCGACAATGACTAATAGGACAAAAATTCAGCTGAATAATGTCCGGTAACTAGAAATGAGCCATTATTTTTACGAATTTATGTCTAATTTCGGCAAAAACAAAAGGATTTTCTTGTAATTGTTTACTTATCGGACAAAAGAAGTTGTTACTTATGTCCTTATCCTTGCTTACAGGACAAAAGTTCGGTTGAGTAATGTCTGATAATTAGAAAAAGGACAATAGTTTAAATAAAAAACGAAGGCGGCAAATCTTGCTACCTTCGTTTTTTGTCAGATATTACCAAATTTTAACACGATCTTCTGGTTTACGGTACATTTTGTCTGTAGGATGAATATCAAAAACAGTGAAAAAATCATCTAAATTTTGAAGTTGAATATTCGCGCGAAGTTTTGCTGGTGCATGCACATCAATAGCTAAAAGTAACTGCTGATATTGTGATTTAGCTTTGGTCCGCCAAATTTTGGCCCAATTACAAAAGAAGGCTTCTAAATCTGTCTGTTTTTCATTTTTGGCTGCTTCTAAAGCACAACTTAACCCACCAGCATCGGCAATATTTTCTGAAACTGTCAATTTTCCATTGACTGTTCCACCAGCAATTTCTAAGCCGTCGAATTCTTGAATCATTCCTTGCGCCAATTCCTCAAAGTGGGATAGATCATCTTTTGTCCACCAATTGTTTAAATTCCCATATTCATCGAACTTAGCGCCATTATTATCGAAAGCATGAGAAATTTCGTGAGCGATCACAGCTCCAATTCCACCATAATTCGCACTAGCTGATTGGTTAAGGCTATAAAACGGTGCTTGTAAGATCGCAGCAGGAAAGACAATAATGTTTAAAGAACCATTGTAATAAGCATTGACAGTAGACGCTGCCATTTCCCATTCCTTACGATCTACTGGCTGCTTGAATTTTTTAAAGTGATCTTTTCGGGCAAGCTGAGTAAAACGACGAACATTCGCCACAAGAGATTCGTCTTTGTTGGTGATGAATTTTTCGTAAACAGCTGGAATTTTATCCGGATAACCGACATTGATTCCTATTTTGTCCAATTTTACAATGGCTTTTTCTTTCGTTGCTTCACTGAGCCAGTCGTTTTGTTCCAGCCGTTTTTTATAAATTTTGATCATGGAACGTACCATATGTTCAACATCTTGTTTGGCTTGTTCGCCAAAATATTTTTTTCCATAATAAAGACCTATCACTTGGTCGAATTGGCCTAAAGTTAAATGAAAGGCCGCTTTTTCTTGTGACGGTAATTCATCGATGCCAGATAGAGCACGGCGATATAAACTAGCTGTTTGACGAAAGTCTTCACTTAAATAATTCGCATAACTAAAGACTGTTAGCGTCAGCATCCAGCTTTTTAATAAAGATAAATGTCCTTGTGTGACAAAAGTATTAAAGTGTTCAAAATATTCAGGTTCAGTAACGATGACTTGATCGACAGTTTTATCAAAGAGTTCATCGAAAGCAGCTGCAAAATCAATCTGATCGGAATAAGCAATAACTGTCTTTTTATCACGTGGATTATAGATTTTAGTATAATCTGCATTTTCTTCTGCATTACGCACATATGGGACTAAGCTTTTATCAAAGGCCAGCGCTTGTTCAGCAATCGTTTCACTTTCTGATTGACTGTAGCCAGTTAATTTTAATAGTTTGACTGCCATTTCGAAAAAGACTTGCAATAATTGCTCGCCTTGCTGATTGTCTTTATCATAGTAGGTCTTGTCGGGTAAAATCAAAGAGGCTGGCGCTAGATATAAAGTATGTTCTTGGGTATTTTTCATGTCTGCGTCAACAAAAAATTCGAAAGGTAAAGCAAGACCTTCTTTAAGCCAATTACCTAGTTGTTGATTAAGATCATTAAAATCATTAATGGTATGAATACGTTTAAGTAAATCTTTGATTGGGGAGGCTTTTAGCGCATTTCTTTTGTCATAGTCATTGGCTAAACGATAAAAAGCTACAGCTTCTTTCATCTTCCCTTTTGCAAGGCGTTCTTCATTAGAAGACATTTCATTTAGTTCATTGATTAAAAGTTGTTCAATATCTTCTGCTAAATCTTGAAAACCTCCTGTTGCGGGCTTATCAGCTGGAATTTCTGCTGTTTTTAACCAATTCTCATTAATTGCTTCATAAAAGTCGTCTTTTAAGTTTGTCATTGTTCTCCTCCGTTTCTGCTACTAATTATGATACAAATAAAAAAGGGAAACAAGTCTCTTGTCTTTTGTTCATAAATGTAGTATTCCAAAATGAGCTTGACATATACCTAAAAGACAACTGAGAGAACTTTTTGTCTGTAAATATTGTATAATGATAGAAAAGGAAGATGCTTATGACAAAAGAACAGTGGATCGGATTATCTGCAGACAAATTTAAAGCTTATAAAAATTGGACCACGACTGAAAATGGCTTGTGTGGAAGTTATGCCGCACTTGTGCTAATAGCTTTTTATCAGGATCATATAGATAGCGCAATTGTTCCAAGTTTTATCCGACAAAAAAATAGCAAAAATAAGGAAAACTTGGTGCATTACTTACGCTTATTTATTCAAAAACGCGGTTTTCCGACGGTCGCTTATCAAGTAGCTCATGGTTTATCAAGCTATTTTTCTTATTTTGGTCTTAATTATCGAGCACGTGCAACAATGATTGGCGGTTGGCAACGTGTGGTTAAGCGTATTAATCAAGGCAAACCTGTAATTATTGGATTAAACCAGCTGTTAGGTAGCAATTATGGTAATCATTGGGTAGTGGCGTATGCTTACAAAGAGACTGCTGAAGGAAAACGTTATGTAAAAGTCCATGATAACTGGGGGAACTATCAGGAAATTATTCCGGCAAAATGGATAAATGGAACGATTTCTTTACCTTAAAATTCATAGCAAATGAATATGAAAATATGATAAAATAAAGAAAAAGTTTAATTGGAGGCACTCATGGTCGCAAAATATGAAAATGAATCGTTAAAAATTTTTAGTTTGAATGGGAATATCCCCTTAGCAAAAAAGGTAGCTCAGGTTTTTGGTACTGATTTGGGGCAATGTTCAATTAAAAGTTTTAGTGATGGCGAAATTTCTATCAGCATCGAAGAAAGCGTGCGAGGAGTAGATACTTTCATCATCCAAGCAACAAATCAACCAGTTAATGATTATTATATGGAATTATTGATCATGATTGATGCGATGAAACGTGCGAGTGCTAGGACGATTAATATTGTTTTGCCATATTATGCTTATGCACGACAAGATCGTACTGCTAACCCACATGAACCCATTACGGCAAAATTGGTTGCCAATCTACTTGTTGAAGCTGGAGCTACACGAGTATTGACACTAGATCTTCATACAGTACAAGTTCAAGGTTTTTTTGATATCCCTGTAGATAACTTATTTACAATGCCATTATTTGCTCAATATTATCGGGAACAAGACATGACAGAGGATGATTATGTGGTTGTATCTCCTAAAAATAGCGGAGTTCAGCGTGCCCGTAGCTTGGCGGAATATTTGGATACAACGATTGCCATTGTTGATCAAGGCGAAGTTGAGACAGACGAAGGTTATGTCATCGGTGATGTACAGGACAAAAATTGTATTCTTGTCGATGATATCTTAAATTCAGGGAAAACTTTAGCAAAAGCTGCTGAACTTTTAAAAGAAAACGGCGCTAAAAAGGTTTATGCTTGTGCTTCTCATGCGCTACTTTCTGATGGAGCAAAGGAAACACTGGAACAATCAGAAATTCTTGATATTTGTGTGACAGATTCTTGTTTAACGGAAAAAAGTCGTCACCCTCAAAATATGAATTATATTACTTGTTCAAAACTTTTAGGCGAAGCAGTCAAACGAATCCATGACAATACACCGATGAGCCCTCTATTTAATAAGGTAGACAAAGATTTCTTATAAAATAGCCGCCAATGAAAAATATTTGATTTTTTCATTGGTATTTTTTATAGTAAAGGTTTAAGTTGTAAATAAAAGAAGGTGAAAAAATGACTTATTTGGATCATGCAGCTACTACGCCTATGCACCCTGCTGTTATCGAAGAGATGACGAAAGTAATGAAAGAAACTTTTGGTAATCCCTCTAGTATTCATCAATATGGGCGCAGCGGCCAAGCAAAATTAGAAAATGCGCGCCAAATAATTGCGGATAGCTTACAAGTAAAGCCACATGAAATTATTTTTAATAGCGGTGGCACAGAAAGCGACAATACAGCGCTAATTGAGACAGCTTTAGCAAAACGAGCGCAAGGAAAACATATTATTACCACAGCCGTTGAACACCCAGCTGTTTTAAACACGGCTAAGTACTTAGAAAAAATAGGGTTTGAGGTAACGTATTTACCTGTAGATAAAAAGGGACAATTAGCTGTTGAAACCGTGAAAAAAGCATTGCGTGAAGACACAATATTGGTCTCTATTATGATGGCTAATAATGAAACAGGGAACCTTTTTCCAATTGCTGAAATAGGAGAGCTGTTAAAAAATCATCCTGCTGTTTTTCACACTGATGCTGTACAGGCTTACGGAAAAATCGCGGTTTATCCTAATGAACTACAAGTCGATTTATTGAGTACATCTGCTCATAAATTTAACGGACCTAAAGGGATCGGATTTTTATATAAACGTGATGATGTATCACTACCTGTTTTTCTGCATGGGGGTGAACAAGAAGAAAAACAGCGAGCAGGCACACAAAATTTGCCTGCGATCTGTGCAATGGCTAAAGCAATTGAACTCTTGCCTTCAGAAGTCCAAGAAAGCCAGCAAACAAAATATTACGAATTTTCGTCAAGATTATTTGATGCTTTATCTGCTCAAGGCGTTGAATATAAGCTAAACGGAGATTCGAAAAACAAATTGTCACATGTACTTAACCTGCAATTTCCGGGCGTGTCTAATAATTTATTGTTGATGCATTTGGATTTGAAGGGATTTGCTATTTCAACTGGTTCAGCCTGTACCGCAGGGAATGTTGAGCCGTCTCATGTCCTTGAAGCAATGCATGGCAAAAATTCTACAGCGATTAACGAATCTGTTCGAATCAGCTTTGGTTATGGCAATACGCAAGAAGAAGTCGATCAATTTGCTCAAACCATTGCTGATACAGTCAAACGTTTAAAAAAGAAACACTAGAAAAACTGATTCCCAGCCTTTATAATGAAGTTAAAAGTAATTAATGAGGTGAAAAAATGGCGTTTCAAGAAAAAGCGACAGTTTTAGGCGCAAAGACTAATTACAAATTAGCTCCTACAGCTAAAAAATATACATTACGAGATAATGGATTTACTGAAACATCGAGTGGGAATTTTCAATTAATTCGACCACTGGAGGCAACTCCCCAAAGCAAAGAAGGGCTTAAGTTGAAAATCACTGTAGATAAGGATATTCAAAAATTAAAAATGTCTGTTACTACAGCTAATGGATTGAAAGCCGTCAATATCTTTAAGAATAAGAACGAATTAATACAAGAGCAGTTTTACTTTTTGATGGATGCATTTATTGATCGAGGTTTATTTGAAAAAGCTTAAAATAGTTTATTATTCAAAATTTGCAAGTTTTTTGCTAGATTTTACTATGGGAAAATCATTGCTAACTTTATATTTTCAGGGAGTATTTTTCGTTTTTACTCCTCATGTTTGAAAACATGAGGAGTAGATCGAAGTTTCACTCCCTGACTTTTTGCTATTTTAATCAATTTTAATTATTTTTCCTCGTTTTTGCTAAAAGTTGGAGAGTGTTTTCAAGATTTATTACCTATCTTAAGCGTATCAGGTAATGTTTTCAGATTTTATTCCCCAACTTTTCAAACATAGGGAGTAAATCAAACTTTTCACTCCCTGACTTTTTGCTATTTTGAACAATTTTAATTATTTTTCCTCGTTTTTGCTAAAAGTTGGAGAGTGTTTTAGCGATTTGTTACCTATCTTGAGCGTATCAGGTAATGTTTTCAGATTTTATTCCCCAACTTTTCAAACATAGGGAGTAAATCAAACTTTTCACTCCCTCATATTTGTTCTTTTAATTATTTATTGACTTTAAGAATCCTCGCGTGAAATTCTTTGGGTTCTGCTGTATAATAGTGAGTACTGAAAAAGTTGCGACCTTCAAATCGTAGATGTTTCAGAATCTATATTGAAATGATGGTGATAGCATGACAGACAACAGTGATACACGAGTTGTCGTCGGAATGAGTGGGGGAGTGGACTCCTCTGTTACAGCTCTTTTGTTGAAAGAACAAGGGTACGATGTGATCGGTATTTTCATGAAAAATTGGGACGATACTGATGAAAACGGCGTTTGTACGGCAACTGAAGATTATAAAGATGTTGCCAAAGTAGCTGCTCAGATTGGGGTACCTTATTATTCGGTTAACTTTGAAAAAGAATATTGGGACCGAGTATTTGAATATTTCTTAGCAGAGTACCGAGCAGGGCGTACACCTAATCCAGATGTAATGTGTAATAAAGAAATCAAATTTAAAGCATTCTTAGATTATGCCATGGATTTGGGCGCCGATTATGTAGCAACAGGACACTATGCTCAAGTAGAAAAAGATGAAAATGGTGTCGTACATATGTTACGCGGCGCTGATAATAATAAAGACCAAACTTACTTTTTAAGTCAATTATCGCAAAAACAATTGGCGAAGGTAATGTTTCCTTTAGGTGGCATTGAAAAGCCAAAAGTTCGAGAAATTGCTGAAAAAGCTGGACTTGCGACAGCCAAGAAAAAAGACTCTACAGGCGTATGTTTTATTGGTGAACGGAATTTCAAACAATTTTTAAGTCATTACTTGCCAGCACAAAAAGGCGATATGATGACTCTTGACGGAGAAATCAAAGGTCAACATGATGGCCTGATGTATTATACAATTGGTCAACGTCAAGGTCTAGGAATCGGTGGCGGTGGTAAATCTAGCGCTCCGTGGTTTGTGATTGGAAAAGATTTAGCTTCTAATACCTTGTATGTAGGACAAGGTTTTGAAAATCCTGAGCTGTACGCGGATCGTTTAGATGCAAGTGAAGTCCATTTTACTACCGAAGAAGAAAAACCAACCGAATTTCGTTGTACAGCCAAATTCCGTTATCGTCAAAAAGATACGGCAGTAACGGTACGTTTATTAGAAAATGAACGTGCTGAAGTGATTTTTGACGAACCAGTCCGCGCAATTACACCTGGACAAGCTGTTGTCTTTTATGATGGAGATGAGTGCTTGGGTGGCGGTTTAATCGATCATGCTTATAAGGCGGAAAAAACTTTACAATATGTTTAAGAGATGAGAGAAGGAGGTCAAAAGTTTTCAACATTAACAAACTTTTGACCTCCTTATTTACTGATAAAGAAAGCAGACTTTTTTAGAAAGCTTAGAAAAACTATTGTGCTGGTTCTAGTTTATTTAATGATTAATTGGGTAAAGAAACTGGATTTCTTCACTCATTATTCATTTATTGAGTAAAATTTTTCTTGGTTCGTTCCTCAATTTTTTAAGGCAAGAATTTTGCAGAAACAACGTTATAAAAATCAGCGGCTTACTTTTTCACAAGCTAATTCATTGCAACTTTTTTTAAAACTCACTACCATGACTCTAAGAGATATAATGAAGGAGTGAGACTATGTATCAAGTAATAACCATGTATGGAGATAATGAACCATGGTGGTTTTTTGAAGAATGGGAAAAAGATATTCAAGAAGAGACCAGCTTTTTATCGTTGGATGAAGCCGTCCGTTTTTTTCAAGAAAAATGGGAATTAATTTGTAAAAACTATACATATATCAATTCTAAGACAAACTTCTTAAGTGCTTTTTGGAACGATGGTGAGGAGCGCTGGTGCGAGGAATGCGATGATGATTTACAACAATATATGGGATTGGCACTATTAGAAGATCATAAACCACTGACAATCGAAAGCGAAAGGAAATTTTATGAAGCAACTAATTCTAGCGGAAAAGCCAAGCGTTGCCAAAGACCTGAGCAAAGTATTAGGCGCTAATAAAAAAACAAAGAACTACTACGAAGGCCCTAATGTGATTGTCACATGGGCCCTCGGTCATTTATTGGGCCTAAAAATGCCAGAAGATATCAATAAAAATTGGCAAAGTTGGCAGATGGAGACACTACCGATGGTGCCTAAAGACATCGGGATTAAACCTTTGCCCAAAACTGGGCAGCAATTAAAAGCGATTAAACAATTAGCCCACAGAAAAGACATAAAAGAATTTGTTATTGCGACAGATGCCGGAAGAGAAGGCGAATTAGTCGCTCGTTGGATTCTGGAATGGGTTCATTTTAACAAACCAGTTAAACGCTTGTGGATTTCTTCGCAAACGGACAAGGCCATAAAGGAAGGTTTTAAACAGTTAAAACCAGCCAAAGAGTATGAGGCATTATATGAGTCGGCTCTAGCTCGAGCAAAAGCGGATTGGCTTGTTGGTTTAAATATTTCTAGAGCGTTAACGGTAAAGTATGAGGATAGTTTAAGCGCTGGAAGAGTACAAACGCCGACATTATCGTTTGTACGTCAACAAGAAAAACAAATAGATAAGTTTCGTCCACAAACCTATTATGTGATTGAATTAGAGGTTGCCGGACAAAAAGCAGTACGCTTGCAAAAAAATCCATATGAATTACAGGCTCAACAAACAGCGCAAAATTTAGTGGAACAATTAAGTCAACACGCTGGGACAGTCGTATCAGTGACTGAAAAAACCAAGACAGAAAATGCTCCTTTGCCTTATGATTTAACCGAAATTCAAAGAGAAGCGAATCAGCGGTATGGCTTTTCAGCTAAAAAAACACTCTCATTAGTACAAAGTCTTTATGAAACACATAAAGTAGTTACTTACCCGCGTACAGATAGCAAGTATTTAACAAATGATATGAAAAAAACGATGAAAGAACGGTTGCAAGCTGTGGCCAATTTTGCGCCTGAAGTAAAAGAGTATATCAAATCTGGAGCTAAGGTTGAGCAAAAGGCGGTCTTTAACGATGCGAAAGTTTCTGATCACTCTGGATTAATTCCTACAGAACAGCGTGCGAATGCAGCCAAGTTCTCAAACGATGAACAAAAGATTTATCATCTGATTGTCTCTCGTTTTTTAATGTTATTTGCCAAGCCCCACAAGAAGCTTCAACAAAAAGCCACAGTGGCATTTGCTAAAGAAAAGTTTATCTTTACACAAAATAAGATCGTTGAGCCAGGTTGGAAAGCAGCCGAAGAAAAGTCAGAACCTGTAACGAAATGGCAAGAAGGCCAAAAAATTCAACCAAATTTTTCCATTAAAAAAGAATTAACTAAACCACCAAAACCCTTGAATGAGGCGACTTTGTTGGCAAAAATGGAAAAATTTGGACTAGGAACGCCGGCAACCCGGGCAGAAATCATAGAAAAGCTGCTTCGGTCTGAATTAATGGAACGAACACCAAGCGGTTTGCAGGTATCGCCCAAAGGTAAACAGCTCTTAGATTTAGTGAACCCTTCTTTAGTAACACCTGATTTAACCAAAAAATGGGAAGACCAGCTAGAAGGAATTGCCCAAGGTAAATTTTCTAGTCATAAGTTTTTAGTGCAAATTGAAAAAGATACGAAGCAACTCGTTCAAGAAGTAAAACAAAGCCAACAAAAATATCAAGACTTTTCTTTGACACAAAAGAAATGCCCAGAGTGTGGTTCTTTCTTGCGTGAAAAAAACACACGTAATGGTAAAATCTATGTTTGTACCAATTCCGAATGTCAGTATCATCGACGCAAGGATCCTAAGGTAAGTAACCATCGTTGTCCACAATGCCATAAAAAAATGGAAATTATTGAAGGAAAAAATGGTGCTTATTTCCGTTGCAAATTTGACGGGATTACTGAAAAAATCCCAAATAAAAAAGAACAAAAGAAAAAGATGACTAAGCAAGAGGAAAAACGGCTGTTAAAGAAATATTCAAAACCAGAAGAACCAGAAGAAAGTCCATTGGCTATTGCCTTAAAAGAAGCAATGAATAAAGAAGATTAAAATAAAAAACATCAAGTTTTTAATGCTTGATGTTTTTTTATTAAGTAATTGAATAAAGAAAACGTTATTCAAAATAAACAAATAAGTTCTGTAAAATCGTTTAAGGCTAGTTTATGAGAGAACGTACTGGATTTTCACAAAGCTATTTGATCACTTCTTCTGTGTCTTTGTCAAAAAAATGTGCTTTATTAAGATCAAAACTCAAATCAATCATTTCACCAGGCTCATGAAAATCACGTGCGTCTACTTTTGACACAAACTCCGTATCGTCGATTTTAGTATATAACATGGTTTCTGCACCGAGTAATTCAGATACCACGACTTCAGTATGAACATTAGTTTCTGGCGTTGCTTCGAGAGCTAGCTGTTCACCATGAATGTCTTCTGGACGGATGCCAAAGGTGATTTCCTTGCCATCGTATCCTTTTTCTACTAATGTTTTGTTTCGCCCTGCGGGAATTTTTAGCTGCAAGCCATAATTGTTTGTAATGATCCCATCTTTTAAGGTGACGTCAAAGAAGTTCATTGCTGGGGAGCCAATAAAGCCAGCCACAAATACGTTTATTGGTGTATTATAAACTTCTGAAGGTGTACCGATTTGTTGAACAAGGCCATCTTTCATGATGACAATTCGATCGGCCATCGTCATAGCCTCTGTTTGATCATGGGTTACATAGATAGTGGTTGTTTTCAGGCGGCGATGTAGCTTAGCAATCTCAGCTCTCATAGCGACCCGTAATTTAGCATCTAAGTTAGACAATGGTTCATCCATTAAAAAGACTTTTGCATCGCGAACAATCGCCCGTCCTAAAGCGACCCGTTGACGTTGTCCACCTGATAAAGCTGCAGGTTTGCGATCTAAAAAATCATTGAGGCCTAAGATGTCAGCTGCATTTTTTACTCGCTGTCTGATTTCCTTTTTACTGTACTTACGTAGTTTTAGACCAAAAGCCATATTATCAAAGACAGTCATGTGCGGGTATAACGCATAGTTTTGAAAAACCATTGCAATTTTTCGATCTTTGGGCGCGACATCGTTCATAACCTGTTCTCCGATTCTTAGTTCGCCTTCTGTAATATCTTCTAAGCCAGCAATCATTCGTAGCGTCGTTGATTTTCCGCATCCAGATGGACCGACAAAGACGATGAATTCCCGGTCTTTAACTTCTAAATTAAAATTGGATACAGAAAAATGATCTGCATTATCATATTTTTTTCCTATGTTTTTTAACGACATTTCAACCATAAGATTATTCCTTCTTTCAAATTGATTTGTTATGTATACTTTAAAGGAAACTCTTTCATAGACACAATATCAACATGCACAAAAAAGCATTTCTTTTTTGTGCATGTTATAAAAGCGTTTTTATTGATTGAAAGTCTGAATAAGTAAATAACATAAAAAGAGATCATCCATTTTTTTTAAGTTAAGTAATGTCTGCTGCTGAAATTTATCCACTTTGTATTGTAAGGTGTTGCGATGCATGAATAATTCTTTGGCTGCTGAACTAATATTCCCTTGCATCTTCCAAAGAGCTAATATTATTTGTATTAGCTCTGAGTCAATCCATTCTTCAAAAAGAGACTGCATTAAGTAACTTTGAGACACATTATAAAACGCAAAAAATGGTACAGCAGCTGTTCCTGTATCAAAAACTTTAGTTTGCGTATTATGTTCTAGTAAATAAAGAAATAATTGTTCTTCTTCATGTAAAAGACGGGTAAAATCGTTGTTAAAGGAATGGAAAGCTCCGCTAAAAAGGCGCGTATAACTATTAAAATCACTATCTAAAGCTAGAAAAAGACCTTCTAATTCTTTGGAGTCTAAAGCGTCTTCGCTAAAAGCTTCGACAATAATGGCATAATTTCTACTAAGGAAAAATAAATCGACTGCGTGAGGTAAAATCGTGCTCATTTCCTCTTGTAAAGCTCTCAGCGTACTTTCTTCCAAAGCTTGTGATTCGATCTGGATGAGCCGAAAAGCACCTTCATCTTTTGGAAGCGGCTGACTAGAAAATAAACTAGCATACCAAGGATGTTGTTTATTTGAGATGGGAATGTCAGTTATGTTTGACGTATGAATGGCTTGTAGTAATTGTTTTTCGGTATGAGATAAGCTTTTTTTAGGAACCCATAAGAAACCATGCTCCATTGCAATCGATAAATAACTTGAATCATTGGTTGGATATGCATGCATAGAGGAAGTAGGGTAAATTTCTTGCAGTTTTTGTTTTTTCATATTCAATCCGCCTTACAAAAAGAATTGTTTATATTATTGTAACCAAAAAACGATTATTTTACCAAAGGGAAAGAACCCGCAGACTTTTAATGGTAAGGACTAAAAATTTCGCTTACTGATTGGTATAATAAGTTAGCTAAAACGATTTTTTGAATAAAACGCTTGACAACTTTATAGTAAACGCGTAAAGTAGAGGACAACTTAAATAAGCGACATCGAAAAGAAGAGTAGCTTTGGTTTTATTTAAAGAGAGTCTCTGGTTGGTGCAAAGAGATAATAAAATGATTGTGAAACACATCTTGGAGTCGGCTTTTTGAAGATAAAGTAGAAAAGTTCGGGTAGCCCGTTATAGCGAAAGTTATTGTTTGATAACTTATTGAGTTTTATTCTGCGAAGAATAAATAAATAAAGGTGGAACCGCGTAATTGACGTCCTTTAGCCGTTTGGCTAAGGGACTTTTTTTATTTTCATTCAATAACTTATTGAGGTCTTTTCTGTAAAGAAAAGATGAAGTGAGGTGGAACCACGTATTTTTGCGTCCTCTGGGTAAAACCAGAGGCTATTTTTATTTTAAAGGAGAATGTTTATGAGCTATTTAATTTCTATTTTTCCGCAATTATTTACAGGGATGGAAGTAACTTTCCGTTTATTTGGTTTAACGATCATCGGATCGGTTCCTATTGGTATTATTCTAGCGTTTGTATTGTGTAGTCGGTCAAAAATTTTCAAGTCAATCATTCAAGTTTATGTTTGGTTAATGCGTGGTACGCCGCTGTTATTACAGTTAATCTTCGTTTTTTATGGGTTACCTATTATGGGAATTGTTTTTGATCGTTTTGAAGCAGCGTTGATTGCTTTTATCTTTAATTATGCAGCATATTTTGCAGAAATTTTTCGTGGAGGTATTCAATCGATCCCTAATGGGCAGTATGAAGCAGCCCGAGTATTACGTTTGACTTATGGACAAACATTGCGAAAAATCATTATCCCGCAAGTGGTAAAAATTACTTTACCTTCTGTAGGAAACGAAATTATTAATTTGGTAAAGGATACCTCGCTCGTTTATATTTTAGGTTTACAAGATGTGATGCGTATCGGAAAAGTGGCGATGGAACGTGACGTTTCATTAGTTCCTCTGTTGGGTGTAGGAATTTTGTACCTACTTATGACTGCTGTGTTCACTCTTATTCTTCGTATGTTAGAAAAACGTATGAATTATTATCGTTAGGAGGAAAAATTCTATGTTAGAACTTAAAAATGTCAGTAAATCTTTCGGTTCAAAAAAAGTGATTAATTCGTTAGACCTAACCATTCCAGATGGCTCAATTTTAGCTATTGTGGGGCCCTCTGGAGGAGGGAAAACAACTTTGCTGCGAACTTTGGCAGGATTAGAAACAGTCGATAGTGGAGATTTTTTATTAGATGGAGA
Source organism: Tetragenococcus solitarius NBRC 100494 (assembly GCF_001544195.1). Lineage (GTDB taxonomy): Bacteria > Bacillota > Bacilli > Lactobacillales > Enterococcaceae > Tetragenococcus > Tetragenococcus solitarius. Next base: position 41,763 of record NZ_BCPY01000007.1, read on the forward strand.
AAAGTTTGATCCTGTAAGTTCAAAAAATCAAGAACAAGTGGTAGGAGTGGTATTTCAAGAATTTGAATTATTTCCCCACTTAAGTGTTTTTGAAAATATAGTGTTAGCTCCCAGACTAGCTCTACAAGAAGAAAAAGGCGTCTATACTAAAAAGGCAGAAGATATTGCGGCTCAATTAGGGATAGAATCGCTGTTGCAACAATATCCTTATCAGTTATCAGGCGGGCAAAAGCAACGGGTAGCGATTGCTAGAGCGATGGCAATGGATCCTAAAGTATTAGCTTATGACGAACCCACCAGCGCATTGGACCCTGCTTTACGTGAACATGTTGAACGAATTATTTTGGGACTAAAGCAACAAGGCGTTACCCAACTGGTGGTTACACATGATATGACTTTTGCTGAAAATATTGCAGATAATTTATTAGAGGTTTCAGAAATCAATTAATATGGGAGGAAAAGAGATGAAAAAATTAAAAGGACTAGGGCTTGTTTTGGCGAGTGTCTTTGTATTGGGAGCATGTTCTTCTGGAGAAAATGAGCGAGCTGGAAATAATGAAGATGCAGATGTTGTTGTCGGTTTGGATGATACCTTTGTACCTATGGGTTTTCGAGACGACGATGGGAATTTAACCGGCTTTGACATTGAGTTAGCTGAAGCAGTATTTGCTTTAAATGATACCGAGGTTGCATTTCAGCCGATTGATTGGTCTATGAAAGAAACAGAATTGAATAATGAAACCATTGAACTGATTTGGAATGGTTATAGTCAAACACCCGAACGGGAAGAAAAGGTTGCTTTTTCCGACCCTTACATGAGCAATAGCCAGTTATTAGTTACTTCCAAGGATAGTAATATTGATTCAATTGACCAAATGGATGGGAAAACACTGGGAGCTCAAGAAGGCTCTTCTGGGTATAATTCATTCAATCAAGAACCAGAAGCATTAAAAGATATTGTAGAAGGAAAGGACGCCACGCTTTATGATAGTTTTAATGAGGCATTTATCGACTTGGAAAGTGGACGAATTGATGGGCTTCTGATTGACAGAGTCTATGCTGAATATTATTTAAATCAAAATGAAAAGATGGACGACTTTAATCTAATTGAAACACCTTATGAAGATGAAAACTTTGCGGTAGGCGTTAGACAAGATGATGATGAATTGTTAGAAGAAGTTAATAACGGACTACAAGAGCTACAAGATAACGGAGAATTTGCAAAGATTTCAGAAAAATGGTTCGGGGAAGATGTATCACCTGATTGAGAAAAATTAAAGAAAGTAGGGAAGAAACTTTTGTTCCCTTCTTTTTTTTTGTATAATGGATGAGAATGAAAAGAGGGATGAAATGGCACAAAAAAGAAAGCGCACGAAAAAACGTAAGACAAAAAAACAAATGCGCCAGCAAGAAAAATTAACGTTAATAGCCTGTGGTTTTTTATTTATTTTATTTGCTGTATTTGCACTATTTCAATTAGGCTTTTTAGGAACGTTAATAGCTAATGGTTTTCGTATCATTGGTGGAAATACTTATCCCGTTCTTTGTATCTTATTAGCTGGTTATGGCCTATGGGTAATGATCAAAAATAACGAAGCTAAAATAACTTACGGAAGAAAACTGATTGGCGGGCTTTTTATTTATTTAGGCGTGTTAATTTTTTTCCATGCCCAATTATTTGGTAGGGTCCAGACCACTGATCCGCAGATTTTATCAACGACTTGGCAAATATTATTGGGAGATATTCAAAATCAACAAGTAAGTGCCAATGTTGGTGGCGGAATGATAGGGGCATTGCTTTATCAATTGACCTTCTTTTTGGTTTCAAAAATCGGTAGTTATGTTATTGCTGTACTTTTGATCGTATGGGGAGGCTATTTTGTAAGTTCAATGGATAGTCAGCAGTTATTAGAGTTTTTGCATAAAATAAAAGAGAAATTACAAAAATTCATTGAAGGTAATCCTGAGAAAAGAGCACAAAAACAAGCGGATAAAGAGGCTAAAAAACAAGCAAAAAAAGAACAGAAAGCACAAAAGCAAGCACAAGAACGTGAAGCTGCGTTACGTCAAATAAAAGAACAAGAAAAAAATCAAGTACGCCCGTTGTCTGAAGCAGAAAAATTAGCACAAGAACAAAAAGAAGAAGCCAGTGGCGAAGTAGAACAACTAAGTTTTGTTCCAATCGATAGTTATCAGCAAAGCCAAACTGCTGGTAAAAATAAAAATGCAGAAGACAAAGCTACGGATGTAAATTTAACAGAAGAAACTGCAGATGATGGCAAACCGCTTGAGTTTGAAATCTCACAAGAAGTCGAAGATGAGGATTATGAGTTGCCGCCATCATCACTTTTATCTGAGGTGAAATCAACCGATCAGAGTGGAGAATATAAAAAGATCGAAAAAAATATTACGATTTTGGAAAAAACATTCAAAAGTTTTGGGGTAGATGCCAAAGTTGTTAAAGCTAGCTTAGGTCCATCTGTAACTAAATTTGAAATTGAACCCGCAATCGGTGTTAAAGTTAGTAAAATTGTCAATCTTTCCGACGATATAGCTCTAGCTCTTGCTGCTAAAGATATTCGTATGGAAGCTCCGATTCCAGGAAAATCATTAATAGGGATTGAGGTTCCTAATGAAACAGTTAGCACCGTAGCTTTTAAAGAGATGATTGATGAAACACCGGCTCACCCGGATCATATCCTAGAAGTCCCACTAGGAAGAGATATTTCTGGCAAAATTCAGACGGCTGATTTGACTAAGATGCCCCATCTACTTGTTGCTGGTTCGACAGGTAGCGGGAAGTCTGTCGCGATTAATGGGATTATTACAAGCATTTTAATGCAGGCAAAACCGCATGAGGTCAAATTAATGATGGTTGATCCCAAAATGGTTGAATTAAATGTCTATAATGGCATTCCGCATCTTTTAACCCCCGTTGTAACGAATCCAAGAAAAGCGGCACAAGCATTACAAAAAGTCGTGAAAGAAATGGAAGAACGTTATGAAAAATTTGCTGCGACAGGTGTACGTAATATTACAGGTTATAATGAAATGATTAAACAAAAGAATCAAACGGAAGGGCAAAAATATCCAACAATGCCGTTCATTGTTGTGATTGTCGATGAGTTGGCTGATTTGATGATGGTAGCTAGCAATGAAGTAGAAGATGCGATTACTCGTTTAGCGCAAATGGCTCGTGCTGCAGGAATCCATATGATTTTAGCTACGCAACGTCCCAGTGTGGATGTCATCACTGGCATTATTAAAGCCAATGTTCCCTCGCGAATTGCTTTTGCGGTATCTAGTGGTACAGATTCGCGCACTATTATCGACTCTAACGGTGCAGAAAAATTACTAGGACGTGGCGATATGTTATTTTTACCAATGGGTGAAAATAAAGGTATACGTGTGCAAGGAGCGTTTATTTCTGACCAAGAAGTAGAAGAAGTAGTTAAATTTGTGACTGATCAACAGGGAGCTAATTATGAAGAAAAAATGATGGTTTCTGATGAAGAGGTCGCTAAAGACAAAAAAGAGGAATCAGAAGATGAACTCTATGATCAAGCCAAAGAGTTGGTTATTGATATGCAAACGGCTAGTGTTTCTTTATTACAGCGTCGCTTTAGAATCGGCTATAATCGTGCAGCACGATTAGTTGATGAATTAGAAGCTAATCATGTGGTGGGCGCTTCAGAAGGTAGTAAACCACGGAAGGTGTTAGTGGACAAGACTGAAGAACCTGCAGAAGATTCTTATCAAGATGAACCTCTAGAATAAAATAATTTTAAAACAAAAGAACCCGATGTTTAATTAAACCATCGGGTTCTTTTGTTTATACTTTAAAATCAAAATAAAGAGAAGCTTTTGATTAGGTCTGGGACATAGCCTCTTTTTAAGAAATGGAAGTTCTTTGGATATAGTTTTTTACAGCTTGATTTGTTGACAGCTGTAAACAAAGACGCTATGATTTTAACAAGTAAAGAGGAAGGAGGACGCAACGTGAAACGCCCAATTATTGGCATTGCGGCAAATGAAGTGTTGGACTCAGGTGAAGCGTTACATCATTTGCCAGTGAGTTATACGCCTGGAGGTTACGTAAAAGCTGTTCAAAAAGCTGGTGGACTGCCACTTGTTTTACCCATTGGTGAAGAGAACTTAGCTAAAGAATATATCTCCCAAATCGATAAATTAATATTGGCCGGCGGTCAAGATGTCTCTCCTAAATTTTATAAGCAGATAAAAACTGTTCAAGGTAGCTATTCTGAAGCTCGTGATCGCTTTGAATTAGCGCTTTTAGATGAAGCTTTGCTTCAAAATAAACCAGTGTTTGCTGTTTGTCGGGGAATGCAATTAATGAATGTGTTTTTTGGCGGGGATTTGAAACAGGATTTATCGTCATTTACTAAGATTTTACATATGCAAATTCCTATTCCTAAAGAGCAACCTTCTCATGAGTTACTCACCAAAGATTACAGTATTTTGCAACAGATTTATGGAACAAAGGCAAATGTCAACTCCTTTCATAACCAAGCTTTAAATCGCGTTTCCACTAGCTTAACTGAATCTGCTTTTTGTCCAGATGGCGTTATTGAGGCTGTGGAAAACAAGGGACAACGGTTATTAGGCGTTCAATGGCATCCTGATTTTGCTTTTGAAGTTCAGCCTAATGAAATGACAATATTTCATTATGTAGTAAAAAATCTATAAACTTAAAAAATGAGAAGGAGTAGATTTTATGAAAAAGTTAGGTTTTATATTATTTGCAGGGTTATTCGTGCTCACAGCTTGTTTTAAAAATGGCGACAACTCAGATGAGAGTTCCAACGGTGGATCAGTACAACAAGAAATTTCTGTCTCACTTTCAGGTGAATTGTCAACCTTAGATAGTGCTCAGTATACTGATGTAAACAGCTCTGATATGATTGGTCAGCTAACAGAAGGTTTGTATCGTTATGATGAAGATGGTAAACCAGAGTTAGCTTTGGCCAGTGAAGAGCCAGAAGTCAGCGAAGACGGCTTAACCTACACATTTAAATTAAAAGATACGAACTATAGCGATGGAACGGCGGTAAAAGCAGAAGATTTTGTTTACGCCTTTCAATCAGTAGTTGACCCTGAGACCGCTTCTAGCAGTAGTAATCGGATGGATATCTTTAAAAACGGACGAGCAATCCGTGAAGGTGATAAAGAGGTAGATGAATTAGGGGCTAAAGCAATTGATGATAACACTTTGGAGCTACAGCTAGAAGACCCTTTACCATTTTTACCCGAAATTTTGACAGGGACTCCTTTTATGCCCAAACAAAAAGAGTTTGCCGAAGACAAAGGCAAACAATATGGTACCAGCACAGAAAACTTTCTTGGTAATGGCCCCTTTGTAATTAATGGCTGGGATGGAAATAATGAAAATTGGACATTAGAAAAAAACCCAGAATATTGGGACCAAGATAATGTACAAATGGAAACAATCAATGTACAAGTGGTCAAAGAAGTGGCTACCGGAACGAACCTGTTTAATGATAATCAATTAGACTATACTTTATTAGCCGATACACAAGCTCAGCAATATCAAAATGATGAGCATGCACATTTTGAACCTAAAGCCATGGTAGGCTACATCAGTCCTAACCAGAAACGGGAAGTAACTAGCAATGTGCATGTTAGAAAAGCCATTTTACAGGCAATAGACAAGAAAAACTTTACTCAGAATATTTTATCTGATGGTTCTACGCCATTGAATGGATTTGTTGCAGCTGATTTTGCTGATAACCCTTCCACAGGAGAAGATTTCCGAGAAGAAAATGGCGATCTTTTACCTTATAACAAAAAGGCTGCCCAAGCGTCTTGGGAAAAGGCAAAAAAAGAGCTTGGCAAAGATGAGATTACTTTAGAGTTACTTTCGGCAGATGCAGCAATGAGTAAAAAAACGATTGAGTTTATTCAAGGACAATTAGAAGAAACTCTCCCCGGGTTAACAATCACATTAAAATCAGTTCCTTTACAAAATCGGCTAGACTTACAAACAGAAGGAGATTTTGATTTAGTTTTTGGTACTTGGACACCGGATTATGCAGATCCAATTGACTTTTTGAATTTTTATGATTCTAAAAGTGGATTAAATTCTTCAGGTTATGATAATCCAGATTATGATAAAGGTCTCGAAGAAGCTCGTACAACATTGGCCAATGATCCTGATGCACGTTGGAAAAAATTGCGCGAAATGGAAAAACTCCTAGTAGAAGAAGATGCTGCTGTACTACCTTTATACCAAGGAGCCGTCGCTTACTTAAAAACCGATCGACTTGAAGGTTTACAAGTTTTTCCTTTTGGACGTTCGGTTTCTTATCGAACCACTTATGTCACAGAATAATTTGCTTATGTTACAGACCCCAGTTAAATATCTGGGGTTTTTTTATTAGTGAAATTGCTGATAATTCGCTCTTTTCTAAAAATTACTTATGGCTTCCTCATTTTATTTCCATTTTTCTCTTGATTTTTTAATAATTAATAATTACAATCTTATATAACTTCAGAAAAAGATAATAATTCTGAAAATTCCCAATAAAAAAAGGAGCAAGTGGTGTGAAAAAGAAATATGTTTTTGGTTTATTTGTAGCATGTACCGTCGCTCTTGCTGGTTGTACTACAGGTTCAACTAATAGTTCAAGCGACAGTGAAGCTGCAGGAAGCGGTTCTGGCACTTCTGGTAACGAATTTACTTTTATCGAAAGGCAAGAAATGCCAACAGCGGATTTATCGCAAGCAACAGACACAGTTAGTTTCACTGCTTTAAATAACGTTTATGAAGGAATTTATCGTTTAGATAAAGATAATAAACCACAGCCTGCAGGAGCAGCGGAAGAAGCAGATGTTTCAGAAGATGGGAAAACTTATACGATAAAACTACGTGAAGATGCCAAATGGTCAAATGGGGACCCAGTAACAGCGGATGATTATGTGTATGGTTGGCAACGTACAGTAGATCCCGAAACAGCATCAGAATTTGCTTACATTTTTGAACCAGTTGAAAATGCAACAGAAGTTAATAATGGAGATAAGGATCTAGACGAACTAGGTATTAAAGCAATAGATGATTATGAGTTAGAAATCAAATTAAACAAAGCAACAGAATACTTTGATTATTTATTGGCATTCCCTCCATTCTTCCCTCAAAATGAAGACGTTGTAGAAGAAAATGGCAGTGACTATGCAAAGACAAGCGATAATATGGTTTACAATGGACCATTTACTTTAGCTGATTTTGATGGCCCTGGTTCAGATACCGATTGGACTTTTGAAAAAAATAAAGATTATTGGGATGCAGATAACGTTTCTTTAGATAAAATTAATGTTAACGTTGTAAAAGAAGCGTCAACTTCTTTGAACTTATTCCAAGATGGACAGGCAGATGATGTCACACTAAGCGGAGAGCTAGCACAGCAAATGGCTAACGATCCGAATTATGTTACTCAGCCAAAGGCTTCTACTTTTTATTTGCAATTAAACCAAGAGGATAAAGATTCTCCATATCGTAATGAAAACTTGCGCAAAGCTATTTCTTATTCTATCGATCGAGATGCTTTGTCAGATTCAATTTTGGCGGATGGTTCAATTGCACCTTCTGGCCTTGTACCAAGTGACATGAGTAGTAATCCAAAAACAGATGATGATTTCACAAAAGACGCTGGCAGTAAGTTAGAATACGATCAGAAAAAAGCTCAGAAATATTGGGAAAAAGCCAAAGAAGAGTTAGATATCGATTCGTTAGACATTGAAGTATTAGGCGATGATACTGACGGAGCTAAACGAGTACAAGAATATTTGCAAGATGCAATTGAAGATACTTTAGACGGTGTGAAGATTACATCAAGTTCTGTACCTTTTTCAGTCCGTTTAGATCGTTCAACTTCCGGAGATTTTGATTTAGTCATTACTGGTTGGGGTGCTGATTATGCTGACCCAAGTGCTTTTATCGATTTGTTCAAAACCGGAGCTTCAAATAATGAAGGTCATTACAGTAACAAAGAGTACGATAAACAAGTGGAGGAAGCAGCAAACGAAAATGCCAACGACCCAGAAGCACGTTGGGATAACTTGGTAAAAGCTGAAAATATTATTATGGACGAACAAGGTGTTATTCCATTGTATCAACAAGCCGAAGCTCATCTAAGAGCAGACAGAGTTAAAGGAGTTGTTGTTCATCCAGCTGGTGTTCAGTATGACTTTAAGTGGGCATCAATAGAAGAATAGTTTTTACGGCAATCTCAAGATAAAAATAGACTGAGACAACAGACTGCTAATGGCAGTGTCTCAGTCTTTATTGATTAAAAGCTTGCCAAAAATAACGTTAGCAGGCTTAATAAAAATAGTATTCCTGCAGGTTCTAGCCAGAAACGAAAGCTGGAACGACCGACTTCTGACAATTTCATGCCTTCTGTTTTTGTTTTTTTATTTCTTTTCTTGAAAGAGCGTTGAAAATTATCAAAAAAACCAGAAGAAAATACCCAAAGAAAGCCGCCGATAATCAGAAAAAATAGAGTAAACAAAAATAAATTATCGGATAAAACAGTAAGGGAAAAATCTTTTTGGATGATTGTAAGCAAAAAGCTGACTAACAGACTTGTTAGGCTGATGATCCAAGAACTTTTTTTTATTCGCATGAATATTTCCTTTCTTAAATTATGAAAATAAAGATATGTTTAATGTATAAAAATATTGCTTAGAAGTCAAAGAATAGGGGGAAAAAACGTGAATGATTTTATCAAATATCTGTTAAAGCGTGTATTTTTTATGGCGATTACCCTATGGTTGATTGCAACGATCACTTTTTTCATGATGCAATTTCTGCCAGGGACACCATATACGAACGCTGAAAAATTAAGTCCAGAACAAATTGCTTTACTAAACAAGCAAATGGGATTGGATAAACCAATAATCGTACAGTATGGAAATTACTTAATAAATATTATGAAGGGCGATTTTGGTATTTCTTTCCAATTTAAAAACCAAGCGGTATCCAATCTACTAGGCGGACGTATTGGTCCTTCTGTTCAGCTAGGTTTACAAGCCATTGGGTTTGGTACATTTTTTGGTATCATCCTAGGCACAATTTCAGCAATGAAACAAAATACTTGGGTAGATACCTTGAGTACTTTGATTGCCATTTTAGGACGCTCTATCCCTAACTTTGTATTTGCTGTGTTATTGCAATATGTTTTTGCTATCAAATTAGAAGTGCTACCTATCGCTAAATGGGAAAGCTTTGCTTATACACTTTTACCTACACTGGCTTTAGCAATGTCGCCACTAGCTGACTCTGCTCGGTTTATACGAACAGAGATGGTAGAAGTTTTGCACAGTGATCAAGTAGAATTGGCTAAGTCAAAAGGGCTCAGTCGCTGGGAGACAGCTTTTAAACATGGGCTTCGTAACAGCTTAATTCCAATTTTAACTTTGCTTGGTCCTCTAGCAGTTGGATTGATGACGGGTTCTTTAGTTGTTGAAAATATTTTTGCGATACCTGGGATTGGTGAACAATTTGTTAAATCAATTATGACAAACGACTATCCAACCATTATGGCAGTAACCATTCTTTATTCTACGATGTTAGTGTCAATTATCTTTATTGTGGATGTGTTATATGGCATTGTTGACCCTCGTATTCGTATATCAGAAGGGAGTCGTGGATAATGGAAGATAATAACTATACAAAAGACCAATTAGCACAAATTCCTTCTTCTGAATTTGAGCCTTTAGAAAAAAGTACAAAAGTCGAACGAGAAGCAATTACAGCTCCTTCGTTGAATTTCTTACAAGATTCATGGCGCCGTCTGAAAAAGAATAAAGCAGCTGTCTTTTCATCCATTTTTCTTTTGATTGTCATTGTAATTTCAGTTGTAACTATTTTTGTATCACCACATGACCCGACCGAACAAAATGTTAGTTATATTAATTTACCTCCTAAAATTCCAGGAGTAGATATTAACGGATTAAATGGGGTATCTGAAGTTGGTGGGCAATTAGTTGATAAATATGAAGCTGCTAATGTACCTGACGATGTTCATTTTTATTTAGGGACAGATGGGCTAGGGCGCGATTTACTGAGCCGTCTATTTATGGGAGTAAGAATCTCTTTATTGATTGCCTTTATTGCAGCGGCGTTAGACATCGTTTTTGGTGTAACTTATGGTTTAATTTCTGGCTTGTTAGGCGGTAGAGTGGATAATGTCATGCAGCGTATTTTAGAAGTTTTATCTGGAATTCCTAACTTAGTTGTGATGATTTTGATGCTTGTTATATTTAAACCGGGAATTTTTTCTATTGTAGCTGCGATGGCTATTACCAATTGGATACCGATGGCTAGGATTGTAAGAGCCCAGACGCTAAAGCTAAAAGACCAAGAATTTGTTTTAGCAGCGACAACTTTAGGAGAAAGTAGGACGAAGATTGCTTTTAAACATATTTTACCTAATATTTCTAGCGTCATTATTGTACAAATGATGTTTAGTATTCCAGAAGCGATTTTCTTTGAAGCCTTCCTAAGCTTTATTGGGCTAGGATTAAGACCACCTTCTGCATCTTTAGGTACGTTGCTAAACGATGGATACAAAACTTTCTTGTTCTTGCCTTATCAAATGGCAATACCTGCTGTTGTTCTTTCAGTGATTATGATTGGATTTAACTTATTAGCAGATGGATTACGAGATGCGTTTGATCCGAAGATGAAGGAGTGAGCCTGATGAAAAAAGTTTTAGAAGTAAAAAATTTGGAAATTTCGTTTACTACCTTTGCCGGAAAAGTTCAAGCGATTCGTGATGTAAGCTTTGATTTATATGAAGGAGAAACGCTAGCTATTGTAGGCGAATCAGGTAGTGGAAAATCTGTAACAACAAGAAGTATTATGGGGTTACTAGCTAGTAATGCGGTAGTAGAAAATGGCGAGATTTTATTTAACGGAGAAGATATTCTAAAAAACTCTGAAAAACGAATGCAAAAAATTCGTGGAAAAGAAATTTCAATGATCTTCCAAGACCCGATGACTTCTCTTGACCCGACCATGAAAATTGGCAAACAAGTGGCTGAGTCCTTGTTAAAACATACAAAAGTATCTAAAAAAGATGCTTTACAAAAAGCTTTAGAGCTATTAGAGCTTGTAGGCATTCCGAATGCTAAAAAAAGATTGAAAAATTATCCTCACCAGTTTTCTGGCGGACAACGTCAGCGGATTGTCATTGCTGTGGCTTTGATCTGTTATCCAGAAATTTTAATTGCTGATGAACCAACGACTGCTTTGGATGTAACAATCCAAGCGCAAATTTTAGAATTACTAAAAGACATCCAGCAAAAAGTAAACTCTTCGACAATTTTTATTACTCACGATTTAGGTGTTGTAGCAAATGTCGCGGACCGTGTGGCAGTTATGTATGCGGGTAAAATTGTAGAAATTGGTACGGCGGCAGAAATCTTTTATAATCCACAGCATCCTTATACTTGGGGACTTTTGGGGTCAATGCCTACATTAGAAGGAACAGGCGATCGGTTGTATGCTATTCCAGGAACGCCGCCAGATTTATTAGAGCCACCTACCGGCGATGCTTTTTATCCTAGAAATGAATATGCTATGAAAATCGATACACAAAAACAACCGCCATTCTTTGAGATTTCTAGCACACACAAAGCCGCTACTTGGCTGCTAGCTCCACAAGCACCTAAAGTAGAGCCTCCTAAAGAAATTTTGCTGCGTTGGGAAGAATTTAAAAAGAAAAAGCAGCCAGAAATGGAGGAAAGTAAATGAAGAAAGTTTTATTAGATGTAAAAAATTTAAAACAGTACTTTAATACAGGTCGCAAAGATGAAGTAAAAGCGGTCGATGATATTACTTTTCACATTTATGAAGGTGAGACATTCGGTTTGGTTGGTGAATCAGGTAGCGGAAAGTCTACTACAGGTCGGACCATCATCCGATTAAATAAACCAACAGATGGTTCAATTGAATTTGACGGTAAAGACGTAATGAAATTACATGGTAAAAAGGAAATGAATGTCTTTCGCCGTGATGTACAGATGATTTTTCAAGACCCATATGCCTCTTTAAATGGACGGATGAAAGTGCGCGATATTATTGCCGAGGGAATCGACATTAATGGTTTAGCAAAAACAGAAAATGAACGTAATGAGCGAGTAAACGAACTATTGAGAACCGTAGGGCTAAATCCTAACCATGGGACACGTTATCCTCATGAATTTTCTGGTGGACAACGTCAAAGAATCGGGGTCGCACGTGCTTTAGCCGTAGACCCTAAATTTATCATCTGTGATGAGCCGATTTCGGCTTTGGACGTATCGATTCAAGCCCAAGTAGTTAATTTATTACAAGATTTGCAAAAAGAACATAATTTGACTTATCTCTTTATTGCACATGATTTGTCTATGGTTAAACATATTAGCGACCATATTGGAGTCATGCACAATGGGAAGTTATTAGAAGTAGGCACAAGTGATGATATTTATAATTATGGCGTTCATCCTTATACAGAAAGTTTACTTTCGGCCATTCCTTTACCAGATCCGGAATACGAGCAAACGAGAAAAAGAATCAAATACACAGGTGAACAGGATCAGCCAGATGTACTTCGACAAATGCTAGAAATTGCGCCTGGACATTATATTTATGCCACTGAAGAGGAAAAAACGAAGTATCAAGAAAAACTTGCAGATAAAAAGGCCGCGGCTGAAAAGCAAGCCATCTAAATTTGATTTGCTTTCCTGGTGAAAAGTCAAATATTTTTTAAGGCCTCATGAAAAAGGAGGACCTAGTGAAAGTATTAAAAGGTTATAAATTTCGTATTTACCCAGATGAAAAACAAATACAATATTTTATACAGACTTTCGGCTGTGTACGTTTTACCTATAACCAGTTGTTACTTGCTCGGCAAAAAGCTTTGCAAGAAGGAGAGTATAAGACAGACGTATCTCCGGCTAAATTAAAACTGGACTATCCGTTTTTAAAAAAGACGGATAGTCTAGCTTTAGCGAACGCCCAACGTAATTTAGACCGTGCTTTTAAAAATTATTTTAGTAAAAGAGCAGGTTATCCTAAATTAAAAACAAAGAAAAACAGCTGGCAAACTTATACGACAAATAACCAGAAACATACAATTTATTTTGTTGGTAATCAGCTAAAATTACCTAAATTAAAAACTTTGATTAACGTAAACCTGCATAGAGAGGTTTTAGGTGAAATTAAATCAGCGACGATTTCTGCTAAAGATAATCAACTATTTTTTGTTTCTATTCTCTGCTTAGAAGAAGTTACTCCTTTACCCAAAACTGGGAAATCAATTGCTATTTCCTATTGTCCAAAGCATTTAGTTCAGATACCTGCAACTAATTATCTGCCTGCTTTTAGGCAGGAGAAGCTGCAATGGCAACTGGATAAAGCGATGAAACGCTTGAAAGTCCGAGCAAAAGCAGCGAAAAATCGTAAGGTTTTACTTGAAAAAGCAAAAAATTATCAAAAGCAAAAAGTGAAAGTACAAAAACTGTATATGGCAAAAAATGAACAAAAAAAGAATTACATGAACCAAGTATCTTATCGCTTAGTAAGAGACTACGATTATATTTATTTAGAAAAAACACCAACTTTTATGGAGAACATGAATTTTTCAGAAACAGATTGGCATCATTTTTTGCGCAAACTTCAATATAAAGTACAGTGGTATGGTAAAAAAATTATCTTTGTTGATGCAGTAGAAAATGTGAGAACAAAAGAAAACTCGCCATTGAACGTTTGAATAAAACAGTTATTAGTCATTATGAGTGTTAAGAACTGGACGGAACGCCAGGGATCGCCTAGGGGATATAAAAAATCTTTTTCGATTTTTGTTTCTAGGAAATGCTGTTCACTAATTATAAAAAACCGTAAAAAGACTACCTTTATTAACAAAAGGTAGTCTTTTTAAACAGGACATAGAAAGCTTAGTTATCATAAAAGTTTTCTTTTAGTTGATAAAGTTTTGATGGCCGTCCTACTCCAGAAGGTCGTTCACCTACTTCATCTAAGAATTCGATCAAACTTTTCTTGAAATTCGAGTGATCGATAGAGTGGTAATCTACACCTAAAAATTTAGCAAAAACCTTGCGAGCTTCTGTGATCGTAAAAGTGTCTCCCAAGACTTGCAGTACTTGCGGTTCATGATCCATTTTATTTACAATACGGTTAAATGCTTTAACGATAATTTGACTGTGATCAAAAGCCAGCGTGTCTTCACTTAAGGATTTTTGTGTTTTTAAGTCAAGAACAATTTTTACATCGCCATCTATCAGATAAAGGTGATCTTTTTTACGTTCCAAAGAAAACCAGCGTGCTTGATTTGCATCATCACCAGCTGATAGTATGGCTTCTCCGATAAAAGCTAGATAACTGACCGTGATGACCCAACCGCGCGGGTCGCGATCAGGGGTACTAAAAGTATGTAGTTGTTCAATATTTTTTGCTGATATTGCAACACCGGTTTCTTCCTTTGTTTCGCGGAGGACGCTGTCTCCAGTCGACTCGTTCGGATTGACAAAACCTCCCGGTAAAGCCCATGAGTTACGATAAGGATGACTACGCCGTTGTATGAGAAGTACTTTAATTTGATCTGTATCTTTGTTATAGCATAGTAAGACCATATCAACCGTCACTGAAGGCTTTTGATAGGTGGGCCGTTCTTGTCTTTTATACCACTCTAAAAATTCTTGTTCACTTGCGATATGTTGATAATAATTTTTTTCTTCTTTTTTAGAAGAGAATTCCATAGCTTTCCCTCACTTTGAAAAACACTAGAGAAAGTGTTTTGCATCGGTTTTCTTAGCATTGTAGCATATTTGTGGTGAAACTAGTAAAAAGCAAAAATCATGACTAAGTTAAAGAAAAATAATAGCAAATAAAAAAGTGCCAGCTTTCTATTTTTTTGTACTTGACGCAGGCCTGTCCAAAACAAAGCAAGCAAAAGTGCCAGCCGTAAAAGCAAAGTAGCAATTAAAAAAGGTGTAAGCCAGTCTTGTATGTTCATAAAGGCATAGATTTGCGTATAGAAATTACAAAATAAGGTATGCAAAATAGTAAGAATAAAAAAGATAGTAGCGGATTGTTTTTGTTTTTTTGTCATAAGGACTCCTTAAAAATTTGAGCTAAATCTATTATAGCAAAAGTTGTTTTTATCTCAAAAAATAATTTTGTTAATAAGAAAATAACAAATTCAGACTAGAAAAATAGAACAGGTGAATTAAATTATGTTATACTATCAAAAGTATGAACTTGTCTTTAAAGGAGGAACTTTTACCCATGGGGGAAAAAGAAACATTTTATATTACTACACCGATTTATTATCCTAGTGGTAAATTACATATTGGAAACTCTTATACAACGATCGCCTGTGATGCAATGGCTCGTTATAAGCGTTTAATGGGGTTTGACGTATTTTATTTGACCGGTGTAGATGAACACGGGCAAAAAATTGAACAAAAAGCAGAAGAATTAGGAGTAGAGCCGCAAGACTATGTGGACAAAATGGCGGCTGATATTAAAAAACTATGGAAAACCTTAGACATTAGTTATGATAAATTTATTCGTACAACGGATGATTATCACCAAAAAGCTGTGCAAAAGATTTTTCAGCAGTTATTAGATCAAGGAGATATTTATCTAGGAAAATACGAAGGTTGGTATTCTGTCTCTGATGAAGAATTTTTCACTGAAAAACAATTAGAAGAAGTATACCGTGACGAACAAGGAAATGTAATCGGCGGGAAAGCTCCCAGTGGGCATGAAGTTGAACTTATTCAAGAAGAATCTTATTTTTTCCGGATGAGTAAGTACGCTGACCGTTTGGTACAGTATTATGAAGAGCATCCTGAATTTATCCGACCTGAATCGCGAAAAAATGAAATGCTAAAAAACTTCATTGAACCTGGTTTAGAAGACTTGGCCGTTTCAAGGACGACATTTAATTGGGGAATCCCGGTCAATGCGAACCCTGAACATGTTGTTTATGTTTGGATTGACGCTTTGTCAACTTATATTACAGCTTTAGGTTACGGCTCGGAAGATGAAACCAACTTTGAAAAATATTGGCCAGCTGATGTGCACATGGTAGGTAAAGAAATTGTACGTTTTCATACAATTTATTGGCCGATTATGTTAATGGCATTGGGGCTTCCTTTACCCAAACAAGTTTTTGCGCACGGATGGTTACTAATGAAAGACGGTAAAATGTCTAAGTCAAAAGGAAACGTTGTGTATCCTGAAATGTTGGTAGAACGTTATGGCTTAGATGCTTTACGTTATTATCTTTTACGTTCTGTTCCTTTTGGCAGTGACGGTGTGTTTACGCCAGAAGATTTTGTTTCTCGGGTAAATTATGACTTAGCGAATGATTTGGGCAACTTGTTGAATCGTACTGTTGCGATGATTAATAAATATTGTGACGGAATTGTTCCCGATTATGCTTCTAAAGTAACTCCATACGATAGCGAATTGTCGACGACAGCTGCGAACGTAGTGGGTCGTTACCGTGAAGCGATGGATAAGATGGAATTTAGTACTGCGCTTTCTGAAATATGGGGTTTAATTTCGCGAGCCAATAAATACATTGATGAAACTGAACCTTGGAAATTAGCTAAAGAAGAAGATAAAAAAGCAGAATTAAACAGTGTCATGGTACATTTAGCTGAAAGTTTACGTATTACAGCAATTCTTTTACAACCAGTGATGATTGAAACTTCAACGAAGATTTTCAAACAACTAGGTCTTGACGAAGAACCTAAAGAACTACAAGAACTACGGTTTGGTGAGTTCCCTCATGATACAAAAGTGGTTAGTAAGGGTTCTCCTATCTTTCCACGTTTAGATGCAGAAGTTGAGATAGCTTACATTCAAAATAAAATGGCAGAGGGCACACAAACAAATGACGAAACTGTTAAATGGGACCCTGAAGAAACTGAACTTGTTTCTGAAAAAAACAAACAAATTAAGTACGATGATTTTGATAAAGTCGAATTAAAAGTAGCTGAAGTGATTGATTGCAAGAAGGTGGAAGGAGCAGATAAATTACTACAATTCCGTTTAGCTTGTGGTGATAAACAAGATCGTCAAATCCTTTCAGGAATTGCTGAATTTTATCCAGACCCTAATGCGTTGATTGGAACTAAAGTGGTTGTTGTGGCCAACTTAAAACCACGTAAAATGCGAGGACAGGTTAGCCAAGGGATGATTCTTTCAGCAGAAGATCCCGCAACGGGCAAATTAAAGATTGTTGAAGCACCTAAAGAAATGCCTAATGGTGCTATTGTCGCTTAAATTTAAAAAATACCATCTTGCCAAATACAAGGTGGTATTTTTTATTGAAATAATTATGTATAGCGTAATCTTTATAGGAAGAAAAAAATGATGTGCTTTTTTTTATTGAAAACATGGGTGCACATATGGAAAAACTTTCTGCAAGCTTTTTACGAATATTTGTTTTTTAAAATTGTAATGCCGCACAACATCTTGTATAATAATTTTATCAATAATTTTTCATAAGGGAGTAACTAGCAGCAAGCACGCTGTGGCAACATCACCAACCCTGGAAGAAATTTCTGGTGTTGCCTTAATTAGTGAGACTTATGTATGTTTTTTGGCATACACAAGTCTATTTTTTTAAGATATTCTTGTGTGACAAATTTAGAGGAGGAGAACTATGCCAGAAGAAAAGGAAAAAAAGGAACAGCTATCCCAAGCTTTTTATTCCCAAAATTCAGAAGAAGTGTTAAATGAGCTGGATACTTCTTCAGAAGGTCTTACTGATGAGCAAGCCGAGCAGCGTTTGTCTGAATATGGGCCCAATGAATTAGAAGAGGGAAAAACGACGACGACCTTGCAAAAATTTATTGCTCAATTTAAGGATTTAATGATCATCGTCTTATTAGTCGCTGCGGCGATTTCAGCTATTGTTCCGAATGAAGAGGGAAATAGAGAATGGGTTGACGCGATTATCATTTTGGCGGTCGTTGTAATTAATGCCGTTATGGGGGTTGTTCAAGAATCGAAAGCTGAGCAAGCGATTGAAGCTTTGCGTGAAATGTCAACGCCAGAAGCCAATATCTTACGTAATGGCCATAGAATCACAGTAAATAGTGAGCAGCTCGTACCTGGGGATATTGTTTTATTAGAAGCAGGCGATGTCGTTCCGGCAGATATGCGGCTGTTAGAGGCGAGTTCTTTAAAGATCGAGGAAGCCGCCTTGACCGGTGAATCAGTACCGGTTGAAAAGAAATTAGACGTCCTTGAAGGTGAGGATATCGGTATTGGCGATCGGGTAAACATGGCTTATTCGAATAGTAATGTGACCTATGGGCGTGGGAAAGGTGTTGTAGTAAACACCGGCATGACGACAGAAGTGGGGAAAATTGCGGGAATGATTGCTTCTGCAGACGAAACGCAAACGCCGCTAAAACGCAATTTGAACCAGTTAGGGAAATTCTTGACTTATGCGATTATCGGTATAGCGATTGTGATGTTCTTTGTGGGAACAGGAATTAACGATCGTGGCTGGGTGGATATGTTGTTAACTTCCATCTCTCTTGCAGTAGCTGCCATTCCGGAAGGACTACCAGCGATTGTAACGATTATTTTAGCTTTAGGGACGCAAGTATTGTCCAAGCGGAATTCGATGATTCGAAAATTACCGGCGGTTGAAACCTTAGGAGCTACCGATATTATTGCTTCCGATAAAACGGGGACTTTAACATTAAACCAAATGACTGTAGAAAAACTGTATGTTGATGATCATCAATATGCAGCTTCAGATGAAATTTCACAAGATAATATGGCGCTTAAAATTATGAATTTTGCCAATGATACCCAGTTTGGTAAAGAAGGGCAATTATTAGGAGACCCAACAGAAACAGCGCTGGTGCAGTTTGGCTTAAATAAAGGATTTGATGTAAGAGAAGCGGTCAAAAAAGAACCCCGTGTGGCAGACCTTCCGTTTGATTCAGATCGAAAAATGATGAGTACGATCCATAAATTAGCAGAGGGAAATTACTTGGTGGCTGTTAAAGGGGCACCGGATGTTTTACTCGAACGAACCAATCAAGTGTTGCTTTCCGGCGAAGTGAAAACATTAGATGAAAAGCAAAAACAAACGATTTTGGACAATAACCAAAATATGGCACGGCAAGCCTTACGTGTCTTAGGAACGGCTTATAAATATATTGAAGAAGTGCCCGAAACTTTGGAGCCTCAATGGGTTGAAAATGACTTAATATTTGCGGGGCTTGTGGGGATGATCGATCCGGAACGTCCAGAAGCTGCGGAAGCAGTAAAAGAAGCTAAAGGCGCTGGCATCCGGCCAATTATGATTACAGGAGATCACCGAGACACAGCTGAAGCGATTGCTGCTCGTTTAGGCATCATTAATAAAGGCGATGAGCATGCTGTATTGACAGGAGCTCAGCTTGATAAGATGTCAGATGAAGAATTTAAACAAAATGTTGAAAAATATTCGGTCTATGCTCGGGTATCGCCAGAACATAAAGTGCGAATTGTCGGTGCTTGGCAAGAAGAAGGAAAAGTTGTAGGTATGACAGGCGATGGCGTCAATGATGCGCCGGCGCTAAAACAAGCCGATATCGGAATCGGTATGGGAATTACTGGAACGGAAGTTTCTAAAGGCGCTTCTGATATGGTATTAGCCGATGATAACTTTGCCACTATTGTTGTAGCTGTAGAAGAAGGACGAAAAGTTTTCTCTAATATCCAAAAAGCTATTCAATATCTGATGGCAGCCAACCTAGGAGAAGTTTTAACGTTGTTCATCTCCACTTTGATGGGATGGGATACCTTGCTTCCGATTCATTTGTTGTGGATTAACCTTGTAACGGATACCTTCCCGGCAATCGCTCTGGGGATGGAACCGGCAGAAAGAAATCTGATGCAGCACAAACCACGGGGCAAGAAATCAAATTTCTTTTCTGGCGGTGTGATGAGCAGCATTGTTTATCAAGGGATTGTAGAAGCAGCTTCGG
Source organism: Tetragenococcus solitarius NBRC 100494 (assembly GCF_001544195.1). Classification (GTDB taxonomy): domain Bacteria; phylum Bacillota; class Bacilli; order Lactobacillales; family Enterococcaceae; genus Tetragenococcus; species Tetragenococcus solitarius. The sequence continues at coordinate 61,815 of NZ_BCPY01000007.1, forward strand.
TATTATTTGTTTATTGGTCTGCCATCCAATGGCCGGTCCATGCGACGTATAATGCGATTCACGAAGATGCTTTGACGATGGCTTTTGCGACTTTGGGGTTGATGCAGTTATTCCATGCCTTTAATGTGAAATCCATCCATCAATCTTTATTTAAGGTAGGGCCTTTTAGAAATCGATCCTTTAATTGGGCGATTTTACTCTCCTTTGTCATGATGATGATCATTATTATTGTGCCGGGTCTAAACGATATCTTTAGAGTGGCCCATTTAGACATGTACCAATGGGGGATTGTGCTAGGAACATCCTTTGCGATTATCCCAATTGTAGAAATTGTGAAAGTTGTACAGCGCGCAATGGGCAAATCTTAAAAGAAGACCTCGATACGTTATCGTATCGAGGCTTTTTTAAGCTCAAATCATTGTGTTTATTGTGAGATAAGGCTACTATGAAAGTGAAACGAAGATAGAAGTTTAAGTACATAACTCAAAGGGAGGGACTTTTGATGAGAAAAGCGTTGTTTTATATCATGCCGTTTGTAGCAACATTGACATTAGCAGGATGTACGCAAAGTGAGGACGAACAATCAGAACAAAGTAGAAGTTCTCAAACCACTCAAAGTACTACAACTAGTCAAACTTTAGATAGCGGTTCTACTTCTTCGCAGTCAGCAAGCTCAAATTCAGAAGAAACAGCTTCCTATAAGCAAGACCAAATCAGCGTTTCAGTAGCAGATGCCATCCAAATTTATCAAGATGAATTGCCAGATACAGACATTACAGAAATCAATTTAGAGCGTTCAAATGGAAAGTATTATTATGAAGTTGAAGGCTTAGATGATGATACAGAATATGAATTGCGAATTGATGCAAAAAACGAAAATACTGAAAAGCAAGAAACGGAAAAATTGGATACAAATGAACAAGATGGAAAAAAACGAGCACAGGATAAAGTTGATTTAACAAAGCTTTTAAGCATACAAGAAGCAGCGAAAATCGCTACCGATGAAGCAGGCGGAGGTGAAGCAGTCGATTGGAAACTAGATAAGGATTTAAAGATTACTTATTGGGAAGTTGAAGTAAAAAAAGGGCACAACGAAGTTGAAGTAAAAATAAATGCTCAAAGCGGTGAAGTGCTTGAAGTAAATGAAGAAGATTAAGTATATTTTCTTCTTTTTTGAAGTAAGGAGTTTACTCTTTTCTAATGAAAAGAAACAAGGTAAAATAAGTTTATCGAATAAAAAAGAAAGAGGGATAAACTTTTGAAACCCAATCCTAATTTTTACATGCAAAAAATCAATCAGATTGTCAAAGAAACAGAAGAAGTTGGAGAAACAATGAATTCTCATTATGAAGAAATTCGTACACTGATCGATGAAGACAAAATAGATGAATTAACAGAGGATAAGCAGTTAGAAACAGTTGAAGTCTTTAAAAAAGGCACAGCACAATATCGCCAGCTGCTTAAAACATTGTCTGGTTTGCGAGTCCCTGCTCGCGTAATGGGCGTTCATAAAAAAATGGAGCAAGCCTATCAAAGCTATGTGGATGGTTGCCAGGACATGATAGAAAGTATCACTAACGATGTTGATGTCGCAGCTTTTGATGCTGCTGAACAAAAGCAAGACCAAGCAACAGATAGTATTGCTCTTGCTTTACAAAAAATCACGAATTCTTTGATATAAATTTTAAAGCAATGTTTTAGTTTGCCAAGCTTAGCTGAATATGTTACTTTAAAATCAATAAATACAGAAACGAGGGATCTTCTATTGAAAAATTAAGTCGATTAGTTGAAGGCTGCAAAAAGACTGTAACTTTTATAAAGGGAGCAGTGTGCAGATTTTCAAGGTCGGCTATTTTTCTTTGAAGGTCTTTTTGTATACCTTTTTTGAAATGCCGTCCTTGAAAATAGGATTGGCATTTTTTCTTGCTTTAACAAGCAAGGCGAGGTGAAGATGATGAGTAAGATTGAGATGAAGAATTTAACGTTTGGTTTTGACACTATGGCAAGTTTGCTGTTTGATCAAGCAAATTTAGTTATTGATACTCAGTGGAAACTGGGGCTAATTGGTAGAAATGGTCGCGGCAAAACGACTTTACTACAGTTAATGTTAGGAAAATATTCTTATAGCGGGACAATTAGTCATCAGTTGAAGTTTACCTATTTTCCACAAGAAATATCCGATAAAACCCAATTAACCTATGATTGTTTGCAAGAAGTGTCTGCTTTTGCTTTATGGGAAATGGAGCGAGAATTAAATCTATTACAGGCAGACCCTGAAATTTTATGGCGCCCTTTTGCTAGTTTGTCAGGTGGAGAGCAGACAAAAGCATTACTTGCTTTGTTATTTGTTGATGACCAATATTTTCCTTTAATTGATGAGCCAACCAATCATCTAGATATTACTGCTCGCCAACAAGTAGCTGATTATTTAAAAGCAAAAAGAAGTGGATTTATTGTAGTAAGTCATGACCGTAGTTTTGTTAATGAGATAGTAGATCATATCCTTTCGATTGAAAAAAGCCAACTTGTATTATATCAAGGAAACTTTGCTACTTATGAAGAGCAAAAAGAAAAACGTGACCGTTACGAACAAGAACAAAATCAAAAGCTAAAAAAAGAAATCGGACGACTGCAGCAATCAGCTGCGGAAAAAGCTGAGTGGTCACGTAGTAGAGAAAAAGATAAAAAAGGGAAGCCTACGCAAAAAGGCAGCGGTGCGATTTATGACACGGGAGCCATTGGAGCCAGGGCAGCCCGTACGATGAAGCGCTCTAAAGCTATTGTTAACCGTATGGAAGAAAAGGCTGATGAAAAAAAGGGTTTATTGTATGATATTGAAGATGTTGAGTCTTTAACCATGAACTATCAGCCTTCTTATCATAAGCAATTACTCAAAGTAGAAGCATTGCAACTTAGCTATACAGAACAGCCTCTGTTTCCCCCTGCTTCTTTTGAAATTAAACAAGGGCAGCGTTTAGCGATTCAAGGGCCCAATGGTTCTGGAAAGTCTTCGATTATCCAATTTTTATTAGGAGAGTTTAACGGAAAGGTCAGCGGAAAAGCGACTTTCGCACACGATTTAAGTATCAGCTATGTGCGGCAAAATTATGAAGATAACACCGGAACGCTGCAAGAATTTGCTCAAGCACACCATTTATCGTACGAAGAATTACTGACTAATTTGCATAAATTAGGAGTGGAACGTAAAGTATTTGCTAATCGTATTGAACAGATGAGTTTAGGTCAACGCAAACGCGTAGAATTAGCGAAATCATTAGCTACACCAGCAGAGTTATTCATTTGGGATGAACCGTTAAATTATTTAGACGTTTTTAACCATGAACAATTAGAAGCGGTGATTCAAAGTGTGCAACCAACTATGCTAGTTGTGGAACATGAAGCCACTTTTTTGCAAAATATTGCCACAAAAATAGTTTATTTGTAATATTTATTTTAATAAAGGAAAGTATTCAGAAGACTTACTAGAAAAGATAGCATATGAAAAACAATTAAAAACCCAAGCGATCTTTATTAGTAAAAGTTCGCTTGGGTTTTATGATTAACCAAATAATACGCAGACACATTCAGGAGCATAGAAGTCTTTGCTAATAAGAGTAAGCTCTCCCGTTTGCTCATTACGTTCAAATAGTGTAAGATTGTCTGATTTTTGATGGCCGCAAACAATAAATTTTTCAGTCGGATCTAGATTAAAATCACGGGGAAAGTCGCCTTCAGTTGAAATATTTTGAATCGTTTCTAAGTTTTTTCCGTTATCTTTTACAGCAAAGACAGTAAGTGAGTTATGTCCACGGTTTGAAACGTAAAGGAATTTTCCATCTGAAGTAATACGGATAGCTGCGCCGCCATTAAAGTCATGGTAATCTTCCGGTATCGTGGATAATTTATTATCTTGTGTAAATTGTCCTGTGGCTGCATCGTAAGTTAATACAGTTACCGTGCTATCCAACTCGCCGAAAAGATAAGCGTATTTTTCATTTGGATGGAAAACAAGGTGTCGAGGACCAGTACCAGCCGGTGCTTGAAATACGGCGGTTTCTGTTAGCTTTCCATCTGCGGATACGTCGTAGGTGTACACACAGTCAGTACCTAAATCACAAACAGCTAGGCGGTTATCGGGAGTTAAGTTTGCATAGTGGGCATGTGCATGATCTTGGTTTTCATGAGGACCTGTCGGTTCATCATGGTAGACAGCATCGCTAGCTTTGAGCGACCCATCGGCTAAAATTTGATAGACATTTACTTCGCCTTTATGATAATTTGCGCCATAAACTAACTGTCTTTGGTTATCAACTGCAACATAGCACAAAGGAGCCCCTTCTTCAGTTACTGCATTTAAAAAATTAAATGAAGAATCGTAAGCAGCTATTCCGCCTTTATCATCAACAGAAGTGACATTATAAAGATTCTTTGTTTGACTTTGTGCTAAATAAGTCGGGCTTACTTCTGCAGCTTCAAGAGTTAAATCTGACAGCTTTTTTTCTTGTGTGTCCAATTGAGCTGAATAAATTCCTTTACTTTCTCCTCTGGTATAAGTTCCTAATAATATTCTTTCACGCATATTATTCCTCCTTGTAAATTATGCACACTTTATTTTACCATAGAATAGTTAGAAAAAAATCTGTTTTACTTGTTAAAAGCACAGAATTAAAACGGAATTCCTTCGGCTAAGGGATTAATGTGGTATAATTCTAATTATAAAAAGATACTAGGAGGAACGCATATATGCAACAAGGTAAAATCTTGCAAGTTGGCGATCAAGCCGTTGATAAAGATGAAAACATACTGATATTTTTCGGAGAAAATGTGACTGAAGGGCTAAAACCTTATTCGATCATACAAGCCATAGATGAACCTGAAAAAATTGAATTAACTGCAGGGAATAAGGTTTATTTCGGCGAGCAAGAATACCAAGTGACCTATGTAGGACGTTTAGTCAATCAAAATTTACAGACAATTCAACACACTTCGTTTGTATTTTCTGAGGATGCACAAAACAAAATGTCAAGTAGTGTTTACTTAACACCGGCAAAAGTTCCGGATATTTCTGAAGGGATGACAATTACTTATTGCTAGAGGAGGAAATTTTTTATGGAAAAAAAGGATAAACGACCTTTTTCCTGGTTTTGGAAGTGGTTTTTAGATAATCAGTTTGTAACAGGGCTATTAGTTGTTTTGTTAGTTTTATTGATTATCAATCTTTTTACAAAAGTTTCTTATCTTTTTTCCCCTGTTTGGCAATTTTTGGCTATTGTTGGTTTACCGATCATACTAGCAGGGATTTTGTTTTATTTGATGAATCCAGTGGTCGACTTTTTTGAAAGAAAAGGGATTAAACGCTACTATAGCATTGTTGCTTTATTCATTATAGTTGCTAGTCTCATTGCTTGGGGAGTTGTTGTAATTGTCCCAGAAATACGGGAACAGACAGCTACTTTCATCGATCGTTTACCAGGATATATTAATACAGTCCAAGCTGCTCTGGCAAACTTTTTTTCTGACCCAATTTTTGATAAAGTTCAAGATCAAATCGCTATTTCTGGTGAAAGAATTATGTCCTCCATTACCGATGTAGTACAAAATATTTCGAAAACGACGGTTCAAAGTATTGGGAACTTTTTTGGTGCCGTTGCTTCGATCTTTATTGCAATTGTTACAATGCCAGTGATTTTATTTTATTTGTTAAAAGACGGGGAAAAAATTGCACCTTATTTTGTTCAATTTTTACCAACAAAAATGCGCCAGCCTACCTTAAGAGTGCTAAAAGAAATGAATCAGCAGGTTTCTTCTTACATTCGAGGGCAGTTAGCTGTTGCTTTTGCGGTAGCTATTTTATTTATGGTAGGTTTTTCAATTATTGGTTTAGATTATGCCATTACTTTAGGCGTAATTGCAGGATTTTTAAATTTAGTTCCATATATTGGTTCATTTTTAGCGATGATACCGGCGATTTTTCTAGGGATCGTTGGAGGTCCTGTGTTATTAGTTAAAGTCATTATTGTATTTGCTATTGAACAGACGATTGAAGGACGCCTCATTTCTCCATTAGTACTAGGCAATCAGTTAGCTATACATCCAGTTACTATTTTATTTGTATTATTAACAGCAGGTAAATTATTTGGCTTTTTTGGAGTTGTTTTAGGGGTACCGGCGTATGCGGCTTTAAAGGTGGTTATCACCAATGTCTTTAATTGGTATAAGGTAGTTTCTGGGCTTTATACAGAAGATGAAGAACCAAAAAATACAACAAATGAAAAAAATAAATAAAAAAGCGTTGCAGCTTGTATGTTTGCTGCAACGCTTTTTTATTTATCAAGCGGCAACTTGTTTTAATGCTTTCATGCCGCCAATAACGTGAACTGCTTGGTATCCATGATTATTTAAAAATTCAGCGATAATCTCAGAACGACGCCCAGAATGACTTAAAACGTAATACGTCGTATTCTTATCTAATTCAGCTAACCGATTAGGCAGACTAGTTGTTGGCATAGAGATGGCACCTTTAATATGGTTTTCTTTATAAGCGCCTTTATCTCTAATATCCAAAACAGCAATGGACTGTCCAAGCAATGAACGAAAGTCTTGCAAGGTAATGGATTGCATAATATCCCTCATTTCTTTTTTGGATAAGTCTGATTGTAGGTGATTTTGATCTAAGATGCAAGTTTGTGCATTCATAATGTAAAAGAACTGAAACTTTTCTTAATGTTTGCAAAGCATAAAAAGAAAAAACAAGAAATAAACTGACAAACTTGCTTTTTTTGTCAGAATCAAGTAAAGTATACCTGTGTCTATTGTAGGCATAGCCTGTCTCTTAGTTTAACGAGTCACCAACGTTTTACTCAGTTACAGGAATAAGGAAAAAGAGGTGAAGAAAATGGCAATTTCACAAGAACGCAAAAATGAGATCATCAAAAAGTTTGCGCGTCATGAAGGAGATACGGGTTCACCAGAAGTTCAAATCGCTGTTTTGACTGAAGATATCAATTCATTGAACGAACATATTCGTGAACATAAAAAGGATCACCATTCATACCGCGGATTGATGAAAAAAGTAGGACATCGTCGTAACCTTTTAGCATATTTACGTAATAAAGATGTGACTCGTTACCGCGAATTGATTCAAGCTTTAGGATTACGTCGTTAATCAAGATAAAAAGAAAAGTGGGGTTCTAGCGGATCTCACTTTTTTGCTGTGAATCACTGCGATTTAGCGACCAAAGGGAGCTAAGAGAAGATGATGAACAGTACTAGGCGAGAGGAACGAGCGTAGTTCCCCAAACCGAATCACTACGATTTAGCGACCAAAGGGAGCTAAGCGGAGAGATGAACCGTACTAGACGGCAAAAAAGGTGTAGTAAGTACGGATGTTAAAATATTATACTTTAATAAATTAATAAAAAAGCTGTGACTGTTGGCTTGATTGAACTACTAACCAAATAAAAGCACTGAATAGACTTCAATGTTTTTATTTGTTTAGTAGCAAGCCTATACGCACAGTAGAAAAGGAGAAGTTATGACAAAACAAGTTTTTGAAACAACTTGGGGAGGACGTCCCTTACAAGTAGAAGTTGGACAACTTGCCAAACAAGCAAATGGAGCTGTTTTGGTGCGTTATGGTGATACTGTAGTATTAAGTGCAGTTGTGGCTTCAAAAGAAGCAAAGGGAACAGACTTTTTCCCATTAACGATCAATTATGAAGAAAAAATGTATGCAGTAGGAAAAATCCCTGGAGGTTTTATCAAAAGGGAAGGACGTCCTAGTACGGATGCTACATTGACCGCACGTTTAATCGATCGTCCGATTCGCCCAATGTTTGCAGAAGGATTCCGTAATGAAGTTCAGGTAACAAATACGGTGATGAGTGTCGAGCAAGATTGCTCCCCAGCTATGGCAGCAATGTTAGGTTCATCGTTGGCCTTATCCATTTCAGATATCCCATTCGATGGTCCTATTGCAGGTGTGGAAGTTGGCCGTGTTGACGGAGAATATATTTTGAACCCAACCGTAGAGCAACATGAAAAATCAGATATTGATTTGACAGTGGCAGGTACTAGTGAAGCCATTAATATGGTTGAATCTGGCGCAAAAGAAGTTACTGAAGCAGATATGTTAGGTGCCTTGATGTTTGGTCATGCAGCGATTCAAGAATTGGTTGCTTTTGAAGAAGAAGTTACAGCAAGCTGCGGCAAAGAAAAAATGGAAATTTCTTTGTTGCAAGTGGATGAAGATCTACAAAAGACAATTTACGATGCTTATTATCAAACAATGAAAACCGCAGTATTAACAGAAGAAAAGTTAGCACGTGAAGATGAAATTGAAAACGTGAAAGAAACAGTTAAACAAGCGTATGAAAACCAAATTGATGAATTAGAAGAAGAGGAAGCACAACATTTAGCAAATGAAGTTGCACAAATTGCTGAAGATTTGGAAAAAGATGTAGTGCGCGAATTAATTACCATTGATAAAATCCGTCCGGATGGTAGAAAAATTGATGAAATCCGAGCGCTTTCTTCTGAAGTAGGTTTGCTGCCGCGTGTTCACGGTTCAGGTTTGTTTACACGCGGACAAACACAGGCTTTATCGGCATGTACATTGGCTCCTTTGGGCGAACATCAAGTTATCGATGGTTTAGGCGTAGAAGAATCGAAACGTTTTATCCATCATTATAATTTTCCTAAATTTAGTGTAGGCTCGACCGGACGTGCAGGTTCTCCAGGACGTCGAGAAATCGGACATGGGGCACTAGGTGAACGCGCATTAGCACAAATTATTCCAAGCGAAGAAGAATTCCCTTATACAATTCGTTTAGTTGCTGAAGTTTTAGAATCAAACGGTTCTTCTTCACAGGCAAGTATTTGTGCAGGCACTTTAGCATTGATGGATGCAGGGGTTCCAATTAAGGCGCCGGTTGCTGGAATCGCTATGGGACTTGTTTCTGATGGTGAAAATTATACGATTCTAACAGATATCCAAGGAATGGAAGACCACTTAGGGGATATGGACTTTAAAGTTGCCGGAACCAAAGATGGAATTACTGCCTTGCAGATGGATATCAAAATTCAAGGGATTACAGAACAAATTCTTCGTGAAGCTTTAGCGCAAGCTAAACAAGCACGGATGGAGATTTTGCAACAACTAACATCAACGATTGCTCAACCAAGACAAGAATTAAGCTCTTACGCACCGAAGATTGAAATGATTTCGATTGACCCAGAAAAGATTAAAGACGTTATCGGCAAGGGTGGAGACGTCATTAATGGCATCATTGATGAAACAGGTGTGAAAATTGATATTGACCAAGAAGGCAATGTTTCTATTGCTTCTTCTGATGCAGAAATGATTAAAAAAGCGGTATCGATTATTAAAGACTTGACAAAAGAAATTAAGCCCGGTGAAGTTTATTTAGGTAAAGTCGTTCGAATTGAAAAGTTTGGTGCCTTTGTCAATATTGCAAAAGGCAAAGATGGGCTAGTCCACATTTCACAAATAGCAAACGAACGAATAAATAAAGTAGAAGATGTTCTTCATGTCGGTGATGAAGTTCTTGTCAAAGTAACAGAAATTGACAAGCAAGGACGGATTAATCTTTCAAGAAAGGCAATGTTGAAAGATAATACATCAGAAGACAAAAAAGATAAGAAATAAAAGTAGCCTTAAGAACACCTTATAAGTAGTCATTGCTTGTAAGGTGTTTTTCATAAATAAAAATTTTTTACTCTGCGGGTGCTATGGTAATAATAAATATAAGTAGGAGAATCATGTATGAGATATAATTGGCAAAATAAAATCGTTCAATTTATGCGAGGAAGATATGGTGTTTTCGACTCTTTAAATAAAATGTTGCTTATTTTAACAGCAGCACTACTTATTTTGAATATATTTATCACAATTCCATTGGTAAATTTACTCCCTCTGCTATTGATAGTTATTGTTTACTATCGTTTTTTCTCCAAACGTATTTATGTTCGTTCTAATGAAAATCAGAAATATTTACGTTGGAAAAATAAAACAAAGAATTTCTTTAAATTAAGAAAAGAAGCTTTTCAAAATCGTAAAAATTACGTTTATTTTCACTGCCCGCAATGTAAGAAAGCATTGCGAGCACCTAAAGGCAAAGGGAAGATAAAGATCCACTGTTCCAAATGTCATTACCAATTTATCAAAAAGGTATGAGATTGGGGCAAGTTTAAAATAATAAAAAAGCTAAGACAATTTTTTACTGTCTACTTGACTGAGTAGAGTTCATGTTCTTGTCTTAGCTCTTTTTGTCTATCGCTGGACTTTTCGCCACATCAATTTCTTCTCTGTTTTAGGGTCTTTTTCACCTGTCAACTCAAAGTTAAATGATTCATAAAAAGGAATCGCTTGTTCATTTTTTTGATGTACTCGGATATAAATATGATCCACTTTAAAGCGATTTTCTAAATAAGTTAAAACTGCTTGGAAAAGCGCATGGCCATACCCTTGTTTTTGTTCATTATGGTCAATCATGAAACGATCGAATAAAATCGTTCTATTTTGTTTGTCTTCTGCTCCAATCATCGCAAAGCCAACAATTTTATTGTCAACACATAATGCAATTGGGGTCCAATCATAGGATGAATCGTAAGCAGCTTCTAGTAATGACTCGGCGTTGTCTTCAATTAGTTCGTTTTGATTAGGCGCTACGGATAACTGAGCAACTTTGCGCCAATTTTTTTGTGTGATCGGTTCCAAATGATATCTCATTGAAATCGCCTCCTTTTAATTAAAGTATAACAAAATAAAACGGATTTTCTAAATAATTAACTCAGTTTTATTGAAATGAAGTTTACTATTGTTATTTGAACTTCTTTCACAATTGGTCTACAATGAATGAGAACAGAGAAAGAATATGGAGGAAAGTCTATGTCCATTTTAGAAATAAAAGATTTACACGTAGCTATTGAAGATAAAGAAATTTTAAAGGGTGTCAATCTTGTACTCAAGTCAGGAGAAGTTCACGCTATTATGGGTCCTAATGGAACCGGGAAGTCAACTTTATCAGCAGCTATTATGGGAAATCCAAATTACAAAGTAACCCAAGGAGAAGTGTTATTCGACGGACAAAATGTGCTGGAAATGGAAGTAGATGAACGTGCACGTTTAGGTTTGTTTTTAGCTATGCAATATCCTAGTGAAATTCCAGGGATTACTAATGCTGAATTTATGCGCGCTTCTATTAATGCAAAAAGAGCGGAAGATGATCAAATTTCGGTCATGCAATTTATTAAGGAACTAGATCAAAAAATGGCACTGCTAAATATGCCAGAAGAAATGGCCGAACGTTATTTAAATGAAGGATTTTCCGGTGGAGAAAAAAAACGAAATGAAATCTTACAGTTATTGATGCTAAAGCCCACGTTTGCCATCTTAGATGAAATTGATTCCGGTCTTGATATTGATGCCCTAAAAGTGGTTGCTAAAGGAGTCAATGCTATGCGTGGTGAAAATTTCGGCGCATTAATTATCACTCACTATCAGCGTTTGTTAAATTATATTACACCGGATGTGGTTCATATTATGATGGACGGTCGTGTAGTTATAACGGGGGACGCAGAGCTAGCAAAACGTTTAGAAAAAGAAGGGTATGCTGGTATCAGTAAAGAATTAGGTTTTGAATACGAAGAGGAAAAGGCGTAGGGAGGCTCAAGGATTATGAAAAAAAATCTGATAGATTATCTTGATGCAGTTAACGCTTTTTCGATAGCAAAAAAAGAACCTGAATGGATGTATAATTTGCGTCAAGCAGCATTAAAGAAAGTGGACGCTTTGGATTTACGCAGAATTGAACGAGTACGTTATGATCATTGGCCTTTATTTAACATTGATGAAAAGAGCTTAGCCCGGCAGCAAGAAATAACTAATAATCTTTCTACTCTTGACAATAAAAAAGAAGGTCCTGTTTTAGTTCAGCAAGGGGATAAAGTTATTTTTGAACAATTACCCCAAGACCTGGTCGATAAAGGGGTGATTTTCACTGATATTTTTACAGCGATGCAGCAATACCCTGAATTGGTGAAAAAATATTACATGACAAAAGCAGTTTCAGTAGAAGAGGACAAAATAACAGCAGCTCATGCTGCATTTATGAACGGCGGATTATTTTTATATGTTCCTAAAAATGTGGTTATTCCCCAACCTATTGAAGCCGTTTTTTATCATAACAGTGATTTGCCTAGTCATTTTTTTAAGCATGTTTTAATTGTAGCGGAAGAAAATAGCGAATTTAGCTATCTTGAACGTTTTATTTCAGAAGGTAGTTCAGCAAAAAATGTGTCAGCCAATGTGATGGTAGAAGTGATTGCTAAAGACGAAGCTAAAATTAAGTTTGCAGGAATTGACCAATTAGGAGAAAATCTTTCTTGTTATATAAAAAGGCGCGGCTATTTATTGCGTAATGCTTCAATTGATTGGGCAATAGGTGTTATGAATGAGGGAGATGTCATAGGGGATTTTGATTCTGAATTAGAAGGAGAAGGTTCTCATGCTGAAACCAATGTAGTTGCCATCAGCGCTTTAAATCAAAAGCAGGCGATTGATACACGCGTAACAAACAAAGCTTCTCACTCAATTGGGCATATCTTGCAGCATGGTGTTATTCGTGATCGTGCGACATTAACCTTTAATGGAATCGGTCAAATTTTAAAAGGAGCAAAAGGGGCAGACGCGCAACAAGAAAGCCGTGTATTAATGCTTTCTAGTAAGGCACGCGGGGATGCCAATCCTATTTTGTTGATTGATGAAAATGAAGTGACCGCGGGTCATGCTGCTAGTGTAGGTCGCGTGGACCCTGAGCAAATGTATTATTTGATGAGTCGTGGCTTACCTAAAAAAGAAGCAGAACGTTTGGTCATCCGCGGCTTTTTAAGTACTGTTTTAAGCTTTATACCGATAAAAGAAGTAGAAGAAGAGCTAGTGAATGTTATTGAAAGGAAGTTACAAGCGTGATAAATGCTCAAAAGCTGCGCCAGGAGTTTCCCATTTTAGAACAAGTTGTAAATGATGAGGCCTTAGTGTATTTGGATAATGCAGCGACAACCCAAAAACCAGAAGCTGTTTTACAAACACTTGAAAACTACTATCGGAAAGAAAATGCCAATGTCCATCGTGGAGTGCATACTTTAGCGCAGCGGGCAACACAGAAATATGAAACAGCTCGAGAAAAAGTATGCCAGTTCATTCATGCTGAAAAAACAGAGGAAATTCTTTTTACTAAGGGAACGACAGCTAGTTTAAATTGGATAGCTAGAAGTTTTGGTGATCGCTTTGTACAAGCAGGTGATGAAATTGTTATTTCCTATATGGAACATCATTCTAACATTGTAGCTTGGCAACAATTAGCCAAAAGAAAAAAGGCTGTTTTAAAATATATTCCTTTAACTAAAAAAGGATTTTTAGACATGGAAGAAGCCAAAAAGCAGATTACAAATAAAACAGCAGTTGTAGCGATTACCCATGCTTCCAACGTTTTAGGTGTGTTAAATCCGATCGCTGAATTGACGAACTTAGCTCACTTACATCAGGCAATAATGGTAGTAGATGGAGCACAAGCAGTTCCTCATATGCCAGTTAATGTAAAAGAATTGGATGTTGATTTTTATGCCTTTTCTGGACATAAAATGTGTGGACCGACAGGAATTGGTGTGTTATATGGCAAGCAAGAATGGTTAGAACAAATGGAACCAGTAGAATTTGGCGGTGAAATGATTAATTTTGTTCACCTATATGAGAGTACTTGGGCGGATTTGCCTTGGAAATTTGAAGCAGGAACGCCTAATATTGCTGGCGGAATCGGATTAGGTGAGGCGATAGACTATTTGGATAAGATAGGTTTAGTAGAGATTTTTCAGCATGAAAAAGAGCTGGTCTCCTATGTGTTGCCCAAATTACAGGCAATTGAAGGTTTAACAGTTTATGGCCCGCAGGACCCTTATGAACATACTGGTGTAATTGCTTTTAATTTAGATGATTTGCATCCACATGACGTAGCGACTGCTTTAGATATGCAAGGAGTTGCAACTCGAGCTGGTCATCACTGCGCACAACCTCTTTTACAATATTTGGGTGTTGCAGCTACGGTAAGAGCAAGTTTTTATTTATATAATACAAAGGAAGATGCGGATCGTTTAGTTGAAGCGGTCAAAGAGACAAAGGAGTTTTTTAAATATGGCACTTTCTAAATTACAAAATTTGTATCGGCAGGTTATCCTAGACCATTCCAGTCACCCTCGTAATCATGGAAATTTAGAAAATTCCAACTACCATATAGAGTTAAATAATCCTACATGTGGAGATGTCCTTTGTTTGGAGCTTGAGATAAAAGATGATACAATTCATGAGATTGCTTTTTCTGGTCACGGCTGTTCAATTTCAACGGCCAGTGCCTCTATGATGACAGAAGTCGTTAAAGGAAGAACAATAGAAGAGGCCATGGATTTAGCAGAGACTTTTTCTTTATTAGTACAAGGAAAAGATATAAAAAATGCAGAAAAATTAGGTGATGCCGAGATACTTAGCGGTGTCTCAAAATTTCCTGCTCGTATCAAATGTGCTACATTATCTTGGAATGCGTTAAAAAAAGCACTTGAAAAGCCAGGTCCAACGATAGCAGAAACAGGTTTTATAAAACATGATGAATAAAAAGTAGACGATTATAAAAAACGCACAAGGAAGCTACTACTTGTGTGTTTTTTGCACTTATCAAAGGAGGAAATTAAATGAGTAAATTAAATAACTTATTGCACGCTGGAAGAAAAATTGTATTTTTGACTGGAGCTGGTGTATCGACAGCGTCTGGTATCCCAGATTATCGTTCAAAAAACGGTTTATACTCTACAGGAGAAGCCCCGGAATATTTGTTAAGTCATAGCTGTTTAGCAAACGAACCCGAAAAACATTATGAATTTGTTAAAAATAACATGATCTATCCAGAGGCTAAACCAAATGTTATTCATAAAAAAATGGCGGAATTTACCCGCCGGGGAAAAGCAGATATTATTACTCAAAATGTCGACGGCTTGCATCTTGCTGCTGGTGCAGATCCTCAGCATTTAGTTGAATTTCATGGCAACATTTATTCTATCTACTGTCAAAAATGTGGACAGGATGTTGAACTAAAAGATTATTTAACGAGCATGTACCATAAAAACTGTGGCGGAATATTACGAACAGATATTGTGCTATATGAAGAAGCGATTGATACACAAAAGATCGAAAAAGCTGTAGAAGCAATTAGTCAAGCTGACCTGATCGTTGTAGCGGGGACTTCTTTTGTGGTGTATCCTTTTGCTGGTTTAATTCAATATGCATCTTCGGATGCCGAAATGGTCGCTGTTAATCGCGATCCCATCACTTTGCCGTCTAACGGGAAGATGATTACAGGCGATGCAGTAAAAGAGTTTGAGCAAGTAGAAATTGAGTAGAAAAAATAGTTAAATAAAACATCTTTTCAATAGCCGGAAAAACTCTTATTCTTGATAGATAACATTTTCGGCTTTTGATATTTTCAAAAATCTTCAAGTTTAAAAAAGAAGGCAATGGTAGCTCCTTATTGTTGGTAAAAAACTTTGCAAGTTATTTTAGAGCGAGATTTTTGCTTTTTTACAAATAACATGTGAAATTTATTATTTACTTTAGCAACCGCTTTATTTTTTGCTATAATAGGTTTAATTTAGGTTATCAAAAGGAGTTCTGCTAATGATAAAAAAGCTTTTAAGTTGTTTAGGTGAGTATAAAAAAGCAACTGCGCTTAGCATGGTCTTTGTGATTTTTGAATCATTTATAGAAATTTTAATTCCCACCTTAATGGCAATTCTTATAGATGAGGGAATTTCGCAAAATGAAACATCGATTGTTTGGCAAATTGGCAGTTTGCTTATTTTATTGGCTATATTAGGCTTATTTATTGGCGCTTTATCTGGTCGTTATGCAGCGATTGCTTCTGCTGGTTTTGCTAAAAATTTACGGAAAACATTATTTTTTAACGTGCAAACATTTTCTTTTTCAAATATTGATAAATTCACAGCACCAAGTTTGATTACGCGAATGACGACTGATGTGACGAACTTACAAAACGCTTACCAAATGTTGGTACGTATTATGATTAAAAGCCCAGTTCAATTTACTTTTGCAATTATTATGTCAGCTTTGATTAACCCGAATATGGTGTTGATTTTTGTCGTCGTGGCCCCATTTTTAGCTGGTACGCTAATTTTTATTGGCAGAAAAGTTCACCCCATCTTTGAACGTGTATTTCGTAGTTATGATCATTTAAACAATATTGTACAAGAAAATTTACATGGTATTCGAGTGGTGAAGGCTTATGTAAGACAAGCTTTCGAAATAAATAAATTTCAAAATATTTCCCAAGTGGTTTATAAACGGTTTACTAAAGCTGAAAAATTATTAGCTTTTAACCAGCCGCTTATGCAGTCAACGGCTTATATTTGTATTTTACTGATTTCATGGGTGGGCGCTCATTTGATTGTAAGTCAAACAATGACTACAGGAGAATTATCTAGTTTATTTGTTTATACCTTTCAAATTTTAATTAGTTTGAATATGTTTTCCATGGTATTTGTCATGTTTTTAATTTCTCGTGCTTCTGCTGAGCGGGTTGTAGCGGTTATGGATGAAGAAAGTGATTTAAAAAATAATCAGCTGGCCTTAAAAACTATCTCTGATGGTCGAGTTTGTTTTGAGCATGTCTTTTTCCAATATCCTACAAAGCTGGGGCAGGACGTCCTTAAAGATGTTACTTTTTCAGCAAAAACCGGCGAAACCATTGGAATTGTTGGTGGGACAGGAAGTGCCAAAACGACGCTTGTACAATTAATTCCTCGTTTGTATGATGTAACAAAAGGGAAAATTGAGATTGCTGGAAGAAACGTGCAAGATTACGATATGGACACACTTAGAAAAATTATTGGCGTTGTTTTACAAAATAATGTGTTATTTTCTGGAACAATACTGGAAAATATGCGTTGGGGAAATCCAACAGCAACGCTAGAAGAAGTCCGAGAAGCTTGTATTATGGCACAAGCAGATGAATTTATACAAGAACTTCCAGACGGCTACAAATCCCATATTGAACAAGGAGGTACGAATGTTTCAGGAGGGCAAAGGCAACGTTTGTGTATTGCGCGTGCACTATTGAAGAATCCCAAAATTTTAATTTTAGATGATTCAACCAGCGCTGTTGATACGAAGACTGAATCGAAAATTCTTGAAACTTTTCGAACGAAAATGCCTCTCACCACGAAATTTATTGTTGCTCAACGGATTACGTCTGTACAAGATGCTGATAAAATTATTGTTCTTGATAATGGACAAATTAATGATATAGGTCCCCACGAAAAACTATTACAAACCAGCGCGATTTATCAGGAAATTTACCAGGCACAAACGAAAGGATTTGGTGAAGCAAATGCAAAATAATAAAACATTAGCGCCTTTGCTACGCATCCTAGGCTATATATGGCGGGATTATAAAATTAACTTTCTGTTTGTCATTTTGTTTGTTCTATTGAGCACAGCAGCCAATACTTTGGGTTCTTTATTTATTCAAAGAGTGGTAGATGACTATATCTCGCCTCTTTTATCACAAAGTAATCCGGTTTACACTGGCCTTTTAAAGGTCATTTTAATTATGGCAGTTATCTATCTTATTGGGGTCATCTCAGCTTTGTTGTTTAATCGATTGATGGTTACAATCAGTCAGGGGACGCAAAAAAATATACGAAATGAGATGTTTGCTAAAATGCAGGCATTAGCGATTCGGTTTTTTGACGAAACTCCTTCTGGAGATATCATGAGCCATTATACAAACGACATTGATACGCTTAGGCAAATGATTTCTCAAAGTATTCCCCAAGTTTTTCAAGCAGCTACCCAAATGTTAGGCGTTTTTATTGCAATGTTAACCTTAAATGTTCCTTTGACTTTTGTGGTTTTATTTACGGTTAGTATGATTTATTTTGTAGTAAAGAAAATTGCCGGTTTAAGTGCTCGCTATTTTGTCTACCAACAGCATTCTTTAGGTGATGTGGATGGCTATATTGAAGAAATGACATTTGGTCAAAAAGTGATTAAAGTATTTACTCACGAAGCAGAAACAAAACGGGGTTTCGTGGAAAAAAACGATCGGTTATTTGATGATGCATCCAAAGCCAACCAGTTGGCCAATATCTTACTTCCTATCATGATTAATTTGGGAAATTTACAATATGTCTTAATTGCTTTGGTAGGAGGACTTTTATCGATCGAAGGGATGATTACTTTATCGATTGGAACGTTGATTGCTTTTTTACAATTAAGTAGAAGTTTCAGTGGTCCACTCAACCAAATCTCCCAACAAGTTAATTTTATTGTAATGGCTTTGGCTGGAGCAGCACGTATTTTCGAATTGATTGATACCAAACCGGAAGAAGATAGTGGAGAGGTGAGGTTGGTAAATGTTTATCAACAAGAAAAACAGTTAAGAGAAAGTTCTCAGCGGACCGGACGTTGGGCCTGGAAACAGCCACAAGCAGATGGTAGTGTTGTTTATACTGAAGTAAAAGGAGATATTCGTTTTGATCAGGTTTTTTTCGGTTATAAGGAAAATCAGACGATTCTTCATGATATTTCTCTTTACGCACATTCTGGACAAAAGATCGCTTTAGTTGGTGCAACAGGGGCTGGAAAAACAACGATTACCAATTTGCTTAATCGGTTTTATGATATTAATCAAGGAACGATTTTTTATGATGGAATCGACATTCGCCAGATAAGAAAAGCAGATTTACGACGTTCTTTAGGCATGGTGTTACAAGATACGCATTTGTTTAGTGGCACCATCCGAGAAAATATTCGTTATGGGAATCTAGCTGCAACGGATCAACAGGTCGTTGCAGCTGCTAAGCTAGCCAATGCTCATCGTTTTATTGAAGAATTTACGGATGGATATGATACATTTATTAGCGGTCAAGAATCAAATCTTTCGCAAGGTCAACAGCAATTACTTTCCATTGCTCGTGCTGCTTTAGCGAATCATCCGGTTTTGATTTTAGATGAAGCAACTTCAAGTATCGATACTTTAACTGAAAGGTTAGTTCAAGATGGTATGGACTCTCTAATGAAAGGTAGAACAGTTTTTGTCATTGCTCATCGTCTATCAACCATTTAAAACTCTGATGTGATTATTGTTTTAGACCATGGACAAATTATAGAACGAGGAACGCATGAACAGTTAATTGCAAACAAAAAGACCTATTACCAACTGTATACAGGCAAGCTGGAATTGTCCTAATTTAATAAAAGTAACAGAAAGGACGCTGTAGATGAGACAAGACCGAGAACAAATTCGTAAATTCGGGCAAAAGCAAATTATTTCATCTATAAAAAAGGAACTGCCGAGTTTCATAGAGCTATTTGCTTATAATATTTCCAAAACTGATATGAGTGTATATAGTTTACTGCAAAAGAATAATAGAAAAAAACAAAATAGCTGGTTGACTTTACGTATAGCAGACCATCCATTGTGGCTGAAAAATGCTCAGCAGCTTTCCATTGATGTCGGATCACCTGCGGATTTAATCCGTTTACCTGAAATGCTTCAAAGAATACTTTCTAGAAGTGAAAATACAAAAGATTGGTTTCAAATGTCAAAAAGCCAATTAGCTATTTTGTATTTATTAGATAAGTGCCAGCAAAATGGCTTCGTGTGGGCAATTCGCTTACCAGAGGAAATTTTTGAAGCTTTTAAAAAGCAGCCGCTAGATTTGCGAACTGATTTTATGAAAACAGAGTTATTTCTAACGGATCGAAATAATGTTAACTCTTTTCTCCAGTTATTTAACAATTCTCATTTTCAAGCGCAATTAGCTATTTTGTATGGACGAAACCTGTTGTTTTCTCAATTTTCTAGACATCGTTTGCTTAAGCTTTTACCAACTAACCAATGGATTCAACCGATGTTACAAAAAGAAAAGGCTTCTTCTGACTGGCAGCCGCAGATTATCTACGACTATGGCAAAGACTTTTATCAGAATTTACAAAAAGCTTTGCAGAATGAGGAAGAAATATAAAATAAAATGTCCAATAATCCATTGGAAAGACTAGGTAAAATGGAAAATATCGTTTTTTCCTACTCATTTTCATTTTAGTTGTCTTAATTTTGAAAATTTTTAGAAAAAGGTTGACTTCTTTTGTCAGAAGAGTTAGATTATTCAGTAAATAAATAACACAAAACACAATGATGAGTCTTATTTGAGGTATTGGACGTTTTTAGAGAGATTTTGCTAGCTGAAAAAAATCAACGTCGCCTGCAAATTTATCAGCTCGGAGTGGTGAAAACAAACGTTTTTGCTGGTTGCCTACCATTAAAAAGGACGCATATGCTTAAACAATATTTAGCCGTATGTGGAGGTTTTGAGTGAAATTCAAAGCAAAAAATAGGTGGTACCGTGGAAACGCCCTATAAAGCATAAGCTTTGTGGGGCGTATTTAGTTGTTATAGAGAATTTTATTTTAGTTGAGGGGGATTTTTTATATGGTAAAACAAAGAGTAGAAGATTTGGATTGGAATAATTTGGGCTTTCATTATCGAGACTTACCTTATAGATTTAAGGCAGAATTTAAAGAGGGAAAGTGGCAGGAAGGTGAATTAACCACCGATTCAACAATGCATCTTTCAGAAGCAGCAGAGGTTTTACATTACGGGCAGGAAATTTTTGAGGGACTGAAGGCTTATCGGCAAAAAGATGGCACTATCAATCTTTTTCGTCCGGAAATGAATGCACAACGTTTTGCAAATTCTGCCAAAAGAATGGCGATGGAAGCTTATCCTGCTGATAAATTTGTTGAAGCTGTCAAAGAAGTGGTCCGTGCTAACGAAGAATATGTGCCACCCTATGGTACAGGGGGATCTTTGTACCTTCGTCCATTTATGATCGGCACAGAACCGCTTGTCGGCGTAGCACCTTCAACAGAGTTTCAATTTCGTATTTACGCAACGCCAGTGGGGGCTTATGTGCAAGGTTTGACACCTACACCTTATCTGATTAGTGACTTTGATCGTGCTGCTTTTGCGGGTACAGGCCAAGTTAAGACTTCGGGTAATTATGCAGGCAGCTTATATCCAGCGACGCAAGCTAAAAAAGAAGGTTACGCGGATTGTTTGTATTTAGACCCAAGAGAACATAAATACATCGACGAATTTGGCGGAGCTAATTTTTATGGTATTACTAAAGATGGGCAATTTTTAACCCCTAAGTCGGATTCGATTTTGCCGTCAATCACGAAGCAATCCTTAGTTGAAATTGCGGAAAAACAAGGGTTGAATCCTAAAGAAACATCCATCGCTTTAGAAGATATTGATCAGTTTGTTGAAGCTGGAGCCATGGGAACGGCAGCTGTTATTTCTCCTGTGGGTTCTTTAACCTATCATGGTAAAAAGTATATCTTTAACGAAACTGAAGTAGGACCAAAAACACAAGCATTGTATGACGAACTTGTAGGGATCCAATTAGGCGATCGTCCAGCACCAGAAGGTTGGATCCAAAAGGTTGAGGTCTAAATAAAATTGCTAAGAAAAGAAAACCGATAGTACTTTATAAAATTGGTTTTCTTTTTATTAAAAAGGATACAGTCAACGTTTAAGGATTGTTAATGATAGGGAGTGATCAAATGGCCCGAAAAATAGGTGTCATTGGTATGGGACATGTTGGGTCTACCGTTGCGCATGATATTATTGCCAAAGGTTTAACTGATGAAATGGTTTTGATTGATACCAATGAAGCTAAGGTAAATGCAGATGCTTTGGATTTTGAAGATGCTATGGCAAACGCAACTTTTCATACCAAATTAATTGTCAATGATTACGCTGCGTTAAAGGATGCAGATGTTGTCATTTCAGCTATAGGAAATATAAAATTATTGGAAAATAATACGACAAACGATCGCTTTGTGGAATTACCCTTTACTAGCCAACAAGCGGCTAAAGTCGCGTTAAAAATTAAAGACTCAGGGTTTGATGGTGTATTAATTGATATTACAAACCCTTGTGATGTTATTACAGCGATTTATCAAACGATGACAGGCTTACCCAAAAACCAAGTAATTGGTACAGGTACGCTGTTAGATTCAGCTAGGATGAAACGTGCGGTAGGGAAGGTATTTAAGACCGATCCACGTTCTGTTGCTGGGTATAACTTAGGTGAACATGGAAATTCACAATTTACTGCTTGGTCGACTGTTAATGTTTTGGGAAAACCGATTGTAGAAGTCGAACAAGAGCGTCCCGTTGATTTTACTCAATTAGATGAAATTGCTCGGGCTGGAGGTTTTACTGTATTGCATGGGAAAAACTATACGAGCTATGGTATTGCAACAGCAGCTGTGCGATTGGCTGATATTGTAATGAGTGATGCTAGAGCAGAACTGCCAGTTTCAAACTTTCGTAATGAATATAATACCTACCTTTCCTATCCAGCTGTGATAGGAAAAGCTGGCGTCGTCGAAACACTACAACTTGATTTAACAGATGAAGAGATTGAAAAATTGCGACTTTCGGCTCAGTATATTAAAACAAAATTTGACAACACAATGGAAAATTTACAAAATAACTAATATTTGGGAGGGAAGTTATGTCAGTTGTGGAAAAGCTTTATCAAGCTTATCATACAAATACACCTTTAAAGTTAGGTGAATTAGGCCTTAATGACAAAACAGAAGCTTATCAAATTCAAGATGAGGTGTTGCAACTTAAAGAAGAAGCAGGAGAAAAGCTAGCTGGTTATAAGATCAGCTTAACTAGCCAAGAGACACAAGAACTTTTTGCTAGTGACTCTCCTTTATACGGTGGTATGACAGATGTCACAGTAAAAAATACTGTTTCTTTAAAGGAATATAATCGTCCACTATTAGAACTGGAACTTGTCTTTTTAGTAGATGAACCCATTTCTTCTGATGACACTGCAGAGCAGGTTTTTGAAAAATGTCGTGTGGCTCCGGGAATTGAAGTGCCGGACGGACGCTATGAAGATTGGTTTCCTAAAGCTAGTTTGTATGAAGTGGTTGCTGATGGCGCAGTCAATGGCGCAATTGTTATAGGTAATCCGCGAAAATTGGTTTACTCAGATGTTGCTGCTATTAAAGCAACATTGACTTTAGAGGATAAATTTGTAAAAGAGGGGCCTTCAACAGAAGTGCTAGGTCATCCAGCTAAAGCTGTTTTGTGGTTGGCTAAAGAATTAGAAAAGCATGGAAAAAAATTAAAAGCTGGACAATTTGTTTCCTCAGGTACTTTTGTTTTACCCGAACCCTTGGAAAAAGGGCATTACAAGGCAAGTTTTGAACACGTTGGTGAAGTAGATTTAGAAGTGACAGAATAAAATCATAAGAGTGAGTGCTGGCAAACAAGGAAGTTTTTTGTTTGCCAGCACTATTTTTTTGTCTATTTGTTAAAAATTTTATCTTAAATGAAGGTATTTTCTTTTTTCATATGAAGAAAGTAAGTAGCTAATTCATAATTAACTAACTCTACCGAATTTGAAAAATCAAGAGCTAAGATATCGGCAAGTTTGTTTATTCGATAATGAACGGTCTTTGGATGGACAAAAAGATCTTCTGCGGTTTGTTTATAATTACGATTATTTTTAAAAAAAGT
>NZ_BCPY01000008.1 GCF_001544195.1 Tetragenococcus solitarius NBRC 100494
GTGATTAATTGATCAAAACTTATTAAAAATAATTACGTTACTACATTTTAAATTATAAAATTAAAGATTGACATTGTGAAATATTTATTTAATTATTAACTCATAAGTATATAGTTATAGTTTAGAGAGGAGACGCTTTTTATGTCATTAAAAGATTCCTTGCAAATGTTACAATACATTGATACCTTGCTCAAATACAATAATTTTACTAAAGCTGCTAAAAATTTATATATATCACAACCTTACCTCACCCAAACAATCAAAAAAGTAGAACAAGAACTAGGCGTCGAAATTATCAATCGTCAATCTGCTCACTTTAAATTGACAGAAGCAGGGAAAATTTATTATCAATATTTAGAAACATTGGAAGCTAAAGAGGCCGATTTACAAAAAAGAATTGCCAGATTTTCTCGTTCTGCTCAGCCTAGAATTCGTTTAGGAATTTTAGCAAGTTTAGGGACATTTTTATTGCCATTATTTGTTCCAAAATTTCTCATTAAACACCAAAATACTCGGCTAAATATTGAAGAAGACCTTCCGCAAATAAATGAAAAAAGGGTGATAGAAGGAACTTTAGATTTTTTTATTGGACAAAATGCAGATACAATTTCACAAGAGTTAACTGTCCATCGTTGTGGTTTTGAACATTATTATGTCATCATTCCCAAAACTTCAACATTCTATCAAGAAAATGAATTTATACTACCAGCAAAATCAATAAAATTAAAAGAACTATTACAAGAAAATTTAGTTTTAACTACTAATGGTTCTGCTATTCGGCGACAAATAGACCAATTGCTAAATAATTATAAAATGAAACCAAAAATTTTGCTTGAAAGTAGTAATATTTATACAGTAGCAGCACTAGCGAAAAATGGTAGCGGCATTGCCGTTGTGCCAGAAAGTGTACTTTCCCCTTTTGAGCAAGGAGCTTATAATTTATACCCTATTTCTAAAGAGTTTCTCTCATTGGACTATTTCATTGCATACTCTTCAAATCGTATTTTATCGGAGGTAGAAAAAGACTTTATTCATGGTTTTCTAAATTCAAATAAACAAAGGCATAGTTACTAATTGTCTATTTGTTCGGTATTTATTACTAAAAAAGCTTTCTTACTTCATTGTTGAGGTTCTCCCAGCAATAAAATAAGAAAGCAATTTTTTATTTCAACTTTAGTGATACTTATATAACATTTATTTTAGTCATTTTCTACCCATTATTCCGATCATAAACTATAAATCTTCTCTATTAAAAATACAAGCCCACGATGGTTCCTGTTAAAATAGAAGCTAAGGTTGCCCCTAGTAAAAGCTTCATCGAAAATTTCGCAACAAATCCGCCTTGTTTTTCGCTAATTGATCTTATAGAACCTGTGATAATTCCGACAACACTAAAATTAGCAAAGGAAACTAAATAGGAAGAAATAATCGCGTTCCCTTTAGGGGACAACGTTTCTGCTACTTGATTCAATTCGCCTAAAGCAACAAATTCGTTCGTTAAGATTTTCGTTGCCATAAGACTTCCTACTTGAGTAATATCCGCAGAAGGAACTCCCATCAAAAAGGCAATTGGTGAAAATATATACCCTAATACGGTCGTAAATTCAATATTAAAAATAGCAGCAAAAGTGCTATTCAAAAAAGTAACTAAAGCCACAAAACCAATGAGCATTGCTGCTACAGTAATGGCTAATTGGAATCCATCTTGAATATAATTACCCAAAACTTGGAAAAAAGGTTCTTTAGAAACATCGACGGTTTCGACCGCATTTACCGAAAGTTCCTCTTCTTTAGAAACATCGTAGGGATTCACAATACATGAAACGATCAAGGCGGATAAAATATTTAAAAAGACCGCAGTCACAACAAATTTACCCGGCACTAGCTGCATATAAGAAGCTAAAACAGCTGCGGAAACTGCACTCATAGCAGAAGCACAAATCGTGTAAAGTCGTTTCTCATCTAATTTAGGGATTTTTTCTTTTACCGTGAGAAAAACTTCAGGTTGTCCTAAGATAGCCGTGGAAACCGCAAAATAACTTTCTAGCTCGCCCATTCCGGCTAATTTATTTAATAAATACCCTGTCCATTTAATGATAAAAGGCAAGATTTTAAGGTAATTTAAAATCCCTACTAATGCCGATATAAAGACAATAGGCATTAATACATCTAAAAAGAAGACAGAGGCTCCTTTTTGAATCATCAAACCACCGAAAACAAAGTCAACACCGCCAGCAGCTTGTTCCGTCAGCCAACCAAAGAAGGCAGATATATTTTCCATTACATGAACGCCGCCGGAAGTATTCAAACAAAGAAAGGAAATAATCAATTGTAACGCAAACATGATTCCCATCTTTTTAAATTTAATTTGTTTACGGTCACTACTTACTAACCAGCCAATGATAAAGACTAAAGCTAGACCCGTTAGCAAAAACACAAATTGCATTATCATGCGCCTCTTTCATTTCATAAATTTTCATTGGAGAATATTGCTGTTAGTCAATGATTTGATAAATCATTTGAGGTTTTTGGGCAGAATCCGCGATTTCTATATTTTGATACAACAAATTTTTCGTTGAATCGATCGCTTCACTGTTACTATAAATCGTCAATAAGGATTCTCCTTTTTCAACCTTGTCCCCAATTTTTTTGTGCAGCTCAATTCCTACACTATAATCAAGCGCATCTTCAGCTTTTTGTCTGCCACCGCCTAACATCATGCTGGCAATGCCGATTTCATCCGCTTTTATGCTTGCAACAACGCCGCTTGTTTTCGCTGGTAATTCGATTTTATATTTCGCTTGTGGCATGATTTTGTAATCTTCAATGACCCGTTCATCGCCACCTTGCGCTTTAATCATCGCCCGAAAGCGGTCTAATGCTTTTCCTGATGCAATCACTTCTTCTAGTAATGCTCTAGCTTCAGAAAATTCTTGTGCTTTGCCCCCGAGTACTACCATATAACTTCCTAATGTTAATACAAGTTCACGCACATCTTCAGGCCCCTGCCCTTTTAAGATATCGATCGATTCTTCAATTTCAAGTGAATTGCCAATCTTAGTGCCTAGAGGTTGGTTCATGTCAGAAATGACCGCCATACATTGCATTCCAACACCCTTGCCAATTTCTACAAGAGCTTTAGCCAAGGAGATAGAATCGTCTAACGTTTTCATAAAAGCCCCTGAACCCGTTTTCACATCAATCACTAAAGCATCTGTGCCAGAAGCAATTTTCTTACTCATAATCGAGCTGGCAATCAGAGGAATCGAATCTACCGTATCAGTTACATCTCGTAAGGAATAAATCTTTTTATCTGCAGGAGCAATATCTCCAGTCGCACCGATAATCGCCAATTTTTCTTTAGCAACTTGGTCAATAAAGGCTTTTTCGCTAATTTCAACTTGATAGCCAGGAATCGCTTCTAATTTATCAAGTGTTCCTCCGGTATGGCCCAAGCCACGGCCTGAAATCATAGGGACAGGAATCCCTGTTGCGGCAACTACTGCAGCAAGTGGAAGACTAATTTTATCCCCTACACCTCCAGTAGAGTGCTTGTCTACCTTGACTCCTGGGATTTCTGATAAATCCAAGTGCTCCCCTGATTTCATCATTTCCATAGTGAGATTGGCCCGCTCTTGATCTGTCATATCTTGAAAATAAATGGCCATGAGCAAAGCACTGATTTGATAATCAGGGATCGTCTGATCACTGACGCCGTTTACAAAAAATTGTAGCTCTTCTTTATTTAATTCACCCCCATTACGTTTTTTATCAATAATATCTACCATTCTCATTTCTTACACTTCCAATCATTTATCGTTCCATTAAATTTTGTGCCAAGGAGGTATCCAAAATCGCATAATTCGCATATCCTGCTTGCAAAACAGCATGAACTGCCGCTCCTTTTTTCATCCCACTTGCCACCACAAGCGAATGTTCTTTCTTTTTTAATTCTGCTAAATCAATCCCTACAGTACGTCGGTTTAATTCAGAGTCAACAATCTCTCCTTTACCGTCAATAAAACGAGAAACAATGTCTCCCACCGACTTTTCTTGCAAGGTGTTTTTTTGTTTTTCATCCAAGTACCCCAAGTTGAATAATAAAGCATCTTTGCGTACAGTTCCCACTGTAAATAAAGCAATATTGGCCTGTTTGCCCAGATCCAAGATCGATTTAATAAATCGATCTTGTTCGACCAAATTCTTTGTGGTCTCATTATCAAAAATGGTGGGCAAAGGTAAATATTGTGTTTTCGTGTGAAAAGCACGAGACAACTCATTGATACTTTCATAAGCATATGTTTTTTCATGTCCGAAGCTAAAACTACCTTTTAACTGAACCGTTTGTACGCCAGAGACAATTGGATTTCCCAACTGCCTTGTCACCGCATGGATCGTTTTTCCCCAACCAATTCCAATAATATCGTTGGGTTGGACTAAATTTGCTAAAAAGTCAGCTGTATAAGCCCCCACACGATCCATACTTGACGTTTTCCCTTGATAACTTGGAGGAACAACTTTGATCGTCGCCCGATATTTTTCAGATAATATGCGGGCGAGATCTTTTGAATTCACAAATGGATTTTCAATCTGAATCTTGACGAAACCGGCATCTTTAGCTAGCTGCAACAACCGAGAAATGGTTGGGCGAGAGAGTTCTAATTTTTTAGCGATCGCTGCTTGTCCAAGATTTTCCTCATAATAAAGATGGGCTACAGTCAAAGCTTGTTTCAGCTTTGTTTCGTCGTATTTATTTTCCATTTTCTCCCTCATCTTTATCTTTTATGCTAACTGGTCTAAAAAGCTAGTTCCTAAACCATTACTCTTGACACCAAAGTTGGCAAC
This sequence comes from Tetragenococcus solitarius NBRC 100494, assembly GCF_001544195.1. Classification (GTDB taxonomy): domain Bacteria; phylum Bacillota; class Bacilli; order Lactobacillales; family Enterococcaceae; genus Tetragenococcus; species Tetragenococcus solitarius. The sequence continues at coordinate 4,846 of NZ_BCPY01000008.1, forward strand.
AATTGTTGCACCAAAATCAGAAAAAGTCGTACGTGTACCTAGTGTTGCTGGTGCTTGCATGCTTGGAGAATATACCAACAACGGTACCTGTTCACGCGTATGATCCGTCCCTTTAAAGCCAGGATCATTTCCATGATCGGCTGTAATCATTAATAGATCATCTTCTTGCAATTGGTTTAACACTGTACCCAAACGTTGATCAAAGTCCATTAACGCTTGACCAAAACCCATTGGATTGCGGCGATGACCATACATCGAATCAAAATCCACCAAATTAACAAAACAAAATCCGGTAAAATCTTGTTGCATAACATGATCTACATGGTCCATGCCATCCATATTGCTCTCATTATGATAAACTTCATCCAAACCTTGTCCGCTAAAGATATCATTGATTTTTCCAATCCCAATGGTTTTCACACCATTTTCTTGCAGATAGTCTAAAGACGTTTTTCCTGTAGGTTTTAATGCATAATCATGCCGATTTGACGTACGTGTAAAATGATCTTTATCTTCTCCTACATACGGGCGAGCAATGACGCGTCCCACAGTATACTCTGGTCCATTGACTAAACTACGCGCATATTCACAAATACGGTAAAGCTCATCTAACGGAATAATCTTTTCGTGGGCTGCAATCTGCAGAACTGAGTCTCCAGAAGTATAAATAATCAAGTCTCCGGTCTCCATTTGATGTTCGCCTAATTCTTCAATAATTTTTGTCCCAGAAGCTGGGCGATTTCCGACAATTTTTCGACCTGAAAAATCAGCAATCTTTGCCAATAGTTCCTCAGGGAAACCGTTAGGGAAAAAATTTAGTGGTTGTTCAACAGGTAATTCCATCATTTCCCAATGTCCATCCATACTATCTTTTCCAGCAGAAATTTCGGTCATTTTACCAAAGTATCCCAGTGGTTGCTCAACAGCGGGCACGCCTTCAATTGCTTGTTCCCGCAAGTTAGAAATTCCTAACTTTTGCAAATTAGGTAAAGCAAGCTTTCCTTCATAGGCTTGTCCGACATGTCCTAAAGTATCTGAACCAAGGTCGTCAAATTGATCTGCATCAGGTGCTGCCCCTGTTCCTACAGAATCAAGTACAATACCAAAAATACGTTTGTAAGCCATTTTTATTCCTCCTTGATATCTAAATATGAAATATGCAATAAAGTATTTATTTCAAAATATCTACTGTTGCACTAACACCTAAACGGCTCGCTCCAGCTTCGATCATTCCCAAAGCTTCTTGTCTGCTATGGATGCCTCCAGAAGCTTTGACACCTAAACGATCGCCTACCGTTTCACGCATAATTTTGACGTCATCTTCCTTTGCCCCTGCACTACTAAATCCAGTAGAAGTTTTTACAAAATCAGCCTTAGCTTCTTCTGATAGTTGACAAGCTTTTACAATTTGTTCTTTATTAAGAAATGAAGTTTCAAGAATGACTTTTAAAATTTTTCCTTTTTGATGTACGCCATCAGCGACCGCTTGAATATCTGCTTGAACAGCTTCGTCATTATTTCCTAATAACTCGCCAATATTAATGACCATGTCAATTTCATCTGCGCCGTCTTCGATCGCTTTTTTCGCTTCTGCTACTTTACTAGCCGTACTCATTGCTCCTAAAGGAAAGCCGACAACTACACAAGTTTCAATCCCTGTTCCTGCAAGTTGTTCTGTGACAAAAGATGCCCAGTAGCCATTCACACAGACGGAAGCTGTTTGATATTGTTTTGCTTCCTCACATGTCTTTTCAATATCTGCTTTTGTTGCATTCGGTTGCAAGTTTGTATGATCTAAATATTTTGCTAATTCATTGGTTGTTAATTCCATTTTTTGAATCCCCTTTCGTTTGATACTTAAATCGTAACAGTCTGTTTTACAAATGTAAAGTATAATTATGAAATTTTGTTCAAATAAATTTCTTATTACACTTTATTTCTATAAAAAAAATCGATTTTAAATCCCAATGAAGAGGTTTTAAAATCGATTTTTTTATGAATTGATTAGAGCTGCACTTTCAACTATCGCTCTGTTTATGATTTAAGACATTCGCTTTCGTAAGGAATGGAGGGCTGAGCGCCATAACGTTGTACCGTTAAAGAAGAAGCTTTATTTCCATAGTGAATTGCTTCCTCTATATTTCTCATATCTACCGACAATTTTGCTGTTAAAGCGCCAATAAATGTATCTCCAGCAGCTGTTGTATCTTTCGCATCCACTTTAAAAGCTAGGACAAACCCACTTGCCACGCTAGCAAAAGAATAAAATGCTCCCTTACTTCCTAAGGTAACAATTAAACCTTTGACTCCCATTTGATGGATGACCTGAGCTGCATTATCTAACTCTTTTTGGTTTGTTACTTTCCTGCCTGTGATCATCTCTAATTCTGTTTCATTAGGGACGAGAATATCCGTTAATTGAATCAGTTTTGCTGAAATTTCTTTCGGAGCGGGTGCCGGATTAAGAATAGTCGTCACATTGGCCTGTTTAGCAATTTCAAAAGCTTTTTCAATACTCGATAAATTCGTCTCAAACTGTGCAATCAGAAAATCACTTGTCGTGATGAGTTGACTTACTTCACTCACATGGCTTTCAGAAATTTTCAGGTTCGCGCCCCCATGAATGATAATACTATTTTCACCTTTATCGTCGACCATGACATAGGCACTACCGGTTCGTGTGTGTGCTAGTTCTTTAATCCCTTGCGCGTTGATATCGTCTTGTTCCAGTAATTCTAAGATCGTTTTACCCGCAGTATCTTTTCCTACAGCTCCAATAAACCTTACCTCTCCGCCATTTCTAGCAGCAGCAATCGCCTGATTAGCTCCTTTACCGCCACCTCCAGTAAACATTTCTTTGGAATGCACCGTTTCGCCAGGCTTGGGCAAACGTTCTGTTCTAATCGTAGTGTCAAGATTCATACTACCTAATACCGTAATTTTGTTCATGTTTATCTTTATCTCCACTTCCTTATTTCTAACATACAAGCGTTGCTCTTAATGTCATTCATTTAATTGATTGGTGTAACCACTTCGATAACGTATTAGAGATGTACGGAAAAAAGCCTCAGGAATGTAATGTTTGTTTTGAGCTAGGAGTTTTCCATCGTTTGAATAAAGATCTTCTGTCAGTAAAACTAATTTCTGATCTTTAGGAAATTTTCGGCGAAAACTTTCCACATCTCGAGACGAGATCGTTATAGTTAAATGCGAATTTAAAGCTTTTTGATAAATATCTTTTTCTAAAAAATGAATAATTTGTTTCTTATTTTCTAAATCAAGACCAAATTGCCTTACTGTTTCCGGCAAAATAATTGAAAATATGTTAGCAACATTTTGTTCATTACTTTCATACCAAACATTTAATGTTAAATAAGATAAATCTTGCACTTGGAATAATTTATCTGTGAAAGTACTACTAGGGTTTTTATAATAGTAAGCATCTTTTCCAGTAATTTGTTCTAAAGGTAGATTAAGACTCTCCATAATAGGACAACTAAAGCTGCCAAGTCCTCTATGATTTTCTCCAGAAGTATCAGCGGATACAAAATGGCCTTGACCATGAATACTATGGATCATCCCGTCTTCTTTTAGTAATGATAGTGCAGTCCTCAAAGTGACCCGACTAATTCCAAAGTCTTGCGTTAGTTTTTCTTCAGAAGGTAACTTTGATCCTGGTGGAAACTGAGAACGTTTGATCATCGTCATCATTTGATTATAAATTTGAACATATTTAGGTGTATGGTGCATTTAATTTCATTCCTTACAAGCATATTTAAAATCATTACCTTTATTGTACCATAATCACATTTTTTTCTACTTTAGAGTGCGTGACTAAACTCTATAAAAGAACCATAACTTTCCCGTCCCTCAACTAAAAAAGAACGTTTTGCAATAAAATCTTTAGTTGATAATAACTTTAACATGCTTTGGTTGGAATGATTCGTAACAATTTTCACCTGTTTTACTTGTTTAATGATCGCCCCATAATCTAAAATATCTTGCAGTATGAAATTAGCCCATCCCTGATTTTGGTATAAAGAATCTACTACAAGCCGACAAATATTGAGTGTATTTCCTTCTAATATCACTGTGACACAAGCTTCATCTTCTTGACCATAAAGCCAAAGAGTCCTTTGTTGTATATCTGCTTTTACTATATCCGAAGTAGGATAATCTTTATTCCATTGAGTAACTCTCTTAGCTTCCATTTGTTTTTTACCATCTTCAACAAGCATTAGCACTCGAGGCAAATCTTCAATCGTTGCTAATCTTTTCGTCATTTTTCCTATCATTATTGGAAAATCAATAATGACAAAACGACAGACATTATCACCCCAAAAACCATTGGCACAGAAGTTCGCTTAATAATTTGAACGGGTGAGAGCTTAGTAGTTCCAGCTACAATTAAAACTACTGCGGCAACTGGCGAAACTGCTCTTAATAAGTTCCCAGAAAGTTGCATCGGTACAGATAAAGAGACCGGATCAATTCCTGCTGCGTTTGCCAACGGAATCATTAATGGTATCATAGCAAATAATAGAGCCGTTCCACTCCCGCTTAAAAGTACAATAATAGCTGTAAAAAGAACCATTACTGCCGGTAATAAAATTCCCGCACTATTCATGCTTGTCATTGCACTTTGGACCAAATCGATAATCCCAATCGAAGTCAATCCTTGAACAAAAACTTGTGCTGCTACTAATAGTGCTACTACACTCATAACATCGCCCATTCCATTAAAAAAGGCACTTGTCTCTTGCAGTACATTTTTCAAAGTTTTCTTGTTAATAACTTCTACTAATACCGCTGCAATGAAACTAATAATACTTACTACTTGTACACTAATATTTAACTCAGTCCCTACAATGATATTTATTACAAAAACTAGCAGTAATAAAATAATGGGTAATAACGGCAAAACACCATAAATGAAACCTTTAAATCCAGAGTACATGAAAGTTTCTTCTGTTTGCTCTTTGTCTGAACCATTTTTTTCTAATTCATCAGCATAAGTTAAATTTTCATTTTCTTTTTTATCCTCATGTTTCTGCCAGAAATAATGAACTAGTGCTATTGCTAAAAGAGTTGGTATAGAAACTATTGCATGACTTGTAAAGACGTATTCAGTTGCACTTACTCCTAATTGAGCAGCAATCGCTACATTATCTGAACCTAAAGGTGTAGGTACAATCGTGGCCGATGTCGCAATCACTGCTGCTGAGCTAAATCTTGACACACCGGCTGCACGCAAGACAGGATATAAAGTAGCTAACAAAATAATAGCTAAATTCGAAGCACTTGGAATAACAAGTGATAGTAGATTCCCTATTAAAAATACAATAGGAATCAAAATATAAACAGATTTAATTTTAGAAATAGGCTTTGTTAACGCATGTACTGTTACTTGGTTAGCATTAATATGATTCATATAGGCACTATACCCGCCTAAAATCAAGATAACAAAGCCTGGACCGACCAATGTATCTGAAAATTGATCAACAATGGATTGGAAAGGATCTAACCACATAATTCCTGTACTTTCAGTAAGCCCTAGATCACGCCTCATAAGAAGTGCTACATACATTAAAATAACACCCAAAAGTAATAAGGTCATTTTAATGTCATTTTTCTTTAACAACATATATACTAAAATCCCAATTGCAATAATCCCAATTCCGCAAGTTATTATAACTTCCATGGTTTTTCCTCCTAATTTTAATCGGCTTTTCCTAACGCAGCAACAAACCATTCTTCGAATTGAATTGAATCAACGGATACAGCAACTTTTGCGTTATCAGGTAATTTCAAATAATTCTTTAAATCAATTAATGAAGCACCCGCTGTTAAATTTCCAGCAGTTTCGATTTCAACCCGTGTAGATACTTCTTCGAATATCTCCGGTTTTAAAATTAAAGCAATAGCTAGTGCATCATACATATTTAAACCATTCGCAAAACTGCCCCCGCGGTATTTAGAAAATAATTGGTAAAACATGTCCCCAATCTTATTTAGCCTTTTAACTTTTTCTGAAGTCTCTGGCATCACTTTTGCTTGCCGCCCAACTTGCATCGGAGCAACTCTTATCTTTAGTCCACTGTCAAAAACCATCTTGGTAGCTTCCGGATCAGAAGCAAAATTAAATTCCGATAGAACACCAAAATTCCCTCTATCTAATGTCCCTCCCATTACAACGACTTCCTCAATTTTAGATAAGTCTTGCGGATATAAATGAATAAATAATGCAATATCCGTCAACGGACCTATTCCAACTAACGTAGTGTTTGTCTTATTCTGACTGACTACTTGATGCATGGCTTCAACCGCAGTTAAAGAAGTATCCGCCAATTGAGATGCTTTAGGAAAATCGAAACCTTCCATACCTGTTTTTCCATGAATATTACTAGCTTCAATGCTTTCACGTATTAAAGGCTGTTGGCTCCCAGCTACAATTCTTATATCCTTCTCAAAAAAAGTTAATAACTTTTCAGTATTCGCAACGGTATTATTAACGTTTACATTTCCGAATAAAGGACAAACAAGTTGCACATTAAGTTCTCTGCTAAACGTTGCTAAAGCTAGCGCAACAGCATCATCAATGCCCGGATCAGTACTTATAATGACATTTTTTTTCATATTGATTATTCTCCTCTAAAATTTTTTATTAAGACAAGCGCTTTCTTTAGAAGAAATAATACAACATTGTATTAAATAAGCCAACGTTATATTTTTGATAAACAAAATAAAAAAGCCCATCTAAAAATAGATGGACACATATAATATAATACTATCTTATTTTATTCCGATATTATTCTAATATATAATTAGTTACTAAATATATCATCAACAAGTAGAATTTGTTTCAAATATTAGAGATAAATATTTCAACTACAATTTATGCTATTATTTCTAATCAGCAGTCCCTATCAACCCAAATCCTGCAAGTACAGCCCCCAAAATAATCAATATTACTAAAACTGTTGTAGGTTTGAATTGCTTTTTTAATAAATAGTAAGTTAAGAGAGTAATGCCTAATGGAAGTATCCCTACAACCAATTCGTCAAGAACATCTTCTTGAATACTTAACGTAACATCAGAACTCAAATTTAAAGTCGCAGGAGATACAACATCCACAAACTGAGCTGCTAGACCGCCAATAACAATGGCTCCTAAAGTCTGTGCAAAAGACATGACCTTTGGTAACGCTGAACCTGAAAGTAGTTCCTGCACTCCTTCCCTACCTCTTCTGTATCCAAACATCCAGACATTATATGATAGCACTAGCATAAGCCCCATGTGTAAAACCGCAAATAGTATCGGGCCAAGCACAATATTTCCTTGAGAAGCAAAAGGTAAAGTAAAAGATAACAGAATTGGTATCAAAGTTCCTTGCCATAGAGTGTCTCCAATACCAGCAAGAGGCCCCATCATTCCAGTTTTTAAACCATTAATCGTATCCGTATTTATAGGAGCTCCATTAGCTTTTTCTTCTTCCATTGCAATAGTCATACCCAAAATTGTACCGCCAAAAGCTGCCTCTGTATTAAAAAATTGAATATGTCGTTTTAACGCTTCCGACATTTCATCTGTTTTTGGTCCATATAATTTTTTTAATACTGGACTAAGAGAGAAGATCACACCTGTTGATTGAAGCCTTTCATAGTTATAGTTTGACTGAACAAAAAATCTCCAGCGCCAAAATGATTTAACAATATCTTTTTTCGACAAAACTATATTGTTATTATCTTCTTCTTTTTTTATTTCTTCGTTATTAAGTTTTTCTTCGGCCATTTAGTATTCTCCTTTCAAATCAAGAGTAGTCCAAATCCAGGCAATAATTGCGCCAAAAATTGAAAGTGCTAATATTGGCAAACCTGAATATGCTGTTAATAAGAAACCTAGAAGGAAAAATATTAATTTTCCACTTCCATTCATAGCTCGTAAGTTCATCGCTATACCTAGTGCAGGAAGAATACCACCAATAGCAGATAAAATATCCAAAGGTCTTCCTGATAATGCATCAACTAACCATTGAACTGCATCTACCCCAAAGTACACCGCAAAGGCTACAGGAATAACACTAATAATAAATAAAAAGATTTGTGGCGGCGCGACATGTAGTATGTTAACTTTACGGATATCTCCTTCTTCCGCTGCTTTGTCTGCCATATGAACAAAAGTTGTATCTACTGTCATATGAACAATCCATATAATCGTTCCCAAAAGTCCGATTGGGATTGCCATTGTCGTAGCTACACTAGGGGAAACATTGGCGCCCAAAGCTAAAGCAGTTCCTACCGTACCAGCTAATGCTGGATCCATAGGAACCGACCCACCTGCTGAAATAAAAGCTAAATAAGGTAAATTAATTGCTGCGCCAATGATTGTCCCTTGAACTGGATCACCTAAAATGATCCCGACGATGAAACCATTAAACATAGGTCTCAACCAAGTATGGTTCCCTAAATGGGTAATCCATGGCGTTCCATCAATACCTAAGTAATAAACAATCCCTATTAAAAAGGCCTGTATTGGGTTTATTGCAATTTCCATATTCTCTTCACCTCAATGTTTTAGTTTATAATAATGTCTCAACTGATATCGTCTTATCTGAAGGCACTACTTGGATCTTTAAATCAATACCTTGGTCAATAATTTTACGAAAGGCTTCTCTTTCTTCATCGGAAGCGGCTATATTTTTATAAAGCTTTTTTCGTTCTTGATTTTGACCCATTCCACCTACAATCACTGAGCCAAGCTCCAGACCGTCTTCAGCTAACTTATCAAAAACTTGAGGCCTTTTAGCTAAAATGATGACTTTAGCTGAATCAGGAAGTTCACTAATTTTTTCTTTTGCCTCATCTTCGGTGAACACATCTAATTTAACGCTTCTAGGAACCGCCATTTTCATCATATTTGTATTAAACGAATCTGCTGCAACATCGCTATCAACAATAACGATATGGTTCCCTCCTGAATATTGTAACCACTGTGTCATTACTTGCCCGTGTACTAAACGATCATCTATTCTTGCTAACACTATTTTTGCCATATTATTATCCCCTTTTCATACTACTATCTACTTTTCAATTAAACCGTCTTGTTCTCTTATTCATTGTTCGTCATAAATTTAAGTTTTCCGTATAATCAAATATCAAATTCGCTAACCTTAAATAGTTTTGATATTTTTCTTCATATGAAGAAATCAACTGTGTTTGTGGTTGAATCATTTGATAATCGCTATGCTCAATATCAGAAAAATCATTTACCCCGAGAATAGCTAAAAGAGCCGCGCCATGGACAGCTTCTTGTGAAGTATTAATTCTTTTGATAGGTGTCTGCAATATATTGGCAAACAACTGTATCCAAAGTTTACTTTTAGCTCCACCTCCTACAATTGAAAAATAAGAGGGGGCTTCTTTATTTTTCATAGCCTCGTATAATCTACGTATCCCAAAAACTAACCCTTCTAAAACCGCTAAGTACATCGCTTCACGTGTTGTATCTAAGCTTAATCCAGCAAAAGCTCCTCTTAATTTGGGAGAAGCGTAAAGGGTCTTTTCTCCATTTAAATGTGGAAAAAATAGCACATTATTTTTTCCAATCAACGAAGAAGGTATTTTATCTTGCTCTCCAAAGAAATCATCCGTGTGCAAAATATTTTCCGCCCACCAACTGTTCACTTTGGCCCCTGCTTGAACCGTTCCTTGTGTAAGAACAGAACTATCCCCTTCTTGAATTTTAGTTACCACATTTTTCCCTGTTTCTTTTAAATGATGTCCTTCATTAGGAACAGCTACTACTCCTGAAGTACCTAGAGAAATTAAGGGCTGATGATTATAAAAACAGCCTGAAACTAAAGCAGAAGCAACATTATCTCCTGTACCAGCTACTACTGGAATAGCCGCATTAATCCCTAGTTTCTCTTGAATTCCTTTTGTCAACATTCCAACTCTTTTCGAAGAGTAATGAATCACAGGAAAAATCTTCTCAGGTAAATCAAAAATTTGCACCACTTCTTGTGACCATTGATCTTGATAAAGATCAAAAAACGAAGAAGTGGAAGCATCACAATAGTCAGTCGAATACGTTCCTGTTAACTTCAAGACAAGGTAATCCTTGGCAATTAACACCTTATGGATTTTCCTATAACTTTCAAATTCTTTCTCCTTTAGCCATAATAAGTTAGCTAAAGGACTCCCTGTAGAAACTATCTTTGCTATCGGCGCGCTTCTACTTGTTTGTTGTAATTGCTTCTTTATTTTAGGAATCATCTCTTGTGTACGTGTATCATTCCATAAAATAGCTGGACGAATCGCTTGTTTATTTTGGTCAACAAAAACGGTGGTATGCATTTGGCCAGTAATTCCAATGCCTGCAATGAAGTCAGATGAAAATTGTTGAAAAAGTTTTTTCAGACCTTTCATCACAATTTTCAGCCATACATCTGGCTCAATTTCATTAAAGTTTTCCTTAGGTGTAAGGTAATGATAATTGTATTGTAAGTCAGCCAATGCCTTCATTTTTTGATCTACAGTAGTTAATTTAATGGAAGTCGTTCCAATATCGATTCCAATATAAAGTTTTGACATGAAATGACTCCTTTAGCCCACTTAATCGAAAGTGATCATCGTTTTTAAAGTTTCTGGACGCGCACCATATTCAAAAGCTTCAGTGGCGTCGGTATAGTTAAAAGTTTTATCTAATAATGTTTCTACATCCACTAAACCTTTTGCAATCAATTGAGTAGCGCGATAAAAAGTTGCAATCGTTGGACTAACTGTCCCTGTGATCGTCCTTTCTTGCGAATGAACAGCTCCCATATCTGTTGGAACCGGCTCATTAGGATGCATAGAACTAAACATCAACGTCCTACCACCTTTTGCAGTAAAGTCTAACGCCTGTTGAGCAACATTAGGATTTGCAGTAGTATTAAACACAATTTCTGCTCCTCGCCCCTCAGTTTGTTGTTTTACAAATTCGATAGCATCACCTTCTGTCGGATCAAAAGTAATATCTGCACCTAAATTTTGTGCTAATTCTTGTCTGTCTTTATTTGGTTCACTAACAATGACTCGCGCACCACGTAGTTTAGCTAGTTGAACATGAAGTAATCCCATAACACCGCCACCGATAATTAAAACATCTTGTCCCAAAGCAATTCCGGCTTTTTCTACGCTGTTAACTACGCAAGCCACAGGTTCAGTAAATGCACTTTTTGTATAAGGAATCTCCTTAGGATATTTATATAGGTCTTTACTTTTTACTGCTATATATTGCGCTAGTCCAAAGAAACCAGAAATTCCGTCCGGATTTTGAAAAGTAGTTGAAGTATATACTTTGTTACATAAATTTGGGCGACCTGTTTTACAATAATGGCATTCTCCACAGTTAGGAATGATATATTTCACTACATGATCTCCTACATTAAAATGATCACTATCAACTTTTGACCCGATTCGAACGATCTCACCGCTAAATTCGTGTCCCCCAACACGTGGAAAAGTATAATCAGATTCTCCGGCATAGTCACGAAAGTCATTAGTGCATAAGCCATTGGCTCGCACTTTCATCAAAACTTCATCTGCTTGAATCTCTGGGGTGGGTAACTCTTGGACCACAATTTCTTTTGCTCCAACTTCGACTACTGCTTTCATATCCAATACACCCCTTCCTATTTAACATTTACTTCTTCAATAATGGACTCTACTCTGCCCATAACATTTTTTACTGCTTCTTGCGATAACCCCATTAAATTAAATTCATTATGATTTTGTTCATAAGCTTTTCCATAAGTACGGATGAATGCTTGGCGTAGGTCAGATCCGTAATTTACTTTTATAAGGTTTCTCTTTTTAGCTTTTCTTACTTGATCAAAAGGTATTCCTGAACCACCATGTAAAACTAGAGGCACAGAGGATTTTTTTACAATTTCGTCTAGTAATGGAAAATCAAGGTTCGGTGTTAACTCCATTCCGTGAACATTTCCAATAGACACGGCCAATAAATCACATCCCGTTTGCTCAACAAATTCCCTAACATCTTCTGAAGAAGTTTTCGCATCTTCTTCTAACACATGATCATCTTCTTTACCTTGAATGGCTCCTAATTCCGCCTCGACAGGGATGTCAAAGAAATGACAATATTCAACTGTACGTTGAACTTCTTTGATATTTTCTTCAAAAGATAGGTGAGAAGCATCTACCATAATGGAAGTAAAACCAGCATCTATACAAGCTTTAACATCTTTAAAGCTTTTCCCATGGTCTAAATGAAGTGATACGGGGGTTGACTTATCCTTCATCACGCTATTCACCATATCCGCGATAATCTTTGGGCTAGATAATTTTAAATTACTAGACGAAATAGCGATATAACCACCCAACCCCATGGCGTCAAAACCGTCAATGATCCCTTTGGTAACTTCATAATTTGTTGTGTTAAAAGCGGGTAAAAGCAGCCCGTTTTCTTTCCCGTATTCCATTAATTTAAAACCATTAACCAATTTCATTTAGGTCATTCCTTTTTGTTATTTATATTATAAAATGCTTTATAAACGAAGGTGTCTCAAACATTGTTGGATAAGAGAAATAATATAAGTGAGCGCTGATCCATAATAATCACTTTTTTTCTTTAGTCTTCTTACTCTTTATCCATTTCTTCCATTAAATTAAAAAACTCGTCAATACCCTTTTCGCCAGCATCAATTGCCTTTTCTGTTATAGTATTTATATCTTTTTGTAGCATTCTTTGATTAAAAGCTTCAATGAGCATAGGAAGATTCACACCGCATATGACACGATACTGCTCTTTATTTCTGTTGCGTCCGTTCAACACTGCTTGATTGTAAGGAGTAGCAGAAAAAAGGTCTGTAAACACCATGACATTTTCACTTTCTTCAAACGCATTATTTACTTTCTCTGTCATCTCATCAGCAAAATCCTCTACACTCGTTTCGTGAAATAAGGTGAGCACTTCACAATTATCTTGTTTTCCCATGATCGTTTCTGCAGCATTCAAAATGCCTTTAGAAAAATCACCATGAGTGGCTATAATAATCCCTATCACTTTTTCACCTTCTTTTTTCTTAGTTAATAATTAAAATTTAAAATAGCTTTTTCCCAAGTTTTATCATTCGAGATCGAATTCATTGCGTTTTGAAAGTCTAAACCGCTCGAAACAGTAAAGTGTTTATCCGTTCCTTTTGGCAATATTCGACTTAAAGCTTCTCTGTATTCAGGTAATGTAGTCATTCCTTCAATCACTTTTTCAAAGTTATATGTGGTAGAGCGACTACTCCCATATAAAGTTAACCCCTTTTCTAACACATCTCGGGTATTAATAGGTGCTTTCTCTTCTGAAACCCCCATTAAAACGAGTTTCCCTATAGGTTTGAATAAATCAATTGCTTCATTAATAGCAACTGCACTAAAATTGCCACCGGTACACTCAATAATAACGTCATATTTTTTCTCAGGCTCTTCGAAATTATATTCCGGTGACATTTTCGTTTCAGCAAAGTCAAAGTGAGCTAATCTTTCAGCATCTGCACCAAAGACAGTAAAACGTTCTTTCTCTACATGAAACATAAAAGAAATCATACAGGCAGTTAAATAACCAACTGGACCATCTCCAAACAGAGCAATGTTTTTGCTTGTGTCTTTTAAATCGCTTTCTATATGACTAATTGCATGATTCGAAACAGAGCTAACTTCTGAGAGTACAGCTAGTTCATCTGAAATATTATCGGGAATTTTAACAAGACAGTCTGCTGGATGTACTAAACGGGTTTGTGCAATACCATCACGATTACTCCCTAAAAACTCAGACCCTGAGGCATAATTCGCTGGTATTTTCTGGCCTTCTGAAGCTACAGATGGTTGTAAAACTCTGTTTGGAATATTAGGAACAATGGCTACACGATCCCCAGCTGAAAATTCTTCAGATTTTGATGATTCAACAATGCCAATACCTTCATGAATTAAGGCCATAGGGAGTTTTTTCTTTAAAACTTCTGCCCCTCTTGATCCGTTAAAATAACGCAAGTCTGCATGACAGACACTTGCCATAGTAGGGCGTACTTCTACCCAGCCTTCCTCATAGTCAACAACTTTTTCAATCTCTTTTATTTTAAATGGTTCTACCAAGCTTAGTACATTTGTGTTCACTTTATTGCTGCTCATTAATTTTCCTCCAATACTTAATTGTTGAAATAAAACACTAAAGCCTTGTTTATTTTAAAATAACGATATATATTTTTCGCGTGCAGTTTTTAATTTTTTAACTAAAGAAATTACTTTTTTATCTCCCTCCTTTCGTTTATACCTTTGATAGTGTCTTTCTACTAATTGAAACATAAACAAAAAAGCCCAATTTTCTCTAATCTTAGTTAGAAAAAATTGGGTTAAGCCTTTTATTTAGTTACTCCCCATTACTTGATTTTAAATAAAATAATGTTTGATATTATAACGATAGTTTCATTTTGCCAAAAAAAACAATATCTTCTATATTACGTTACCCATTAACTAGTACTTTCTCCATAAACCTTTTCTACAAAATTTTTATTAATATGATCTCCTTTCTATCTATTAAACCTCGCTCTTTTTCCAACTGAAATCATTGTTTTGCGCTTTAAATTGTCTACAACAATTGGTTTATAACTAAAAATTTGTCATTTCTCAACATAACTCCCTTAGTGTTAAAAAGCGCTAACAATTAATATAAATAATAGATGATATAGATATCTATATCACTTTTGAAACCATTATATACTATCCTAGTTTTAGATGCAACTAGCAGAGGAGCCTATTTTTATGAAAACAAAACGAATTGTGCTTCATATACAAGATTTAATCGAAAAAGAAAATATAAGCTTACGGGAACTAGGTAGACAAGCAGATATTCAAATTTCTGCGCTAAGTCCGCTTGCTAATGGAAAAAAACAACGAATTGACCTTGGGCATCTTAAGCGAATTGCTGAAGCTTTAGATCTTAATGATATGAACGACATTATTTCCATTGAGGATGACGAAATAAACACATAGGAATTCCTATGTGTTTTAATATTTTCACTTTTGATATAGATATGTATAACACTTCTTTGCTACAGCTATACTATGCTTTTGGTAGTTGAATAAAACAAGAGAGGAAGACTACCATGAAAGCTGGATACCAACCTAAAAAAATCGTTCTTCATGTGGATAAACTTGCCAAAGAAAATTATGACTCTTTAAGAGATATGGCAATAGACACCGATATTCAAATCTCTTCTTTAAGTCGTTTAGCTAGAAACGAACGCCAACGAGTTGATCTTGGACATCTTAAAAGAATCGCTGAAGCTTTAGACCTTCATGATATGAACGAAATTATCTCCATTGAAAACGATGATTCTTATAAAGATGAGACAAATTAATTTGATCTTAAAATAAACAGATAAAACAAATTTCCTACTTATCGTAGGAAATTTGTTTTATAAATTCACCAACATTGTGCACTTGGTGATCTACTGCTTTTATTAGCAGCGAATCTACCCAGGGAAAAGAGGCACTTTGATATCTATTTACCATCTGCCAATCATTTAAACCGTCCCCGATAGTAAAAACATTTTTTTCAGAGATTTCAAGTTGCTTTATTAACTGTTGAATAGTAAAAAGCTTATTCACAGAACTCCCGACAATATCGATTGTTTCAATATTTCCAAGAAAACTCACCTCTGGAAAATCAGAAGCATGTGCTTCTATAAATTGACTTGCTTTTTTTACAGAATAGGCTTTAACAGAAAGTTGGATCACCTTTTCTTCAAGAAAAAAGTTTTGTAATCCTTTAAGTTTTAGTTCTGTAAAAGTACTTCTTTTTGAATAAATCTTATTTTTGGAAAGATGACTGATTTTTATTTCTTGGAAAATTTCTTCATTACTCACGATCCTGTCGACCAACAAACGATACATCGCTTGATTGATTTTCGTTAATGCTATTTGATTTATCGTTGCGCCGTTATTTCCGATAATAAAATCTGGAGAAATTTGATAATGTTTTATTTTTTCTACTAAACTGGGAAAATCTCGTCCCGTAGCAATAATGAAATAATTCCCTGCGTTTTGCCAATGTTTAATTTGTAATAGTGTATCCTGGTCTATCATATGATTTTGATATAATGTACCATCAAAATCACTCACAAGTAATTTCATAGCTAACTCCTTTATTTTACATTTGAAATAGGTTACAGTAAAAGTAGCAATTTGGGAGGTCATTTATGTCAATCACAGAAAAAATGAACAATAATTTTGATCAATTAAATGAAAATGAACGCAGAGTTTTAGATCAAGTGATAAAAAATAAGCGTCAATTTTATAATTTAACTATTAACGAATTCGCCAATAAAAATTTAGTATCCAAATCCTTCGTGATACGATTATGTAAAAAGATTGGCTATTCAGGGTACAGCGAATTTAAATACCAGTTAAAACTCGAAGTAGAAAAATTGGTTACACAACAAACAACTCAATCTATCCTCGATAGCACTACGAATGATTTAAAAGAAACATTGCGTTTAATTGATTCAAAAAAGTTAAATTATCTTTCACAGTTGCTATACCAGGCGCCTCATATTTATACCTATGGAACTGGGTACGGACAAAGAACAATTTTAGAGGATTTTAAAAGAGGAATGATTTCTAGTCAACGGGCTTTGACGTCACTTCCCACAAGCGTTGAATTACGTTTATATAGCGACACAATGGTAAAAAATGATCTTTTATTCATTGTATCTATTAGAGGAAAAGTCGATAATGTCAAAAAGGATCTAATATTATTAAAAGAAAGAGGAATCATTGTTGTATCTATCACTCAATTTGCAACAAATGAGCTAGCAAGTATTGCTTCATTAAATCTTTATCTTAAAACGACCCCTATACTCAACCCTCTTTCTCCTGAGAATCCTTACGTATCCTATGCGCCTCTTTGTTTTTTACTTGATTTAATTGTTAAAGACTATCTTAATTTCAAAAAATAAAATGGGAATGATTCCCATTTTATTTTTTTATTTTCGGTAATGCTTCAAGCAACGTATCTAGATTACGATTGACAATTAATTCTTGTGGAAATTGTATATCTTCCAGCATGTTTAAAGATTCTGTAAAATTACCAATATCTGTCGCAAAATGAGCATCTGAACTGATGGTTACCTTTACTCTGTATTTTTTACATAATAAAGCAATATCTCGACAGTTTTTACGTGCATTTTTCCGATACGGAAAAGAAGAAGAATTTATTTCCACTATTTTATCGTATTCCTTGAATAACTTGATAATTTTTTCATGAGAGAAATCATAATTTCCATTACCTGAATGGCCTATAATATCTACCCAAGGATTTTTGGCAATATTTTCCCAAATCTTATCATGTTCTTTAATCGTAGCGGGTTTTACGACTTTTTCATGGCAGGAAGCAATGACTAGATCTAGTTTTTCAAAGGTAGAAGTTGGTAAATCAAGATTTCCATCGTGGTCCATAACATTTGCTTCCACACCCTTGATAATCCGAAGTCCATCAACAACTTCTGGGATAGCCTTTCTCATATTTCCAAAATAAGATTTAGGAAATGTTTCTCCTATGCCTAGACCGGGTGCATGATCCGTTACTGCTAAACCTGTCAAACTTTTTTTCTTAGCTATCTGAATATTTTCCATTAATGTACTATACGCATGAATGGATGCTATTGTGTGAGTATGTGTATCTATTTTTGCTTCTAACATTCTATCGCTCTTTTCTTATTTTTATTACAGTAATTTGTCGAACTCATCTCTAACTTGAGGAACGCTCGGGCCCACAATCACTTGAATATTATTTTTCTTTCGTACCATACCTAAAGCACCATATTCTTGGAAGTACTCATCATCCAGTACTTTTGAGGTATCAACAACAGAAGTACGTAAACGGGTCGCGCAATTTGTTACACTTTCGATATTTTCTTTGCCACCTAATCCCCTCTAAAAAGGCCTGAGCTTTGATTTGAAACTCATTTTCTTTTCCATCTTTTTCAATTTTTTCTTCATTCTTTTTTTGTTTATAATCTTTTTTGGTATATAATTTCGTATTTCCCACCAATTGACGCCCAGGCGTTTTAATGTCAAATTTGACAATTAAAAAATAAAATACAACAAAAAAGATAAGTGTGAAGATTAATCCTACAATAATTTGCTTAATATATTCATTGTAGTGATTATGCCACAGCGGAATCCAGTTCTTGGCAAGCCAGGTAATTAAACCACTGGTAAAATCTCCTCGAATACCAATAGCATATTGAGCTGTTGATAAGCTAGCACAAAGCACAGCATAAACTGCATATAAAGGTGGAGAAACAAACAAGAAGGTAAATTCAAGCGGTTCAGTAATTCCACCAACAACCGCCGCTATCGCTGCGGGAATGACAAGTGCGCCTGTTTTTTTCTTGTTTTCTGGTTTAGCTGTGAAATATAAGGCCGCCGCTACACCCGGTGCAGCAAAGATTTTATTATGTCCATATAATTTAAAAGCTGCTCCAGGAAATAGTTCAGCTAATGGTTTAGCTGACTGACTAAATTCAACCAGATGATCTAACCAGTAAGTAGTAATCCCTTCATTTACAACAACCGGACCGTAACTAAATGGTTGTGTTAACAAATGATGAAGCCCTGTTGGCAACAGCAGTCTTTCTAATAATGAATAACACCATATACCAAAGCCCCCACTACCAACAAAGAAGGTTTGGATATTTCCCATTCCACGTTGAAATACAGGCCAAATAAAACAAAAGATTAAAGCAACGACAATCGCTGCCATCATTCCCAAGAATACGACAAGCGATGACCCATTAAACATCGCTAACCAATCGGGAATTTTTTTGTCAAAAAAATGATCATGAAGATATACCACCATTAATGCAATCACAATAGCGCCAATAATACCTGTATCAAGTGTCTTTATACCTCCAATTAACTTTAAGCCAGAGCCGGTTTCAGGTTCAACTGAAAAATCTACACCGAAAAATCCACCAAAGTTTTCTAAGATTGCACCAACAAAGTAGTTAAATGACATATATACAACAAATGATTCCATACTAATTCTAGCAAGCGATTTTTTTGCTAGACCGATGGGTAACGCAATAGCAAATAATAATTCTAAGTTATTAAAAACGGTCCACATTCCTGCGCTTACAATATCCCATATTTTAAACCATACAGTGCCTTCTTCAGCAATAGGACCCATAATAATTGGATTTTGGAAAATGATAGTAATTGCTAAAATAATCCCTGAAAAAGACAACAACATGACCGGTGTAAACATTGCGCCGCCAAATTTTTGTATTTTATCCTTCACTTTTTTTCCTCCTTGTCTAAGCAATGACCTTATTATAGTTTTCTCAAATCTCCAAAACAATATATCGCTTTCATTTAGGAAGGAAGAAAACAAAAGAAGGAAAAGTTCCACTAAACTGAAAAAAATTTCATTGTAATCATCGCAATAGCGGATGTTAATATAAGATGTGAAAACTAAAAAAAAATTGTCCATCAAAAATTTTGATGGACAATCGGTGAATGATTTATAGACTATTACCTTACTTTCTAATCTCTTCTTGCTCGTAATGCGCTCAAAATTGATACGGTATCGACAACTTCCTGTAACGCAGCTCCGAATAAGGCGGGGATTAAGCCGGTGCTGGCAATTAACATGAGTGCGACACAAATAAATATCCCAATCAAAACAGATTGTTGCGCAACTTTCATGGTATCTTTTGATAGACGAACGGCTTCTGACACTCGTGTTAAGTCGTCTTTTAAAATCACGGCGTCTGCACTTTCGCTAGCTGCGGTGGAACCATGCGCACCCATAGCAATTCCGATATCTGCTACAGCTAATGCAGGTGCGTCATTCACACCATCACCTACCATGATAAGTGGGCGTTGCTCTTCTTCTAGCTCTTTTAATACTTGGATTTTTTCTTCTGGTAAGCATTGGGCATGGACATCAAAAATATTGACCTTCTCAGCAATTTGGTTTGCAATTTCTGGATCGTCTCCTGTCAACATGACGGTTTTTTTAATCCCCATTTGATTTAACTGCTCAATTGTCTTGCTGGCTTCTGGACGAAGTACGTCCTTAAAGGTAATATAACCCACATATTGTCCGTCTATTGCAACATATACGACCGTTTTTTTCGTTTGTTCTACAACGTCATCTCCGGCAAATGCAACATTTCCAACACGAACTTTTTTCCCATCAACAAAGGCTTCCACGCCTTTTCCTGTCAGCTCTTGCAAATCTTTCACCGTTTTTAAATGAATTTTCTCTTCTTTGGCTTGTGCAACTAAAGAACGGGCTAAAATATGTGTTGATTCTTGTTCAACACTTGCAGCTAAAGCCAGTAGTTCCCCTTTAGAAATTTGATCGTTGGCAGGTTGGATATCATCTACAGTCAGCTGGCCTTTTGTCAGAGTTCCAGTTTTGTCAAAGGCAATAGAATTGGCCTTAGCTAACTTTTCAATCGTTGTTCCGGTTTTAACCACAATTCCATTTCTGCTTGAACGGCTCATTCCTGCTACTAAAGCTACCGGGGCAGCTAAAATTAATGGGCATGGGGAAGCAACCACCAAGACTTCTGCAAAACGTACCGGATCTTTAGAAACAAACCAAGCAATTCCTCCAAT
This sequence comes from Tetragenococcus solitarius NBRC 100494, assembly GCF_001544195.1. Classification (GTDB taxonomy): domain Bacteria; phylum Bacillota; class Bacilli; order Lactobacillales; family Enterococcaceae; genus Tetragenococcus; species Tetragenococcus solitarius. Next base: position 25,530 of record NZ_BCPY01000008.1, read on the forward strand.
AATATAGGCAATTAAAGTAAAAGGGACTGCATAGCGATCTGCCAGCCGTACAAAATGAGCGGGTTTTGCTTCAGATTCCTCTACTAATTTAACTAATTTTTGATATTGACTATCACTGGCTTTTTTGATTACTTGTATACGGATTGAAGCATCTTTCACAATAGATCCCGACATGATTTCGTCTTCCTGTTTTTTCTCAATAGGTCTGGATTCGCCTGTTAAAGAAGATTCATCAACCAAAGTGGTCCCTGCAATCACTTTCCCATCCACAGGGGCGATTTCCCCTGGTTTGATTAAAAGCAGGTCGCCAACAGCTGCCTCCTCTACTTCGATGTCATGTAATTGTTCATTCACAATTTTATGCGCTACTTGTGGCGAATTTTCCAATAAAGAACGAAGTTCACGTCCTGCTTGATGACTTGCATAGTCCTCCAAGCTGTCTCCTCCTGTGAGCATGACCAACACCACTAGGCTAGCCCAATATTCCCCTACTAACAATGTTGCAATAATTGCAGTAATCGCTAAAATATCCACGCCGTATTTCCCAGATTTTAAGGTTTGAACCATACCAATAAACATAGAAAATGCCATAACGCCGCCTGCAATAGCGATCATCCAAAAGGCAAATTGTGGTTGGTCAAACATAAATTCCATAATTAAGGCAATCATTCCAATAAAAATTGTTAGTATAAATTTTTTGAAATTACTCACTTCATCACCCTCCAACTTTCTACTCAAGCTTAGCACTCAAATTTACTAATTGATAGTGAAAAAAGCTAATTGAGAAGGATAATCATTAACAAATAGATTTTTTTAAATTATCATTTATAATAGTTCTAAATAATACAGTTATACATTACCATAGTTATTTAAACATAAAAAAATACACAAAAATGAACCGACCTCCAAAAATTAGGATTTTGTTCTAACTTTTGAGGACCGGTATTTTTTCGTTAAAATATTCCCTTGTAAAAACTATAACATTTTCTCAAAGTCTCTTTATTTGTTATTGTATTCGGGAAAAATAGGAATCAACTGGCTTTCTAGTACATCTACCAACCCTAAGTCACTATATTTAAACTCAGGAATCACAGTCAATCCCAATGTTACGATACGTAATAGAGGGTTCAAAGTATCTACTCCAATACTTCTAAGCGTTTCTTTCATTTTTTCTGCTTGTTCCGCCGTATCAAAACAGTCCATCGCACTCATGAGTCCAAACACAGGAAGTTTTAACGTTTGAAGTAATTCGTCCTTTCCAGAACAACTAATACCACCGCCACATTTTACAAGTGCTTTATAAACACGCTGAGCCGCTTCAGGATAACGATAGACAATCATCATATTATGGTGATCATGTGCAACTGTACTACCGACAGCTCCTTCTACTCCGCCGAAATGTCGAATCAGTCCGACCGTTTTGTTCGCTTTTCCATAACGGTTGACTATGATGACATAGGCTAAATCAGGATCGTCACTAATATCTACAATCCCATCTTTAACAACATGCTCTTCTTCTTGCAGATAAGTAATAGAGCCATTATAGTCTTCATAAACAGGGACATTTATCTTTATCGTTCCAGTTTGTTTTTCGGCTGGTGTTTTTAAATAAAAATCTGTTAACGCTAAAGGTAAAACATTAATCGTATTTCTAGATTCAATTTCAAATTCTTTATGTTCAATAGAAGTGACCATTTTGCCTTGTTCTGCCACTAATCTTCCTTCAAAGAAAACTTTTTCTGGATTAAAATCTTCTAGGTCATGTACAAGTAAGAAATCCGCCACATAGCCAGGAGCAATGGCCCCTAAGTTAGTGATCCCCACTTCTTCTGCTACATGTAAAGAACCTGCACGAATTGCTTCGATCGGCGACATTCCATTTTGGATGATTTGTCTAACAACATCATTCATATGCCCGGTTTTTAAAATATCCGAAGCTTCTCGATCATCTGTACACAATGCCAGGCGTTCACGCCAAGGAAGGTCTTTGACATCCTTCCAAATCGTTTCGATATTTTTAGCCATCGATGATTCTCTTGCATCGACATACATCCCTGCACGTAATTTATTTTTTGCTTCTCCAGGTGCTCTTGTTTCATGATCTGTCGTAGGTCCGCCAACAAGATAGGCGCTTAACAAGCGTCCTGATTCGCCTGGAACGTGTCCTTGAATATATAAATCATTACGTTCAGCTGCTTCAATCATATCCATCATTCGGTCAGTTCCTTGTTCAACACCTTTATAATCCATCACTTCTGCTAAGCCAATAACATTTTTTAATTTAGCTAATCGACCTACAACGCTTGCGTCAAAAACAGCGCCTGCTTCCTCTAAACCTGGCACCGCTGGAACCGAAGATGGGATATTAATCCATTGTCGCATTGGTAGGTCTAATCCAGCATCATGCATATAGCGTACCGCTTCTTCACCGGCAACATTAGCGACCTCATGAGGATCAGTAATAACCGTCGTTGTTCCGTGGGGGATCACTGCTTCAGCAAAATGTCTGGGAGTTAACATCGAACTTTCCACATGCATATGCGCGTCAATCAAGCCCGGTACAATATAAGCACCATAAGCATCGATCACTTGATTTACATTATCCAGTCCTTCTTCAAGCTCGTCTGCTTCTACATGAACAATAAAACCTTTATGGATAAAAACAGTAGCAGGATACTCTTCTCCTGTAAATAAATTTAAATAACGAGTATTTGTAACAGCTAAATCCGTAGGTATCTCATTTAAGGCTGCTTGCAATAGTTCTCTACGATTTGGGATGGGTATTTTTTTCAATAGTTCTTCCTCCAATGATAGTATCTCTTTGTTTTATAGATTTTGCTATTTAATTAAAAATAAAATAGCACATTAAGGGAATGCACAAAACATACATTACCGGATGCACCGCTTTTTCTGCTTTTTCAGTTTTCGTAAATGTTTTAACGGCAACATCTGCTAAAATTCCCGCACTAATACCTGAAGCAATGCCTCCTGTAAAGGCAGTAAACACAACCATTACAAACGGACCAAAGGCCTCCGAAAAATCGGAAAAATCAATATTCGTAATCGAAGAAATCATACTATAACCTACAAAAATAAGCACCGGACTCGTCGCAGCATCTGGAATCATTAAAAACAATGGAGAAAACAAAATTGAAACAAAAAACATCACTGCCGTTGAAACGGAAGTCAAACCAGTTTTTCCGCCTGCTTGTGCGCCTGCAGAAGATTCAACAAAGGTCGAAATCGTTGTACATCCAGCAATTGCGCCGGCTACTGTCCCAATAGCATCCACTAGAAAAGGACGTTTGATTTCTGGGAGGTTGCCACTGTCATCTAGTAATCCTGCCTTTTGACTGACACCTAGTACTGTCCCTAATGTAGAAAAGAAATCACCGAAAAAAGCAATGAAAATAAGTACAAGTGTACGGCCATTGAATAAACCATCAAAGTCAAAAGAAAAAGTTAAATGATTGATTTCATTAATAGCAGGTACTCCAAATAATTGGTTGGGCACTTGAGTCACTCCAAAAGGGATTCCGATAATTGTTATCGCAATAATGCCAATGAGTAATGCCCCTGGCACTTTATAAAGCGTCAAAATAGCAATAAGAACAAGACCTACAATCGCTAAGAAAACATTGGGATCGGAAAAATTGCCTAATCCAATCCCTTCTTCAAAACTGCCAATCCCTGCATTGCTAAATCCAAAATAAGTGATAAAAAATCCGATAGCAACTGAAATAGAAGCCTTGATATTTTTAGGGATCGCTTTAACGATAAAGTCTCGAACTCCAAACACTGTTAAAAAGATAAAAATACTACCGCTAATAAGAATAATCGCCATCGCATTACCAAATGAAATCGTCCCGGATTGGATTAAGGCACCCAGCATAAAGTTGGTTCCCATAGCTGTAGATAAAGCAAAGGGTAAGTTAGCATACAATCCCATAACCAGCGTAACAATCCCTGAAATAAGAGCCGTCATAATAAGTAATGCTGCTTTTGATATGACGACGCCATTTATATCTACAAAATTTGACTCTACTCCAAAACCTATAATAGCGCTCGGCTGAACAGCCAAAACGTACGCCATCGCCATAAATGTTGTTAAGCCAGCGACAATTTCTGTCTGTACATTTGTATGTCGTTCTTTAATCTTAAAAAAATTATTCAGCAATCTTTAGCCCTCCAATATAACTAACAATGTAGCTATATTGTATTATTATCGTTCAGCTTTATATAGGGTAAAATTAAAAAAATAGCTAAAAATATTTTTATCGTTCGTGTTTAAAGAAAATAAGCGATGTACTAGATATAGTTCTATATTTTTTCCGATTAAATGAAAGCTTATAAAAATGTAGTAGCGCCTTTTATTTCGTTTGCATTTTATCAATGAAAATTAACAAAAAAGGTAAGAAAAGACTCTTCTTACCTTTGGGTATTACTCTACTATGAATAAAATATTCAAAAATCACTTCTTATTCATTCTTTCAGTGATCACTTTTTTCCAACTATCTCCAGCTCCATATATTTCCTCAGATGCAAATGGATACTTTGAATTTTTGTTTCTCATTAAAGCCACCGGAATGCCAAAGACAATACCATAGCCAACAATAGCACCAACTATGCCTAATGTGTAATCCCAGACTGTTGCACCCTGTATAGCTGTATAATAAATCATGTAAATACCTATAGGCAAAAAGAGAGTAAGCGCTGTAAAAAGCCCTGGATTATAAATTTTTTTAATGCGCAGTGGCGATATAATGCCATGAGCCAAGACTTGAATAAAACCTGCTAAACTCTGCGCAAGCGCCAACCAAATTAAATTTGGGAAGAAAATCGGAACAATATAGAAAGTATATGTTGTAAAAACATTGTCAAAAAAGCTCAAATTTTGATTAAAAGGGTATCGTTCGTAACCTTCAACCTCACCAAATTGTAAAATATTCGAAACTGCTGGAAACCCTCCCGGCCAACCATATTCTTCCACCTGATGAGCAAGCATCGCCATAAAACTAAAAACCATGATGACCTGGATGTGTTCAAGATGCACGCTCCCCCAAAGCCCCATAAAAAATGATAAAGCAATAAATAATATGCCGCCTATCCAATACCAATATCTACGCCAAATTTTTAACAATTTCTTTCCCCTCTTTAATAATTAGTTATCCATTCAATTTTGTTAACAATTATCTATTGTTTAATCTATTTTTCCCAATTTCTAAAATGCAAAAGTTGTTCATATTTTTTGTTGGAGATTGCCTAAATTATAATTTGAATAAGCAAACAGAAAAGCCCCCCATAAATCGCTCATAAAATTTACTGGAGGACTGGCTCTAGTGCATTATTTTTTAATATGCTAGCTTTTAAAGTGGTAAATCTTTACGAGTAAATATTATTCCACTTGCAGCATACAATACTACAGGAATTACCGCTAGCACACCCATTTGAACAAGAAAATCGCCATCTGCTAGGATTTCACTGGTATTATATAAGGTTGTAATTGTGAAATACTTCAAATCCTCTAAGTTTTCACTTTGTTCGATCACAATATTTAAAATAAAGAATGCTAATGGCAAGCCTCCGCCCAAAGCCATTGCCGTATTTGAACGATTGAACAAGGTGCTTGCAAAAAAGGAAATGCTACCCATAGCTAAGACTAATAGACAAGAACCTAAAATCAACCAGCCATAAGTTTCAAGATCAAATTCTGTTCCTTCATCAGAGCTTATAGCCGAATTAACCATTGATTCATCGATCAAGTTTGACAAGTCATCTTTAGAGACGCCCGTTGCTTTTGCGGCTGCGCTTAAAGCACTGTCATTTTTCATCAAGCTCATATTGTCATCCACAGTTGAAGAACTTACATCCAACTCGTTTTCTGTGACTTCTTTAGCCGTAGATAAAATAGCAGAGGGGTCCATTTGTTCATTATCAGCTTGCTTATTGTCCTCTTCTTTTTCTTGCTCGTCGACCAAATCATTCACATAATCACGATATTCATTAATGTTCATGCCCAGTGGTTTTCCACCTTCTTGTAAGGCATCTTTATCATTTAAAATCATACCAGGTTTATCCGCTAACTCGTCTGTCGTGATTTCGATATCATCATGATCCATATCGTCATCATCGTCATATTTGTCTTCGCGAGTCTTCGTAATTTCGTCTGAAGCTTTGTCCAGGCTATCGCGTTTCATCGCTTCATCTAGATACTTGCTGTAAGCTGTTGTATCCATTCCCCGCGCATCAGCGCCCGCTTGCAGTGCATAGTCGTCATCTTGAATCATATAGAGGTTATCACGTACATAAGAAGGATCTCGGTCGAGTGATTCCGCCGCTTCTTCCACATCTTCTGTGATTGCATTGCCCGAAAGATTGTGATTGATAATTTCTGTTGCGCCCATCCCGGCTCCAGCAACAATGACAAACATTAGTATAATTGAACCGATCATATAAATCATTTTAGTAAAAATCACTGTACCACGCTTAATCGGGGTGGATAAGGTATAGGCCATTAAGCCACTATCAACTTCATTTACCACTAAATTGTTGGCAGTAAAAATAACATAGATTGTTCCAAGTAAAAGGGCTGGCATTCTAAAGAACATTTCTAAGCTGCCAAGTAAAGAGCTAAAGCCAGAAATTGTCGAACCAAAGGCAGTTCCCTCAGCTGCACTAGCGATTTGGCCGATATCATCGGCATCAAAACTTGCAATAAAAAAGGTTAAGAGTACACTCATAACAATAGTGATGATTAACCATAAAGGACCGTTGCTACGTACACTCTGTTTGAATATGGGTTTACTAAACATGATTAACTTCCTCCTTAAACACGTTGGTGAAGTAGTCTTCAAAATTACGCTTAATTTCCTTAAAGAACAAAACATCGTAATGTTGAAGATCATCCATCAATCGATTGATATCTTGATCATTGATATTGATTTTTAATTGTAGGTCTTCTTCTTTTACATCAGTAAATGTGTAATCCAATGCTTGGAATTGTTGAAAACTTTCTTGCGTTTTAAATTCCAACTTATACGTTTTATCCTTACTATGAAGAAGATCGTTCATCGTCAATTGGTCGATAATCCGACCATCTTTGATCATCGCGACACGGTCACAGGTTTGTTCGATTTCTTCAAAAATATGACTGGATAAAAAGACCGTATGTCCCAGCTTTTTTTCTTCTTTAATCAAATCAATGAATACATCCCGCATTAAAGGATCCAGACCAGTAGAAGGTTCATCTAAAATCAGTACATCCGAACCTAAGCAAAAGGCTGCAGCCAAAGCTGTTTTCTGTTTCATGCCTTTACTCATAGTTTTTAATCCTGCTGTATAATCCAGTTGCAATCTCTCACAAATTTCTTTACAACGCTCCCAACTGCCGCGGCCTGCTTTTTCTATTTGTCGTTTTAAGAAGGTTTCGCCTGTTTTATCAGCGGGAAAATTGATTTCACCAGGAACATAACTAACAAATTGCTTAATTCGCGCACTATTTTTCTGACAGTCATTGCCATTAATGAACGCTTGGCCACTACTAGGCTTGATAAACCCCATCATTTGGCGAATCGTCGTGGTCTTTCCTGCGCCATTAATACCCACTAGACCAAACGTTTCTCCCTGTTCGATGGAAAGAGAAATATCAAATACGCCGCGATCTTGGCCATAATCTTTGGTTAAGTTTTCTAAATCAATGTACGCCATGGCTTAACACCTCTTCTCCTGCTGAAACACTCTTATTTGTGTCATAGAAATTCATAAAGTAATCTTCTAGTGAAAACTTCATTTCAGTAATAAAGTTCAGCTGATATTGACTCAATTCAGTAAACAAATCCTTAATATTTTCATCTTTGATCTCTATTTTTACTTGGTTTTGACTCGATCGTTTCACTGTGATATTTAATTGACTATCTTCTACAAAACGTTGATATTCATTTTCATCGACAAATTCTACTTTATAGGTTTTATTTTCATTTTTGCGAATATCATCAGCAACCACCGTTGAAACGACTTCGCCTTCTTTGATAATTGCGATGCGGTCGCAAGTCGCATCCACTTCACTAAAAATATGACTGGATAAAAGAATCGACTTACCCGCTCTTTTTTCTTCTAAAAGAAATTCGATAAATCGTTCTTGCATAACCGGATCCAAGCCACTGGTAGGTTCGTCTAAAACCAAAATATCTGGGTCGTGCATAAAAGCAGTGACAATCGCTACTTTACGTCTAGTTCCTAGGCTCATCGTGTCCAACTTAGGTGAAACATCTAGCTCAAACATATCAATCAAATGATTGGTTTTTGTCATGTCTGAAATATGACGCTCTTTAGCCATAAAATCAATGAAAGCAGTTCCTGTCATATTTTTAGGAAAAGCTAATTCACCTGGTAAATAGCCAACTTCTCGTTTAATTGCAGCTGCATCTTTCCAAGAATCTTTACTGGAGACCTTGATTGTTCCCGACTGTGGTTTTGAAAAGCCCATTAAATGCCGGATCGTTGTGGTTTTACCTGCGCCATTCGGCCCTAAAAAGCCAAATACTTCACCTTGTTCAACTGCAAAGGTGACATCAAAGACACCGCGATGATAACCATAATCTTTTGTTAGCTGGTTTACTTCAATAACTGGCATGCTAAAACTATCCTTTCTTTTTAATTACATCTCTTTGTTATAAATATTTCTTCATAAGGTTTTTAAGAAGAACTAGGATAACAAGAGCAACATTCTATTTGTAATAAACATGATTGGATCAATCCATTTCAATTTTTAATAAACTTTTGTTTACTATCGCAGTATAATTAGATTACAACCAACAAAAATGACTAAAAAATTTATTATTTACAAAGGAGCCTTGACATGACAAAGAAAATAGATTTACGAATAAAAAAAACAGACCATGCGCTAAAGCAAGCCTTTTGGAAGTTACTATTATCGGAAGGGTTTACAAAAATTACTGTACAACAGATTCTTGATGAAGCTAAGGTTAATCGTGCCACCTTCTATAAATACTATGACAATAAAGGGAAGCTGCTTGATGCAGTAGGAAATGATCTGCTATCACAATTTAAAGAAAATAGCGAAATAGCCCGTGCAAAAATTTTGGCCGACACTTCTGAAGATGAACAACTACAAATTTATTATCAACAGATGGTAAAATTTATCTATCAAAATGGCACAAAATTTTTGACTTTAATAGGTCCTGACGGTGACCCTTCTTTTGCAAATAAATTAGCTGTTGCAGATGAAACTATTATAAAACAAAACAATCTTTTTGCGCGTTTATCCATTCCTCAACATTATGCTCTTGCAGCCGTTAGAGGAATTGCCATTAATTTAATCACTGAATGGGTTCGCTCAGACTTTCATGAAACGCCTGAAGAATTCATCGATATTATCGATCGTATTCTTTCGCCCATCATCTTAGAACACACTGTTTTTTCTTGAAAAACCGAAAAGCTTTTATGATTTTACTAAAACATAAAAAGACCCGCCAGCGGGTAACTGGCGGGAAAGGAGTTAAAAAATGAAAAAGTGTTTTAGGGTTGTTTCGTTGGTACACTTATAATGTACCTATAAAAAGTGAATAAATTATGACGATTTTCTTTTTTAATTTTAAAAAAGAAATGAATAATTCTTTTCTATTAAATATCTAGACACTTTTATTCATCAAGCGGTTAATATGAACCCCTAAGTAAGCGACTTCCTCTTCTGATATCGTTTTGTCATACATCTTAGATAAATAATCCTGAACTTTAATCCCAACTTCCATTGCTGACGGGTAGAGTGTCCACATTTGTTTATATAATTCGCTTCCACCTTCATCATCCATCAATTTGCCGGTATAAAATCGTTCCACAAAATATTTCACATGGGTAATAAAGCGAAGGTAATGCACAGAATTTTCATCAACTTCAGTTTGGATAGAATATCTGACCATGTTCACAATCCCACCAATCATTTTAGCAGACGCTAAGCTATCTGTTGACTCATCCTCTGACTGAGCATTAATCAAATGAAAGGCAATATTGGCTGCTTCTTCTTGAGGGAGTACCACATCAAAATATTGATTGATGATTTTTACCGCTTGCGTGCTCACCGCATATTCTTTCGGATAATAATTTTTGATCTCCCAATACAAACGATTGGCAATATTGATGCCACTTTGATAACGATCCAGTGCAAAGTGAAGGTGATCGGTTAAAGTTAGAAAAATGTTATTATTTAATTTCGTATCTAATTGCTCTTCAGCTAATGCAACAATTTTTTTAGTTAATTCAAAAAAAGCTAAAGGGATATCATCAATTAATTCAAGGATATATTCATTTTTACTTTCATTTAAAGGAATAAATATTTTATCAACATCATTTTCATCAATCAACTCTTCTTTTTTTCGAGAAAAACCAATCCCTTTTCCTAAAACAATCATTTCTGAACCATCTTTATCAGCTAACACGACACTAGAATTTAGTACTTTCTTGACAATTAGCACTTTAATTCCTCCTAGTCTTACTCATCGAACAGTGCAGCACCATTGGTATGAATAATGTTTTGGTACCAATCAAACGAATCTTTTTTCATGCGATCATAACTGCCGTTTCCTTCATCATCTGCATCGACGTAAATAAAACCGTACCGCTTAGACATTTGTGAAGTCCCCGCACTGACTAAATCAATCGGTGCCCAACTCGTATATCCGATTAAATCAACACCTTCATCAATGGCTTCTTTCATTTGTTTAAAGTGTGCTCGGAAATAATCCATCCGATAATCGTCATGAATTCTACCATCAGAACTAATCGTATCCTTAGCTCCCACCCCATTTTCAACGATCATCATAGGCACCTGATAACGATCATATAAATCGATTAAGGAAATTTTTAACCCTTGCGGATCAATCTGCCAACCCCAGTCTGTTTCAGTCAAATGAGGATTTTTTACGCCAAGGACCGTATTTCCTGGGGTACGTTCAGCTTCTGGATCTCCAGATTCCGCCATGGACATATAGTAACTAAATGTCAGAAAATCAACCGTATTTTCTTTTAAAATCCGACGATCATCAGCTTCCATCCTAATATGAATTCCTTCATTTTCTAAATGACGTTCAATCAGTTTCGGATACTCTCCTTTGACTTGAACATCTGCGTAAAAATTATTTTCCAAGTTCTTTTTCAAGGTTAATTCAACATCTTGCGGAGCACAAGTTAACGGATAAGTCATTAGTTTCGTTATCATACAGCCAACCATCACTCCTGAAATTTTTTCATGTGCTGCTTTTGTTACGAGTGCACTAGCCACAAATTGATGATGCAATGCTTGATAAACGTCTTGTGATTCTTTTCCAGCATCCGATTTTTCTGGAATCACTCCTGCTGTTTTGAAAGGATGGCGGTGAATACTATCAATTTCATTAAAGGTTAGCCAACACTTCACATATTGACCAAATTCATCAAAACAAACATTAGAAAAACGGACAAAATATTCGATCACTTTGCGGTCAACCCAGCCATTGTATTTGACGCTTAGAGCTAAAGGCATTTCGTAATGAGAAAGGGTTACAATCGGCTCAATGTTCAGTCGTTTCATTTCTGTAAATAAGTTTTTATAAAATTCAATCCCTGCCGGATTAGCTTCTAATTCTTCTCCAGTTGGAAAAAGCCGAGACCAAGCAATGGAAACGCGCAATATTTTAAATCCCATCTCCGCAAACAAAGCTAAATCTTCTTTATAGCGATGGTAAAAATCAATGCCTCTTCTTTTGGGATAGTAGGTATCGGTTGGATCTTCCATTGCTTTTTTTATCACTGCTAAATCTGTCGCTACATGAGCGTTGTAATCCTTATTAGATACATTAGGTTTATAAGTATCTATATCTGCCACTGACAGCCCTTTACCATCAATATTCCAGGCACCTTCTACTTGGTTAGCGGCAATCGCGCCGCCCCATAAAAATCCTTTAGGAAATTGTTTTGTTTGTTGCATCTATATCTCTCCTCTATCTATTATGTTAATTGGCTAACGGTTAACAAGGGTTCATCGGATGAAATATTTCCACCTTTCACAGATGGTTTTATTTCAAAATTATTGTTGGTAATCACACAGATAACAGTCGCTTCGAATCCTTCATTCTTTATTTTATCTATATCAAATGTAACTAATTTTTGCCCTTGTTTTACTCGGTCCCCTTGCTTCACAAATGATTGAAATCCTTTCCCCTCCATTTTGACAGTATCCACACCGATATGCAAAAGTAACTCTGCGCCATTGTCTGTTTTCAACCCCAAAGCATGGTTAGTCTCGAATATCATTGTAATTTCTCCCGCTACAGGGGCCGTTAATTCCCCTTCTGTGGGCTCAACTGCAATCCCATCGCCAACTAAACCACTAGAAAACACCTCATCTTTTACTTGTGATAAAGGTAGAACTTCGCCTTTTATCGGACTCTTCAATATCACATCTTTGGTTTCGTTAATCACCTCATCATCGTTTTCTTCTTTTAATACTTCATCTTTATACAGAAAAATAGCAAAAATGAAAGCCGCTACAAACGAAAGCCCCAGTGTCGCAAAAGCCCATACGATGTTCATAGTGTTTTGCGGATTGATAAACATTGTAATACTAGCAAGGCCCGGGCCGACAACAGCAAAGGCTTCAAGTACCATTAAACCACTAAAAGAACCTCCGATAATGCTAGCTAAAACCACGCTATATAATACTTTTTTGTGTAAAATCGTCACCCCATATAAAGCAGGTTCAGTAATCCCAAAAAGAGCAGATATCCCTGCCGAAATCGCAGTCGGTTTTAACCGCTTATCCTTGGTCTTTAAAGCCACCGCAAAGCAAGCACCTGATTCCGCAATATTATGCGCTAATGAAGCTGGCATATACAATGATTCTTTGCCTAACTCACTCATTGAGCTAATGGCGTATGGAATCATGGCTTTATGCATACCCGTCACAACCATAAATGGTAGAATTCCGGCTAATATACCCGTAGCTACCCACCCAAAATGACTATATAACCAAATAATTGCTGAAGAAAATAGTGTCCCAAAATTATAACCTAGTGGACCTAGAATGAGTAGCGAAATAGGCACTGTAATTAGCAAACTCATCATTGGTACAAAGAACACTCGGATTGATTTAGGTGTAATTTTATTAAATCCTTTTTCCAACTGTGCATAAAATAACACTGTCAAGATCGCTGGAAATACTTGCGAACTATAATCAATTTCCTGAATATTAAGTGATAAAAAATCTGCTCCATTAGAAATCAATTCTCCCATACCCGGCAATAACAAAGCTCCTACCGCAGATACAGCAACAAGCGGGTTGACTTTTAATTTATTGGCTGATGTTACTGCAACTAAGATGGGTAGAAAATATAATGGCGCTGTACCTACATTATCTAAAATTTGATAAGTAGAACTTCCATCATCCATTACACCAATCGCTGCTAGCAAAAGCAGAATAGATTTAAGAACACCGCCGCCTGCGATTGCCGGGACTAACGGCTGAAAGACTGCAATAATAAAATCAAGTATCGTACTCCCAATACTTCTTTTTTGTGCTGGCTTATCTTGGGCATCTTCGTAAGAAATATTCCCCACAATATTGTTTACTTCATTATAAACTTCAATAACATCATTACCGATAATAATCTGATACTGAACATTTTTGCGTACACCCAGCACCCCATCAATTTTTTCTAGAGTTGTAATATCCGCTTTGCTATCGTCTTTTAAAGTAATTCTTAAGCGGGTCGAGCAATGATTTAAAAGTGAAATATTCTCTTTGCCGCCAAGTGCAACAACAATTTCTTTTGCCGTTTTTTTGTAATCCATAAGATCCCCTCCATTTTTATTTAAGTATTTAGCTAAATAAAAAAAGGCAGAACCAAATATACTAGGAAGTCTCTTCCTAATATAAAAGGTCCTGCCTGCACTACCAGTCACATGCCTGTATTTAACTGCTTTCAATCTAACATATTCCGTCTGCAAACGCAAACACTTTTTTATAACTTCTCAAGTCCATTCAGTCCAGCAAAGTAAAAATTTTCATTCACTTACATAAAACTAATGAAAAATAACAAAATTTCAGGTAGGATAGTGCTAAGCATAAGAAATTCGTTTTTATGTAATATTTTTAAAGGAGGCACTTATTTTGGAGTGGATTAAATTAATTGGCATCCTAATTATTTTAGTAGGATTCTTATTTAAATTTGATACGATCGCAGTTGTCGTTATCGCAGCTTTTGCTACTGCTATGGTTTCCGGCATTTCTGTCATGGATTTTTTAGAAGCGTTTGGCAAAGCTTTTGTAGATAACCGACTTGTTACTATTTTTCTATTGACATTGCCGATGATTGGCCTTTCTGAACGTTTTGGTTTACGCCAACAAGCAGTCATTTTGATCCGAAAAATAAAAGGAATGACACCTGGAAAATTCCTAACACTGTATACAGCTATTCGTGAAGTTGCAGGTTTTCTTGGAATTCGGATTTCGGGACATCCACAATTTGTTCGTCCAATTGTCAATCCGATGACACAAGCGGCGGCTAAAACAAAGTATGGGGATATTTCTGAAAGAGATTATGAAGAGTTGAAAGCTCGTGCCGCAGCAAACGAGAACTATGCTAACTTTTATGGACAAAATACTTTTGTTGCTGCTTCTGGTGTCTTATTGATTGCCGGAACGTTACGCGATTTAAATTACGATGTTTCAGAAGCTGGTATTGTGCAATATTCATTAATTATTGCCGTCATTGCCCTTGTTTTAACAGCAATTTCAAATATGTTATTTGATCGCAAATTGGCTAAAAAGTATGGTCTTATAAAGGAGGGAAAAACAACTGATGACACAGACAATTAACATGATCCTTGAATTTTTTTATATCTTAATTGGACTTTTAGCGATGATGACAGCTGTCCGTTCGTTTCGAGACCAGACCAATTCCGCTCGAATAGGGACTGGGCTGTTTTGGCTATTATTAGGAATTATTTTTGCTTTTGGGAACTTCTTGCCTTATGCTGTATCTGGCATCATGTTAGTAGTGATTGGTATCCTCACCTTGTTTAAACAAGTAAAAATTGGAAACATTACTCAACTAAACGAAAAAGAAGGAGAAAAAGCAGCTAAACGAATAGGCAGCTGGGTTTTCTTCCCGTCTGTAATACTTGCTTTGACAGCAGTGGGAATCTCTTATACACCGTTAGGCGGACAGGTAGGTATTGGCGTTGCCTCGATTGTCGCTTTAATTGTTGCTGTCATCATCACTTCTGCTAAACCTAAAACAATCGTAGATGATACAGACCGTATGTTCCAATCTGTCGGAACCACTGGGATTTTACCCCAGCTGTTAGCTGCTTTGGGCGTGATCTTTAATTTAGCTGGCGTTGGTGAAGTCATATCCGATGCAATTTCTAATGTCATCCCCGCCGGAAACCAATTTCTTGGGGTCGTTGCCTACTGTTTAGGCATGGTACTATTTACAATGGTTATGGGAAATGCTTTTGCTGCCTTCACTGTTATTACAGCTGGGATTGGAATTCCTTTTGTGATTGCTCAAGGTGGAGACCCAGTAATTGCTGGTAGCTTAGCGATGACCGCTGGCTTTTGTGGTACATTATTAACGCCCATGGGCGCGAACTTTAATGCTTTGCCGGTTGCTTTGTTGGAAATGAAAGATGCAAATGGTGTCATCAAAGCGCAAATCCCTATGGCATTGATTATGATTGTTGTTCATATTGTCTTAATGTATGTACTAGCTTTTTAACTAAGAAATAAATAACAGGGAAAGACTCGAGTTTTTACTCCCTATGTTGAAAAAGACAGGGAACGTATTCATGAAATAATCCCTATCTTTTCGATATCAGGGAGAGAATTGAAAATCTACTCCCTGTCTTTTCCGATTTTTTGCTCTATTTCTTAATTTATTCGACTTTTTCTTTGATAACAGGGAGTACTTTACAAAAACACTCCCCATCTTTTTGATATCAGGGAGAGAATTGAAAAAACACTCCCTATCTTTACAATCTCAGGGAGTAAAAACAAAATATATTCCTCAATAATAGAAAGGATAGAATCAATATGAAAATTTTAGTTACTGGGTTTGACCCATTTGGCGGCGAAAAAATCAATCCTGCTTGGGAGGCAGTCAAAAAACTTCCTAACACCATCAAAGGGGCTGAAATTGTTAAAGAAGAAATCCCAACCGTTTATGGCAAATCAGCCGATGTTTGTAAAAAAGCGATTCAAAAACATCAACCAGATGTTGTTTTGAATATTGGCCAAGCAGGCGGACGCTTTACTATTACGCCAGAAAGAGTTGCTATTAACGTTGACGACGCCCGGATTCCTGATAACGAAGGCAATCAACCCATTGACCAAACGATTCAAACAGACGGTCAAGCAGCTTATTTCACACAGCTACCCGTCAAAGCGATGGTAGAAAACGTGAAAGATAACGGTTTTCCAGCAGCAGTATCCAATTCAGCTGGAACCTTTGTCTGCAATCATATTATGTATCAAGTACAATATATGATCGATAAAGAATTTCCCAATATGAAGGGCGGCTTTATTCATGTACCTTTCATTGCTGAACAGGTTGTCGACAAGCCTAACCAACCTTTTATGAATATCTCTGATATGGCCTTTTGTATTGAAAAAGCACTTGAAGCAGTGGTTTCTTTTGAAGGCAAAGAAGATTTGAAAATTGTTGGCGGACAAACACATTAATAGGTAATAAAACTACCGGAAACAAACATTTTTTATGGTGTTTGTTTCCGGTAGTTGACTGTTACGTCAAAGATTATTAAAAAAAGACTTAATAACATGGAATATATAGAATTTCAGTATTCTTATGTTACTTCATTAAGTAACAGTAAAGTTTATGACGGTGGCTATCTTTTTTTAAAGTGAGGTGGTGCGTATGTACGTGCTAACTAAATCTGAAGAAAGGAGAAGCTTTTTGTCAGCATTTGAGACGATTCAAGTAATTTTAAGCTTTGGTACATTTACCATCCCCTTAATTGCTTTAGTCGTGAAATTGCTAAAAAATGACAGAAAAAAATAACCGTCTACTTTAGCAGGTCGAACGGTTATTTTTTATAAATAACTAGAATTTGCCACCGTCTTAATCGGTGCTGTTATTGAAGAGTTGTTTGCACAACTCTTCTTTACATAGTAATTATAACAAATTTTCTGGCTCTATTCAACTTTTATGTTGCTTTTTAAAGTAACATAAAAAAGTTCTAGTAATTGTTAAAAAAGCGACTGATAACAAACTGCACTGTGTACAAACCGACGCTTAATGTGACTCTCCTTAACGCCATTAAGTGTCGGTCTATTTTTTTGTAAAAAGAATCTTTGCTACCACTTCCCTGTCATTTGAGCCAATTTCTGCACTATGCTAAACTGTACATAAAGCAAGCGCTTACTAAACCATTTTCTATTTGGTCCAATAAAATAACAACCTGAGGAGGAATTGAGCATGACAAGTTATGTAGAATGGGATTTTTTAACTGATTTTATTGAAAAAGCTTTTGCTGCCTATGGTGTGCCACAAGAAGATGCAAAAATTTGTACTGACGTCTTATTACAAGCCGACAAAAAGGGAATTGAAAGCCATGGTGTCAATCGTTTTAAACCAATTTATATCGATCGAATCAAAGAAGGAATCCAAAATCCGATCACAAAATTTGATATTGTCCGAGAAACGCCTACGACAGCCGTTGTTGATGGTCATGACGGCATGGGACAAGTCATTGGGCGACAATCGATGCAATTAGCCATCGATAAGGCAAAAGAATATGGCATGGGAATGGTGGCTGTACGCAATTCTACCCATTTTGGAATTGCAGGTTATTATACAGACATGGCAGCTGAAGCTGGCTGTATTGGGATGTCTGGAACAAATGCGCGCCCTTCTATCGCCCCTACCTTTAGTGTAGAAAACAAACTAGGGACCAATCCTTTAACAGTCAGTTTTCCAACAGATGAAGCATTTCCTTTCTCATTAGACTGTGCGACTTCCATTATCCAACGTGGCAAAATTGAATTATATGAACGACAAGGAAAAGACACGCCAGCCGGTGCAGTGATTGGGCGTGATGGATCTGCGATGACCGATTCTCCCGAAATTTTAAAAGCTCTTCAGACTGGTGAAGCTGCTCTGGCACCTTTAGGAGGTATCGGCGAAAAACTTTCAGGCTATAAGGGCTATGGCTACGCTACGATCGTTGAAGTTCTCTCTGCTGCATTACAACAAGGAAATTTTTTAAGCATGCTTTCAGGAATTGGTGAAAACGGTGAAAAAACAAAGTATCATCTAGGACATTTCTTTATTGCTATTAACACAGAAGCATTTATGGGATTAGAAAGCTTTAAAAAAACAGCTGGCGATATTCTTCGTGAACTACGTGCCGCAGAAAAAGCGCCTGATGCAGATCGAATTTACACACCTGGCGAGAAAGAATATCTGATTTGGCAAGAACGTAAAAAAACAGGTCTTCCAATCAACGAATCTGTTCAAAAAGAACTCATTACAATTCGCGATGATGCAGGACTAACCGATTATCATTTTTCATTTGAAGAGTAAGAATTCTGCAATAAAAGATAATTTTTAGTCAGTATCATTCTGGAAATGTTGGTCGCTATATGGTAACTGTTTAAGGAAGTTAAAAATAACTTATTTTGATAATATACCGTAGTTTCCCTGAAAAACTAGAAACAGATCCTAATAGAAAAACTATTATTGCAATAGACATAATTTTGACCTTGTTACAAATAAATACCTAATTATCAATGAAGTTTAAGCTGTATTATTTATAAAAAATGGATACAATCTATGTTAATAATTACTAACTTTTGTTAGTTTAGGTATTTAAAGTCGTAGTTTTGGGGAGATTGTAGATGAAAAAAGAGAAGAAAAATAAGAAAAGCTTGGTGGAAAAGTTGAAAGGTATGGGGCCGGCTGCGATAGTAACCAGTGCCTTTGTTGGTCCTGGAACGATTACAACAACGACTTTAGCCGGTGTTAATTTTAAGTATTCATTATTATGGGCTGTACTTTTTTCTGGTTTATCTTTAGTTGTTTTAATGGAAATGGCAGGTAGAATTGGCATTATTTCCAACCATGATATAGCAGAAGCCGCAACGGCAAGTTTTTCAAATAAAAAAATAGCGGGAGTTATTATCAAAAGTATTATTATCATTACCTTATTTGCTACTGCCTTCGGACTTGAAGCTGGGAATCTGATTGGCGGTTCATTGGGATTAGCCGACGCCGTAAACTTACCTCAATGGACCTCAGCGCTTAGTTCCTGAAATTACTTTATCAAATGATTCTTTTTGCAATAACAATCCAGTTAATGCAATTACTCCTACCAATATAGGTGCTGATGAAAGTAAGTCAAAAACAATTACTCTTAGAAATTCCATAATTATTCTCCTTCATATTATTGATCAAAAAATTCTTTTAACTTAGTTTCAATTTCATTTTTATCCATCAAATTATCCACACCAATCACATTAGGGGCTTGTCCTTTTAAATCATCAGCTACATCAGTCATTGTGATTATTAAATCTCCGCGAAACCCTTTCACATCGTCCAAAGTTCCATGCTCAACTTCTAGAGGAAAATTATTCTTACGTACAATTTGATCAACTTTAATTTTTAACATCATGCTCGAGCCCATGCCTGTCCGACAAGCAATTAATGCTTTTTTCATTTCACTCATGATAATCCCTACTTTCAAAATTTTTAATATATTTCATTATTTCCTGCGGATCTTTGGCGTTATCTAAAGCCTCATAAAACTTTTCTTGCTCCAACAGTTCTGCCAATTCCGACATCGCTGTCAAGTGCGTTTGGTTATCAATAGCACTAAGCCCGATAATATATTTAACTGGATCATTGTCTAAATTGCCAAATCGTATAGGTTTTTTTAATGTAGCAATACTTATGGCAACTTCTTTGGCCCCGTCTTCTGGTCTAGCATGTGGCAAAGCGACATTTTTAGTTATCACAATATAGGGCCCAGTCTCTTTAGCTATTCGAATCATTCCATCAATATACGATGGCGAAGCCTTATTTTCATTAACTAAAACTTTTGTCGCTTTCCTAATTGCTTCTTCCCAATTTGTTGCCTCCACATTTAACTGAATCAAATCAGTGGTAGTTATTTCACTTAGCACCGGATAATCACCCCTTTCTTTTATAACTAAATTTGAAGAATTCTTGTTTGATTCATAAAACAATTCGCTCTCTATTTTTTTATATTGTTCACCAGTCACATACTTTTTTACTACCATTAAAAAGTCTCTCAAACTAGGATCAATTAATAAATCTTCATATAAAAGATTATAGACTCGACTAATTAATTCGAACTTTTCTTTGGTTGTCATAATTGGGTTTACAATAATAAAGGGAGTACTTGTTCCTACAATTTTAGGAGTAACTGTGGTAGAAAAAATAATGTCAAATTTATCCAATTTCGTGGTTTGTCGAAAATCATCTGTTTCAAACCCAATTGTAGGAAATAAAGCTTCTAGTTCTTTCAATAAAATCAAAGAAGTCCCTATACCATTTGGACAAAGTACTAAACACCGACTTTTCTTTACTTGTTCTTCAGGCTCTTCAAAAGTTGCTACAGCAAAATGAACAGTTAGAAAAGCAATTTCATCTTCCGGGAGTTCTCTACCAAAAAGAGATTGAAGTGGAAGAACGACTTCTTTAACCAATGAATACATTTCGGTGTATTCTTTTTTTATTTTAAAAGTCAATGGGTTTACTATAGGTAAGTGATATAAAATTCGATAATAGCTAGGTCTAAAATGTTCATATAACCTTTTAACAAAAGAATCTCGTGTTAAAAAACGTATGCCTGCTAGACTTTCAAACCGATAAACGATTCCTTGAACAATTTGTTTTATTACTAAACGATCTTGCGTATCTTTTTCAATATTGCCAACAGACAGACCTAAGACCCAAGCAGTAACATAGTTAACATTATTATTATTTATTTGAAAGTAATTACATATCTCTTTACTAAATTGGAATTCTTCAGCTTGATGATTAATTACATTATTTATGTGGTTTGGCTTAATCGATTCATGTTTAAAACGCTCATTAAGTAAAATAAAACAAAAGGAAAACTCTTTTAGACTATTTTCGAAAAAATCAATATTATATTTTTTACTAGCTAATAATACAGTTGTTTCAAATTTCTCATAATTGACATTTAAATATTTTTCTATAAATTGGCGAACAAACTTTTCGCCATTATCTTGGTGTAAAAAATTGATAACTTCTCTCATGATAAAGAAACGAATATTCTCCTCTGATCCTGATAATCGATAGCCGCTTAAACGAGAATATTTAATTTGCAGGTTCTTTTTGCTTAATTCTTTTTTTATTTCTTTTAAGTCATTCAATACAGTTGATTTGCTAGCTTGTAGCATTATAATAAGATGGTTTAATGAGAGATAATCATAGGAACAAGTAATTAAAAAAATAATCATTAATTGTCGATTTTCTTTTGAATAATAAACATCGTCAAAAAGTTGCAGTTCCATTAAATAATTTTGCAAATATTCTTCTGTAGCTCTTGATAAAATTAGATCATCGCTATCTATTTTTATCTGTTTATTTTCTGTTAAATTTTCGTTTATCTTATCTATTGCGTAAGTTATTTGTCGTCTAGAAAGTTTAAAGTTGTTTTTTAATTTGCTAATACTCCTCTCGTCTTTAAAAGTTATTTCATTTAATATCTCCAGTCCTTGATTATCAATCACTTATATCACCTCCTGATTTAAAGTTTAGCCATTAAATATACCGCTTTCAATAACAATTAGGTGTATATTTTGTACTGATTATTTACAAGAATTAAGCTAATATCGCCTAATTTTAATAATAAAAAAACATAGAGAAACCACAAACTAAATGAATGGCTTCCTATGTTTATTTCTTTTTATTATCTAAGTTAACCAGCTAAAAATTATAATGAATAACATCTTGATATTGTTCAAATAATTGTTGATTCAATTGACTACCGCCATCTAAATTAGCAGAATAGAAAATGGGCGGGTAAGTAACGCCTTTTTGCAATAGCTTTTTTGTCACTTCAACAACTATTGCATTTAAAATAGTAGCGCCCACAACTGTAGAACTTGGCCCTACTTTCTGCTTAATTCCGTCAATAGTACAACTACCATCTCCAATGTCTCCATGGTTATCAATAGTCACATCAGCAAGTTCAAATAAACGCTTACCGGAAGAATGACGACTTGTCACAGATTTAGAATAAGTGACATTAGTCAAAGCAATAATTTTTACTCCTTTTTCTTTTGCCGCAAGTGCTAAATCAACAATTACTGGATTGCGTCCTGATACAGAATGTAAAATTAAAACATCATTTTCTTGAAAATCTACTGTGGTTTCTATAGCTTGACCATAACCTTCAAGCTGTTCCATACGGCTTGTAAATGTAATAGGTTGTCGATCTAACATGATTTCTTTAGCAAAAATTGCATTAATTGTCATCATTCCCCCAGCTCGATAATACATCTCTTCAGCTAAAATCCCAGCATGACTAGCACCAAAAATATAAATAGATTGCTTGTTTAAGTTTGCTTCAGTCAGTAACTCTATGGCTTTTTTCATTGCGTTTGTCTCATCTACTTCAACCTGGTTTAATATTTCTTTTATACGAGTAAAATATTGCATTTTAAAATCCTCCAAACAATCCACTAATGAAGCGTCCTAACATTGCCCACAATGAAAGATCATTTCCACCAAAAATTAACAACCAATTTTGAATGGTTGAACTAAATAACATTGCAGAAAAACCGACAAGTATAACCATTAAAATAGATGCCACTACAGTCCCTATAACCGCACCACGGAATCCTCCTTGTCCTTCACCAATAATAGCAGCACCACCACATTCAAAAAAGCTGGTAATAACTAAAGGAACAATCGTTACACCAAAAACATTAAATGAATTAGCAAATATCACCAATATAGTAGAAGTGACCATTGCCACAACAAAACCAATGATTACTGCATTAGGGCGATAATTAAATAAAATCGGTAAGTCAAAAGCAGGTTTAGCTCCTGGAACAACTTTTTCTGCAATTCCTTGGAAAGCTGGGATGATTTGATTGATTAACAAACGAACACCATAAAGCATAATTAATAGTCCAGCACCAAAATTTAGCCCAGCAATCATCGAAAACATAAATAAGTTTTCGCCTTCGGGTACTAGTGCGGGTGCTATGATACCCACAACGATATACATTAGAAAAATAACAATACCCCCTGTAATTGAAATTTCTCTAAAAAATGATAAACTTTCCGGAACTTTTAAATCTTCTGTAGATTTTTCCTTATTACCCAGTCGTTTTGCAACAAAACCTGAAACTAGAGATAGGATTCCTGTAGGGTGTCCAATTAAAAATGAATCATCTTCTGTTGCAGCCCAAACATATTTACGCATAATCCAAGGCATAAAAGACCAATAACAAGCTGTTAAAATAGCACTTATTACTATTAAAGGCGTTCCTGCTAAACCTGCTTCTACTCCACCTGCCACTAAAACGAAAGGAAACCACCAGAGCATATGCCCAGTTAAAAAAATTGTTTTCACTGGAGTAAAACGTGCAATGAACAAATGAACAATTAATCCTAAAAACATAACTAAACCAACTGTACCGCCATAATCAGCTGTAAATGTAACGTCAGATAATCCTTTAGCAACTTTAACGCCTAATTCTTCTTGAACTGCTGTATTGATTGGTGAAATTGTTCCAGTCAACATGTCTACTCCAGCGTTTAAAATGACCATACCAAACGCCGCAGTCATAGATCCTTTGATTATTTCAGAAAAGGGCTTTTTTTGAACTGCCAATCCTAACATTGCAATGAGCCCTAGTAAAACTGGTGGATTCTTCAAAATATAATCTGTGACAAAGTTCATGCTTATTCATTCCTTTCATTTAAAAATTTTTCCATTTGGCTTTTCACTTCATTTTTATCCATATATTTTTTCACTGGAAAAACTGGTCCTTTCACCGAATTTTGCAGTTCATTTGTTAGCTCACTGCTCGTAAAATAAGCATCTGCTGTAGTTGCTTTTGCTGTTGATAAATCTGTATTTTCAACGGTTGCTTTAATGTCCAATTCTTTGACTACTTTGTCTAATGTCATTTTTAAAACCATTGAACTTCCTACACCAAAACCGCATACTGCTAAAATTTTCATTCTCAATTCCTCCATTATTTAAAAAGTTTTATTATTTTAGACTTATCTCCACTCAAAATAACTTGATATTTTTGTTCATCCATAAACACCTCCATAATCTCTTGCAAACTTTTTAAGTGGCTTTGACTGTCCTTAGCTGCTAAAATCAAAAATATTTTTACCGGTTTTCCCTCTAAATCAATCGCTTCTTTAGTAATTAGAAGGCTCATACTTTGTTTTTTTACACCTTTTCCTGGCTGAGCATGCATTAATGCAAAGTAGTCAGCTAATACCATATATGGCCCATGATTATCTACGCTCTCGATCATATTTCCCACATAAGTTTGAGTAATCAATTTTTCTCTTTCTAAAGGCTCACTTGCTAATTTAACGGCTTCTTGCCAATTATTGACTGACTCGACTACCTTTATATGATTTTCCGGAAGCAGTTGCTTTAGTTCATTCATTCCTTAACCTCCATCATTTTGGAAATAAACCAAGTTTTATCTTCAATTCCTCGCATCAGTAAATTCATCACTGGTTCAACTTTTTCAACATCTTTTTCACGAATTAATAACAAAGCAATAACATCTACTAACTGATTTCCCCATGTGATCGCTTTATCTAAAATCAGTATCGAAACGGATGATTCTTCGATAAATTCGGGGTTTCCGTGGGGAATAGCAAAACCGTTATCAAGATAAGTGGATTGCAGTTCTTCTCTTTCCCAAACGGAAGCAATAAATTTATCTCTTGCTGTCTTACTAGTGAAATTTTGCTTCAAAAGTAAATAACTTAAAGCTTCCTGCTTGGAAGAAAAATTTGTAAACTCTACATTTTTATGAACTGTTTCGTTCATTTCAAAATTGAACGTAAAATTCTTAGTGTTCTGCTTTTCTTTAGCTACAATTAAATCAATATAGTAATTCATAATTTTTTTCATATCATTCGCCGTAACCATTGGCGAAATCGTTACTATTGGTTTTTTCCTATTGTCTTTTATCTCTACGGTAGAAATAATAAAATCAACATCAGATAAGTCCATATGATTAAGTTTCGCAGTGGAGACTGTTTCAACACTATTAACATCTGGTAATATTCTTCTAATCTTCGCGGATACATAAGAACTTGTTCCTATTCCATTAGGACAAACAAATAAAATCTTATTCATCTTCTTTAAACGTTCAATAGCTGCTTGAAAATGGATTGTAACAAAGCCAACTTCATCATCAGTAAGAGATAATTGATAAGGCTTACAGAAGTCGCTTAAAGCAAACCAAACCACACCAAACAATGAAGGATACATCTGTTTAATTTCATTAATTAATGGATTAACTATCGTTGTTTGTGCTCCAGTTCTTAAAAAAAGCTGATATAAATGTACAACTAAATCATTTTCTAAACGATTATCTTGTGTCAGTTCCATACGAAGTCCCTCGCTGACCTTTTGAATCAGCTTTCTAATTCTATCTCTAAAGGAGAAAGGGATTTTTTCATCTTTTAAGAAAAAACGTAAACCGCTCCCCACAATTAAATAAGTCAAGTGCTGTACTTCTTCGCTTGAAAAATGATAGATTCCTTGATTTTCTATTTCTTTTAAAAGATCATATATAATAGGGTATTTATCAAATTCAAGAAAAAAACGTCCAAGCTGATTTTTTCCATCTAGTTGAATGGTATGGCCTTTTTTAGAACGAGAAACAATCAAATAAATAGAAATAACAATTTGCTCAATATAACTTTCAGGAATATCAAATTCCCTTTCATTAAGCGCCTTACGAAAGGCATCTGTGATTCTTGTCAACAAATAGTTATCATTAGCTATTACTTCTTGCTGCAACATTAGTCTTTTGAGCAATTTTTGAACTTGTATCTCATTTCCAGCGAAAAAAGTACCTGAATTATCAAAAGTTAATGATAAATCCTCTTTTGAAAATAACTTTTTTATATATGAAATATCATTGGCAATACTGCTTCTAGAAACAAAATATTCTTCAGAAAGCTGCTGGTAACTCAAATGCTCATAATTCAATAATCTTTCAAATATGTGTAATCTTCTTGCTTTGCTATCAGTATACTGAGTATCCATTTCTCCCTCACCTTCTGTTAATAAATTAGCACACTATTTCTTTATCGAGGAGACCAAATAAATGTAAGTAAATATTGAAAAATAGTTGAACACCTGCAGAAACTTCCCCCTGTTTTTCCCAAAAAGAAGGCTTCTTGCGTAGTTTTCCCTTCTTTTTAAAGAAAATAAAGGGAAGTTTCCAGGAGTTCCCTTCTTTCTAATTCTCTTTTTTTATCCTAGTAATTTTTATCGGGGCACAAAAAAAGTCTGAGCATCATCCATATTTCGGAATTATGCTCAGACATTTTTTACATTATTTATTCATTTTTTTCGATCCTAATTTCATATGGAAGTCTGGATCTTTCGGGGTGGACGGATCTACACCACGTAGGGTTGGGATTTTTGCACAAATTAATTGCAAGGGAATAATAAAATTAAAGGTGAGTGCTTCTGAATTTTTGACCGTCGGTAAAACTAAGTCTGCTTGTTCGGATTCGTAATTTGTAATTAAGAAGATCGAATCTGACCAGCCGGAAAGGACTTCCTTCATCTTATTTGTCCGTGGTTCATTGCCATCGTCTAAAATAAACACAGTTGATTTTTCATTGATCGCATTGTAAATACCATGGATGAATTCTTCAAATTCGTAGCCTGTGACAGGACAACGCATGGTTTCCAATAACTTAAGTGCACTTTCTAAAATGTCTCCATATAAGGAAGCAGGGCCAGTGATACGAATTTCTTCGGCAGAAGTTAACGTCTCTTTGTGTGCTTCAATCCATTTCTCTGAAACATCGTAGACAGCTTTGAAGTGTTCAGCGGCTGCTTTAGCTGCTGCAATTTCTTTTTCGTATGTTTCCTCAGAAATTTGTCCTTGTGCTGTACCAATGTTTAATGCCAACAATAACAAATTTAACTTTGTACAGTAGAACCCTTTGGTTTTTGCGCCTGCTGTTTCTTCTCCGCAATATACAGTCAGAACGTAATCAGCAACTTCATCGATATAAGCATTTTCACAACCTGCCATTGAAGCGGTCATGCACCCGCAACTTCGAGCGATTTTCATCGCATGGTAAGTAGAATAACTGCTGCCTCCTTGAGAAATACCTACAACCAATGTTTTGTCGCTCTCTTTTAAAAAGGTCTCTGTTGTAATTTCAAATGGGTAAAGTGCGACCACTTCGAATTGTAGTAAACGTTGCATTTGCTTGGCCATTTGTTTACCTGAATGGTAGCTCGTACCCGAACCTGTAATCACAATCCGTTCGATTGGGGCTTGTTTTACTTTTGCAAATAATTCGTCCGCCTTCTCAATAATGGTAAACATTTTCTCCGGTGTTTCTTGTAAATAGCTTTCAATAGATGCCATTTAAAATTCCTCCTTTTTTTATAAAATCGATAATGCATGCATAGCAACGCCAAAAACAATAATTCCAATCGTTAGTTTGGTGACACTCACTTTTTTGATGAGTTTAAACAAAATCAAAGTGAAAATGAGCGGTAACATTTTCGGCATAATTTCATCAAGGATATCTTGAACGACAATTTCCGCGCCACTACTTGACCACTCCAATGGCGTAGTAATATCAAGCATCGTTGCAACCATCCCCCCTACAACGGCTAATCCAATAATGGTCGCTACTGACATAATTTTATCCATCAAACCTTCTTTTTGAATCCGGTCCAGCGAATTTACACCGACTTGATAGCCCATTTTCAAACCAAAAATACGCAGTAAGAAATTTGGCACGTTGAAAATAATTAAAAACAAAATCGGTCCAAAAATACTTCCCTGTTTTGCCAAAGAAACGCCGATACCGGCAGCAATCACTCGTAAAGTTCCCCAAAAAATGGAGTCGCCAATCCCAGCTAAAGGACCCATTAAAGACGCTTTGACTGCATTGATCGATTGTTCGTCAAAACTTGGGTTATTAGCGTTTTCTTCTTCCATCGCCGTAGAAATTCCTAAAATCAAAGGAACCATTTGCGGTGTTGTATTGAAAATTTCTAAATGGCGGTCTAGCGCTTGAGCTTGCTCTTCTTTATTTTTGTACAATTTTTTGATAATCGGTACCATTGAATAAGCGTATCCAATATTTTGCATCCGCTCAAAGTTAAAGGCACCTTGCAATGCAAAAGAGCGCCAAAACACACTGTGAAGTTCTTTTTTCGCTACTTTAGTCAAAGTCAATCTCCCCTTCCGTCAGATTGTCTGGTTGTTCCACTTCTTGTTTGTTATTATTTTTAGGTTCAATATAAAAATGGATAACAAAAGCCACACATGCTGCAAATAAGGCAATCGCCGTAATGTCTAATTCTAGATAAGCCGCTGCTAAAAAACCAACAAAGAAAAATGGCGCCATTTTTCTAGAAAATAACATGTCCATTAACAGAGCGAATCCAACACCCGGCAACAAGTTCCCGGCAACACCTAAGCCATCTAAGATCACATCTGGCACTGCATTAATTAAACTACTTACCTGTTGAGCGCCTAACAAAATCGCTAAAAATGTCGGGACAAATGTGCTCAAGAAAAATAACAAGACAGGAACCCACATGGAAAAAGCAATTCCTTTATAATTGGCTTCTTTAGCATATTCATCGGCTTTATGAGAAAAGTAAGTATTTACAATACGTACCAATACGCCCAAAGTTTGCGCTAATACTGCAATAGGAACAGCGAGTGCCAGAGCAACTTCAACGCCCCTGCCAGAAATAATTGCAAATGCGGTTCCTAATATCCCACCTGTGACAATATCTGGAGGCGTTGCAGCGCCAATCCCTGCAATTCCCATCCAAATCAATTCTAGCTGTGCACCGATAATAATTCCTTCTTTTACATCACCTAAAATTAAGCCCACAAATAACCCTAAAACAAGTGGCCTGTCAAACATCATTTGACCAAAGAGACGTCCATCTAATATGCCTATCCCAGCTAATATACCTAATGTCAAAGCTTGTGCTAGCATAAACAGCCCTCCTCTTCTTTATTTAAATCGAAAAATCTTCTAGTTTTTTCTTCTTATCGTTTGGCAACATCCGAAATTCAATGTCAATCCCCATATCACGTATGGCTTTTAAGTTACTGACATCTTGATCATCTACTGCGACTAAATCAGTTAACTTTCTTTTTCCTTCTGTAAAACGCAAACCGCCGATATTAATTTCTTTTACAGCATCTTTGGTATTTTTCAATAATTGATAAGTATCTTTAGTATTTTTTGTTAATACAAGTACATGACTCTTTTTAGAAGCACTAAATTTTTGTACGATTTCACCAGATTCCTCTACACCTCTTATGTAAAGATTGACATTACTTGGTTTAGCTAAATTCAAAGACATGGCTTTCATCTGATCATTTTTTGCTTCATCGTTAACCACCAAAATCGTATTTACACCTAAAGATGATGTCCACCCAAAAGCCACTTGTCCGTGAATCAATCGGTCATCAATCCTCAATAATGCGATCGTCATTGTGATCTCCTCCTTGTTTTTCAATCAGTTCGTTAATATAGACAATTCCTTTTTTTGCTTCCTCGATACTGTTTGTAATTATTGTTTTACTATCTGCATCACCAGATAGCAGCATCGTTAATACCAAAGGAAGATTCACTCCCGTAACCAACTGAAACTCATAGCCTTTTAATAAAAAGTCGGTAAACAAATTGGCAACACTTCCGCCAAAAACGTCCGTTAACACCACAAGCTCTTTTCCTTGTTTGTTTTCTAAATAATTTTTTACCTCTTCTTCTGCTTCTTCTTGCCCTTTTGATTTCGTCATTGAAAAATAATCAAGGTCATTATTATTTCCTGCTATTAATTGAGCCGCGTCAATCATACCTTTTGAAAGCTCACCGTGTGTTGCGATTAAATATTTCATCGAATCCTCCTTTCACTTTTATATAAAAGCAAAAAGCGTGCCAACTAGTGACACGCTAATCAAGATAGAGAATATTATAGATATAACAGGTTTCTTCCAGTGGGATTGTCACACTATAAATGGGTTCTAGCACACTAAAGATATCCTGAATCACTCTTATTTCTTTTGCATGATCAAAAGCAAATTGTTCCAAATCAGGAAAATCGGTAATTTCTGCATGCCGAATCAAGCGCTCCACCATACAGGCCACATGGACATAAATGGCGACTTTGCGGGCATTAGATAAATGTAAATGCAAGCGGCGTTCCAGTTCCTGAATACAACTTTCAATGACTTCCATAATACGTTTCGTATCAAGAATGGTTAGTGATTCTAAAACACGGATGAGTGAAAAGTTTTTGACCAACCGATCATTGACTTCGCGAATTTCTGCTTCAGATAATAAATTTTCAAAAATCTCACCTAGTTGTCCGTGCCCATCACCAGAAATAATATTTTCTAAATAGACAAATTTCATCTCTGGAATATGTACATCATTGGTTCCGATAATCGACAATACCTCATACTGGCTTAAAAATGCTTCTGATAAACCATTTGCTTGTAAATCCGCAAACTCGATCGGTAAAATATCGATTGCCAAAATACCATCTAAACAATCATAAAGCAGTTTTTGAATTTGGATAGCCACGCCTAAACCAGAAAAACATGTGGTAATAATTGCTTTTTTCTTCCTTCGTTTAGGCTGATAGAGCTGTACGTTAGGAACAACAACCTCTTGCATGCTTTCAGCGATTTCATTTAACGAACGATCTTGTTGAATCAGATTTCCTACTTCCAAAGCAAGAGGCGTGCTTAATTGGTCAATAAATAAAACCGGTTGATTTATATTTTGTTTCAACTGCTCATAAATCATATTTAATGAGCCCATATCAACTAAGACCAGCAAGCCTTGTTTGACAGAATATTCTTCAAGGTAAAGAAGTACTTTTTCTGAGATATCAAAGATGGTTGATTCCACCGGCATATCGATACTCGTAAACACCGCACTGCCGAGCATCCGATTACAAACATTGGCAATACTGCTTGCGGTGGCATAACCGTGAGCAATCATAATCGCATGAACCTCATTACTTTTTACTTCATAGTTGAGTGTTGAGAAAAAAAGAGCAAACAGTAAATGATCTGCTTTGGTAAAAGTGACATCCAGGCGCTTTTCGATTTCAGGAAGCAAAGGGGTAATCTGATTTAACTCTGTCTGATAATTCTTTTTTACAAAAGTCGTAAAATCATCTTCTAGAAAGCTCGTCAGATCAATTCCCTTTAAACTGTAATGATAAATATAGTAAGAAAGGAGCAATACAAGATTGCCATCGTATTGAAATTTAGTATGCGCATCAATTTCGCGGAAAATCTCTTGCATCACTGTCGAAATAAATTTTTCTAAAGCAGCTAAGTTTCTTTGCTTTTCTCTGAAAACGACGTCATCCATAAATTTCACAATTTGTTGATGCAGCTGCTGTTTGACAGTGTAACTCGTTTCTTTTTGATAGTCCTGGTATAACCAAACCAAATGTTGAATAAGTTTAGGCAACTCCCCTGCCGAATTTGCCACAGTAGAAAAAGTATCTTGGTCGGAAAAGACTAGATTTTCTTCCTCTATGTTTGCAAGTTCTATAGGAGAATCAAAGGATTCATAAATCTTTTGCGGTAAGTCTTTTATTTTTATTTCTACCTGTGTGCTTTCATTACTGTGTGCAATCGCGCTACCGCAAGCATACTTAATGACATTTTCCATTTCACCAATGTTTCCTGGAAAATTTGTTTGCAATAAGATATCCATGACTCGAGGGGTCACTTCGATTGTACGCTTAATATTTTGACTTTCCTTTTTAAATAGATATTCAACCAATTGTCGTTTTTCAAAAAGACTACGTTCAGAAACGCTAGGGATGTAAATTTGGATCGGAATCCGTCGTAAAAAAGTCTGCAAAAAACAATCGGTTGATTCTGTCGTCGCAAATACTAACCTTACTTTTGAAGAACGTTCTTTTGTTTCACCAATGCGCGAGAAATTTTCCTTGTCCATAAAATTAAATAACTTTTCTTGTCCTTCATCGTTTAAACGATGAACTTCATCAAGGAAAAGCACGCCCTTATCAGCTGCTTCCAGCAATCCTGTGTGATCTTCTTCAGCGCCAGTAAAAGCACCTTTTGCATAACCAAATAATATACCGGAAAGCAGTTCTGGGTTATTCGCATACTGCGCACAATTTAAGGTAAAAAAAGGCGAGTCTTCTTGCAAAACACCTTCTCTTATCATATATTCGTCCATAATCTGCACAAAATAACTCTTACCAACGCCTGTTTCTCCCATAAGAAGTAATGGAAGACCATTATTGGGATAAAATATAGCGGTCTTTAATTGTTCTACCGCTTCAGCCAAACCGCTGTCATAACCAATAACTTTTTCAAAAACTTTTTCGCTGGAGACATTATTTAATTCAGCTTGAAAAGCTGCTATGTTTTCATATTCTTCAGCAATGTCTATTTGATATTTTTGTGCGAAAAATTCTTTTAAGGAAAATAACACAGGTCGTGTATTGATTTTAAATAATCGATGATTATTAACAAACTGATTTAATATACGACTCGCTTGCGTCCGACTGATACTCATTTTTTGCGCGATTTCTTCTGTAGAAAAGAACAAAGAAGTCGTTTCTTTGAGCGAAGCTGAATGACACCTATTTTCCGCAAATTGAAAGATCGCTTCTTCTAAATTTGTCATAAAACGTCCTCCTTTTCTTGGTCCTTTATTTTATATAGAAAATCAACAAGAAGCAACTAGGATAAGAGTGATGAAGAGTAATATAACATTTTTTGTTCGGTATTTAGCTCTTAAAGACAACCATAAAAGAAAAAAAGACCATTTTCTCGCTTGCTTTTTTTCGATGGTATTCCCTTTTTCTAATAAAACTGATACCTCTAAACAAAAGACCAACGATAAAATCACTGGACAGGAGTCAGAAAAACTATCGTTATTTAAATGATTTTTTTAAATCACAATCTCTTCCCGTCTTTTCGCTTGTTATTGTCCATTTACAAAAGTAGATTTTCACAAGAAAATTCATAAGATTTGTGCATTTTTAAGGAGTACGTTATGATAAAAATGTACAGTAATTTAATTTTTTAATTGAGGAGTGAAATTATGAATACTGGTATAACTGCTTTAGATAATTTATTAGCATCGTTACCAGCGATTGTTGCTGGAATTGTATTATTGATAGTTGCATGGATTGTTGCCACTATCTTAAAAAACATCTTAGCAAAAGGACTTAAAAAGGTGGGCTTCGGTCAGTTGCTCACAAAATGGGGAGTGGCTAAAACAGAAGAAAGTGCCAGCTCGGCCATTGACAGCTTAGCCAAAGTTGGCTACTACATTATTTGGTTGGTCTTCTTGCCGGGAATATTTGAAAGCTTTGGTGTTCCTGCGATTGGGCGTCCCATCCAAACAATGTTAGATACAGCATTAGCTTATCTTCCTAATATTTTTGGAGCAATCATTATTTTAGTGATTGGTACCGTGGTCGCACGTTTTGTACGAAGCGTAGTTTATAACTTATCCGTCGCTGCCAATATTGACTCTTATGTCGCTAAGTTTTTAGGAACAAACACAGATGACCAAGAAGTTGAAGAAAAGAAAGACACGTTAGCTTCTGCTTTAGGCGGCATTGTTTATTTCTTAGTTATTATTCCAATTGCGTTGATTGCTCTAGAAACATTAAATATCGACACAATTGCTGAACCTATCAGTTCTGTTCTAAATACCATTTTAGCTGCTATCCCACACATTGTGGTCGCTGCAATCTTACTTGGTGTTGGCTTAGTTCTGGCAAAATTCTCTGGCCAAGTAGTCAGTGATTTATTAAAAGGTACAGGAATCAACAAATACTCAAAAACAATTGAAGATAATACAAATATGTCATTTGACTTAGCTAAATTATCTGGACAAATTGTTTCATTTGTTGTCGGTTTGTTATTCTTTGTTGAAGCGTTAAATGCACTACAATTAGACATTCTAAACATGGTAGGTGCAGCAATCATCGCTTATATTCCTAATTTGATTATTGCTGCAATTATCCTGGTTGCCGTATTTGTCGGTGGCGACTTTGTAGGTAGTGCAATCAGTAAAGCAACAAAAAGTGGCTTAGCTGGTGCAATCTTCAAATTTGCGCTAATTATCTTTGGTATCTTTATGGCATTAGAACAATTAGACTTTGCAACAGCGATTGTACAACAAGCATTTGTCTTGATTCTAGGTGCCGCAGCTGTCGCATTTGCCATTGCATTTGGTATTGGTGGACGTGACTTTGCTAAAAGACAATTAGATAAAGCTGACCATAAAATCGATGAAGAAAAAGATAAATCAGATAACGAATAACTCAATTTTGAGTTTTAGGTCAAATTAGCAAAAATAAAAAAAGACTTCAAAGTAATTAAACTTTACTTTGAAGTCTATTTTTTTGCTGTTAGTTAACTTATAAGACAACAGGGTCCAGACAACTTCGATATGAATCGTGTTAATAGAACAGGGGCTAAATCACTACTTTACTCCCTGTAACGTTAAAAACAGGGCGTATTTCGGAAATGTACTCCCTGTTTTTAAAAGAAAAATAGGCAGATTTAGAAAAATAAGCTAAAAAAGAGCAAAGATAGGGAGTGAAATCTTAATTTACTACCTATGAATAGAAAGACAGGGAATAGTTTTTTTATTTACTCCCTGAAAAAGTAGAATCAGGGAGTGTTTCATTAAAACGCTCCCCATCTTTTTTTAATTAACGTTTTTCGCCATTCAAACAAGAATTAACTTTGCACCAGATCTCCTACAACTTTGACACGTAACCGCGTGGCATTGTCAGGATGATAAGCTAATGGGATTTCTTCTACTTCTACTAGTTCAATAGTTCCTGCGATCGCTCCTGCTTTCATCGCTTGTTCATCAGCATTTTCACGAGCATCTTGCAGGGCTTGTTCTCTTGCGATTTGCGAATAAATATAGATTTTTTCGTATTGGCCACCAATTTGTGAGATCGAAGCTCCGATCGCGTTAGCCACGGCGCCTTTTTCATCGCGGATGATCTTTTCTACACCTTTTAATTTATCGGGTACAATAATATTGCCGCCACCCACTAAAATCAAAGTCACATCCCCCGAACTAGTCTTCATGCGGTCAATCGCTTCTTCTACCATCTGCGCTATTTTTGCTTCTGCTTTTTCAGCCAAATCTTGCTTAATGTGAGCAACTTTCTCAGGATCGCCGATTTCTACTTTTCCTAAACGTACTGCAATATCTGTGGCAGTTAGTGTATCTCCACCAAAAACCAATGCCTTTTCCGAAATTTTATAGCCTACACTATCAGGCCCCACTGTGAGGTCCCCATCTTCTGTCTGACGAACAATCGAGCCGCCGCCTAAGCCAATCGATACGATATCAGGCATCCGAAAATTTGTCCGGACACCACCAACATCAACCGCTACGGAAGATTCACGTGGAAAGCCATCCGTAATGACTCCAATATCAGAAGTTGTTCCTCCAACATCTAAAACGACTGCATTTTCCAAATCTGCAAGATAAGAAGCCCCGCGAATACTGTTGGTTGGACCACACGCAATGGTTAAAATTGGAAATTCTCTTGCATAATCAATGGACATTAACGTCCCGTCATTTTGACATAAATAAACTTCAGCATCTGTAACCCCTTCTTGTAGCAAGGCCTGCTCAAAACCATCACTTGTCGCACGCATCACTTTAAATAAAGCTGCATTTAAAATGGTGGCATTTTCTCTTTCAATCAGCCCTACAGAGCCAATTGTAGAAGATAAAGAAACTGGGATATCTTTTCCTAATATTTCTTGCGCTAATTCTTGAACACGAAATTCCTGGTCATTTTTCAAGGAAGAAAACACGCC
The DNA here is from genome assembly GCF_001544195.1 of Tetragenococcus solitarius NBRC 100494. Lineage (GTDB taxonomy): Bacteria > Bacillota > Bacilli > Lactobacillales > Enterococcaceae > Tetragenococcus > Tetragenococcus solitarius. The sequence goes on from NZ_BCPY01000008.1 coordinate 61,684, forward strand.
GATTACAGCAATCGACTCAACTTTTCCTTTCCAACTTGTTAAAATATCACGTATTTCTTGTTCGTCAAAAGTGGAAAGAGCTCGTCCATCAAATTCATAGCCGCCTTGAGCAAAAGCGTAAGTCTGAGACAGTTGCTGTACGATTTCATCAGGCCAAGCGGTAAAAGGAGCGACTGAAGCTGTTGCCGGATACCCCAACCGCAGTACACCTACTTTGGCTAATTTCTTCCGTTCTACAATAGCATTTGTACATTGAGTTGTCCCTAGCATAGCATGGGTGACCGCATCTTTATTAACCTTTGATTCTTTGAGCACTAAATGTAGAGCTTGAAAGATTCCACTTTCAATATCTTCAGTTGTAGGATATTTTACACTGTGAATCAATTGTAAATTTTCATCTAAAATAACAGCGTCGGTATTCGTTCCACCGACATCAATTCCGATTTTATATTCCATTATTGACCACGCTCCTTTTGCACTAATTCTTCAACCGGTACATAGTCATAATCATAACCAAAATAACGCGGCCCTACGGTTTCAATCCCTTTAGCACTACGCCATTGCTCATTACATGGCAAAGCGAGTAGACGCACACGTTTTCCGTATTTTAGGCTTTCTGTAGTTACAGGCGTTAAGGTTTCTAGATCGACTAAGCAAATCAGATCCGGTGTTAATACTAAAGGCCGTTTATCTTTTAAAGCAATCAAATTTTCGTTTTGGATGTAGACATCCACTTCTTCTCCTGTATGATCAGCCAATCCTTCGATAATAACTTTTCCTCGATTGAAACCACCTTCAGTTCCTCTTAGTACATCGACAATTTTTCCTGTAAATAAGTCAAAACCACCTGTCATGTCCAATACTTGTTGTAATTTTGCTTGATTGTCCTGCCCTTTACAACGAATAATACGACCTAATTTTTCTGAAAGAGAAACAATATTAGCTATCCCGAAACGTTTGAGTTCAGCCCCTGATGACGGATAGTTACTGATCAAGGTACTTGCTCCCATTTCAACTGTTGCTGTCCGCGCCAATCGTTCAGCCCAGACGTTATCAATCGTTTCAATAATACCAATATTTCCCTTTTCATCTGTAATTGCCATAGGTGTAGATGAGACGCCATTTAAATGAAAAGTTACCATTTGCAACTCAGGAAAAGCCCGTCCCATCCCATCACAGTCTATTAAGGGCAAGCCTAGTTGAGCTGCTACAATGATAGGAATCATTGAATTGACGCCTCCTGCTTCCATCGGAAAAACCCCTTTGATTTCTTTGCCTAGATATTTTTCCAATTTTTGAAACACACGAACAAATTCATCTCCTTTAGGGAATTTTTCTACCAAAACGCTGGGTGCTCCCATCATAGCAGCAGGTGTATACATCGCATTTTCATCGACTTCTTCAGGAGAAATTAAAGTAGCTGGTCCGTATTCATTAACCGCCGAAAGAGCCATCATTTTACCGATATACGGATCGCCGCCACCTCCTGTTCCTAGCAGTGCTGCACCAACCGCAATATTTTCAATTGCTTCAGCATCAATCTTATGCATAACTTTTCCTCCATTACTTTTAATTTTATATTGCTCAATCCTCTATATTTCCTTTAACCGCTTTTTTTCCTTTAAATTTGTACCCTATATAATAAATAGCAAATGAAATGACAACACCGATCAATGGTTGGTTAAGTAATTGAGGCGCATTAGGGAAAAATTCTAAGATAACTGGTAAAGCAGCAATTACAGCACCAATAAACCAAGAAAGTACGCCTAGCCAGTTGAAGTTAGCGACTTTTTGCCAACTAGCAGGATCTCCTTTTTGTATGATCCAGTAAGAAGCAATCATCACACCCGTTACAGGGGGGATCATCGCAGACAAAACATTCATAATCGGGACAAAATAATCTAAAATACCAATGGCTGCAAGGATTGTTCCTATTCCACCAGCAACAGCTACCGCAACGGTTTCTTTTTCTTTTGATACATTAAAAACATTCACAATCGCAATCCCTCCGGAAAAAGCATTCACCGCATTGGTTGTCCAAGTCGCCAAAAGCATCGCAACCACGCCAATTACAGGAAACCCAAGTTGAGTAAATACCGAAATAATATCCGCGGTATCTGAAGTAACACCAAATATAGCTCCCGCTGCAATCATTAAAAGCCCTGCAGGTAAAACTCCAAGGAAGGAAGCCTTAGCGACGCCCGAACGCTTTCTAACATATTGCGAATAATCCCCTGCAATAATCGCTCCTAATGCAAAAGAGCCAATCGTAACAGAGACACCGGTTAGAAAGGGCATATGAGTTTCGGGTTGATAGTCAGTAATCGCTGTCCAACCACCACCGGTAAGAGACACACCGATAGCATAAAAAATGACAATCAATAAGAAAGGAACGGCAATATAGTTCAGCCAGCTAAGTAACTTGATCCCAAAAATAGCGGATAATAACATTACGATCCCCCAAAATAAGCTGGAAACCCATACTGGTAGCGTGAAATTATATAATGCTAAAAATTGCGAGAACGCAACGCCCGCTACGTTTGCTTGTATCCCAAACCAACCTAGACAAGAAATAGCTAAAATAATAGCAATCACTTTTTTAGCACCTTGTTCACCAAAAACTTGGGAGGCAACTTGCACAGTCGGTCGTTTTAAATCCGAACTTTGGATTCCTTGAAAAATCATGCCAATAACAATAATGCCATAACCTACCAAAGCTGTTAAAATAGCAGTCCAAAATGACATGCCGGCGATTAACGTACCGCCGAGTAATAGACCTGGCACACTGATCATTGAGCCGATCCAAATAAACGCTAGACTCTGCCAAGTCTGTTCTGTGTTCTCGTCTTTCATAAAAATTCCTCCCCCTTTTCCCTCGAACTATTTTTCGAGAATATCTGCTATTATACGGAAATAACATCTCTTTGTATTTATCTTAAACTTAAAAGAAAAAAGAGATATTTTGTCATTTTTGACAAAAAACCTCTTTTTTATCTTTCTTCTGTATTTTTTAATAAACGCCAGATCGCTATCGCACGATAATAAGTTAAACTTTCAGGAAGTTTCGTCACAGAATAATGAACAATTTCGTTGATGCGTTTGATTCGATATTTAATCGTATTCATATGCACAAACAAAAGTTCACCAGCCTTAACATAATGGCTTTGTGCGTCCAATAAAAAAACTGCTAACGTGTCTAATAGATCTTCATGCTGTATTAAGGGCTGTAACGGCGCCAGTGCTTGACGAATTGACCGCTCCCCTTCAGCAATTATCTTCTCACATTCGGCAACAAATTGAAAATGCAGCTGTGTAAATATTTGTTGCCTTGGATATAAAAATTGCGCTTGTTCAAAATATTTCTCCATTTTAATATAAGCAGCTTGTACGTCCGTTGTTGTGTTCATGCCTAAATATTGCACGATGATCGGCTGCAGTCGCTCTTCTTGCAAACGATCAAGAACTTCTAGAGCAATCGCAGCAAAATCTTCCTCGGTCTTTCCTGCGCCCGTAAGCACAACAATCGTTTGTTCAAACAATTCAACAAGCAAAACATTAAACCGTAGTTTCATTTCCTCTTTTAAATGATACATGACAAATTTTCTTTCAGCAGAATCTTCCACTCGAACAAACCATACATTCGAGATACTTTCCACATCAATATGTAAAATAGCCCCTAGGCGGCGCATTTTAAGGCTTTCATCATTTAAAATCGCTTTGACCAATTCTTGCGTATTGACTGCTTCGTAGTTTTGCCCCCATAAATTCATAAAAATTTGCACCACTTCAGCAACTTGCTCGACCATATTTTCTGTTAGGGGCTGAGTTTCCTTAAACATATAAAGTTGAATAGATTCCGTACCATTATGGAAAATGGAACGTTTCACCGTAGAAACAGAATCAATCGTTTGAATATTGTTATCCACGGTTTGTTCAACTCTATGAGATAAATCTAAGGTGCTCATACTGGGCCAAGTATCCGCGTTGATTATTTGTCCTCTGCTATCTGTTAATACAATCGAGCTATGCGTCCGGTCGGTTAACATTTGAAGCATTGTATCCACGTTACGTTGGTTTGTTGGAAGATTGGAAATTTGTTCCAGTATCTGATTCGAAAAACTTGTTTCTTCCATCTCTTGCTTAATGATCGCCTCGACTACCTCATAAATTACTTCACTATAACGCAAAGAGGGCTCCCCTTTTGGCATAACGATCAGTGGAAAATCCAGTTGATCACATACCTCGATCAAACGCTGATCTACTTCAGGAATAAAAACGCCAACATAATAAAGAATTAATCCAATTTCTCCTTCATGTTGTAAATGCCGAATCAGCTTTACCTGCGCCTTAACATCATGCGCAATGGCCATTAAACCGCTGATGACAATTTCACTGCCGTATTTATCTTCTTGATTAAATAACTCTTTGCCTAGTTGATCAATATTTGATTGCTCCAGCACACTAATCGAAGTGACTGGCTTATTTAAACCGTTTTTTCCCGCAATAACTTCAGCTTCTCTTAAAGAAGGCAGCTTTAAAAGATTTTTCAATTCCATACTCATCCATTCACCCTCCTTTGGCTTGGTTTGTTCGCTATTGTAGCATTTACTTAGGACAAAGTCATGAACAAGCTGCTTAACGATTCGAAATTAAAAAAACACAGGGAGTAAAATACTGATTCACCCCCTATGTTTGAAAAGACAGGGAGTGTTTTTCCATTTCTCTCCCCGAGATTGCAGAGATAGGGAATAGTTTTTAAATACACCCCCTGTTATTAAGAAAAAACTGAAATAAACGAAAAAAATCAAGCAAAAATTAGAAAAGATAGGGAATGAAATGCTAATTCACTCCCTGTGATTGCAAAGACAGGGGTTGCTTTTTCATTTCGCTCCCTGAGATCGTAAAGATAGGGAGCGTTTTTCCATTTCTCTCCCTGTCTTTTAGATAAAAAAGACGCTCCTAAGTAGAAGCATCTCATTAACTCGCAATAGAGGTATCTTTGAAAAAGTTATCCAAAGTTTTGCGTATTTCATTTGTTGTTTCTGTTTGCATCAATTTCGCTCGCAAATCGCTAGCACCAGGAAATCCTTTAATGTAAATTTTAAAGAAACGGCGCAATCCAGCAACTGGGCGCGGAACGGATTCACTATAGTGATCTTGCAAATCAAGCTGTAGTCGTAATAAATCAATGTATTCTTGCACGCTATGTTCTTTAGGCTGTTTTTCAAAAGCAAAAGGATTATTAAATACACCGCGTCCAATCATCACTCCGTCAACGCCATATTCCTCCACTAATTCTAACCCAGTTTGACGATCTGGGATATCGCCATTAATCGTAATCAAAGTTTGCGGCGCAATCCGATCGCGGATAGCTACAATTTGTGGAATCATATCCCAATGGGCATCTGCTTTACTCATTTCTTTACGAGTCCGCAAATGAATCGATAGATTGACAATATCTTGTTTTAATAAATGCGTAATCCAGTCTTCCATTTCATCCATTTGTTCATACCCGATCCGAGTTTTCACACTAACAGGCAAGCCACCTGCTTTAGCAGCTTCAATCAATTCTGCAGCCACTTCTGGCCGCAAAATCAACCCACTTCCCTTACCACGTCTTACTACATTACGAACTGGACAACCCATATTAATATCAACACCACTAAATCCCATTTCTGCCAAACCGAGACTCATTTGGCGGAAGTATTCTGGTTTATCTCCCCAAATATGTGCCACGATAGGCTTTTCATCTTCTGTAAACGTCAAGCGTCCTTGAACACTTTGTCTACCGTCTGGATGACAGTAACTATCAGAATTAGTAAACTCAGTAAAATAAACATCCGGCGCACTGGCTTTTTTTATCACATGACGAAAAGCGACATCTGTCACATCTTCCATTGGTGCTAAAACAAAAAAGGGCTTAGGTAACTCTGCCCAAAAGTTCTCAGTCATCATAAATACTCCTATCTTCTATGTATTATACGCTCTCTTTCAAACCTTCTTGTTTAAAACATAGTTATTATACTAGGAATATTTGAAGGACGCAAAAAGATAGTTTTAAAAACTCCATTTTATTACAATCCACTACATCGTCAAAGGTATATTATGCATTGAGATTTTAAATTAACCGCTCATGAAGAGAGCGACCAACAAAATCTTGAAAAATCTCAGCAGCCAACTAATTTCAATCCACGCTCCCATGAAGAGAGCGACGGTTGGAAATCCGTTGATACCCAAAATGATATTGAAATTTCAATCCACGCTCCTATGAAGAGAGCGACCAGCAGTTTGGTAAATCTTTTGCTCAAATGGCTGAATTTCAATCCACGCTCCCACAAAGAGAGCGACATATGAAAATCCTGAGTTATTGGAGGAGATGGAATATTTCAATCCACGCTCCCACAAAGAGAGCGACCTGGATGTCCATCTTCCGCTAGGTTGTATAAGCCAATTTCAATCCACGCTCCCACAAAGAGAGCGACGGCGGAAATGCTGCAGCTTCGAGCCATTTTTATTTAAAAGAATCTTTAAGATACAACTTAATTTCTATAAAATAGCGATAACTATGCGCGTACCATTTTAGTAATATATGTGTAACCTCGATTCGCGCAAAGTTATACGTCCTAATAATAAAAAATCTTTACACTTCTTGTCTAAGTGGCTAAGAAGGAATAACTCAGAATTATTTGAAAATATATATTTTCAAATTTCGTTCCTATACCGGAAAAGTAAATAATGAAAATTTATAACAGACAAGTTTATAAAAACCTTTTTTATAATCAAAGTAAGGTTGCTATATAAAGTAATATCGCTGCTGTTACAAATAAAATCCCAAAAATTTTTATGGCAACTTTAAACCATTTCGAAAAGTTAATTTCTGAAATTGCTAAACCAGCCAACAGTACGCCTCCCGTCGGCGATATCATGTTCATTAATCCGTTCCCAAATTGATTACTTAAAACAATCACATCACGATTGATATTCAGTAAATCGCCTAATGGAGCCATTATAGGCATTGTTAATGCTGACGCCCCAGAAGAAGAAGGGACAAAAAAAGTCACAATGGTTTGTGCTGCTAATAAAATTGTTGAAAATAACGCTTTGGGAAGTTTCACCAGTAAGTTCGCTAAAGCATTTAAAATGGTGTCAATGATCATCCCATTTTCTAAAATAACTAATACTCCTCGAGCCAAGCCAATGATAACAGCTGCATAAGCAAAATCAGCACAACCTTCCACAAACGCCTCCGCAATGCCTTTTTGATCAAATCCAGCAACGATGCCAGCAAGTAAAGCTAAACCAACAAATAAGCCGGAAATTTCAACCATATACCATCCTTGGGTAATAATTCCCCATATCATAACGCCCAAACCAACGATAAATCCACTAATGATTAATTTGTCTCTAACAGAAAATTCCTTATTTGTTTCAAAACTTTGAAACTTACTCTTAACTTTTTGATCGCTTGTATAAACAATAGACCTTTCAGGATTTGCTTTAACCTTACGAGCATAGTTCATAGTAAAAATAATAGAAATTGTTGTGATAACGATCCAACATATAACACGATACCATAATAAAGGGTTTCCATGAACATCTGCTATTCCTTGGGCAATCAAAACATTAAAAGGATTGATAGTAGAACCGACATAGCCTGATTGTGTTCCTAAAAAAATAATTAAAATAGCTGTTATAGAATCGTAGCCTAAAGAAAACATTAAAGAAATAAAAATGGCAAATAAAGGAATCGTCTCTTCGCTCATACCAAAAGTAGAACCACCCAGACTAAATAAAATCATTGATAAGGGAATAACTAAAATCCCTTTGCCGCCTAAGGAGTTAGCTAAAGCAAATAACGCTCGATCCACCGCACCTGTTTTTAAAATAACGCCAAACGATCCTCCAACAACGAGGACAAACGCTACAACTTCTACCGCAGAGATAATACCTGCTGCTGGAGCTTGTAAAACATCGCCAATTCCTTGCCCATGTCCTGCCTTTTCAATCGTATCATAAGTTCCAGGGATAACGGTTGTACGTTCGGTGCCATTGATTGTCTCCACTACTGTATCGAATTGTCCACTAGGGATAATCCAAGTCATAATCGCTGCAACAATGATCAATAGAAAAATTAACGTATAACTATGAGGAAAAGTAAACTTGCCCTTCTTGCTTTTCATGTTACGCCTCCTATTTATCTTGAACATTATAGTTTAGATACTAAAAACATGTGCATTGCCATTTACCGAGATGAATCAGATATTATTTTAATCCTTCGCGACTTGTACGCATATAAAAACTGGGATACGAATAGTAAGTCCATAGGTTTGAGCGATCGTTTCATCTGCAGCTACAGCTTCTAACGTTGTTTCTCCTGAATTTACTGGCTGAATATTGTGCAACGAACTTATGATATCTTCTTTTAAAAAAACAAATTATTTTTTAAAAAAAGTGATCTATATGAAGCCATTCTTTTGCATTGAATATAAAGAGTTTTTTCTTCTTTTAAAATTTATAGTTTCTTTGTTAATTCTTTAGTCGCCGGTACAACTTTTTCTTGTAAAATAACACTGCTGCCCGTTAAATTATCAAAGCGATAACTTTCGCTGAATCCTGTTACGAATTCAATTTTACAAAAACTTTTACCACTTAGAAAGGTTTCTTTTACTTTGTTGCTTCACAAAATAACCTTGGGTGATTATTTCTTCAATAACTCTGTATACTGTGATACGACTTATTTTACAATATTTCATAAACTCTAATTCAGTAGAATTCACACATTTTGGTTATGTTTACCTATACTTAATTTTAATAACCTCTTTTAGTTGTTGATACAACGGCTTTTTTTCTGTCTAGCACCATATTACTTTTACTAATCAGTAATTCATACCATAACCAAAAGATCCTTCGACCATACAAGATCTAGCAGCAAACTCGTTTCCTTTTTCTAATGATTGCACAATGGTATCGCCTTGCAAATAACTAATTAAAAAAGCCGTTAAAAACGAATCTCCTGCTGCCATCGTGTCTACAGGCTCTTCCAAAATAGGCATTGCTTCGTAAAATTCTTTACCATCATAAGCGAGGACAGAATTTTCTCCACGAGTAGTGACAAGTAGTTTATTTCTTGTTTGAAAATGTTCAATTAAAAATTCTTTGGCTTTTTCTTTTGAGTACCCGCTCAATGAAAAAAATCCAAAGGAAACTTGGTTGATGATTTGCTTGATATCTCCTTCAGTAAAATCATCTGAGAAATCATAAGAAAGTTTAGCCTTTATTTTTTGTAACTCAGGCAAAAGATGATTCACTTGGCTATATAATCCCATATGAATTAAATCAAAATTTTGCAGGTAAATACGATCATTATCATTTAGTTGAATAGGTGAGCTACGTGTAACCCCTCCTTCGTTACTGCCCAAAAAGAGTCGGTCCCCATTTCTTATTTCCACCCTTGCACAGCCATTCTCACCTGTGACAAAACGTGAGTGGCTATTATCTATCCCAATTTCTTTAATAACTGATATTACATGTTTTGCCTCCTCATCAGATCCAAAAACTCCCATAAAGCTACTTTCTACACCTAGCTTCTTGGCAAAAACAGCAAAATTTAAAGCATTTCCTCCTGGGTACATTATTTTATAATTGACATACTTATCCACTACATTATCGCCCAAACCTAGCGCCTTCATTATTTGCTTATCCCCCTTTTTACTCTCTAAAAATGTCTTTTCTTTCTCTACATTCCTTTCAGCAAAATATGTTAGTAGGCTCCTTTTACAAATTTAATAGGAAACTTTTCCCATATAACGACGTGCCTCCAGATCATGCTCACGTACTTTTGAAAGAGCATAGCGATATTCAGAAAGTACACTGTAAAATAAAATAGGGTTGAAAAATTCAATAACTTCACTTGGAATGAGATCTAGTCCTAATTCCTTAGCATCAACATACTCGACATTTTTAGCATGCTGTTGCAAAAAGCTTTTCACACGTTCATCTAAAGGCCGAGTTCTACCTTCGCTTAACAACAAAAGATAATTCCGGTTTTGATCAGTATTTTCGAGTGGCCCGTGGAAGAATTCACCAGAATGAACAGCAGTAGAATCTAACCACTGCATCTCCATCAATGAACATATTGAAAACCCATAAGCATGACCAAAGCTTGGTCCACTACCTAAAATATAAAACATTTCTTCATTTTGATATTTGTCAGCAAAATTTTTAGTACGTTTTTGAACCTGTTTTACTGCATTATTTACTACCGTATCAATAATATCCATCCCTTGGCGAAATTCATTATAGTGTTCATAATTTTCAGTTTCTGCAATTAGTGAAACTGTTAAGTCTAAACTGATCGCCATTGGATTATTCCTCACTTCAGAATCTGCACCCCAATCATATAAAAAACTATAGTCAGAAACGTTAAGTAATTCTGCGTCTTTATTATATGTCAATCCTACAGTCTGTGCTCCACGCTGTTTAGCTAGACGACCAGCTTCTACTGTTTCTTTGGTATTTCCGCCATGAGAACAAAGGACAACCACCGATTGTTCTCCTAAGGCTTTTGGAGGAACATGACAGAATTCATTGGCTGTGTATAAGCCGGTAAAAGTTTTCGCTGACTCTGCTTTTATAAAGTAATCCGCCACATACATATCCACTAAAGAACCACCACAGGCAACAAAATAAATACTAGATATTACTCTTTGATTTTTCCTCAAAATTTCTTTTACTGCTTTTGTTATATCCATTAAGTCAACATCTCCTTTAAATTGTTAAAACATCATATAACGTTAGAACATAAACTAAGAATTACTTTTTATACACCAAGACACCACAATAATTTTCTATCAAACGAAGAAGTCATTGAGAGCTTGTTAACCCTTTCATAATTTCTTTACTTCAAATATACTATATACATTTTTACATGCAAACTCTTTTTAGTTAACATTCCTTCTTCTGAAAATTAGTATTCTTTTCAAGTAGCGTTCTCGTGAAGAGTGCAACTGAAGAAGGAAAAGTTGCTAATCACTGGAACCGGATTTCAATCCATGCTCTCATGAAGAGAGCGACTGCGAAAGCTTTAGGACTAAAACAATAGGAGGAAAAATTTCAATCCACACTCTCATGAAGAGAGCGACAAAATCTAGACGCGACAACTGCAGAAGATGTTAAAATTTCAATCCACGCTCTCATGAAGAGAGCGACTAAGCCAAAGCATCGTATTGCGTGCTTTTGCCATATTTCAATCCACGCTCTCATGAAGAGAGCGACCCACTCTTCGTTTAAGCTGAAATCACTTAAAGTAATTTCAATCCACGCTCTCATGAAGAGAGCGACATTAAAAGTTTAGTCAATGAAATAAAAAAAGAGTGCATTTCAATCCACGCTCTCATGAAGAGAGCGACCAAAAGAGTTTAGGAAGAACCTGGAAGAAAAGCGATTTCAATCCACGCTCTCATGAAGAGAGCGACCAGATTCGTTACATATGTTCCACTTTCCAATCCTATTTCAATCCACGCTCTCATGAAGAGAGCGACTAAAACTGACGGCTATATCAAGATAGTGGGTGAAATTTCAATCCACGCTCTCATGAAGAGAGCGACTGTGGATTCAGTTCCTTTAGACAGTTTGATTTCAATTTCAATCCACGCTCTCATGAAGAGAGCGACAAAACAGGAATGCAGATCCAAGAACTATTGTACAAATTTCAATCCACGCTCTCATGAAGAGAGCGACTTAACCGTACGTGTGCCTGCAATTGTTTCAGGTTTAATTTCAATCCACGCTCTCATGAAGAGAGCGACAACAATACTGCATAACCCTCTAACACCATTTCCCATTTCAATCCACGCTCTCATGAAGAGAGCGACACATCGTCGTAGTGAGAAATGGCTCCGAATATACAATATTTCAATCCACGCTCTCATGAAGAGAGCGACAATTAATGCAAAACGGTTGGAAGCTCGAAGATATTATTTCAATCCACGCTCTCATGAAGAGAGCGACATTGACCCAGATACAGACTCGGTAAGGGATGTATCATTTCAATCCACGCTCTCATGAAGAGAGCGACAAATACAACTGATGCAGAAGTTTCTGACTCCATTATTTCAATCCACGCTCTCATGAAGAGAGCGACGAAGCTTACGATTATGCCAACGCTCCTTATATAGATATTTCAATCCACGCTCTCATGAAGAGAGCGACTTGCCTTTTAAGCTTAAAGGAGTTACACGCATATATTTCAATCCACGCTCTCATGAAGAGAGCGACGGTAGCTTTAGGTTTGCATTATATTTTTATAACAAAATTTCAATCCACGCTCTCATGAAGAGAGCGACACAATGTGGACTGAGTATCGAGGATTGTTTAAATATTTCAATCCACGCTCTCATGAAGAGAGCGACGAGAATCCGTGATGAGGCATACGAGAAAGAACGCATTTCAATCCACGCTCTCATGAAGAGAGCGACTGGCATGAGGCGCACGAGTTCACCATGCCTCGAGTATTTCAATCCACGCTCTCATGAAGAGAGCGACGTACAGGCACAGTAAAAGTACGACCAAAAGCTGCCTGAATTTCAATCCACGCTCTCATGAAGAGAGCGACGGTTGGGGCTACCCTTTTTTTGGTGTAACAGATGCAATTTCAATCCACGCTCTCATGAAGAGAGCGACACGGATTGCTTGCAGATTAAAGTTGACTCTAGCAATTTCAATCCACGCTCTCATGAAGAGAGCGACTTAAAAGCAATTCTTCCTTTTTCCTTTTCTCTGTATATTTCAATCCACGCTCTCATGAAGAGAGCGACTGAAAAGAGAAGCGTTCAAAGAAAAGAGAAAAGATATTTCAATCCACGCTCTCATGAAGAGAGCGACAAGATTCAAACGACCAAGATATTCGTACTGCGTTTATTTCAATCCACGCTCTCATGAAGAGAGCGAC
>NZ_BCPY01000009.1 GCF_001544195.1 Tetragenococcus solitarius NBRC 100494
CTTTTGCACGATTATATAGAGTTAATCTATAACAGTTTTGTGTGAATTTAGAAGCCTTCTATACAAGAAGTTATAGAAAGCTTCTTTTCATTTGTGGTGGATTATTGTACGATATAAGATATTTCGTTTTGCACAGTTTCTTAAATTAAAAGTAAGCGAAATAACAAGCACAAAGGAGGGCCAATAGATGGAATGGTCAAGAGAGCAACGTTATCGGCGGTTAGAAGAGGTGTCTTTTGAGGAAGTTGATGCACTAAAAAAACAGGTGCAAGAATCTCCTTATAGGCAGAAGTTTCATATTCAATCGAAAACGGGATTATTAAATGATCCAAATGGCTTTAGTTTTTACAATGGAAGATTTCACTTATTTTATCAGTGGTTTCCTTTAGGTCCTGTTCATGGGTTAAAGTATTGGTACCATGTTTCGTCTAAAAATTTAATCGATTGGGAAGATGAGGGAATTGGGTTAAAGCCAGATACCAAATATGACAGCCATGGGGTATTTTCTGGATCTGGTTTTGCGTATGAAGACCAGCTCTTCTTATTTTATACGGGAAATACCAGAGATGCTAAGTGGGAGCGTACTTCATATCAATGTATTGCGACAATGGATATGAAGGGGAATTTTAGAAAGTTCGAACAGCCTTTTATTTCTGGGGCTCCCAAAGGATATACAGAAAACTTTCGCGATCCCAAGGTTTTTGAAAAAGATGGAAATTACTATTGCGTGATCGGTGCACAAAGTCAGTGCAATGAGGGAAAGATTCTTTATTACAAGTCAGCGGATTTGATGAATTGGTCTTTAAAAGGTGAAATACAAACAAGTTTTCTAAATAACTGCGGTTATATGTGGGAATGTCCAGACTATTTTGAAATGGAAAATAAAGCAGTATTGATGTTCTGTCCACAAGGAATGGAAGAAAGAGGCGATTATTTCCGCAATATTTATCAGTCTGGTTATCTTTTAGGCGAGCCGATTGATTTCCAAAATGGGGAATTTAATCATGGAGATTTTCACGAATTTGACCATGGTTTTGAATTTTATGCACCACAAACGATGCTCGATCCAAATGGCAGACGTATTCTGATCGGCTGGTTTGGCTTACCGGATGTAGATAGTGTGACGGATGAATATGGCTGGGCGCATTGCCTAACAATTCCTCGTGTTTTAGAGATAAAAGGAGATAAAGTTGTGCAAAAGCCTTTACCTGAGTTAAAAAAATTGCGTCAAGAAAAAGATAAGTTGGATATTTCTTTAGCAAGCGAAACGAAAAGTTGGAAAGAAATTGATTTTCGTAGCTATGAATTAAAAATGACAGTGCAACTTAAAAAGCGAGGAAAAACCGGTTTAAAATTTAGAGTCGGGGAAAATGAAGAAGTATTGTTTTATTATGATACAGATGAACAGAAGTTAGTTCTCGATCGCTCAAAAGGTGGGAAGCTAGCGACTAAAGCCTATGGTGTCACTCGAAAGTGTGATTTCAAAACAACGAATTTTAATTTGCAGATGTTTGTAGATGAATCTTCAGCAGAGATTTTTGTTAATGGGGGTCAGGAAGTTTTTAGTACGCGTTTGTTTAACCAACCAAGCAGTAATGGGATTGAATTTTTCTCTGAAGGTCAAGCCGATATTACAGCTACTATTTGGCAAATTTAAACAAGAAAGTCCAACGAAGTGTTGACAAAAAGAAGTTGGACGTTTATAGTTGGTGTGAAATCGATACCACAAAGGAGTTCTTTCTATGGCAACTATCAAAGATGTAGCGAATAAAGCCAACTTATCTGTTGCCACCGTATCAAGATATTTAAATAATCATCCATATATCTCAGAAGAAAAAAAGAAGAGAATCAAAGCAGCAATGAAAGAGCTTGACTACACGCCAAGTTCGATTGCCACTCAACTTCGGTCAAAAAAAGGGACAATGATCGGAATCCTTGTTTCAAGAATTACCAATCCTTTTTTTTCCTATTTAGTAGATGCGATTGAAAAAGAGGCCAAGAAAAATCATTATAATGTGCTGATCATGCAAACCTATGATGATAAAAAAGCGGAAATAAACACGCTGGAACTATTAAAGCAACATGTCATTGCTGGTCTTATCATGTGTTCAGTAGAAGGCGATCCGCAGATGATTGCTAGTTATCAAGAGTTTGGACCCATCGTCTTGTGTAATGAGAGGGTGAGTGGTGCAGATATTCCTACAGTGGTTACAGATCAAAAAAAGGCTGTTTATAATGCCATATCGTACTTAGCAACTAAAGGTTATCAAAAAATTGCTTATTGTACAGGAGGTACTTTAACCAGCGAAGGACACGGTAGGAATCGAACGGAAGGGTTTGAGCAAGCCGTATTAGAAAAAAATTTAACTGTCAGAAAAAATTGGATTTTTCGACAAGTGCATACGAGTCAAGATGGTATGAAGGTAGCTGACGATCTATTACAATTGCCAAAAGTCGAACGTCCGGAGGCAATTTTTACGAATAGTGATGAAGTAGCCATGGGAATTATGGAACAAATGTTACAAAAAGGATTTCAGCTTCCTCATGATTTAGCGATAATTGGTTTTGACAATCAACCTTCTACTTCCTTATTAAGGGTTCCTTTAACGACCATAGCCCAACCGGTAGCTGCTTTAGGTATGGAATCTACCAAGTTATTATTAGCAAAAATTGAAAATAATTCTTATGAGGTAGATCAGGCACAGTTAAAATTAACTTTAGTTAAAAGAAAATCTGCTTAAGATAAACAGATTTTCTTGGTTTTATGGCAAATGTGGTATCGATATCATACGAAAAGGAGTATTGTTAATGCAAGAACTGAAAAGAGATTGGTGGAAAAATGAAGTTATCTACCAAATTTACCCAAAAAGTTTTAATGATTCCAACGAAGATGGAATTGGCGACTTGGAAGGGATTCGACAAAGATTACCTTACTTAAAGGAATTGGGGGTGACGATGCTATGGATTTGTCCCATCTTCAAATCTCCTATGAACGATAACGGCTATGATATTGCAGATTATGAAGCAATAGATCCGCAATTTGGTACAATGGAAGATTTTGACTTGTTATTAAATGAAGCAAACCAATTAGGAATCAAAATAATATTAGATTTAGTTGTTAATCATACTTCCGATGAGCACGAGTGGTTTAAACAAGCATTAGCAGATAAAAATAGCAAATATCGTAATTATTATATTTTTAAAGAAGGAAACAAACGTCCGAATAATTGGCGTTCACAATTTGGCGGTTCTGCCTGGGAGAAAGTCCTGGGAGAAGATGCTTATTATTTACACCTTTTTGGCAAAGAACAACCGGATTTAAACTGGGAAAATCCTGAGCTAAGACAAGAAATTTATGCAATGATTAATCGTTGGCTAGAAAAAGGGATCGCAGGCTTTCGCATCGACTCGATTACTTTTATAAAAAAAGATCAGGATTTTGCCTCTTTACCGGCAGATGGTTCGGATGGTTTGGTTTCATGTAAACATAAGACACGCAATCGGCCAGGAATTGGTAAATTTCTAAATGAACTAAAAAAAGAAACTTTTGAAAAATACAACTGTGTAACTATAGGTGAAGCATCTGGTGTTGATTATAAAGAATACGAAGAGTTTATTGGCAAAGACGGCTACTTTTCGATGATTTTTGATTTTCATTACGCCGATATCGATGTTGAATCAGGAACAGACTGGTTTAAACGTTCGAACTGGCAAGTAAAAGATTTTAAACAGTTATTGGCTCAATCGCAAGAAACCTTACAAAAGGCCGGTTGGGCGGCTAACTTTATCGAAAATCATGACCAACCTCGGGCGTTATCTAAGCTTGTTCATCCAGATTTTCAAAATGCTCATTCGGCTTGTGCCATTGGCGCACTTTATTTCTTCTTACGAGGCACGCCTTTTGTTTATCAAGGACAAGAGTTAGGAATGAAAAACTTCCAAAGAAGCAGTATTGTTGAATTTAATGACATCTCAAGCATCGATAATTTCTATCGCGCAATAGCAGAAGGTTATTCAGAAGAAGCAGCCTTACATTTTGTTAATTTACGTAGTCGTGATAATACGCGGACACCTATGCCTTGGAATAACGACAAATATGGCGGCTTTTCTCAAGTTAGACCTTGGTTAGCTATGACCCAAGAATATTCTGAAATTAATGCAAAAAATAATATGGTTTTTGAATTTTATAAAAAAATGATTGCTTTAAGACAAGATTCTGCCATCAGTCCAATTTTAACTAACGGTACGATCGCGTTTTTATCAAATGTGCCGGAAAATGTGATTGCTTATGTACGAGAATATAACGGCGAACGTATTTATTCTTTTACCAATCTTGGTACTGAAAAAGAACAAGTAAACTGGCCAAAAGCGATGGAACATATTTTTGTAAATACACATGAAAATAAAATTGTTGAAACTGAAAATGTTCTTTTGCCTTACCAAAGTATTTTATTCAAGTAGAAAAGAGGGAGAGCTATGGCAACAGATCATAAAAAAATAGCGAATGAAATTATAAGTGCTGTAGGAGAAGAAAACATTACATCGATTACACATTGTGCTACCCGTTTGCGTATAGAAGTAAAGGACCGTAGTATTATTAATGATAAAGAAGTTGAAAATATTGACGAAGTAAAAGGTGTTTATTTTAACTCTGGTCAATATCAAATTATCTTAGGCAGCGGAACTGTAACTAAGGTATATAATGAAATTATGCAAGATAATGGTGATTTACAAGACAAAGAAACCAGTGTTGAGTCAATCAAAAAAGAAGGAAACCCAATTCAACGTGGCGTTCGTACATTAGCGGATATTTTTACTCCGATTATTCCCGGAATTGTTTCGACTGGTCTATTTTTGGGTTTAAAGGGTGTTTTACTAGATGATAATGTGCTACATTTCTTTGGCACTTCCGCTGATCACATTCCTGAATACGTCATGGTACTCTTAACTGTTTTGACAGATACTGTTTTTGCCGTTTTACCAGCATTAATTTGTTGGTCTGCCTTTAAAAAATTTGGTGGTACCCCCGTTCTCGGTTTTGTGATTGGTATGATGTTGGTGTCACCATCTTTGCCAAATGCTAATAATGTTGCTGATATTCATAGTAGTGTTGAACCTATTATGGCTTTTGGTGCGATTCCAATTATAGGTTATCAAGGAAGTGTGTTGACAGCTTTAGTGATTGGGATTTTAGGAGCCAAGCTAGAAAAAGGTGTGCGCAAAAGAATGCCTAATGCTCTGGATTTAATGTTTACACCTTTTGTAGTGATTTTTACTATGGTTTTATTAGGGCTGTTAGTACTGGGACCACTACTGCATGTTGTTGAAAATGGTTTAGTTTACTTAGTAGAGCATTTAATTCAAATACCTTTTGGCGTTGGCGGTCTGTTAGTGGGTTTTATTTATCCATTAGCTGTAATGACTGGGATGCATCATTTGTTTATCATGATTGAAACGCAATTACTCGCCGCAACTGGGTTTAATCCACTGATTACTGTTTGTGCCATGTACGGATTTGCCAACGCTGCAGTTGCATTTGCTGTTGGCCTGCGAGCAAAGAGTAATAAAGTAAAAGTCATCGGATCAAGTGCTGGGATCACCCAACTACTTGGTGTAAGTGAGCCTGCACTATTTGGTATCACTGTTCGTTATGGAATGAAACCTTTAGCTGTTATGTTAGGGTGTTCAGCGGTTGGCGGTGGAGTCCTAGCCGCACTTGGGATACAAGCAAATTCCTATGGCTTGGCTGTTATTCTTTCACCGCTAATGTACATTTATGAACCTTATCAATTAATCAGCTACATTTTGGTTGGAATCGTTACATTTATTGTTGCTTTTCTATTAACGTATCTTTTTGCTGTACCGAAAGAACTGCTTGATCCCGATGCAGAATAGACTATATTCTATTAAGCTTTATCGCTCGAACAGCGGTAGAGCTTTTTTATAAAAATAAACAACCGTTAAATATGTTTAAAGCCAAATAAATCTGTTTAAACAAATGATTAGGAGCTTACATTCTTGAAATATCAAGGATTGTAAGCTCTTAATTTTTTGGCATAGTTATTGCTTATAGATAAGTGAGGTGATGTTAATGAAAAAAAGATATTTAGTGGCCACGCACGGGAAACTGGCGGAGGGTTTCCAAAGTTCTTTAAATATTTTGGCAGATAAAGGAAATCAGATTGAAGTGGTTAACGCTTATGTCACAGAAGAGGATTACACTCCAAAGATTATTGAATTTATTCAGCAAATTAAGCAGAATGAGCAAGCCATTATTTTTACTGACTTATTTGGAGGAAGTGTCAATCAAAAAGTGGTGGCAGAAATACTGACCCAAAAAAAAGAAAATATTTATGTTATTTCTAATACCAATTTAAGCATAGTACTCACATTAATTATTGGCCATGAAGAAGAAAAACTGACGGATGAACTCATTACAAGGGCAATTGAAGAAAGCCAAGTCAAATTAGTAAAAACGAAGATGGGAAAAGAAAATGAATCATTTTTTTAGGAGGAAATAATATGATAACTCAAGTACGAGTCGATGATCGATTAATCCATGGACAAGTTGCTGTGGTTTGGACGAAAGAATTAAATGCTCCACTACTTGTGGTTGCTAATGATGAAGCCGCAAAGAATGAAGTAACACAGATGACTTTAAAGATGGCTGTTCCTAATGGGGTAAAGTTACTCATTCGCTCGGTAGATGAAGCAATCAAAGTTTTTAATGACCCACGTGGTAAAGACCGTCGTATTTTTGCCATTGTAAATAGTGTCAGTGATGCAACAAAAATTGCCCAAAATGTCGAAGATATCGAAGCGGTAAACGTGGCGAATACAGGTCGTTTTGATAAATCTGATCCAAAATCAAAAACCATGTTATTTCCTAGCGTGCAATTAAATCCTGATGAGCTCGAGGCAGCGAAAGAATTAGCTAAAATTGAGCAGGTGGATAGTTATAATCAAGTTTTACCTACAAATTCTAGGTATAGTTTAAAAGATGCATTAAGCAAATTATAAATTGAGTATAAAAAGAATCAGTGAGTGGTGGTTAAAAAAATCGAAGAAAGAGTTGGTAGAACGTTATTTGTCATTGGGAAGATAGATAAGAAATCGATCTATTATTCGAAATTAAAAAGTGGAACAACGTTTTATAAAACCGTTCTCTGTGTTTAAAGAAAAAAATCTAAAAGAGAAGGAGAATGAATAATTATGTTGATAGAAGCAACATTAGCTGCACTGGCAGTATTCATTTGCTTTGCCGGTAACTATTTAACAGGACAAAGCATGATGGAACGACCGCTCGTGGTTGGTTTAGTCACCGGTATTTTAATGGGAGATATGAGAACTGGCGTTTTAATGGGCGCCTCTTTAGAAGCCATTTTTTTAGGAAATGTAAATATAGGTGGTGTGATAGCTGCTGAGCCAGTCACTGCAACGACACTTGCAACCACTTTTGCCATTATTTCTAATATTGAACAAAATGCTGCGATGACCTTAGCTGTTCCAATTGGGATGTTAGCTGCATTTGTCGTGATGTTTTTAAAAAATGTATTTATGAACATTTTTGCACCTTTTCTTGATAAGGCAGCGCGAGAAGATAATCAAAAAATGATTGTCGGCTTGCATTATGGTACATGGATTATTTATTACCTAATCATTGCTTCCATTGCTTTTATTGGAATTTTAGCAGGAAGTGGTCCGGTCAATACTTTTGTTGAAAATATTCCTGAGCGTTTAATGAATGGGTTAAGTGCTGCAGGAGGATTATTACCAGCAGTCGGGTTTGCTATGTTGATGAAACTGCTTTGGGATAATAAGTTAGCTGTATTTTACATTTTAGGGTTTGTGTTAACCGCTTATCTCGAACTACCTGCTGTAGCCGTGGCTGTTATTGGCGTTGTCATTTGTGTGGTTAGTGCGCAAAGAGATTTACAGATGAGAGATATTTCGACGAATGGAAATAATAACCATGCAGCAGGAACGATGACCAAAGAAGAAGAGGAGGATGACTTTTTCGCATGAAATTACAAGAAAACTTGAGTAAAGAAGAAAAAAAGATGATGCGTTCGGTATTTTGGCGTTCTTGGACCATGAATGCGAGTCGAACAGGTGCGACACAATACCACGCAGTCGGCGTGATTTATACTCTACTTCCGGTAATTAATCGTTTTTATAAAACCAAAGAAGAACGAGCAGATGCCTTAGTTCGTCATACCACTTGGTTTAATGCCACCATGCATCTTAACAACTTTATCATGGGGTTAGTTTCTTCGATGGAAAAGCAAAACAGTGAAGACGAGAACTTTGATGCCAGTTCGATTACTGCGGTAAAAGCTTCTTTGATGGGTCCGATTTCGGGAATTGGCGATTCCTTCTTTTGGGGAATTCTGCGAGTCGTTGCAGCAGGTATCGGTATTTCTCTAGCTAATACAGGTACACCCTTAGGAGCTATTGTTTTTTTACTTTTGTATAATATTCCTGCTTTTTTAATTCACTATTTTGCTTTATATGGGGGATATTCGGTCGGAGCAAGCTTTATACAGAAACTTTACGAATCCGGCGGGATGCAAATTTTAACGAAAGCATCAAGCATGTTAGGGCTGATGATGATGGGTAGTATGACGGCTTCAAATGTTAATTTTGAAACCATTTTAGAGGTAAATGTCGCAGGCAGTGAAGAAACCATGAAGATTCAAGAATACTTGGATCAACTCTTTGTGGGAATTGTTCCTTTAGCTGTTACACTTATTGCATTTTGGCTGCTGCGTAAAAAAGTGAATGTAAATTACGTTATGCTAGGAATTATGTGTTTGGGTATACTTCTTGGTTTACTGGGAGTGGCATAGTAAAAAAAACAGCACGCTAGAATATCTGATCAGTCATCGTAAGTTATAAAGTCAATATTGGTGTGGACAATCTTTCTTTGAGATAAGTGTTCACGCCAATTTCTACTTAACAGTGATTTTTGGATTCACTTTAGGTATCTTATTAAGATGGAGGTGTAAAGTTTGAAAACAAAAACATATCAAGCACTTTTAGCTGCTTTAAAAAACGGCAAAGATAAATTAACCACCAATGAAGTTGCTAAAACGATTGGTTTAAGCCGTTCAGTTACTAGCCTTTATTTAAACGAACTTTTAGCAAATGGGGAGGTTTTAAAAAAAGGAACAAAACCAATTTACTGGCAATTGGCTAATGCTTCTGAAAAGGATAGTCCAGAAGATGTTTTCCAAAAGTTCGTCGGAAGTAACGGCAGTGTTAAAGAAGCGATTGATAAATGCAAAGCAGCTGTCCTTTATCCCCCTCTAGGATTACCTCTTTTAATCCAAGGTGATAGTGGTGTGGGTAAAAGTTACTTAGCAGAATTAATCTTTGAATACCTCAAAGCAAATAAGGCAAACGGTACAGAGAAATTTTTGGTATTTAATTGTGCAGATTATGCGAACAATCCAGAACTCATCTCTTCCATTCTTTTTGGGCATACCAAAGGCGCATTCACTGGAGCAGAAACTAAAAAAAGAGGATTACTCGCTCAAGCAAATCAAGGGGTTTTATTTCTTGATGAAGTTCATCGTTTATCGAATGAAAACCAAGAGAAACTTTTTCAATTTATGGATACTGGGCGCTTTAGACCAATAGGAGAAGAAGAAAAAACAGTGTCATCTAATGTTCGTTTACTATTTGCGACAACAGAAACGCCAGAAAAAGTTTTGTTACCTACTTTTTATCGCCGAATTTCTGTTGCTATTCACTTGCCTTCTTTTCATCAACGGCCATTTTTTGAAAGAATTGAATTAGTGAAATATTTATTTTTGAACGAAGCAAAGCGTTTAAAAAAAGACTTAAAAATAAGCCAGAATGTTTTTTCTAAAATGATCGAAGAAAGGCTATCAGGAAATGTAGGAAGTTTAATGAACGAAGTACGCATGTTATGTGCGGATACATTAAGAAAAAACGGAGAAAAAGAAGTAATTAAAATTGGGGATTCACATGAAAAGGAATGGATTTTTCTTACACCTTCAGATCCGTTACTTGATGAAAAGAAGCAAGTAATTCAATCTCTACAAAATGATTTTTTTAAACTTGTTAATCAAGAGAGAAATCTTTCTCAATTAAAACAAAAAATTTATCAGTTTAATCAAGATTTTTTAACAGAATTTTTTTCACCAGAAAATGATAGTCTTTTTTATCATGTTAAAAATCACATCCAAACTAGAAATAAAAACACAATAGATAACCAGCTATTAACCGAAGATGCAGTTCATTGTTTATATAATATTATAAAAATTAAAGAAACTAATGATCTTTCTTTTTTACTAGACAAAATTAAACAACAATTAAAAAAGGAATACCCGCGAACGTTAGCATTAGCTAGTAATTTAACTACAGACCTTAACTTTGAAATTAAATCATTTGCTAAAATAATGTTAGCCATTTTATTAGTCGATACTGTCTCAGAAGATATTCGCTATCATGCTTTACTTGTTGCCCATGGCAATACCACAGCATCAAGTATCCAAGCCGTAGCTAATCGGTTATGTGGAGACTATGTTTTTGACGCAATTAATATGCCATTGACATCTTCGATTCGTGATATTATTTCTCAAGTGAAAATTTGGCTTTCTGAAAGAGATACTTCCCAAGGTGTTATTATGCTAGTCGATATGGGGTCGTTAACGCAATTATATAAAAGCTTAAAGCCACAAATTTTAGGTGAATTGTTAGTGATTAATAATTTAACCACTTCATACGCTTTAGACATTGGGCAAAAATTACTCAGCGGCAAATTATTTTACGATATTGCTAAATCGGCAGAAAATAATTTTAAAACAGAAGTTCAATACTTCGAAGGATTTGAAGTAGAAAAAAATATCATAATATCAAGTATCTCTGGTAGTGACGTAGCGAAAAAGATTCAATCGATTTGTCAAAAATACGTGGATCCGGATGTTAAATTAATTGTATTGAAATTTAATGAATTATTGAATACATTAGATCTTGCTCATAATCAACAGGATTATTTGAAATCAACGGTTTTAATTTTAAGTACTTCATACTTAGATAATAAGACGAAGATACCGGCAATTAACTTATTAGACGTGGTAGATGAAGGTGCAGAAAAACAGCTCGAAAACTCATTTAATAACTTAGTGCATCCTAACGATATTTCAAATATGTTAAATGAATTTATCCAATTTTTCTCAAAAGAAGGATTATCTGAAAAATTAGTCTTTTTAAATCCTGATGTTATCATTCGGCAAGTAGAAGATGTTGTTGAAAAATTAGAACGTCGTTTTAATTTAAAATTATCTGCTAAGATGCGATTTAATTTACTAATGCACGCTGCACTTTTAATTGAAAGGACTATATTAGGGGTAGAGGATTATTCTGTTCCTGAAAATATTGATGAATTGAAAATTAACGATCGCTTATTTTATCAAAATGCCAAAAATGTCTTTTATACTCTGGAACAATTTTATAAAATCCAAATTTCCGATTGGGAACTTTATGTTATTTATGAGTTACTAACTTCCTAAATGGTAAAGTCTATGAAAAAACGTTGAGCACACACTCAACGTTTTTTCATAAAATTTCTAATTACTTTTCTTACCCAATAAATAGGTTAAGCCAAAACATACAACTGCAAATAATACAGAAAAGAGAACAGTTGAAAAATTAATACCAGCAGATTTTATAGATAAATCGGCAAAAATAGCGATTGGTGATGCAAGGACAAGTCCAAAAATTCCAGCATAAGTGTAACTTGGAAATTTCTTAAATAATAGGTCAATTATTTTACTAATAACGCCTATACCTAAGAGCATGCCCACACCGAAAAAAGCACAATAAGTACCATAAATAAGGAGCTCATTAATATCGGCGGCACGTAAAGCATCAATAAAGCCATTAATCATGGAAAGAAAGGCTTGGTACCACCCCAAAATTAACATCACTAAGGATCCGCTAATCCCTGGAATAACCATCGAAGCAGAAGCGATAATTCCAATAAAAAACAAACCGAATAATGTAGGTAGTTCAAGAGACAGTTCATATGATGAAGCGCTTGATACCTCAGCCACGCTCATCCATGTAATCAACGCAAACATCACTAAAAAAATTCCCCAGTGCCAATAACTTGCTTTTTTTTCTTTTAAATATAATGAAGTTTGAAATTCTTTCCACAATATTGGAAAACCACCTAAAATGAGGCCAGTGAAAGCAGAAGCCGTTTGTAAGGGATAGAAATCAAAAAGATAAGTGATCGCTCTGGAAAAAAACGCAACGCCGATTAATAATCCTAAAAGAAGAGGAATAAAAAAACGAAGACTTCTTTTTAGTTCCGATTTCAATTTTGTGATGGAGTAGATGATATCATCGTAAATACCTAAAGAAACAGCAATTGTGCCACCTGAAAGCCCAGGAACAATATTTGCTATTCCCATAAATATTCCTTTTATCAATAACCATACATTTTTCATTTGAATATCATTCTCCTTATTATCTGAGTCCTGTTTATTTTAGCATATATTCGAAAAGCTATGCGTAAAGAAAATCTAAAATATTTTTCAAAATTAACGTTTAGTAAACAAAGTAAACATAATATACCCCGAAAGAGGGCGATAAGTAAATTACTGACTCCAGCAATGTAGGAATAGTACAATCTATTAATAAACTTAAACT
Source organism: Tetragenococcus solitarius NBRC 100494 (assembly GCF_001544195.1). Lineage (GTDB taxonomy): Bacteria > Bacillota > Bacilli > Lactobacillales > Enterococcaceae > Tetragenococcus > Tetragenococcus solitarius. The sequence goes on from NZ_BCPY01000009.1 coordinate 12,685, forward strand.
AATAATTATTCGTTTAGACTTAATATGCTTATCTTTTTATCTCCAGAGTTGTTTTGTTAATTGAATCTGAATACACTTTATGTATGAATTGTAAATGATTAGTTAGTAAAAAATAATGCTTGCAATAGAAAGCGGTTTATGCTAGCTTATATATAGACATTTTTTGGATTGTTACTGGCTTAGCCAGGCAAAACCTAAATAAGCAAACATGGAACAAAAATAGTTCGATTATTTTTGTGTCATGGGCTTGTTTGGGTTTTTTTATTTGGGCAATTATAAAATAAACGGAGGAGGAAGAGTTAAATTATGAGCAATAATTATGATGATTTAGCCCGTGACATTATTGATCACGTCGGTGGGGAAGGAAATGTAGATGGGTTACGTCACTGTATCACGCGTTTGCGTTTTAATTTAAAAGATGAAAATAAAGCGGATACGGATTATCTGAAAAGTAGAGAGGGTATTGTCACTGTGATGAAAAGCGCGGGTCAATATCAAGTCGTTATAGGTGAACAGGTAGCCGAAGTTTATGAAGCAATAATAAATCAGACCAATATTGGTGGCAGCGCTTCTTCTAGTGAGGATAGTAATGAGGATAATAGTAACGATAATCGTAATATAGCTGATCGATTTATTGATTTTATTTCAGGGGTATTTCAACCGTTTTTAATGGCTCTGGCTGCAACTGGGATGATAAAAGGGCTTGTAGCGTTATTAGGAACCGTAGGTGTTGATGCCGAAAGTGGATTATATCAGGTTCTAAATTTTGCTGGGGATGGCTTTTTCCAGTTCTTACCAGTGATGGTCGCGATTACAGCGGCTCGTAAGCTAAAAATGAATGAATTTACGGCTTTAGCGATTGCGGTGGCGTTTTTGCATCCGGATATAAACGAACTGATGAACGGTGACGTCCTTTATACTTTGTTTTCAGGAACCCCATTTGAAGCTCCTATTTATTCCACATTTATAGGAATTCCGATTATTATGCCGCCTAACGGTTATTATTCCGCAATTATTCCTATACTTGTGTCTGTGTGGTTAGGTTCTGTCGTCGAAAAATGGGTGAAAAAAGTGATCCCAAGCGTTGTTCGTTCCTTCTTAACTCCATTTTTCACAGTGATGATTGTTTTTGTCATTTCACTAATTGTGATTGGACCCATCGCAACTTGGGCTTCCACTTTAGTTGGACAATTTTTCCTTGCCGTTCAAGGATTTAGTCCATTGATCTTTGGTGCTTTATTAGCCGTTGCTTGGCAATTATTGGTTATTTTTGGCTTACATTGGGGCGTTGTGCCGATTATGTTTATTTTGTTGGCAGAACAAGGTTACGAATCCATTGGACCTGCTATGGTATCTTCAACCTTTGGTGTACTAGGCGTAGTTATTGCGCTACTCATTAAATCGAAAGCTAAAAGAGTAAGAGATATTGCAGTTCCTGGCGCAATTTCATTGATCTTTGGTGTTTCAGAACCAACAATTTATGGTTTAATGTTACCGATGAAACGTTCCTTCTTATATGCTCTAATAGGTAATGCAGTAGGTGGGGCTTATATTGGAGCTATGAGTGTTGTAGGATATCGTACTGGTGGCCTGGGTGTTTTCTCGATCTTTAATACGATTAATCCAAATGGTAACATAGATATGAACTTTTGGAATGTAATTATTGGTTTTGCTTTGTGTACAATCGTTGGATTTGTATTGCAAATGGTATTTCCTGTTCCTTCCATAGATGGTGATGGAAATGAAGTATCAACTGAAAATGGGAACAACGCAAACGAAGGTCTGGTAAGTAAAGAAGAATTACAAGAAAGTGCAAGAGAAGATATTATTGCTAGTCCAATAAGAGGACAACTGGTTCCAATGTCTGAAGTGAATGATGAAGTATTTTCGAGTGAAGCTTTAGGCAAAGGCGTTGCGATAAAACCAGAGGCTGGTGAAGTTAGAGCACCCGCAAATGGTGTAATCTCAACACTATTTCCTACTGGACATGCTGTAGGGATGACTACTGATGAAGGAACAGAAGTGCTTATTCATATAGGGTTAGACACTGTTGAGTTAGAAGGAAAATACTACGAAATTCATGTTGAACAAAAACAACACGTTAATGCTGGTGACCTACTTATCAAATTTGATAAAGCAGGAATAGAAGGCGAAAACTATGATACGATTACACCAGTGGTTATTACGAATTCTGGTGATTTTAAATCAATTGAAATTACCGAAGAATCGCAAGTTAGCCCTGGAGATTATTTATTAACGGCAGTAAGATAAGAATAGATTGGCAATATAGAATGATTTGTCCCAATAAAGAACGGTAACTATCGTCTTTTATTGGGACTTTTTTAGTGAATTTATTACCTTTTTAAGCTAAAAACTTTTCTTCAACTTTCATTTTTTAATGTAAGTTAAATAATAAAAATATATAATAAAAAACAGCGGGAGAATTTTTTCGCTTACTTAATTAAAATAGAAATGACTGAAACGCCGACTAAAAGCGGGAGGAAAATTAAATGCAAAATGAATTAGTCATCAAAAATGGGTTAGTTCTTTTAGAAGATGGCGAAGTGAAGACAGATGTCGGGATAAAAGAGGGGAAAATTAACCAAATTGGAGACGCTCTTGAAGGAGAGAAAGTGATTGATGCGACAGGGTTGATCGTAAGCCCGGGGATGGTGGACGCCCATGTGCATATTACAGATCCTGGCGGAGGTTATCGAGATGAATGGGGCTATGTGACAGGAACGGCCGCCAGCGCTAAAGGGGGCGTGACTTCCTTTATGGAGATGCCGTTGAATCAGGTGCCTGCTACTGTTGATAAAGAAACCTTAGATATTAAATATCAAGCTGGAGAAAATAAATTAAAAGTAGATGTCGCTTCTTTTGGCGGTTTGGTGCCGTTTAATTTGGATGGAGGCATCCAAGAATTAGATGACGGCGGCGTCGCCGGATACAAATGCTTCTTAGGTTCTTGTGGGGATCCTTCCATTCCTGGAGACTTCCAAAATGTGGACGATTACACATTATATGAAGGAATGCGACAAATTGCTAAAACAGGCAAAGTATTAGCGATTCATTCAGAAAATGCACCGATTACGGATAAACTTGGCGAGATTGCCATGGCTAAGGGCGCTACGACATTGAAAGAATATGTAGCGACACGTCCTGCCTTTACAGAAGTGGAAGCGATTCGCAAAGCGATTTTAATGGCCAAAGAGACCGGCTGTCGTTTGCATATCGTCCATGTCGCTTGTAAAGAAGGGGTAGAAGAAGTGGTTAAGGCACGGGAAGAAGGGGTTGATGTGACTTGTGAAACCTGTCTGCATTACCTTTACTTTGCGACTGAGGAACTAGATGACATTGGTCCGGTAGTGAAATGCTCCCCGCCTATCCGCGAACAAAGTCAACAAGATGCGTTGTGGAAACATGTTCAAGCAGGCAATATTCGCTTTATCACTTCCGACCATTCGCCTTGTACGCCGGATTTGAAAGATACCGATGCTATGCATGCATGGGGTGGAATTTCCGGTTTACAAAATGATGTCGATATTTTATTCGATGAAGCGGTGCAAAAACGGGGGATGCCGTTAAAACAATTTGCTGAAATCACCGCCTCTCATCCGGCTGATCTTTACAATTTAGATCAAAAAGGTCGTATTAGTATTGGAAAAGATGCCGACTTTGTTTTAATTCAACCGAACGCTCCATATACATTAAAAGCTGAAGATCTCGAATATCGTAATAAGATCAGTCCTTATATTGGAAGAGAAATTGGTGCTCAGGTTTATCAAACCATTTTAAGAGGACAAACGATATATAGCCAAGAAATCGGTGTGACAGATAAATTTTTGGGAGAGTTTATTAAGAAGTAGATGGAATGATAGTAAAAGAATTATTCAAATTGACAGTAGATAAATAGCATTTACTTTGTAGAATGAGTGTTATTGAGGATTAATAACAAGAAAAAAATAAAGAAAAGCCTTTGAATTGGTTGAAATATTAATTGAAATTCCAATGATTTAAAGTATCCTAGCTAGGAAATGTTTTTTATCTTTCTAATGAGTAAAGGCTTGCAAACTTAAAATGTTTTGCTATACTAAAAGGGTGATAAAAATGTGAATAAAATAACTAATGGTTGAGCATTTGCTTCAAGGATCGTTCTTCAAGGGGTGAGAAGAGCTATTTTGAGGAGCGTTTCTCAATCATTTTTCTTTATCTTTTTTTAAAAGCGGGGTGATAGCATGCAGGAAGCATTGGAACGAATTAAACAAGCAGAAGAAAAAAATGAACGCGAAAAACAACGAATGTGGGAAAACTTGAAAGAATATGAACAAGAAAAAAATGAACAGTTAAAAAAAATGGAACGTGAAAAAAAAGATGAACGGGATCGTATATTGATGGAAATCCAAGAAAAGAATGAAGAAGAGCTTCATCAACAACAATTATCGTTAGAACAAGAAATTAACGAAGAAGATGAAAAGTTTCAACATACTTATCAAAAAAATCAAGCAAAAGTGGTAAAGCAAATTATCGAGGGAGTGATCGAGAAAAATGGTCGTTAATCCGGTAAGTAAACTGTCGATATTAGCTGAAAAGAGCCAGCAAGATAAAATTTTGCAGATGCTACAAGGGATGCAAAATGTCGAGATGGAAGATATTCTTCATACTCAAGAAAATAAAGAGTGGTTACATAAATACTTCCCAGAAAGTCCAACATTTGATGATACCGCTTTGCTTAAATATTCCGAACAATTATCAATGGTAAGAGAAGCTCTTACATTTATCCGCAACCATGGTTCCGCAAAACAAAAAGTTCGGACTTTAAAGCGGGAAGAGATGGATATTTTACGTTTAGAAGGTTCCTATGATAAAGAGCAGCTAAACCAATTTTTAAGTGAAATTAAAAATTTACAGGAGCAGTGGGAACAAGTCAATACTTCCTTATCATACTGGCAAGAAGCAGAAAATTGGTCAGTGCAATGGCATAACTTTGATGTAGACCCAGCGGATGAATCACAGTATGTTTCTTTCTTTTTAGGTCGAGCAGCAAATGATGAGTGGGAAGATATTCAAGAGTATTTGCAAAAGTCAAAGGTATATTATGAAATAAATAGCACGCAAAAAAATGAACTATTTTTTAGTGGGTTGTTTATAAAAACAGAACAAGAAACGATTCAGAAACAATTAACAGCCCTAGGTGTATTATTTGAACAAAATCCTTACGGTAAATCACCTAAAAAAGTACTAGCAGAAGCCAAAAAAGAACAGTCTCGATTATGGGAACGACAAAAAACAATGTCTCAGAAAATTGGTACTTTGAAACAACAAGTGGCTTATTTGCAACTAAACGAAGAGATTTTACTGACAAAAATACAACGGGAAAAAGCTAAGGAAAATCTGGTACATTCGAATTATGTTGTAGTGATTCGAAGTTGGATTGCGGCCGAAGATTTACCTACAATAAAAAAAGAGTTATTTCAAGTGTTTGCAGAAGATGAGCTCTACTTCTCTTTGGCAGAACCAACGCCACAGCAAATTGAAGATAACAAGGTTCCCACAAAATTAAAAAATAAAGCATTGATTCAGCCCTTTGAAAGCTTGACTAGCATGTATGCAATGCCTAAATATGAGGAAATTGATCCAACACCGTGGATGGCGCCATTTTATTTTGTTTTCTTTGGTATGATGGTGGCTGATTTAGGTTACGGGGCAATTATTTTGCTTGCTTCTACGATTGGTCTACACTTTATTCCTTTAAAAAGAAATATTAAAAAGTTTTTGCGTCTATTTCAAATTCTTTCTTTTTCTATTATCTTTTGGGGGATTATTTATGGCTCAGCCTTTGGGGCCGAATTACCTTTTCAACTACTTAATCCGACAGAAGATTTCATGACGATTTTTATGATTTCGTTGGTTTTTGGTGGAATTCAGCTTTTTACGGGACTATTTTTAGCAGCAAAGGAAAATATCAAGAAAAAAGATTATCTTTCTGCTGTACGTGAAGGATTTTCATGGCATGGAATTTTAATCGGGCTCTTTATGATTGCTTTTGGAACGATGATGGTGGATTCTGAAGTAATAAAAAATAGCGGTATTGTGTTAGCCATCGTTAATGCTTTGCTAATTGTTGGCATCCCCATTATTCAATCCAAATCCAAAGTGGGAGGTTTCTTTAGCGGGCTTTATGATTTATATGGAATTACAGGTTATATCGGGGATTTTGTTAGTTACAGCCGCTTAATGGCTCTAGGAATTTCTGGTGGAAGTATCGCAATGGCCTTTAATTTATTGGTAGGAACTTTGCCTCCAGTGGCACGATTTACTATTGGTATTGTTTTACTTGTAGTGCTGCAGGCACTCAATATTTTCCTTTCCTTGTTAAGTGCTTATGTACATGCAGCAAGGCTGCAATATGTCGAGTACTTTGGCAAGTTTTACGAAGGTGGTGGAAAGATATTCCAACCATTCAAAACAGAAGAAAAATATATAAATATTCATAAAAAATCGGAGGAATAAACATGATTAATTACTTATTAGAAAACAATGATGGAATGATATTTGCAATTTTGGCGATGGGACTTGCGACGGTTCTTCCAGGTATTGGCTCAGCCATCGGAGTAGGTAAAACTGGGGAAGCGTCTTCTGCATTAATGACCAGTCAACCAGAGAAATTCGGTCAGTCTTTGATTTTACAACTATTGCCAGCAACACAAGGTCTTTATGGGTTTGCGATTGCAGCGATGATTTTTACTAATCTATCACCAGACATGTCAGTAGTAGATGGTATGGCTTATCTAGGGGCTTCTTTGCCTGTGGCTTTTGCTGGTTTAGTTTCTGCTATTCCTCAGGGGAAAGTTTCGGCTGCTGGGATTCAAATTCTAGCTAAAAAACCAGAACATTTCTTTAAAGGGGTTATGTATTCCGTCATGGTTGAAATGTACGCTATTTTAGGGTTTGTTATTTCCTTCTTGCTATTTGGTAGTATCTAATAAAAACAAAGGAGGAGAAAAACATGGATGCAATTGAAACAATTATCCGTGACATTAATCAACAAGCCGAAGATGAAAGAGTAGCGTTAAAAAACGAACGCATGGATGAAATTGAGCAGTCCTTTAAAGCAGAAAAACAAAAGATCGAAAAGACGCATGAAGAACAGTTGGCATCTCAAAAAGACCGGTTGCAAAAACAATTTCGACAAGAAAAAAATCGTAATATTGTACAAGCTCGTCAAACACGTTTAAAGAGCAAACAGCAATATTTAGAGCAGATCTTTGAAGATGCCTATCAAGAAATGGCGCAGTGGGACATACAAGTCGCACGAGATTTTTTACTTACTTCTCTTAAGCAAAATGACCTCACTCAAGGAAAAATTATTCCAGGCGGTTTAACGGACGATGCTGTTTATTCTGCTGAATGGATTGAACAAATCAACCAATCAGAAGGTATGGAACTTTCATTGGGGACGAAAAGTTCAAATCCCGAACATGGTTTTTTACTTGAAGTCGCAGGCGTTCAGTATAACTTTTACTATCATGAACTATTGGCTGAAGTTAAAAAATCAGCAAGTGGTAAAATCATGCAAGCGTTATTTACGTAGAGGAGGGAGGTAGCTATGAAAGATTTATATCATACAGTCAATCCTGCGGTGCGCTTAAAAGAAACGGAACTACTTACCAAAGAAACGTTTGATCAACTCATCGCTGCAGAAACATTTGACAAAATTAGAGAATTGCTAAATTCAACAATCTATAGTAAATACTTAACGGATCATTTTCAATTTCATTTTGAAAGAAGCTTAGATGAAGAATTACATCGAACGTATCAAGAGATGATAGAGCTAGTTCCTGATCCAACAATTGTATGGATTTATACAATGCGTTATACCTTCCATAATTTGAAAGTTTTAACCAAAGCAGAAAAAACACAAGAAAATTATGACCATTTAGTTATGGATGATGGTTTTTATTCCATTGACGAAGTTAAGGCTGCCATTGAAAATGGAGTATCAGGGGTGCTTCCTAAAACAATCGTGAAAGCCATCCAAGATGTGAATCATTATTTTGAGGAATCAGCTATTTTACAAGGGATAGATGTTATTTATGATCGTCATTTTTTGATCGAACAGCGTCGCCTAGCAGAAAAATTGAAGTATCCAGAGTTATTAGATGAAGTGACTGCATTTATTGATTTTAATAACATTAGTACAATGGCTAGGTGTCTTTTACAAAAGCGCAGCTATGCCTTTATATCGGCCGTGTTATCTGATTCTGGGTCAATTAAAAAGGAGAGTTTTTTAACTTTTGTTGATCAGCCCTTTGAAGAGTATAAGGCCTTTTTGAGACGAACAGATTATGGTCGCTTGCTGGAACCAGCTTTGCAAAAAGATACCATTGATTTTTTACAATTAGATTTGATCAAAGACAACTATCTAACGTCTTTGTATGAGACAGCTCAGACAACAGCCTTTGGCCCCTTGCCATTGTTAGCCTTTTTAAATGCCAAAGATATCGAAGTCATGAATTTACGTTTACTCATTGTAGGAAAAAGAAGTGGGTTTACGAAAGAGCAAGTAAGAGAAAGGATGCGTGAAATCAGTGAGTTATAAAATTGGGGTTATCGGCGACAAAGAATCTGTCTTACCCTTCAAACTATTCGGTTTTACGGTCAAATATGGTAATCATTTAACAGAAATTAACCAAACATTTGATGAAATGGTAGAACAAGACTATGGTGTGATTTATATTACAGAATCCTGTGCAAAACAGATTGCCAAAAAAGTTGAAGCAATTAAAGGTCAACTTTCACCAGCGGTCGTTATGATCCCTGATCATGATGGTTCAAGAGGAATTGGACTTGAATCTGTACAAGAGAATATGAAAAAAGCCGTAGGACAAAATATTTTATAAGAAGGGAGATGAGCTCTAGTGAAAGTTGGTAAAATTACGAGAATTTCGGGCCCATTAGTAATGGCTGATAATATGGAAGATGCTAGTATACAAGATATTTGTTATGTAGGGAATCTCGGTGTTGTAGGAGAAATTATTGAAATGCGAGGCGATGTCGCTTCCATCCAAGTTTATGAAGAAACTTCTGGTCTTGGACCAGGTGAGCCAGTACAAACAACTGGTGAAGCTCTTTCCGTTGAGCTAGCACCCGGGATTGTTTCCCAAATGTTTGATGGAATCCAACGACCTTTAGACGTTTTTGAAAAGAAAACCAAAAGCACTTTTTTAAGTCGTGGAGTGAAGATTCCTGCGTTGGACCATGAGAAAAAATGGCATTTTCATCCTCAAGCTGCAGTCGGTGACGAAGTGGTGGAAGGTGATATTTTAGGAAATGTGCAGGAAACTAAATTAGTGACACATAAGATCATGGTGCCGATAGGAATAAGTGGAAGAGTAAAAGCTATCTATGATGGTGAGTATACAATTGATGAAGTTATCTGTGTCATTGAGACAACTCATGGAGATAAAGAACTAAGTATGTTACAGAAATGGCCGGTTCGTCGTTTCCGTCCGGTCAGAGAAAAACTTAACCCTGATACACCAATGTCTACTGGCCAACGGGTAATTGATACATTCTTTCCAGTAACTAAAGGTGGAGCGGCAGCAGTACCAGGACCATTTGGCGCTGGAAAAACAATTGTTCAGCACCAAATTGCGAAATGGGCTGATGTTGATTTGGTCGTTTATGTAGGTTGTGGCGAACGCGGTAATGAGATGACCGACGTTATGAATGAATTTCCTGAACTGCTCGACCCAGAGACCGGAGAATCTTTGATGAAACGGACCATTTTAATTGCCAATACATCCAATATGCCCGTTTCGGCTCGTGAAGCTTCAATTTATACGGGTATAACGATTGCTGAATATTTTAGAGATATGGGTTATTCTGTGGCGATTATGGCAGACTCTACCTCACGTTGGGCAGAAGCGTTACGTGAAATGTCGGGTCGTCTGGAAGAGATGCCAGGGGATGAAGGATACCCAGCTTACTTAGGAAGCCGCTTGGCAGAATACTATGAACGTGCGGGAAACGTAGTGACTTTGGGTTCTGAAAATCGACAAGGAAGCATTACCGCTATTAGTGCTGTTTCACCATCTGGTGGGGATATGTCAGAGCCAGTTACACAAAATACTTTACGTGTAGTTAAGGTATTCTGGGGATTGGATTCTACATTGTCTCAGCAACGACATTTCCCAGCGGTTGACTGGTTACAAAGTTACTCACTTTACTCTGATGATGTAAATGAGTATCTTGATCAGAAACTGGGGGTTGATTGGTCCGGTTTGGTTGGTGAAAGTATGCGAATCTTACAAAAAGAATCCGATTTGAACGAAATCGTACGTTTAGTCGGTGTCGATTCCCTTTCTGAAAAAGACCAATTTGTCTTAGAAATCGCTAAAGAGCTTAGAGAAGATTATCTCCAACAAAATGCTTTTGATGATGTCGATACTTTTTCTTCGATTGATAAGCAATATCAGATGCTAAATACTATTATTTCTTTTTATGATGAAGGAATCAATGCCTTAGATTTAGGAGGGTATTTATCCGAACTTTTACAAGGTACCTCTACATTAAGAGATAAAATTGCGCGCATGAAGAATATTCCTGAAGAAAATCTACAACAAATTAGCGATATTCAAACTGAAATAAAAGAAACAATTCGAGATATCCTGCAGAAAGGAGATATGGCCAATGATTAAAGAATACAAAACAATCTCTGAAGTCGTCGGTCCTTTGATGTTAGTAGAAAACGTTGAAGGGGTAAAATCCGAAGAACTTATCGAAGTACGCATGCAAAATGGCGAAACTCGGCAGGGTCAAGTCTTAGAAATTGAAGAAGATAAAGCATTAATTCAGATTTTTGAAGGAACTTCAGGGGTAAATATGAAGGAATCAACGGTTCGCTTCCTTGGTCATCCTTTAGAATTTGGTGTATCTGAAGATATTCTGGGTCGTGAATTTGATGGATTAGGACGTCCTAAAGATGGCGGAGCTGAAATTTTACCTGAAAATACCTTTGATATTAATGGAGAAGCAATCAATCCATATTCGCGTGACTATCCAGATGAATTTATTCAAACTGGGATTTCAACGATTGACCACTTAAATACTTTAGTAAGAGGACAGAAGCTCCCCGTTTTTTCTGCTTCCGGTTTACCCCATAAAGAATTGGCGGCACAAATTGCGCGCCAAGCAACGGTGCTAAATTCAGATGACGAATTTGCGGTAGTGTTTGCTGGGATTGGTATTACCTTTGAAGAAGCCGAATTTTTCATGCAAGATTTTCGCGATACAGGAGCCATTGACCATTCTGTGGTTTTTATGAATCTAGCAAGTGATCCTGCAATCGAACGTATTGCCACTCCCAAAGTAGCTTTGACTGCTGCTGAATATCTGGCTTATGAAAAGGGCATGCATGTATTAGTCATCATGACCGATATGACAAATTATTGCGAAGCTTTACGCGAAATCTCTGCCTCCCGTCGTGAAGTCCCAGGGCGACGTGGCTATCCTGGGTATTTATATACCAATTTGGCTACCTTGTATGAAAGAGCTGGAAGAATCAAAGGGACTAGCGGTTCTGTCACTCAGATCCCAATACTTACGATGCCAGAAGAAGATATCACTCATCCTATTCCCGACTTAACAGGTTATATTACGGAAGGACAAATTATCCTATCACGAGATCTATATAAAAATGGGATTCAACCTCCAATTGATGTATTGCCTTCATTATCTCGTTTGAAAGATAAGGGTACCGGAGAAGGGAAAACAAGAAAAGACCACTCCGCCACTATGAACCAGCTGTTTACTGCCTATGCGCAAGGGAAGCAAGCCAAAGAGCTGGCAGTTGTCTTAGGTGAAGATGCACTATCTGAAACAGACAAAATTTATTCTAAATTTGCCGACGAGTTTGAAGAAAAGTATGTTAATCAAGGGTTCAAAACGAACCGGACCATTGAAGAAACCTTGGATTTAGGTTGGAAATTACTAGATATGCTTCCTCGTAACGAATTGAAACGAATAAAAGATGATATGCTTAATGAGTATCTGCCGGAAAAGGAGTAGGTTTTCATGGCAAAATTAAATGTGCAAGCAACACGTATGGAATTATCTCATCTTTCTGATCAATTATCGACAGCTAAGCGCGGTCATAAGCTTTTAAAAGATAAACAAGATGAACTAATGCGGCAGTTTATTGCGTTAATTCGAAAAAATAATGAATTACGTAAAGAAGTCGAAGAGAAAATGGTTCGTGCTATGAAAGCTTTTCGTTTAGCCAGTGCTTCTTTGAATGAAAATTTTATCGAAGAGTTGTTTATTCTACCAGCCGCAGACGTTACTTTGGATATGGCTAAAAAAAATATCATGAGTGTACCTGTACCGATTATGAATTTTCAATATGATGAGGACTTCCTAGAAGCTCCTTTGGAATATGGCTTTTTAAATTCTAATGCTCCTTTGGATAAATCCATTGATGGGTTTACTGACGTCTTGCCACAGCTATTAGAATTAACAGAGATCGAAAAGTCTTGTCAGTTGCTCTCAGATGAAATTGAGAAGACTCGAAGAAGAGTTAATGCATTAGAATATATGACGATTCCTGAATTAGAAGAAACTATCTATTATATCCGTATGAAGTTAGAAGAAGATGAACGAGCAGGCGTCACTCGGATGATCAAAGTAAAAAATATGCGGGGGGATTAAAAATTTAATTATCAACATAGCTCAAAAAAATACCCTTTGACAATTTCGTTATTGAAATTGCCAAAGGGCTTTTTCTTTATTTATTAAAATTGTATGTCTATTATCATAATAATATCGAGAACAACACACTAGCAATAACTAATATGATAGCACCGCCTAGACGACTAGACAATTGAGCGTAAGCCATTAATCCCATACGGTTAGCAGCACCTAATACAGCTAAGTCTCCTGAACCGCCACGGTTTGCCATACATAAGCCGGCTGTAACAGCGGTATCGATTGGATAAAAGCCTACTAAATAACCAACAAGGCCAGAACCAACAACGGCACCTATTATAATAAATAAGGCAACAACAATATTTGGAAGCGTGACAGCTGCAAGTAATTCATTTAAGTCAAGATCAACTCCAACACCTACCATGATTAATAAGGTTAAATGCTTGGTAAAGAAAGATTGCAAACGTTTAGCTCCCATGCGTACATTAAGTGGAACTACACCTAAGGCACAAAGGATAACGACGAAAATAACCATATAAGCAAGTTCATGAATTGGAAAACCAAAGATTTCCGGTAACAATACATTACTAAACAATAAACCTACAGTGTAAGCTCCAAGAGCAATTAGCAGACCAGCCGCTACATCTCCAAGAGATGGCGTGTAATCTTCATCAGCAAGATCATTTTCTTCAGCGCCGCGAATCAACGTTTTGCCATCGCCTGTTAATTTAGGGAATGCATCTCCAAGTTTATTTAATAAAGCAGCACCAAAAATAGCAAAGATATTTCCAACAGTTAAAATAATAATTGCGAAACTGTAGTAGACTTCGCTTCCTTCACCTGTAATGCCTGCATAGACTTCAGATAAAGGAATAGCCCCGCCACCATTACCGCCACCCATAATAGGTAGTGTATAGTGAGTGATAGCTTCGCCCGGTGTAATACCAAAAAACAGTCCACCTAATATGGCAAGTAACATAGCTCCTACTAGGCCACCAAGAATGGCTGGGAAATAACCAGCAAAACTTTTTACTAATACTTTTCTTTCTAAAGATAATACAGAACCAGTAATTAATACAACAATGTAAAATGATAGAAAGTTAATTTCACTGGTGAAATTATCAATAGATGAAGTATAAGTTTCCGGAATTAAGTTATAAGTACCAATGACAGAGGTACCGATAAAAGCTAAAAGAATTCCACCACCAATGTATTTATTCCAAATAGGTAGTCGTTTACCTATTTCATTTAACGGAATTCCAATTGCTAGCATAAGGGCAAAAGTACTTGGCATATCCGTTCCTAAAGCTCCTGAAAACATTGCTGAAAGAATAAGTAAACAGGCAATAATTGTTACATACCAGGGAGCGCCATATAATTTTAACCCTTTCTTTTTTTCATTATTAGCCATAAATTTTAATCTCCTTATTTTTTAAATTTAAATTCATAAACAAAAAAACTTATTGGAACTAAATCGAATAAACTAAGACCTCGCTTTCTATATAATTATGTAAATAATGTAAGTTTTTGACTCACATCGCTTAATCACAGAACAATAGTAAAATAAAGCGTAATCGGATTCAATGGGATTTTGTAAAAAGCACACTGAAAAAACACTAATGAGTATTTTGTTAAGTTTTACTAATAAATTTATCAGAAAAATAAGCTATTATATTTTCAAAATGTGTTTTAGGTGTTTTTTTTAGTAATGTTGATTGACTGGACTTATGTATCACGTAAAATGGAATTGTATGTTGGCAATAATATAAATTTATAATAAAAATTAGGAGGAAAGCAGGCAAAATCATGAGTAAAAATAAAACGATAAAGTTGACTGAGACAGTCTTAAGAGACGCTCACCAAAGCTTGATGGCGACTAGAATGTCAACAGCGGACATGTTGCCGGTTATTGAAAAGCTAGACCAAGTAGGGTATGAAGCATTGGAATGTTGGGGTGGAGCGACCTATGATGCAGCTATTCGTTACTTAAATGAAGATCCTTGGCAAAGGTTAAGGGAAATTCGCAAAAGAGCCAAAAATACAAAATTACAAATGCTCTTGCGCGGTCAAAACTTATTAGGATACCGTAATTATGCGGATGATGTTGTTGAAAGCTTCGTTTCAAAAGCAGCGGAAGCAGGTATTGATATCTTTCGTATTTTTGATGCTTTAAATGACGTTAGAAACCTGGAAACTTCACTTAAAGCAGTCAAAAAAGCCAATAAACATGCCCAATTAGTTCTTTGTTATACCATAAGCCCTATCCATACGGTAAGTTATTATCGAGAACTTGCTCAAAAATTAGTAGAAATGGGTGCTGACTCCATTTGTGTAAAAGATATGGCGGGAATTATGACGCCAGAAGTTGCGCAAGAATTAGTGGGGGAATTGAAAAAAGTAGTCGATATTCCAATTGAAATTCATACTCATTCAACAAGTGGCACTTCAGAAATGACTTATTTAGAGTCAGTAAAGGCTGGGGCTGATATTATTGATACTGCGATTTCTCCTTTTGCCGGTGGAACAAGTCAACCTGCTTCGGAAACTTTGGCTTATGTTTTAAAAGAATACGGTTATGACCTTGATGTTGATTTGGATTTAATGGAAGAAGTGGCAGAATACTTCAAGCCAATCAAACAAAAGTATATTGATGAAGGTATTTTTGATTATAAAATGATGGACGTAGAACCTAAAGCTTTGTTTTATCAAGTGCCAGGAGGAATGTTATCGAATCTTTATTCACAACTTAAACAAGCCAATGCGACGGACAAATATGATGAAGTACTTAAAGAAGTCCCAGCGGTACGTAAGGATTTAGGTTATCCGCCACTAGTGACACCAATGAGCCAAATGGTAGGTACTCAAGCAGTTTTTAATGTGATTTCTCGAGAACGATATAAAATGGTACCTAATGAAATAAAAAGTTATATCCGAGGAGAATATGGGAAATCACCAGCGCCAGTAGATAAGACAATACAAGAAAATATCATTGGGGATGAAACAGTCATGACCCAAAGACCTGCTGACCGTTTGCAACCAGAGATGGAGTCCTTAGCTGCTGAATTAGGTGATCTAGCTAAAACTGAAGAAGATGTGTTGACTTACGCTTTATTCCCACAAGTTGGATTGAATTACTTAAAAAACAAATATTCTCCTAAGCCAGCTGACAACGACAACGGTATGACTAAAATCAAAGTTACGCAGATATAAAAAGAGAGGGTGTCCAAATGGCAAACTTTACAATTCTAGATGGTTTAGTATTAATGATCGTTGCAATGGCTACTGTTTTTGCTGTACTAATGGGGTTATGGGGAATTTTAGTTGTTGTAAAAATTTTGGTTGAAAAGCAATCTAAGACCCAGGCAGCTCCGGCTAGTAATCCTCAGCCCGAGGTAACATCAAATCAAGAAAAAAATTCTGAACAATCGGCTGAAAAAGGAACGATCCCGCCTGAAAAAGTTGCTCTAATTATGAGCTTATTAGTGGATAAAAATAAAAGAAATAAAGAGAAATAAAATTATTCGTAAATGGAGGAACGAAAGTGAATAAATATGAAGTAGAAATCGACGGTAAGTTGTATAGAGTTACCATAGAAGAAATTAGTGAAGGAGAAAGAAGCGAACCTAAAAATAATCCTCGTAAAAATGAAGAACAAAATAAAACTGTCCAAAAAAGCGAACCAGCACCATCAACTCCTTCGTCAAATTCAGGAAACGGTCAAAAAGTAACTGCCCCAATGCCCGGTAATGTTTTGAAAGTTGCTGTAAAAGAGGGGCAAAGCGTACAAAAAGGCGACATGGTTATGATTTTGGAAGCGATGAAGATGGAAAATGAGATCGTTGCTCCTGCTGACGGAACAGTTTCAGCTATTCATGTAGCTGAAGGACAATCGGTTGAATCTGATGATGTTTTATTTGAAATATAATTCCTGAGGAGGTGCCATAAAATGTTTGATACAATAAGCGAATTGCTTCAAAACTCGGGAATAGCAAACATGTCCTTTAAAGAATTGGTTATGATTGTTGTTGCTCTTGTTTTCTTATATTTAGCCATTCGAAAAGGATATGAACCCTATTTATTAATACCGATTGCTTTTGGGATATTGCTGGTTAATTTACCATTGGGTGGACTCATGTCTCCGCCAACAGATGGCGAATCTGGAGGACTTTTGTACTATCTTTATCAAGGGATTGATTTAGGAGTCTATCCTCCGTTAATATTCTTATGTTTGGGGGCATCGACGGATTTTGGCCCGCTATTAGCAAATCCTAAGACATTATTATTAGGCGGCGCAGCGCAATTTGGTATTTTTAGTGCTTTCTTTTTAGCCATTGTAGTAGGAATGTCACCAGAAGAAGCAGCTTCTATTGGAATTATTGGTGGCGCAGATGGTCCGACAGCGATTTATCTAACAAGTCAGTTAGCTGAGCATATTTTGCCTGCTATTGCTTTAGCAGCTTATTCCTATATGGCTTTAGTACCTATTATACAGCCACCTCTTATGCGATTAATTACTAACGAAGAAGAACGTAAAGTTAAGATGGAACAATTGCGCAGTGTGTCCAAAAAAGAGAAGATATTATTTCCGATTGTTACTACGCTTTTTGTTAGTTTAATCATTCCTTCTGCTACCACATTAATCGGAATGTTAATGTTGGGAAATCTTATTCGTGAGAGTGGTCGAGTACCTAAATTAACTGAAACATTACAAAATGCTTTTATGTACAGTGTGACAGTGATTTTAGGTGTATCTGTTGGAGCAAAGGCAACAGGAGAAACCTTCTTAACATGGACAACTATTGTTATTACTATATTGGGATTAATAGCTTTTGCAGTTGGTACTGCTTCTGGGTTATTAATAGGAAAACTAATGTATAAATGGACGAACGGGCAAATCAATCCATTAATTGGTGCAGCTGGCGTGTCTGCTGTTCCAATGGCAGCTCGAGTTGTCCAAAAAGAAGGAATCAAATATAATCCAAATAACTATCTGTTAATGCATGCAATGAGTCCTAATGTTGCTGGCGTAATAGGCTCTGCAGTTACTGCTGGCGTGCTGTTATCTTTCTTCGGTTAAATTGTTATTTTTAATTTCATCAAAAAAGGCGAAATGATATCGGATCATCATTTCGCCCTTTTTTTATTTTCTTTGAATATTTTTTAATGTCACAGGTGCGGCAAAAGTGTGATACTGCATGCCGCTAATCTCTTTACTTTGTAAGACGGATTGTTGATTTTGACTAATCGAAATCATGCCCGCTGTGTTTTCCATTAATTCTTTTTCGGCTTCTACCAGCGTTTCCCAACGCTTTTCAGGATTATTCGCATACTTTTTTGAGGCATCGTCTAGCAGTTTGTCATAGCTTTTATTTGAATAATTTCGATCATTTCCTGAATACATGGTATTTAAAGTTGAGATAGGATCTTTATAATCGGGCGTCCAATAAATTAAAAACATATCATAATCGCTATCACGTCCTAAATTTAACGCGGACTCTGTCGGCATTGATTTGACATTGATAGTTAGCCCGTCAAATAAATCTTGCCATTGATATTGGATACTTTCTCCCATTTTTTTATAGTTTCCTTCATCCGTAACTAGCAATTCCAGTGTTACTTCATCACCCAATTCTTTCTTGGCTTCTTGCCAATACGCTAGGGCTTGTTTTTTATCATATTTCATTAATTTTCCAGCGTCTTGACGAAAATCTTTTCCTGTTTCTTCATTTGTCACAAAATCTTTGGTAATTGCTCCATATAAGGGTTTGGAACCATCCGCAATGACGTTATTTACCAAATTTTCTTTGTCTACGCCTAAGGCTAAGGCTTTACGTAAATTTTCATTTTTTAAAGGAGTATCTTTGTTCTTTCTTTTTTGGTTTAAGCGAATGTAATTCATCGTTGCTGTAGGATAAGATTCAAAGTCCTCATGATTGGCATTTTGTTTAGCCATCTCGCCTGTTAAGGTGGCAACATCAAGTTGACCATCGTTATATAAATTTAAAGCAGTGGAAGATTCTTTCACCACATCATAATGGATTTTTTCAGCTTTGACGTTTTCTTGATCCCAATAATGTTCATTTTTGGTTAAATCCCAATCGGTTTTCGACTGGTCCCAGTTTTCTACAATAAATGGTCCGTTATAAACCACTTTTTCGCTAGTACTACCATATTCATCTCCAAATTCTTCGATTGCCTTTTGATTTTGTGGGAAAAAAGTGGGAAAGGCGAGTAAAGAAGTAAAATAGGGTTTAGCTTCGGTCAGTTTAATTTCTAATGTATAATCATCAAGCGCTTTTACTCCCAGTTCATCTACATCTTTTTTTCCTTCAGAGATAGCTTCAGCGTTTTCCATAGTGTCTATCAATAAAAAACTGTAAACCAAGGCATTTTCTGGATCAATCATTTTTTTCCAAGCCGTTTCAAAATCCTGAGCGGTGACTGGATCATCATTGGACCAAGTAGCATCTTCCCTTAGTCGGATAGTATAAGTTTTGCCATCTTCAGAAATATCGGGCATTTCTTTAGCCACAGCAGGGACGACTTCATCGTCTTTATCAAGTGCATATAACCCTTCAAAAGCAGCTGTCTGAACAATGGCATCGGGAAAGTCCAACATATTAGAAGTATCTAAAGTTGTCAATTCTGATTCTGACATCAAGTTAATCGGGCGATTTTTTTGGTTTGCTTCTTTAGACTGACCTGTACTACAACTCGTAAAAAATAGGGTAGCAGCTAATAAAACCCCTATTTTTATCAACATTTTTTTCATTGAAACTCCTCCAATCTCTCTAACAAAATTCCAACTAATTCAACTTGGAATAGGACAAATCTATGTTGGCACTCGCTGGAAGGCCTAGCTTAATTTGCGCAAAAAGTTCTCTTTGTAAGTCTATGTAAGCTTATCATACCGGAAAGCAGTCAATTGTCAACATAATAATCTGAATAGAGCCAATTTTCTGATATTTTTATATAAATAAATTGTGAATGTGAAAAGCAGTCCTTATTAAACTATGTGAAGGAAGATAAAAAAGTGCAACTAATTTAATCTATTTGGAATGATCACTAGAAAGTGGTGAAAAATTCGAAGGAATTTGTGGAAAACTTATATCGAATTTTTTTACTTTGCTTGAAGTTGTCCGTTTTTATTAAAAACGTTCAGATAAATTTTCATTTTATAAAGCCAAAAATGTTTCACATAGCGTAAAACATTTTTGCTTTTTTAGTCTCTATTTATTTTTTGACATGTAATGATTTTCCAGTAGTTCCATAAAAGCTAATAATTTATATTTTCCCGTGCGTTCTAAGTCATGAGTTCCTAATGAAACAACAGTATCAAATAAAAAAGATAGCTTCATATGAGGATTTTGGGTAACTAAAAGATTATCTGCTTTTGAATTAATAATAGATAAAGTGAGATCTTTTTGCATGACTAATGAGCCTTCAAGAGAAACAATCATGACTAGATCATCTGCTTTTAATTGGGGGATAATTTCATGTTGCTTTCTACTGTCTACTGGATATACTGCTTCTTTGCCGCAACTTAAAAGAAAAGTTTGCAAAATCATTGTTATGTTACCAGGAATCAAAGTAGAAAATAGATAAATTCGTTGCGATTCTTGGATCTTATTGCTGATTTTTTCAAGCTGTTTAAAATCAAAATGCTCAATAAAGGAATGAAATTCGTCACTAACGGTTTGTAGTTCGTTTAGTAATAAATCATGGCTAGGTTGCTTTTCTTTTTTAACTAAAAGATCAAGCTCTAATTCATTTTCTTCTAATTGCATCAAAAAATAATCTTTTTTAAATTCGCTAAATCCTTCATAACCTAGTTTTTTAGCAAAACGCGTTACGCTAGCTTCAGACAAGTGACATGCCTTAGCAATATCAGTAATTGTGATGGAACGTTTATAAAGATGATTTAAAAGGTACTGGGTGATAAGATATTCTGTGTCTCCTGTTTGATAATGATTTAAGACATCTTGAAAAGAAAGAATTAATCCGCCGCTCATAAAATCCACTCCTTTTTTAAATTGTATCTTTAATTTTCATAAAATGAAAGTTTATTATATTTTATGAAAGTTCAGTGATAAATTCGAAAGTGTAAGCGCTTGTTATTATGCTATGCTGAACTTACAAATTTTTAGAAGGGAGAATTTAAATGAGATTACGTGATGATTTTTATTGGGGAAATTCCGTATCTAGTATGCAAACAGAGGGTGCTTGGAATGAAGGAGGTAAAGGAAAGTCTGTCTATGATATAAGAAAAGCTAGCAAAAATGCTTCAGATTGGAAAGTTGCGACAGATTCTTACCATCGTTACCAAGAAGACTTTGATTATATGCAAGATTTAGGAATGAATATGTACCGATTTCAAATCTCTTGGAGTCGGGTTAACCCACAAGGAAACGGCGAATGGAACGAAGAGGGAATTGCTTTTTATGATCAATTCATTGATGAACTAATTGCACGTGGAATTGAGCCAATGATTTGTTTGTATCACTTTGACATGCCGCTATATTTGGCTGAGAAATATAATGGGTTTATTTCTAAAGAGGTGGTAGATGCTTTTATTCGTTATGGTAAAGAGATGGTGGATCGTTTTGGACATAAGGTAAAACACTGGTTGACTTTCAATGAACAAAATATCTTTAGCATGCCAGACGAAGGATTTAGAGTGGCCGGTTATTTAGCGGGTGAAAAAACATTAGAAGAGCTGTATCAAATTCAACATAATACGATGTTTTGTCATGCTAGTATTGCCAATTATATTCATACAAATACTGATGCTAAAATTAGTGGTATGTTAGCTTATCAGGAAGTTTATCCAGCGACCAGTCATCCTGAAGATGTACGTTTGGCTCGCGAATTTGATGAGTTTATGAATCATCATTATTTAGAGATGTTTTCTAAAGGCAAGCGGTCGGATTCTTATTTGAAATTTATTGACAATCAAAAATTTAATTTGAATATTAGCGAAATAGAGCTAGAGGAAATTGCTCATTTACGTAGTGATTATTTATCCTTTAGTTATTATTCAAGTACGACAATTGATCATACGAAAGTGCCTGAAGATACTGCGCCAAATGCTTATATGCAATTTGGTAAAAAAGATAATCCTTATATTGATACCACAGAATGGAATTGGCAGATTGATCCGGATGGTTTTCGGGACGTTTTAAATAAAATATACCAACGCTACCATTTGCCTGTTTTTCCAATTGAAAATGGCATTGGAGTTATTGAAGAGTGGGATGGTGAGCACCCAATTGAAGACGATTATCGCATCGCTTATCATAAAGAACATTTACTTGCTTTGATGAAAGCAGTGAATCAAGATGGTGTCGATGTGCTAGGGTATCTTGGTTGGGGTCTAATTGATATTTTAAGTTCACAAGGAGATATGCGTAAACGTTATGGCGTGGTTTATGTTAATCGAGAAAACCATGATTTAAAGGATTTAAAACGCGTCCCTAAAAAAAGTTATGATTGGTTAAAACAAGTCATTCATACTAATGGCGATTATCTTTTGAAGTGAGGGGATAAGAGATGAATAGCAGATTTATGAATAAGTTTATCGAAATAGCATCAAAAATTGGGAATCAAGTTCATTTACGTTCCTTACGCGACGCATTTGCGACCATTATCCCGATGTTTATCTTAGCTGGTTTAGCTGTGTTAATTAATAATGTATTATTTCCTTTTATTTTTTCTGGAGAAACACTGGCAACGGCTCAAGATTTTGGTAATAGCATAAATAATGGAACACTAAACGTTGCTGGTTTATTATTATGTCCGACAATTGCTTATTTTTTATCTTCAAATAAAGGTTTTGCTAACCCCATTTCAGCGGCAGTAGTTGCATTAGCTACTTATATTACAATCATGCCTTTAGCAGTCGAGGTTCCTTTTAAAGATAGTACAGTTGAAACGACAGGGGCGTTAACTTACGAAAATTTAGGAACAGAAGCAATGTTTGTAGGAATCATTATTGGTTTAGCTGCTACCGAGATCTTATTGGCATTAAACAAAATGAAATTTTTACGCATTAGTCTAGGCGAACAAGTCCCTCCAGCTGTTTCAAAATCTTTTAGTACAATGTTGCCAGCCCTTATCACTGTGGCTTTGTTTGCTGCACTTTCTTTAATTTTACAGTTGACCCTTCATATGGATTTAATTACCTTAATTGTGACACTGATCCAACAACCATTGCGAAAAGTGGGGACCAGTTTAGCAGGTTGGCTATTTTTGTATAACTTTGGTAATTTACTGTTTACCTTTGGAATTCATCAATCAGTTATTAATGGTCCTTTTACTGAACCCTTTTTGACTCAAAACATTAACGAAAATATGCTGGCTTATTCACAAGGAACGGAACCTCCCAATATTTTAACGATTAGTTTTCAAACTTCTTTTGTCCAAATGGGCGGAACTGGCGCCACGTTTTGCTTGTTGATTGCGATTCTTATTTTTTCGCGAATGAAGTCTTATCGTGAAGTCGCCAAATTAAGTTTAGCACCAGGACTTTTTGAAATTAATGAACCAATGATTTTTGGGTTGCCAATTGTTTTTAATCTCCCGATGATTATACCCTTTGTTATTGTTCCTGTTGTCCAAGCATTGCTTGCTTATGCAGTAACAGCGATTGGTTGGGTCAGCAAAACAGTCGTTTTTATTCCTTGGGTGACGCCTCCTGTAATTAGTGGTTATTTAGCGACAGCCGGTGATTGGCGAGCACCGGTATTACAGGTAATTTTAATTGCCCTGGGAGTAATCATTTATTTACCATTTTTAAAAGTCAGCGAACGTGTATTAAAACGACAAGCTGAAATGAATGAATAACATAAGACAGCAAGAAAAGTTTGACCCACTTTTTCTTGCTGTTTTTCTTTTGTCGTTTGGCAGTTGAACGAACAATGGAAAGCAAAAATAGTGTTCGTTCATCGCTTGAATGAACATTATAATGCCAAACCATTGTTTATTCATTGGTCGAATGAACATTATAACGTTAATTCCTTATTCATTCAGCTATCGAATGAACACTATATATCCTTCACCCATCGAACGAATACGGAAAATCTAAAACAATGTCCGTTCACTTTACTTAGCGAAAGTTAACTTTTGTCATTTGACTATAATAGGCGTTATAATAAAATTGTAATTTATTTATAGAGGAAGTGGGTAGATTGGAAAAAAGGAAAAAGTAGATTTACTTCAAAAGATGATTGAAGTTAAATCAGTAAATGGTAACGAAAAAGAAGTTGCGGATATTTTAAAGAAAGTGCTAGATGACGCAGGTATTCAAAATGAAATATTGACTTTTGGCAATAACCGGGCCAATTTAGTTGCAACTCTTGGCAAAGGACGTCCTGTATTAGCCGTTTCTGGTCATATGGATGTTGTTGAGGTAGATAAGGACAATTGGGAGACAGATCCATCTGAATTAGTGGAAAAAGATGGTATGTTTTATGGCCGGGGCGTAACCGATATGAAAGCAGGTCTTGCTGCTTTGGTGATTTCAATGGTTGAATTAAAAGAGGCAGGCACGCCAATCAATGGAACGATTAAATTACTTGCTACTGCTGGCGAAGAAGTGGGACAACCTGGTGCTGAAAAGTTAACCGAGCAAAGGTATATGAAAGATGTGGACGCTTTATTAATCGCTGAACCAAGTGGTTACCGTTGCGTTTACGCTAATAAAGGTGAACTAAATATTACAATAGATTCTAAAGGACAAGCAGCCCATAGTTCGATGCCAAAAGCTGGTATTAATGCTGTCGAACATTTATTACATGTATTAAATAATATTGAAACAAAGGTCAAGCAGGCAACAGATGGTATCGAAAATGAAGTATTGGGAGACACAGTATTTAACATCGATGTCATCAAAGGCGGGAACCAAATTAACGCTATTCCAGCTTTTGCTCAAGCACAAATTAATATGCGTACCATTCCTGAATTTACAAATGCCCAGTTAGAGGATATTTTCAAAGAAGTTATTGATGAATATAATGATCAGACAGACGCTCAAATTGATTATTCGGTGACAATGAACACAATTGCGATTACTGGAAAAGAGGATTCATCTTTGATTCAATTAATTCAAAAAATTGGAAAACCTTATTTACAAAACCAAGAAATGTCAGACGAAGAAATCAAACAAGCTAAAAAATCAGCAGAATTAACGGGCTTGAAATTTTCAAAAGACGAAATTTTAACTTTGGGAATGTCTGGTGGAACGGACGGTTCCAAGTTCTTAATCGATCAACCTAATGGCTTTGATTATGTGATGTTTGGACCAGGAAATGATACCATGCATAAAGATAATGAAAGCTTATCAAAATCTATGTATTTTGATTATATTGATATCTATAAAAAATTGTTTACCGAATATTTAAAATAAAAAAACTGAATTCAAAGATTAAAAGCAAGTGAATGTAACCTATTAATCGGTCATTCGCTTGCTTTTTATTTTGGTTCATCTAACTTTTTAGCCGCGCTATTTTTATATGCTAAAGTGTTTCATCTTCTAAAGACAACGTTTATTTGGATGCGGGAAATTTCCCACAAGTTAGGAAAAATATAGAATTAAGAAGTACAGTTCCATTCCTTTTGAAACCCCTATCATTTTGTTTAGAATTTGCTAGACTTAAATCAGTAAAACGATTTCAAACTAATTTAAGAGGAAGTGAAAGAGTAATGATGCAAAAAATTCAACGCTTCGGCGGGGCCATGATTGTTCCAGTTTTGTTGCTTGCATTTAACGGAATTATCTTAGCTTTATCAACGGTTTTTCAGAATCCAGATATTGTTGGCTCCATTGCGACAGAAGGAACTTTTTGGAGTAATATTTGGGGCGTCATTGAAGAAGGTGGATGGACCGTCTTCAACAATATGGAGCTGCTATTTGTTATCGGCTTGCCCATCAGTTTGGCTAAAAAAGCCAATGCCCGTGCCGTTATGGAAGCATTTGTTATTTATATGACTTGGAATACATTTTTAAGCGCTATTCTACAAACATGGAATTTTGGTGTTAATTTAACAGATGTAGAAAATACCATTGGTCTTAAATCAATTGGTGGTGTAGCGACTTTAGACACTAGTATTATTGGTTCATTATTAATTTCTGGCGTTGCGATTTGGCTACATAATAAATTCTATGATACAGCTTTACCAGAATGGCTAGGTATTTTCTCAGGTTCTTCTTTCATCGTTATTTTAGGATTCATCGCAGCTTTACCCTTAGCCTTTTTAACAGCTTTTGTTTGGCCACCAATCCAAGATGCAATTTCTCAATTGCAAGGTTTTATGGCAGCAAGTGGTACAGCAGGCGTTGGGGTGTATGTTTTCTTAGAACGTATTTTGATTCCAACTGGTTTACATCACTTTATTTACCAACCTTTTGAATTAGGTCCAGCTGTTGTTAATGGTGGATTAATTAACTACTGGTTTGAACATTTATCCGAATTTGCTGACTTTACCGGTCCTTTAAGAGAGATCTTTCCAGAAGGCGGGTTTGGTCTCCATAACGTTTCAAAGGTTTTTGCGCCTGTTGGTATAGGATCAGCTTTTATTGCAACGACTAAGCCGGAAAATCGGAAGAAAACAATAGCATTAGTTGTTCCAACAGTTTTAACTGCAGTTTTTGCTGGTATTACTGAACCTTTTGAATTTACTTTTCTCTTTTTAGCACCACAGTTATTTGCTGTCCATGCTGTTTTAGCAGCTTGTTTGAGTATGACGATTTATGCATTGGGCTTTTCCGGAATTATTGGGGGTGGCTTAATCGCAAACTTTTCACAATTTATGCTCCCTATGGCAAATAACCACCTTGATGCGGTGTTAATTTTCTTTGGCGTTGGTTTGGTCTTCTCGGCCGTTTATTTCCTTATCTTCCGCTGGGCAATTGTTCGATTCAATATCAAAACTCCTGGTCGGGAAGACAGCGGCGAAGTCAAAATGTATAGCAAAAAAGATTTTAAAGAAAAACAAGCGGCAGGCGGCATAGCTATGTCTAGCGTGAGAGAAAGTGATAATCCAAATGCGCAGAAAGCTGCTCAGTTTATAGAAGGACTGGGGGGCGCGCAAAACATTACCGATGTGACAAATTGTGCGACAAGACTGCGGGTTTCTGTCGCAGATGAAGGTCAAGTACTAGAAGATGATTTCTTTAAAGGAGGCGGTGCGCACGGAGTCGTAAGAAATGGAAAAGCTTTCCAAGTCATAGTTGGTTTGGATGTGCCAAAAGTAAGAGAGTTTTTTGAGGAAATTGTAGAAGACGAAAATAAAGACTTTGAAGGAGACGAATAATTTTATGACTTTGAAAAAACAATCAATTGTAGTAGCAGGCGGCGGTAGCACATTTACACCAGGCATCGTGATGATGTTATTAGAAAACTTAGATAAGTTTCCGATTCGTTCACTGAAGTTTTATGATAATGATAAAGAACGGCAAAAGCAAATTGCTGATGCGACTGAAGTGATTATTAACGAACGCGCCCCAGAAATTGAATTTAAAGCAACGACGGATCCAGAAGAAGCTTTTACGGATGTCGATTTTGTGATGGCTCATATTCGTGTAGGAAAATACGCTATGCGCGAAAAAGATGAAAAAATTCCTATGAAATATAATGTGATTGGACAAGAAACATGTGGTCCTGGCGGGATTGCTTATGGGATGCGTTCGATCGGTGGAGTATTAGAAATTATTGACTATATGGAAAAATATTCTCCAGATGCATGGATGCTAAACTACTCCAATCCCGCAGCCATTGTCGCAGAAGCTACGAGAAGATTGCGTCCAGATAGCAAGATTATTAATATTTGCGACATGCCAGTGGGAATTGAACTTCGCATGGCTGAAGTACTCGGCTTAGAATCACGGAAAGAAATGGATGTTCGTTATTACGGTTTAAATCACTTTGGCTGGTGGACGGATATCCGGGATAAAGAAGGCAATGATTTGATGCCCAAACTGATTGACTGGGTTAAAGAGCATGGTTACATTACACCAAGTGAACTGGAAGGAACTTCTGATGAAGAAGTAGAGCCAAGTTGGGAATATACCTTTGGTAAAGCCAAAGAGGTCCAATGGTTGGATCCAGACACGTTGCCGAATACCTATTTGAAGTATTATTTCTATCCCCAAGATGAAGCAGAGCACAGCGATATCAATTATACACGGGCTAATGAAGTTATGGATCATCGGGAAAAACACGTCTTCAGTGAATGTAACCGCATTGCCAATATTAAAACAGCGGAAGATGCAAAATTAGTTGCAGATGATCATGCAAGTTATATTGTCGACTTAGCTCGTGCAATTGCTTATAATACCAAAGAACGGATGCTTTTAATCGTACCAAACCATGGAGCTGTAGAAAACTTTGATCCAGAAGGTATGGTCGAAGTTCCTTGTATTGTAGGCTCACAAGGACCAGAACCAATGACGCAAGGTTCAATCCCTCGCTTCCAAAAAGGATTGATGGAACAACAAGTAGCGGTTGAAAAATTGGTAGTAGATGCTTGGATTACAGGTTCTTATCAAAAATTATGGCAAGCTCTAACGCTATCACGTATCGTACCAAATGCACGTGTAGCCAAACAAATTTTAGATGATTTGATCGAAGCCAATAAAGATTTCTGGCCAGAATTAAAATAAGCGAATAAAGGATAAGGTCTCGGATGCTATGGTGTCTGAGACTTTTTTTGTTATAAAAGGAGATTTATTTTAATAACCACTCTAGCTCTATGCCTACGCTGTGTTACAATTAAAACACAAAAAAGTGGAGGTTGAATTTTTTGAATATAGAGACTTTAATCAATGAACACTATGATCGTTTAAATGAAAATGATCAACATATTGCTAAATATATTATAAATCATCTGAACGAATGTAAAAAATTATCGATTACTCGACTAGCGGAGGTTACCTTAACATCGAAATCTTCTATTTTACGTTTCACTCAAAAATTGGGATTTTCAGGTTATAGTGAATTTAAATACGCATTAAAACAACAAAAATCACAACCTAAAGAACAAAAGTCTTTTGTAGCTATGCAGCAGGAGGACTTATTACAAACAGCTAAAATGTTTGACCAGCAAAATATGATGCCCGTTTTGGAAGCATTTGACCAAGCACAAACGATTTATTGTTACGGAACCGGCTGGGGGCAAAGGGAAGTGTTGCAAAACTTTATGCGTAGTGTAATTCCTCTGCAACGTTTTCCGATTCATTTACAATCACAAAAGGAATTGAGTATTGCTTTAAATGGATCTATTACAGAAAAAGATTTAATGATTATTCTTTCATTAAGTGGACAAAACAAACCCCAAGAAAATATCTTAAATCTGATGAGGATAAAAAATATTCCGATTTTATCTGTTACCAATATGAGTATGAATCGTCTAGCTTCAAAAGCAACCTATAATTTATATTATCAGTCAACAGAAATAGGGCAGTCCTCTGATGGAATTTTTAGTATGATGCCATTATTTCAAATTATGGATTTATTTTACCGCGCTTATGTAGATTACAAACAGTTTGATTTAGAACAACTATAAAAAAAGAGTGAGAAAAACATGGGATATCACGCTTTTCTCACTGCTTTTTAATTGTTATTTGATTGGTTTAAAGATGCGGATGGTGGGAGTCGAACCCACACGAACGTTTCGTTCACATGAACCTGAATCATGCTTGTCTACCAATTCCAACACATCCGCTTAATGACAAACTCAATTATAGCAGTGTATACAGCATTGTCAATGGGTTTTGAGACAGTCTTTATTGTAAAAGGGTGGGGTTATAAATTTTTAAACATAAAACATCCGAACGATCAAAGGCACACTCTTGTGGTTACTCGTCATAAATCATAACGATTAGTAAGCCTGTAAATCTCGTTCGGATATTTTCGTTTGGTTTTTACTTGTGCCAGAGCTTCTTGCTACTCTATTTGTAATTCTGTCTTTGCTTTTTCAATTTGTTCTTTCACTTGATCGAATCCTGTGCCGCCTGAAGAATGGCGGTTTTTTACTGCAGTTACTGAGCGTAATTTTTCATAGATATCTGCTTTAATAGCCGGAGAGACTTGTTGATATTTTTCTAGGGGGATATCTTGTAAATAAGTCCCTTGTTGAATACATTCTAAAACGAGTTTACCTACGATCTCGTGAGCTTGGCGAAAAGGAATTCCTTTATTTGCCAGATAGTCAGCGAGTTCTGTCGCATTAGAAAAGTCCTTTTCTGTGGCTTGTTGCATATTTGATTTGTTTATTTCCATTGTTTCAATCATTCCCGCCATGATTTCTAAGCTATGGATGATCGTTTCAGAAGTATCAAACATGCCCTCTTTATCTTCTTGTAGGTCCTTATTATAAGCAAGAGGTAATCCCTTTATAACCGTTAATAATTGAAATAAGTTGCCATAAACGCGTCCTGTTTTGCCGCGAATTAACTCTGCCATATCTGGGTTTTTCTTTTGAGGCATAATTGAACTTCCAGTGGAAAAAGTATCGGATAATTCAACAAATTGGAATTCATAAGAGCACCATAAAATAAGTTCTCCGCAAAACCGCGAAAGATGCATCATTAAGATAGAAGCGTTACTTAAATATTCTACTAGAAAATCACGATCGCTAACGGCATCTAAACTATTGTCATAAATAGAAGAAAAACCTAATTCTTCGGCTGCCATTTTTCGGTCGATTGGAAAAGTGGTTCCTGCTAAAGCAGCTGCGCCTAGTGGAGAAATGTCAATACGCTGTAAATTTTCTTGCATACGTTTTTGGTCACGTGTAATCATTTGATAGTAAGCCAGTAAATGGTGACCAAAAGAAATAGGTTGGGCATGTTGTAAGTGGGTGTATCCTGGCATAATGGTCTCCACATTTTCTGCTGCCTTATCGACTAGCACACTTCGCAAGTGGTGAGTTTTTTCAATAATTATCTCTACTGTTTCTTTTAGATACAGATGCATATCTGTGGCGACTTGGTCATTACGACTACGAGCAGTGTGCAGTTTTCCAGCAACAGAGCCAATTTCTTCATACAAAAGTGATTCGATATTAAGATGAATGTCTTCGTTTTGAATCGTAAAAGTAATTTCATTGTTGGCTAGCTTTTCTTGTAGGCTGTTTAGCCCGTTTTGTATCTGCTGCATTTCGTCTTCTGTAATGATACCGCAAGCTCCTAACATTTTCACATGGGCTAAACTTCCTAAGATGTCTTGTTTAGCCATTAAGTAGTCAAATGAAATGGAGGCGCCGAAGGCATCAATCCAATCTTTATTTTCACCGGTAAAGCGACCGCCCCATAGCTTTTTCATTCAGTGTTCTCCTTTACATTTAGTTGTTGATTCTGTACTTCGGCGTGAACTTTTGAAGGTAGTCCCCATAATTTAATAAAACCAATGGCAGCTTCTTGATCAAAAGTGTCAGCAGAAGTATAGGTGGCTAAATTTTCATTGTATAAACTGTTAGATGACTTTTTTCCCTGACAAATTATATTTCCTTTAAATAACTTTAGGCGTACCACGCCATTTACATCTTCTTGTGAACTTTTAATAAAGGAAACGAGTGCTTTCGTTAACGGATTAAACCAAAGTCCATCATAGATTGTCTGAGCTAATTGATTTTCAATCGTTGGTTTGAAATGGGCTAGTTCGCGCACAAAAACGAGATCTTCTAATTCTTTATGAGCATGCATCATTGTTAAAGCCCCCGGGCATTCATAAACTTCTCGTGATTTTATGCCTACTAAACGATTTTCTACATGATCAATTCGCCCAATCCCGTGTTTTCCTGCCAAAGTATTCAGTGTAGAAGTCAGCTGAGTTAAAGACATTTGTTTATCATTTATTGCAGTAGGTACGCCTTTTTTAAAAGTTAGTTCTATGATATCAGCTTCATTTGGGGTATTGTCTAATTCATTGGTTAGCTCATAAGCACCTTCAGGCGGGGTAGCCCAAGGATCTTCAAGGGCACCACATTCGCAAGCTCGTCCCCATAGGTTTTGATCAATAGAATAAGGATTATCTAAATCAGCAGGAATAGGGACATTATTTGCTTGGGCATAGGCAATTTCTTCTTCTCGGGACCACTGCCACTGGCGTACAGGTGCAATCACTTTTAAAGAAGGGTCCAGTGCAGCAATCGCTACTTCAAAACGCACCTGGTCATTGCCTTTTCCGGTGCAACCATGGGCGATGGTAGTTGCACTTGTTTTGTGTGCCAGTTCGACTAATTTTTTTGCAATTAAAGGACGGGATAGAGCTGAAACTAAGGGATAAGAATTTTCATAGAAAGTGTTTCCTTGCAAAGCAACCAAAGCAAAGTCTTGCAAGAATTCTTCTTTTGCATCAATGGCATAAGATTGAACAGCTCCTACTTTTAACGCTTTCTTGCGTATTTCTTGAATATCCTTACCTTCGCCGATATCTAAACAACAAGCAATCACATCATAACCTTGGTCCGTTAACCATTTTACTGAGACAGAGGTATCCAAACCACCTGAATAGGCTAACACAACTTTTTCTTTCATATCTATGCATCTCCCAAATCGAATTTAAAACTTATAATAGCAAAACAATGTAAATTTATCAATAGAATTACGAATAAATATTCATAATTATTGCTTTTAGCTAAAAAATATACAAATGAATGTATATTAATATTAAGTCGATGATAAAACAGTCATGTTTCTCTCTAGCTTTTATTGACGATTTTCTTGGGTTTGTGCTATGTTTATCTTGTGAGGAATAAAAATGCAGAAAAATCGTAAGCGGTTTCTTCTGCGTAAAAAAGATAGGGAGTAGAAGAAAATGGAAATTTTATTAGATACAGCCAATATTGAAACGATAAAGAAATATGAAGCAATTCTTCCACTGGCAGGCGTAACAACAAATCCTTCTATCATTAAAAAAGAAGGAGAAATAGACTTTTTTGCACATATGAAAAAAATTAGTGAAATTATCGGAAAACAATGTTCATTACATGTACAAGTGGTGGCTAAGGATAAAGCAGGAATGTTAAAAGATGCCAAAAAAATTTTGGAACAATTAGGCGAAGAAACTTACTTGAAAATACCACTAAGCCCAGAAGGTTTAAAAACGATTAAATCATTAAAAAAAGAAGGGTTTAATGTAACCGCTACAGCTATTTATACAAAATTTCAAGCTTATTTGGCTGTTGCAGCGGGAGCTGATTATATTGCTCCTTATTATAACCGGATGGAAAATCTCAATATTGATGCTAAAGAGGCAATAGCTGCAATGGCTCATGAAATTGATCGCAGCAATAGTCAAACAAAAATTGTAGCTGCTAGTTTTAAAAATATCGGACAAGTTACGACTGCTTTAGAGCAAGGAGCCCAGGCAGTCACTGTTGCTCCAGATATTATCGAACAAGCCTTAGCGATGCCTTCAATTTCTCAAGCCGTGGATGATTTTGCCAAAGATTGGGAAACTATTTTTGGTAAGGGAAGTACGATGGCTGACTTGCATGATTAACGATCATTCATAACTACTGATAGGTGAATCATTATTTTAATAGAGCTTTGTTCTATATTATGGAAGAGGATAACACTTTAAACAACTTATTTTCTAGGAAGGCGAGTTGAACATAATTCATAAAAACTAATGTCCGATAGCCTAAAATGAGCCAAAACTTTTCAGAACTTTTGTCCGATAAAGCTGAACGGGCCATAAGAAAGGGTAACAATTGTCCTATTATTACTAAAAAGCAGTAGAACTAACTTTTTTTAAGAAAATCGAACACAAGTTACGCAAACTTGTGTCCGTTAATCTAAAATAGGCCAAAACTTTCCTGAACTTTTGTCTGATAAAATTAAACGAGACATAAAAAGTTAAAACTATTGCCTTATTAGAATAAAAAAGGCAGCTTTTGTTTTGACATTTATCGTTTCTGTTCTTTTATGAATAAACCTAGACAAGTTCAACTTGATATGCTCCCCCTATATAGGACACTGAAATATAAAAGTCCTATATAGGGGGGATTTTGTGTGTCAAAGAGGAAGATGAAGCTTATCCTAGAAAAACGGGTAGAAGCAGTAAAAAGCTATCTGAGCGGTAAAGATAGCTTGAATCATATCGCTAGTACATTGGGGATCAGTAATGATACTTTAAGACATTGGTTGACGATTTATGAAAATGAAGGTCCGACGGGTCTACTACCAAAAAAGAAGAATGCTCATTACAGTATTGAAACAAAGCTCCAAGCAGTCAATGATTACTTAAGCGGCGCAGGAAGCCTTAATGATATTACAAAAAAATATAAACTTAGAAGTGATAAACAACTACGAGACTGGATTAAGGGATATAATACTCATGGAAACTTCAAATCAGGAAGCGGTGGAAGTCAAATGAGTCAATCTAGAAAAACAACCTTTAAAGAGCGTATAGAGATCGTCCATTACTGTATTTTGCACGATCGTAACTATGGAGAAACAGCCATCAAATATCAAGTGTCCTACCAACAAGTTCGTAACTGGGTACTGAAATATGACGAAATGGGCGAACAAGGATTAAAAGATCGGCGTGGACATCGTGTGGGAACAAAACCTAGTCGAACCCCAGAAGAAGAAATGCGGGATCGCTTAGCTGAAAAAGAACGTCGTATCCAACAATTAGAAATGGAAAATGACCTCTTAAAAAAAGTCAGGGCGTTAGAAAGGAAGTGGGACTAGACCTTATCCGCCACGTTTTTGAATATGAAGCAATTAAAGAGCTTCACGAGGTCAAAAATTATCCGATTCAACCAATGTGTGATTTTTTACACGTCTCAAGATCCGCTTATTATCGTTGGCTAAAGCAACCAAAATCTGCGCAAACCATCTTTAACGAGCATTTGGCAGATCTAATCAGATATATCTACGAGGCAGATAACGACAAGGGATATCGGAGAATTCGGGATGACTTGGTTCAAGATTATGGCTTACACGTCAATGATAAAAGAATATTACGCATTTGTCGGAGCCTTCAAATTCAATCCACAGTCAAGCATCATCCTAACGGGAGTACCCAGGCTGCCAAAAATCCTTATCATATTACCAAGAACTATTTAAACCGGAATTTCCATGCGAATAAGCCCAACGAAAAATGGTTAACCGATGTCAGTGCGTTTAAGTATTACGAAGGCAATCAAGTGAAAAAAGTTTATCTTAGTGCCATTCTGGACTTGGCAGATCGTCGGATTGTCTCATTTGTCATTAGCGACAGAAATGACAATCAGTTAGTGTTTGACACCTTCGATGAGGCAGTACGTCGTGAGCCAGATGCCCACCCGCTTTTTCATAGTGACCGTGGGTTTCAATATACGAGTCAACCGATGAACGCTCGTTTAAAACAACATGGCATGAAACAAAGCATGTCTCGCGTGGCTCGTTGTATCGACAATGGTCCCATGGAAGGATTCTGGGGAACATTAAAACGGGAGAAGTACTATCGTAGGCAATTTACAAGTCGCGAACATCTGGTTTCAATGATTGAAAACTATATTCACTATTACAACAACGGCCGCTATCAACGTTGTTTGAAATCAAAAACCCCGTTACAAGTCCACCAGCAACTTTTGATGGCCGCATAATCGTCGTATACTTTTCATGCGTGAAATATTTGGGGGTTCGCTCGTCAAAAGTATACTTCAGTCAATCGTAGTCAAAGTTTAATCATCATAAAAACAAAAGAACGATTTGCCAAAAACCAGCAAATCGTTCTCTAAAAATTTTATTATATTTCCGTGTCCACTTGACGGGGTGCCCATCAACTCTTGCCTAGGTTTATTTTATTGGATATCATCTTTTGTTAAATCTGTGTGAAAGACTTTTTTACTACGTTTATAGCGTATGTCTTCGATTTCTGCTTGTTTATTAATCACTCGAGCTAAAATGAAAAAGTAGTCGGATAAACGATTAACGAATTTTAGCACAAAAGGATTTACTTGTCCCTCTTGTTGGAAAGTAACGATTTTACGCTCTGCTCGTCGAGCTACGGTACGTGCCAGATGTAGTTGGGCGCTTTCGTTTGTCCCCCCGGGTAGAATAAAGTAATCGACTTCTGGTGGAATATCAGTGTAAGCATCTATGCGTGATTCGAGCCATTTGATACTT
The DNA here is from genome assembly GCF_001544195.1 of Tetragenococcus solitarius NBRC 100494. GTDB lineage: Bacteria > Bacillota > Bacilli > Lactobacillales > Enterococcaceae > Tetragenococcus > Tetragenococcus solitarius. The sequence continues at coordinate 48,512 of NZ_BCPY01000009.1, forward strand.
TCTTCTTTGACTACATAAGGGTAGTATGGGTCATTCGCGTTTCTTGTTCTAGGCGAAATTTTTCCCATCTCTTTAAAAGTGGGCGTCGCTAAATCATTGCCGCAATCAAATAGATAGTGTTGAATTTGAACCAGTTCTTCTTTAAAAGAGGCATCTAATTGCGGTAGACTTACGACACTACCAACTAAGCTATTTAATTCGTCAATTGTTCCATAAGCTTCAATACGAGCGTCGTCTTTTTCTACTTGCAAACCGCCAATCAGTTGGGTTCTTCCCTGATCGCCTGTACGTGTATAGATTTGCATCGCTTTTTCCTCCTTAGCTTCTTACAAACCACAACGTAGCTGTGCTTGACAATTAGTACAAGTGTTGCAGCCGCCTATATCTTTAACGATTCCTTGACGGCAAATTGGGCAAGTATCTCCAACCTCAGAACCATACACAACGTCATCTGTATGACCTTCTTGTTGAATATGTTCATTTTCCGCTTGTTCGACTAATTGTTCTAATTCCTCAGAGTCGTCTACAATGCGGACGTCCTCTGTGTCAAATAACTGTGTTTGTTCAATGGCATCTTCTTCAGATTGTAAAGTGAGTACTTGTGAATCTCTTGAACCATCAACGTACACTGTACCACCTTTAGCGTTGCCATCATACAAGCGTTCGTAAATAGTTGCTACTTGTTCAACTGTGTAACCTTTTGGCGCATTGACTGTTTTGGAAATTGAACTATCAACCCAACGTTGAATGGTTGTTTGCACATCCACGTGTTCTTCTGGCGCTAATTCCATCGAAGAAACGAAAAATTCAGGCAATTGGTTGGCATCTGCCTCAGGATGTTCGTCTAAATATTCTTGGACAATTTGCGCGTTGACTTCTATGAATTTTCCTAAACGACCGCTGCGGTAGTATTTAAATGCAAAATAAGGTTCTAAACCAGTTGCAACGCCGACCATTGTCCCTGTACTACCAGTAGGAGCAACTGTTAAAAGATGAGAGTTTCTAATTCCATGCGCTAGAATGTCTTCTCTAATATCTTGAGGCATGTCTTTCATATAACCTGTTTGGATGAAACGCTGACGCAGGTCTTGTGTTTCTTCTTCGGTTTTACCAGTTAAGAAGGGAAAGCTGCCTTTTAGTTTAGCTAAACGAATCGATTCTCTATAGGCTGTAGTCGCAATTGTTTCAAAGATTTTATCAACAACCTGATTACCATCTTCTGAACCATAACGATGGTGGGTATAGATAAGTAGGTCAGCTAACCCCATCACGCCAAGCCCGACGCGCCGTTCGCCTAGCGCTTGTTTTTTATTTTCTTCTAGGAAGTAAGGGGTCGAATCAATCACATCATCTTGCATTTGTACAGCTGTCTTGACGGTTTCTTTTAATTTATCATAATCGACTTCAGCGGTTGCTTTATTGGCCATATTCGCTAAGTTGATTGCCCCTAGATTGCAGACCGAATTAGGGGCTAATGGTTGTTCACCGCAAGGGTTTGTTGCAACCACTTTTTGCCCGTAGGCTATAGCATTAGTTTTGTTATTGGCATTATCGATAAAAAAGATGCCAGGTTCTGCAGAATAAGTGGCACAAATATTAATTAACTTCCATAATTCTCTTGCTTTAATTGTACGATAGGTCGTAACAGAGTAACCTAAATCTTCCCATTGGCGTACATCGCCAATTTCTGCCCATTTTTCGTCATAGTCTTGCATTTCTGCTTGATTATAATTAAATAAGTCAGGAAAACGAAGCGGCCATTCTTCATCATTTTTAACAGCTTGCATGAAATCATCTGTTAATGTAAGTGAAATATTCGCACCAGATAAAAATTCAGGGTTATTAACACTATAGGTACCACCATCATGTAGCTTGGTCTGAGCTTCTTTAATTGTTTCAGCAGACAAGGTTTCTATACTTTGTTTTTGGCCAACAATAAATTGATACATTTCTCGTTCGTCTTGTGAAAGGGGAGTAAATTTCAGTTTTTCATGGACGGCTTGTTTGATTTGGTCATCATTAGTATTTTCTAGTAAATAACGTAAAATACGTGCATTTTGCATTTTAGAAATAATAAATTCAATTACATCTGGATGCCAATCCGCCAACATAATCATTTGAGCACCACGCCTGCTACCGCCTTGCTCAACTAGATGAGTCAATTTGGCGATATCATCCAACCAGGAAACAGAACCGGATGATTTTCCGTTCACCCCGCGTACGATAGCGTTTCTTGGTCGTAGTGCAGACCCATTACTGCCAACGCCGCCCCCACGGCTCATAATTTCCATAACTTTTTTACGGTGTTCAGCGATTCCACTTCTAGAATCAGGAACAAAAGGCATTACGTAACAGTTGAAATAGGTGACATTTGCCTGCGAACCAGCACCGTAAAGAACACGTCCAGCAGGTACGAAATTCATATCTTTTAATTGTTGGTAAAATGCCTCTTCAATCATTGTTTTGTTACCAATAGTTTGGTCGACATCAGCTAAAGCATGAGCAACACGCTTAGTGATTTGTTCATAGAATATCTCAAGCGGTTTGTCAATTTCATTTAAATTCCGTGTGACTATACCAGAAGCTTGCTCGTCTGGATCTTCAATTGCAAAACGATAAGATTCTTCCACTAAAATGTCTGCTTGCTGTTTATTGTCATCGATAAACTGTACAATTCCAACTCCACGCGCTGGATAATTTGGATCGCTTTTAACCGTTAAAACAACTAAATCGCCAATAGAAAGTGTACGTTGTTCCGTGTCTTTATAAGCGTAACGATCGAGCATAACTAAGCGCGATACACCTTCTCGTTTGATGTGCATTTCATTTGTAATAGGATAAACTTGTTCAAATTGTTCGATATCCTGATTTAATTTTTTAATATCAAGTTGTGGTTCTTTTATTTGTGTGCTCACACCAAAAAACTCCTTTAAAAAAGCATTTATAAACACTATATCTTGTGTTTTTCTTTTGCTTTTATCTATATATTGTACAATTCAGTATAATATTTTAGCGCTTTTTTTACAATAGTTTGGTCGAAGATTTTTATTTGCCAGCGAAGGATTAATGAATAAGAAAGAATAGAAAACATGGTATGAGATGGTTTGTGTTGGAGGAAGTAATAAAAAAAGAAAAATTTCTTAGATGATTTTTTATTTACTAGCAACTACAAAAAACTTAGATAAACGCGGTTGCGTCTAATGTGATGTTGGTTTAAATTTGTATCTCACTATTTTTCATGGTTTAATTGGATTAAAATCTGCTTGAGAAAGTCGTGGTTGAAACTTTTAAATTTTGGTCTGTTAAAAAGCGATGGACTTTTTTGTTTTAATGGATAAGGAGTTAGCAGCTCTTTGTCGAATTCCCATGTTTTTCAATTTTTTATAAAATTAGTTATGAAAGAGCCGGTAGCAAAAATAGTAAAAGAAAGGATAGAAGATGGATTCAAATTATTTAGCCCTTTATACCCACTACCTAAAAGTGCCATATACGGATAAGCAGCGTCGCGTACGAGTATTATTACCCAGTAATTATGAGACGGAAGCTAATGATTATCCGGTAGTATATATGCATGATGGACAAAATATTTTTTTCAGTCGTGAATCTTATTCCGGTTATTCTTGGAAGTTGATTCCGCTGTTAAAATATGCAAAAAAATTGCCTCCAATGATTATTGTAGGCATTGATAATAGTGAAGAGAGCCGTTTTGATGAATATATGCCTTGGCAAGTGGAAATCCAAAATGATGAACAGTCCATTTTTGCAGGTGGAATGGGTGAAAAATATGCCCAGTGGCTTGTTGAAATGGTTAAACCGTTTGTCGATAAACACTATAGAACGAAACAAGACCGTAAACACACCATTTTAGCTGGTAGCTCATTAGGTGCTGTAATTACTGCTTTTACTGGAGCTGCTTATCCAGAGGTTTTTGGTAATCTGGGTGTTTTTTCGTTAGCTTCTTGGATAGATGAGCAATCTTTTACCCAATATATAGCAAAGTATCCTATAGATAGTAAAACAAAGGTCTATATCCAATCAGGGACGAATGAAGGAAATGAAATCGATCAATTATTAACAACAAAAGATACCGATCAAGCCTATATTGATAGTTCAATCAATTATTATAATACCCTGTTGAAAAATAGCCACGATCTAAATTGCGTGCAGTTACGCATTTTTGCTGGAGAGTCTCATTTTGAAAAATACTGGGCAGACCATTTTGGGGAGTTTTTAAATTTTGTTTTTGATAAAAATTAGGGGATTTTAAAACCAGCTCCGTACATAAAAGCTAACGGTAGCTGGTTTTTATTTAAACTAATAATTTTTGTGTGTTTAATTCTTCAAAAAAATAAGTGATTTGTTTTTTCCACCATTCCCAATCATGCGCACTATCAGCGTCCCAGTAATCAAACCAAGCATCTAGTCCCTTTTCCATAAATATTTTTTGGAAATTTTGTGTTTGCAAAAGATGAGGCAGCTCCCAATCTCCTTGGCCTACACAAATAATATAAGTATTATCATGATAGCGTTCAATAAACCAAGGGTCTTGCATATTGGATAGGTAATCCATTGGAGAATTAAAATACACAGCTAAATCACTATAATAATCTCCGGTAAAAAAGCGTACATCATAAACTCCGCTTAATGCAATGGCCGTGCCAAAAATATCTGGATGCTTCAAAGCAAAGTTCATTGTATGAAAGCCACCCATACTACATCCTGTAGCAATCACCTTCGTTGCGTTTGTCTCATAAAAGATTAAAGGAACAAATTCATTTATAATATAGCTTTCATAAAGATTATGTGCCTGGGCCATCTCATGACTGGATTTATTATGATCAAGCCAAGATTTGTTATCATAAGAAGCAACTGTGTAAAAACGGAGAAGGCCTGATTCTATAAATGAACGACAAGCATCGATCATGCCAAAGTCAGCGTACTCGTTTTGGCTGCCGCCTGATGATGGAAAAACAAGGACCGGCTTGCCCGCGTGCCCATAAATGTTAAAAGGCATCTCTTTTTCTAAGTAACGACTGTAAAAGCTATGTTGTTCAAAATGCATGATGCTTCCTCCTTTTATGAAATAAACGAGTCTTGTTTTTTACTAATATAGGCGATGTGTTCAAATAGTTCCTCTAAATCTGGTGAACGGACAATATAACCTTCTGTTCCTAAAATTGTTGAGAAGATATCAGGTACAGACTGAATTCCTACAAGGGCTTTACCCAATTCTTGCCGAATAGCTTCGTTATCATGAAGGTAGTTGAAATCTTTATTAGCTTTTCTAGAAATATAGGCACAGTTGTATAATCGTTTACTGGGCGATTTAAACTGGTTTTCTTTAACGACGTTGGCATATTCTGCAAAGATATCAAATTCATTTACATAATTGTACATATCGATAGTGGGACCACCAGGCGGGCGCATGTTCACTTCAAGCGGCATTAAAATACCTTCTGGATAGGTTCGGAAGAATTCGAAATGAAAGAAGCGCTCTTTAATATTAAAACCCTCCACAATTTTTGTTCCCATTTCAATTAAATCTTCTGGAATTTCGCGAGGTAAATAAAAGTACATATCGCTATCATTTTCGACTGTTTCTAAAACAGCGATATTGTATTCTAAACTAGAATAAAACACGATATTCCCATCCTGATCACATAATCCGTCAAAAGTAACGACATCTCCTGGAATAAATTCTTCCATAATAAAATCAACTGTTGGATCGCGCTTTTCAAAAAATACTGCTAGTTGATCAGAGTCGTTTACTTTATAAGTATCACCTGCTCCTACACCGCTATCTGGTTTTACGATAACTGGATAGCCCAGCTTTTCAGCCAAATAAAAGGCGTCTTCTTGATCAGAGAATATCCGTCCTTTTGCTACAGGAAGACCTAGCTCGCGAAATCTTTTTTTCATGCTGGATTTCTTTTTAGCAGGTTCAAGTTCTGCTAAAGTGTAACCAAAAACATTAAAATCGGTCCTCAAATGAGCATCTAATTCTAACCAGTGTTCATTATGGGATTCGATTCGATCGATTTTTCCATACTTATGGGCAAAGAAAGCGACGGCTCGATACATTTGATCGTAATCGTTCATATTATTTACTCGATAATATTCCGTTAAACTATTTTTTAACGTATCGCTCAGCTGTTCATAGGCGACATCTGCAATCCCTAAAACATTGAAACCACGCTCTCGTAAACGGACACTAAAAGTGGAAAAATTATCAGGAAAGTGTGGCGAAATAACGATAAAATTTTTCGGTTGGTCCATATGATCCACTTCCTTTTTGAGTATAGTACCATAATTTTTATAAGAAAGCGATCATTTTTAGAAAACTCTGATTTTTCTAAAAATTAAGTGCATTTTTTTGAACGCAAAATTACTACAAGGCAAAAGAGAAAGCTTTCCCTTTAAAAGAATTTATTGTATAATCAACATTTGTGAAGTAATAGAAAGAGTGAGATAAGAACGTTTATGACAAGAGTCATAAAAAGTTCAATTTGAGGAGAAAAATGTTAAATGTTTTCAAAATATAAACCGACCTGGATGGTTGATGCGATTTATAAGATTACGCCTGAACAATTAAAGGCTGTGGGAATAAAAGCCGTGTTAACCGACCTGGATAATACATTAATTGCCTGGGACTATCCAGAAGGCACCATTGAATTACAAACATGGCTGCAAGAGATGAAAAAAGCCGGTATTCCTGTTATGGTAGTGTCTAATAATAGTGCTGAAAGGGTCAGTCTTGTTGTTGATCGACTAGGATTAAGTTATGTGGCTCGAGCGTTAAAACCACTGGCTTTTGGTATTAATAAAGCTTGTAAACAACTAAATGTCGACAAAGGTGAGATCGTGATGATAGGAGACCAGCTGATGACCGATATTAAAGCTGCAAATTGTGCGGGTACTCGCAGTATTTTAGTCAAACCAGTTGTCACTACAGATGGTTGGAAAACACGTTTTAATCGGTTTTTTGAGCGGAAAATTATGAAGTCTTTATTAAAGAAAAATCCTGAAATGAAATGGCAAGGTGAATTAAAATGACAGAGACACTTCGATGTGTAGGCTGTGGAGCCGTTATTCAAACAGAAGAAAAAAACAAGATGGGGTATACTCCAAAATCAGTTCTGGAAAAAGGATTGGAAAGTGGAGGAGTCTACTGTCAGCGTTGTTTTCGGTTGCGCCATTATAATGAGATTCAAGATGTTTCGTTAACGGATGATGACTTTTTGCAGTTACTAAATGAAATCGGACAAAAAGATGCACTCATTGTCAATGTGGTAGACATTTTTGATTTTAATGGTTCAATTATTCCTGGGCTACACCGTTTTGTAGGAGATAATCCCGTATTATTAGTAGGTAACAAAATAGATGTACTACCTAAATCATTGAAAAAAAATAAATTGAAACAATGGATGAAAGAACAAGCACATGATAAAGGTTTGCGCCCAGTTGATGTGTTATTGACGAGTGCTAAAAAAAATGATGCGCTAGATTCCTTACTGGAAATGATCGAAAAGTATCGCAAAGGACGCGATGTTTATATAGTAGGGGTCACAAATGTAGGCAAATCGACCCTAATTAACCAGATTGTTCAAAAGACTGCTGATATTAAAGGCTTAATAACGACTTCAAAATTTCCTGGTACTACTTTAGATAAAATTGAGATTCCCTTGGAAGATGGGCATTCTTTAATCGACACTCCTGGGATTATTCATCAGCACCAGATGGCGCATTATTTAGGCGATAAAGATCTAAAAATCATTGCCCCACAAAAAGAAATCAAGCCGAAAGTCTATCAATTAAATCCTGGACAGACACTGTTTTTAGGAGGGCTAGCTCGTTTTGATTTTATACAAGGGGAAAAGAGTTCTTTTACCGTTTTTGTATCAAACGATTTGATGATTCATCGCACAAAATTAGAAAAAGCTGACACTTTTTACAAAAATCATGTAGGCGAATTACTACAACCACCCAGAGCAGACGAAAAAGAGCATTTTCCTGAACTTGTTCGTTTTGAGTTTTCTATTAAAGAAAAAACAGATATTGTATTTGCTGGTTTGGGTTGGATTACAGTAAAAGATACTGGAATTGTCAGTGGATGGGCACCCAAAGGCGTTGATGTGATTACACGTCAGGCCTTGGTTTAGGAGGAAGTTATGGAATTAAGAGGAAAACAAAAAAGCTTTTTAAAAAGACAAGCGCATCACTTACAACCCATTTTTCAAATTGGTAAAGGTGGGTTAAATGAGCAGCTTATCGTCCAAATCGGAGAAGCTTTAGAAAAACGAGAACTTATTAAGGTGAGTTTGTTACAAAACACCGAAGAAGACGTACGAGATGTGGCAGCTATTTTAGAACAAAAACTAAATTGTCAAATCGTACAAATTATCGGACGCGTATTAGTTATTTTTAAAATTTCTACTAAAGAAAAAAATCAAAAAATTTCTTCTGCAGTGAAAAAAGTGTAATTATTGGAGGCGCGTAGGAAATTGAAACAACAAGTAGTTAACAACCTACAAACATTTGTAAAAGTTGAAGAACAAACAAAGCCAAACAGAAGACAAGTCGGTATTTTAGGAGGAAATTTTAATCCTGTGCATCTGGCACATTTAATTATGGCTGATCAAGTAGGAACGTCATTAGGCTTAGAAAAAGTATACTTGATGCCGTCTAATGAACCTCCACACGTGGATCCTAAAGAAACAATTGCTGCAAGTCATCGTTTAAAGATGTTAGAACTTGCCATTGAAGGCAACCCCTTACTTGCTATCGAAAAGTGCGAACTTGAGCGTGAAGGCAAAAGCTATACTTTCGAAACTATGCAATTTTTAACACAAAAATACCCAGATACTGACTTCTACTTTATTATTGGTGGGGATATGGTCGATTATTTACCAAAATGGCATAAAATCGATGAATTAACCCAACTTGTTCAATTTGTGGGTGTAAAAAGGCCTGGTTATTCCAGGGAAACACCTTATCCGATTATTTGGATCGATGTACCCGATATGAATATCAGCTCAACTGATTTGCGGAAAAAAATAACGCAAGGATGTTCAGTTAACTACCTTCTACCTAAAAATGTGTTACACTATATTCAAGAAAAGGGGTTGTATCTTGATGGAGTATGATAAAAAAGTTAGAGCACCCTTGCTTAAAAAAATACAAGCGGCTATGAGTCAAAGGCGGTTTGAACACGTGTTAGGTGTAGAAAAAGCAGCACTTTTTTTAGCAGAAAAATATGGAGCATCACAAGAAAAGGCTAGTATTGCAGCTTTGACTCACGATTATGCCAAAGAACGGCCGGATGAAGACTTTAAAAAAATTATCCTTGATTATGGCTATGATTTAGATTTATTGAATTGGAATAATGCTATTTGGCATGGGGTTATAGGAGCAAAACTAGTTGAAATAGAACTAGGGATTACCGACGAGTCGATATTACAAGCAATTCGTTTGCATACAACAGGTGCTGCACAGATGACTTTGCTAGATAAAATTATCTATGTAGCTGACTATATCGAACCGGGAAGAGATATTCCTGGTATAGAAAAAGCACGTGCCATTGCCAAAAAAGATTTAGATGAAGCCGTCGCTTATGAAACGAAACATACACTGGCGCATTTAATAGAAATTCATGCCCCTGTGTATCCTAAAACCATTGAAACATATAATCGCTGGGTTGCTAAAAAAAGAGATAAAAACGAAGAGGTGAACGAAAATAGATAGTCAACAAATTTTACAAACTGCGATTCAAGCAGCGGATTCAAAAAATGCACAGGATGTGTTAGCACTAGACGTTCGTGAAGTATCTTTGCTGGCAGATTATTTTGTGATCTGTACTGGAAAAAACGACCGACAAGTACAAGCAATTGTCAGTGACGTTGTCGAAAAAGAACAAAAAGCACAAGTTGAGGTAAAAAGCGTGGAAGGAAAGGATAGCGCTAAATGGATTTTAATCGATTTAGGCGATGTGATTGTTCATGTTTTCAATGAAGAAGAACGTGAATTTTACCAACTTGAAAAACTTTGGGCAGATGCGCCATTTGTAGACATTTCTGCCTGGGTTACTGAAAAATGAGAGCTGCTTTTGAAACTTTTGCTCTTATCTATAATCAAGTAATGGATAACAGCTTGTATGAGGCTTGGTTAGCTTTTACCTTGCGTCACATAAACGAACAAAACCAACTATTAGAATTAGCTTGTGGTACAGGTGAACTGGCAATTCAATTTGCAAAACAAGGCTTTGGTGTTACAGCTATAGATTTGTCAGAAGAGATGCTTGCCATGGCAAATCAACAGGCACAAGAAAAAGAGGTGGATGTACAGTTTGTCCAAGCAGATATGTTGGATTTAACAGACATTGGCCATTACGAAATTGTCACTTGTTATTCGGATTCAATTTGTTATTTGGCTGATGAAAAAGCCGTGCAAACGGCTTTTGAACAAGTCAACCAAGTATTAAAAGAAAATGGTATTTTCCTGTTTGATGTTCATTCACTATACCAAATGGATGACATCTTTCCAGAGTATAATTACCACTACCAAACAGACGATTTTGCTTTTTTGTGGGAAAGTTATCCGACAGAAGTACCACATAGTATTGAACATTTTTTGACATTTTTCATTAAAAATGGGGAAGAAACTTTTACACGTGAAGATGAGTTGCATGTAGAGCGTACTTATCCAATAGAAACCTATCGAAGGTTACTAAAACAAGCAGGTTTTAGCCAAGTTGAGTTGTACGCTGATTTTAAAGATTGTCTGCCAACAAAAACGAGCAGACGCTGGTTTTTTGTCTGTCATAAATGAAAATATATCCCATGAAATCTTTTGGTTTCGTGGGTTTTTATTACTGGTATTTTTTCTACATAAAAAGAAAGGTCGATCTAAATGAACACTTGCGGTATCATTGCTGAGTATAATCCGTTTCATAACGGTCATAAATATCAATTACAAAAAGCCAAAGAAAAAGCGCAGGCAGATGTCATGATCGTTGTTATGAGCGGAAACTTTTTACAACGTGGCGAACCCGCAATTATTGATAAGTGGACGCGTGCGAACGAGGCTTTACAACAAGGAGCTGATTTAGTGGTTGAGCTGCCTGTTCACTGGTCGCTACAATCTGCTGATTATTTTGCCAAAGGCAGCGTTCGTCTTTTACACGCGTTACATTGCCAAAATCTTTCTTTTGGTACCGACAATTCTACTGACTTTGATTACGCTTCTTTTGGTCGGTTTATGTTGGCCCACCAAAAAGAATTTGACAAAGCTTATAAAGAATATGACGACCCCACTTTGTCTTATGCGCAAAAGATTGATCGTTTGTTATCTAATCGCTATCCGTCGTTCACCTTTTCAAAAGACCAGCCTAATCACATTTTAGGGTTAACCTATACAAAGGAAAATGCTTCTTTCAAACAACCGATGAGGATTCATCCGATCCAACGTGTAAAAGCAAGCCATCATTCTACTGAACTAACGAAAGAAATTGCGAGCGCTACAGCTATCCGTCAAGCCGTTTTGTCTCAAAAAGAGATAAAAAAGGTAGTCCCAGTAAAAACGGCAGAAGATCTTCTTTTTTATCAAGTGAGTTGGGAAAATTACTGGCCCTTATTAAAATATAAGATTTTAACAAGTTCTCTTTCTGAATTAAAAGAAATTTATCAAATGGTCGAAGGTTTAGAATATCGGTTAAAAAGTAAAATTAAAGAGGCTAAACATTTTGATGAACTTGTTGAACTTGTTAAATCGAAAAGGTATACACGCACAAGAATTCAGCGTTTACTTTGCTATATTTTGCTAAATTTAAAAGATGAAGCTGTGAAAAATGCGTGGCAGCATAATTATTTACATATTTTAGGTTTCAGCGAAAAGGGGCAACAATATTTACAACAAGAGAAAAAAACAATTTCCTGGCCGATTATTTCTAAAGTAGGAAAAGCTCAAGAATCAATTATGGCACTGACTATCCAAAGCGATAATGTTTACCAATTAGCCAATGCTAAAATTACCGAACAAAATTTTGGTAAAACACCCATACGTGTTTAGAAGCTTTTTGTACTTAACAAAAAGCTTTTACAGAAGAGGTGCTAGCGGGTATAATAAAAAAGGATAATTTTTAAAACGTTGATATAAACCTAAATCAACAGAAAGCGAAGTGAAGAAATGGGACGAAAATGGGCAAATATCGTCGCTAAAAAGACGGCAAAAGATAAAAATAATAGTAAAGTGTATGCGAAATTCGGTATTGAAATTTATGCTGCTGCAAAATCAGGAGAACCCGATCCACATACCAATCAAAAATTAAAATTTGTGATCGATCGGGCGAAAACATATGATGTACCAAAACATGTAATCGATCGAGCTATTGAAAAAGCCAAAGGTGCCAGTGATGAAGTTTATTCGGAGCTTCGTTACGAAGGATTTGGTCCTAGTGGTTCGATGTTTATTGTGGATACTCTGACAAATAATGTGAACCGTACAGCGGCCGAAGTACGAGCTGCTTTTAATAAAAATGGTGGTAATATGGGGGTAAATGGTGCAGTATCCTATATGTTTGATAATACAGCTTTGTTTAGTTTTGTCGGAGATAATGTAGATGAAATTTTTGAGTTTCTAATTGACAAAGACATTGATGTACGTGATGTAGAATCAGAAGAAGGACAAATTGTCGTTTATGGCGAACCAGAAGATTTCCAATTAATCCAAGAAGCTCTCAATGAATACGGAGTTGAAAAATATGATATTGCTGAAATACAAATGATTCCACAAAGCGAAGTTACTTTAAACGATGAGGATCAGGAGATATTTGAAAAAATTCTCGATGTATTAGAAGATTTGGAAGATGTACAAAATATCTATCATAACGTCGAGCTTGGCTAGAGTTTTATACGAAGCGGATAACGTGTTATACGTCTGATAAATTAGTGGAAGCTAATTCTTTTTTCTTATCAATATAAAAGTTAAGCACTCAGCTGCCTAAAACAGCTAAGTGCTATTTTTTGTTTAAAATGAATAATTTTCATTGAGGGTCAAATAACAGGGATACAGGTTTAAACGTTATATCTTTGGAAAAGATATAAAAAGGAAAGATTTGATTTGGACCATTTAAAAAATGTACATTTTTTATTGTCATATCATCAGTTATAATCGTTTCTGTATCACTTATCTCTTCGAATTCATCATAACGTAAAACAAAATATTTGATTTTTTCAAAAGTCGCGGACATATTTTCTTGTAAGTCTTCTTGAATCTGAACCTTGTTATAATCAGTAGTACCGCCGTATTTTGTTGCTTTTTTTACAAAGGTTTCTTTAAATGTATAGGCTGCTTCTGGATTTTTAAAGGGAGCAAAAAAGGAATCTCCGGCATAAAATAATCCGGTGATGAGGCAGTTTTTAGTTTCAAATACTACACTTTGTTGGAGATGAAATTCTCTATCAAATACTACCACCTCTAAAAGATAAAGAAATAAGGCCGCTTGTTTTTTATTCATATCAGTTCCTCCTAACGCATGTTTAGCGCTTTCATTACTTATATTTAAATTTTAACATATATTATATGAAAACAATAAAATTTTTGAGCTTTTTTATTTCCTTTTTTAAAGGTTATTCGTTACAATTTATGATTATGTTGTTTTTTGTATTTTTTGTCATCTTATTTGTTTTCAAACACATTATTTTTAATAATATAACGCTTTGGAAATAGGGTAAGGGCTGTTAAAATTTACTTCTTAGAAAATGGCAGAAAGTAAATAGGAAAAAGGCAAGATTAATACATTATTACTATGTTTTATTACAAAAAATCAATAAACTTTTTGCAAAGTTGTAGCTTTCATCATTTAACAAGGAGGCAATTTATGAATTTTTCTCTTGTAATTGTAACTGTTGCGGCCTTTGTCACGCCTATGCTATTAGCACGTTTTCATATAACATTTATTCCTACGACGGTGGCGGAGATTTTTATAGGGATTTTAGTAGGAAAAAGTGGATTTGATATTATTGAAACAAATGCTGAATTATCTACTATTTCCACTTTAGGAGTTGTGTTATTACTTTTTTTAAGTGGCATGGAAATTGATTTTTCTTTGTTTAAAAAACGAGACATATCCACTCCTTTAGCTGCCAGACAAGCTAAAAATATGACAAAAGAAACGCCGCTTAAAGTAGCCAGTTTAGCTTATGGAGTAACATTTGTTTGTTCGGTACTATTAGCAGGGTTATTTAGATTTTTGGGCTTTTTTTCGGATATACAATTAGCAGCCATTTTATTTTCAACCGTTGCACTAGGAATTGTTATTTCAGTGTTAAAAGAAAATGAACTTTTAGGACGAGCTTATGGACAAACACTCTTACTTTTTGCTGTGTTAGGGGAAGTCGTCCCACTGCTGAGTTTAACGATTTACTCGTCGTTGAAAAGTGGAGACAGCAGTACACTTTGGCTAACCTCGTTAATTTTTCTTGTTGCTGTATTGTTGCTTTTACGCTTTCGTAACTTTTTCACTGTTTTTAAAAAATACACAAAAGCAACGACGCAATTAGATATTCGGCTTGCCTTTGTCATCATTATTACTTTAGTGGTTTTGGCAGAGACAGTAGGAGCGGAAAATGTGTTGGGGGCATTTCTGGCAGGAATTGTCATCAAGCTTTTGGAGCCAGAAAAAGAAACTGAAGAAAAACTAGATGCTATCGGCTACGGCTTTTTTATTCCTTTTTTCTTTATCTTAACAGGGGCTAAACTGGATTTATTTAGTATGTTTAGTTCTTCAGAGACATTGGTGTTAATTCCTCTGTTTTTAGTTGGTTTCTTGTTGGCTAAATTATCTTCATACTTTATTTTCCGCCGACTGTTTACCCCTTCTAACGCTTTAAGTGGTGTATTTTTATCTGAAACGACCATTACATTAATTTTGCCTGCACTCACTGTGGCAGAAAATTTACATGTGATTAATGAGCAACAATCGGGTGCTTTTATCTTAGCAGGAATTTTAACTTGCTTACTTGGTCCGCTTTTATTTAAATATTTTTATAAACCACATGAAGAACAATTGCAAAAAACAGTTGTGCATACCATAGGAGTCGGCTTAATGACGATCTCTGCAATGCAAGAGTTATCTTCTGAGCATTTTAGCAAGACGATTTATACTAACAATAAAAGTCAATATGATACTTATCATAACAAAGCGGCGATGTTTTTTCTGGAAAATTTGGAGAGTGAACATCTAATTACTAACAAGGTTTTTGATACAGACATTCTTGTTTTAGCTCACCAAGAGGCCAACGTAAATTACGAAGTTGCCTTAAAAGCTAAAAAGTATGGAGTGCCTCGTGTAATCGTACGCTTGGATATCCGTGATTCAAAAGAACGTTTAAAGATGGAGGAAAATTTAAAAGCCCAGCATGTTGAATTTTTCAGCATGTTTGATGTTAATGTAGGCATGTTGCGTAATGCCATTGAAACTCCAGCGGTCTTTGATTTGTTAACAGCTACAGAATTTCGCCTAAACGAGGTTGTTGTGACAAATGCTAAATATGTTGACATGATGATTTCACAATTACCGGAAGTAAGTCAAGTGATTATTAGTCGGATTTTCCGTGAACATAAGCCGGTAATCCCTCATGGAACAACTCGTTTGGAATTAGGTGATCATTTGATTTTATCAGGTAGTAATGAATCGGTCGAATATTTGCGTTCCTTATTAGAAATTAATAATGAATGAAAACTTCTTTTAACGAAAAAATGGCCTTAAAAACCTATTCAATTAGGTTTTAGGGTCGTTTTTTGTTTAGAAAATAATGACGGTTATATTAGTTAAAAATAGTTTTAAATGGTTTTTAGACGAACGAACTGTCTGATAAAAATTGACAGAGAAATGATATAGTGCTATTCTTACTTTGTGTTTAATTTCACATAATTTTATAAAATATAAGCAAAAAGGAGGTATCATTATGCATTTTATTGCTATTGTTGGTACGAATACGAAACAATCTACTAACCGCCAACTCCTTCAATTTATGGCTGACCACTTTTCTTCAGAGGTTATGATTGAAGTTTGTGAAATAAAAGACATCCCTATGTTTAATGAAAATAAACCTCAAAATGACGATCCAATAGAGGTCAAAGAGTTAACCCAAAAAATTGCACAGGCCGACGGGATTATTATTGGTTGTCCTGAATACACTCATTCTTTTTCTTCGGCTCTTAAAAGTACGCTTGAATGGTTATCTTATCGTGTTCATCCTTTAGCAGAAAAACCCGTAATGTTGGTTGGTGCTTCTAAATATGCAACAGGAGCATCACGGGCACAGGCTCAAGTACGAGAGGTTCTTGATTCACCAGGTGTAAATGCTAAAGTTCTTCCTGGTAATGAGTTTTTACTTGGAAATTCACATCACGCTTTTGATTCCAAAGGAAATATTAAAGATAAAAAAACCATCGAATTTTTAGAGCAATGTTTTAGTCATTTTTTAGATTTTATAAATAACAGCAGCGCAGCTAGTCAGAAACCAGTGGATATTGCTGCTAATAAGGATAGTGTCAAGTTTGTAGAGGAGGATAAATCCATGGAAAGTAACAAAAAAATACGCTGGGATGCCAGCTATGACGTTGTTGTTTTAGGTTTCGGCGGAGCAGGAGCAACGGCGGCACGATTTGCAGCAGATGATGGAGCAAAAGTATTATTAGTAGATTCTGCGCCGGAAGGGCATGAAGGAGGAAACACGCGCTATGCTGCACAACTAATCGGTTCGGGTGATGATTTTGATGGGTTGAAAAAATATTATAAAAATTTAACGGCACCAATGAATCTTGATGAAGAGATGATTGATACCTATGTTGAAGGTATGGTTGGTATTCCTGATTATCTGAAAAAATATTTAGATGTTGAGCCGGTAAGTTGGCGGCATGATGACTTTGCTGGCAAAGGTGTTGCTGCTTCAATCATTGCAGAATTTCCTGAATTTCCAGGGGCCCAGTCTCATGATTTAACGACTGTTCACGAAGGCGTTTTTGATGCGGCTTTATGGCAAAATTTAAAACAACAGGTGGCAAAGCGCAGTGATAAAATCGATGTTTTATACAGTACACCTGCGCGTAAGCTGATTCAAAACCCTGTTTCTAAGGTTGTTTGTGGTGTAGAGATTGAACGTGAACATGTTTTACGGAATGTTAAAGCTAAAAATGGCGTTGTTTTAGCAATGGGCGGGTTTGAAAATAATCAGCAGTATATAGAAGATTTCCTTGGGGCTAAAAAGCTGACCCCACTAGGCAGTACGTATAACAAAGGCGCAGGTATCAAAATGGCTCAAGAAGTCGGTGCTGATTTTTGGCATATGAATAATTATGAATCATTAGGTTTGTTGCATGGTATGGCTTTTGCTGTGGAAGAAGGCGAACGAGGCCGTTTAATGCTTGGGGCACAGAATCAATTGCTCTCTAGTGGTAGTATTTTTGCAGTTGGTGACGATGGTAGCCGCTATTTCAATGAAAGTGAAGAAAATCGCCACGGTCATATTAAAAATCACGGAACATGGAAAGTACCATTAAATCAACAACACCCATATTTAGTTTTTGACCAAACGAAAAAAAATGAATTAGATAAAGACAGCATCATTGGTAAGTATGAACCTTATCAAGAAAATTTGTTAAAAGCTGATTCTATTGCTCAATTGGCTCAATTAATGGGAGTTAATGCTTCCATATTGGAAAAGGCAATGGTACGTTTTGAACAAGCAGCTAAAAATAAAGAAGATGCGGAATTTCATCGTGACCCGAAAACGCTGCGTGCATTCGATCAAGGACCATTTTATGCGATTCAAATGTCTCAAACGGTATTAAATACTCAAGGAGGTCCAAGACGTAATTCTCGTTCTGAAATTTTAAATCCTGATGGTCAGCCTATCCCACATTTATATTCAGCGGGTGAATTAGGAGGAATATGTGCCAACCAATATCAAGGTGGTGGTAACTTAGCAGAATGTTTGATTTTCGGTAAAATTGCAGGTCAAAATGCTGCAGTTCCTAAAATGGAGGATACGACTGTCGCTTATGTAGAGGGCAGAAGTGAAAGAGATACACAAAGTGCTAGCTCGTTTACATTTACTAGTGACAATAAAACGGAAGAAGAAAACTTTACCACTGGTAAAAATCAATATATTGGTCGTAGTGATGCAGGAATTGGGGGCGAAGTGGTTGTAAGGCTCACTTCTGATTCGAAAAAGAATATTAAAAATGTAGAAATATTGAAGCAAAGCGAAAGTGGCGATGTTGGACTAGAAGCCTTAGAAAAGATGCCAAAAGAAATGGTTGCTAAAAATAAAATCGACGTTGATGCTGTGTCTGGTGCCTCTGTATCTAGTAAAGCGTTGAAATCAGCAGTAGCTGACGCGTTAAAACAGGTGAATAAGGAGGGGTAACGATTGAACTTTGTTGCTATTGAAGGAACAAATGCTGATTTTTCATATAATCGAATGTTATTGCATTATATTAATAGACACTTTGCTTCCGAACATCGGATTGAAGTTTGTGAAATAGCTGATTTGCCAGCTTTTAATGCTGATTTAGATGTCAATGAACAATCTGCAGTACTTGCACTAGATAAAAAGATAAAAGGGGCTGATGGCGTAATTATTGCTAGTCCGGAATATGATCATTCGATTCCTGCTGTATTAAAAAGCACGATTGAATGGTTATCTTACCAATTAAATTCTTTTTATAAAAAGCCAGTTTTGATTGTTGGTGCCTCCTATGGACCTCAAGGTTCTGCTCGCGCTCAATTTCAACTGCGTCAAATCTTAAGTTCACCTGACGTGATGGCCAATGTTTTACCTGGAAATGAATTTCTTCTAGGAAATGTCATGCAACAATTTGACGACGAGCAAAACTTAAAAGACCCCACTGTTATTGGAAACCTGGAAACCAGTTTTCATGACTTTGTCGATTATACTACTACCTTTAAAAAATAAAATTAGTATAGCCTATAATACAAAAATATAGATGAACTACAAAACACTCTATAAATCGATTTATAGAGTG
>NZ_BCPY01000010.1 GCF_001544195.1 Tetragenococcus solitarius NBRC 100494
TTTTTTCAAAGTTTTTTACTTTATTTCCAAAGGATATTTATTAACTAAGCTATTTTAAATTAACAAAGTATGTGCTAATTTAAAATTTAGCTGTTCCCCTGAAGACAAATAATAATATATCAATAAAATAACATTTCGTCAACAAAAAAGTTGTTGTTATGCCAACGTTTTTAGTTACTTCGCTTTCTTTTACCTTATGGCTTACTTTCGTTCGCTTTTAACAAATAAATATCCTAAAACTACTACTTTTTTTGGTAAAATGTTCGTTTTTCTAATCTTTCATATTTTAATTCCTATTATTCTCTAAAGAATAGGTATAAATTTATCAAATTTTTTCTTTTTTTGGTAAAATGTAGTTAAAGATCTTCGTTAACTAAAAGGAGGGCTCTAAATGAAAATATTAGTTGCTGACGATGATAAAGAAATTGTTGAATTATTGAGTATTTATTTACACAACGAAGGCTATGAACCTATCGTAGCTTACGATGGAAAAGAAGTTCTATCAAAAATACGTACTATTTCTGATATTGAACTGGTCATTTTAGATATTATGATGCCAGAATTAGATGGAATGCAAGTAGTTAAAACGTTAAGGAAAGAATCACAAATCCCCATCATACTATTAACGGCCAAAACGACTGACATGGATAAAATCAAAGGATTAGTCGCTGGAGCAGATGATTACGTAACAAAGCCATTTAATCCATTAGAAGTAATGGCACGTGTTAAATCTTTGCTAAGAAGAACGCAAACACAAATATCTTCAGAACAACCGGACATTTTGGAAATCAGTTCGCTTGTTATTAATCGTGATTCTCATGAAGTAAGAACTGTTGATGGGAAAGAAATTCAATTAACCGCTTTGGAGTTTGGTATTCTTTATCTATTAGCTTCCCATCCAAATCGTGTCTTTAGTGCTGATGAAATTTTTGAACGTGTTTGGAAACAAGAAAGCGTTGTGTCAGCGAAAACAGTTATGGTTCACGTAAGCCACCTACGTGATAAAATTGAAGAAGCCACTGGAGGAGAAAAAATCATTCAAACTGTATGGGGAGTTGGCTACAAGATCGATGCGAAATAAAAAAGAACCAAAAAAAAGAGTCGTTCTCACGTCAAAAGAAATTAGTGAACTATTTGTTGAAGCGATCGTTACGATCATCTTACTAATTATTGTCAACATAGCAATATTAGTTATGATCTCTTCTGTAATAAGTAGTACTCCTGCTTTAAACGAAGCAGTATTTGAATCACGTACGAGTTTTGTAAGAAACCTCAATACGGATATTTTTCTTAGCGGAAAAAACATTTTAATTCCTATTCTGCTTATTTTAGATGTCATTTTTTTATATTGGCGTTTAATACGACGCTATCGTCAAATGCAACAACGTCATATTATAAGTGAACTACACTATATTGCTAACGGCAATTACGGTCATCGTATTCCTTTTGAACTACGTGGTGACTTGGCGCGACTAGTTGACAGCATTAACGGTCTAGTGGATAGTACGGTTACAGCTATTGAAGAAGAGCGGCGCATTGAAAAATCAAAAGATGAATTAATTACAAATATTAGCCATGATATTAGGACACCTTTGACTTCAATTATCGGTTATTTAGGTTTGATTGAAGATCGACAGTACCATTCTGAAGAAGAACTATTGAAGTACACACATACAGCTTTTGTCAAAACAAAACAAATGAAGTCTCTTGTTGATGACTTATTTGAATATACCAAAGCTCGCCAACCAAGTAATCCAGTAAACCTAATGACCTTTGATATGGTTCAGTTAGTGGAACAATTGGCTGCTGACTTCGAGCTTGAAGCACGCAATAAAGGAATCACCATTGAAACAAGCGCACAACCACAGCAACTTTTAATGGAAGGCGACACGGAAAAACTCGTTCGTGTATTCAATAACCTGCTTTCAAATGCTTTAAAATACGGTAAAGGCGCTGACAAGATCGTCATACAACTTGAAAAAACAGGTACTGAAGCTGTTATTACAGTAAAAAACAATGGTAAAATGATTCCAAAACAGTCATTAGATTCGTTATTCGATCGTTTTTATCGCGTGGAAGAATCACGCTCACAAGAAACTGGCGGAACTGGGTTAGGCTTGGCTATTGCTCAAAGCATTGTTGCTTTACATGGTGGTTATATTTACGCAAAATCCAACCCAGACTGGACATCTTTTATCATACATTTGCCTTTAGTCAGTAATAAGCATTCTTCTAGTTGACGAAATAATTTTTTTCAGCTATGCTAAATGCAACATAATAACTAGCAGAAAACCTAGTACATGGTTTATCCTTTTAAGAGAGCTGATGGGTGGTGTAAATCAGTAAAGGTAAATGATGGAATCCAGTTTTCAATGTTTCTTTTAAAAAAAGAACCTGCACTCTTTGGTTACAAGAGACAAGTGCGGCATCATAGCCGAACTTGGGTGGCACCGCGAATTCAACTATTTCGTCCCAAGCAAATTAGCTTAAGGATGAAATAGTTTTTTATTTTATTATTTTTTGAGGAGGAGAAATAGTGTTAGATATTAAATTAATCCGCGAGCATTTTGATGAAGTCAAAGAAAAATTACAAAGCCGAGGTGTTCCAGAAGAAACGTTAACAAACTTTCTTCAGTTGGATAAGCAACGTCGTAAATTATTAGTTGAAACAGAAGAAAAGAAAAAATACCGCAATAATGTATCTGAAAAAATTGCTCAAGCTAAGCGCAATAAAGAAGATGCCACTGAACAAATCGCTGAAATGCGAGAAGTTGGCAGCGAAATTAAATCATTAGATAAAGAAATCGCTGAAATTGATGAAAAAATAAAAAGCATAGCAACAGGTTTACCCAATCTTCCTCATCCAAGTGTACCAATAGGGGAAGACGAAGATGATAATGTAGAAGTACGAAGATGGCATACTGCACGAACCTTTGATTTCGAACCAAAAAACCATTGGGATATTGCCGAAAACTTAGATATTCTCGACTTTGAAAGAGGAGCAAAAGTCTCTGGTAGTCGCTTTGTTTACTACAAAGGATTAGGTGCACGATTAGAACGGGCACTATATAATTTTATGTTAGATGAACATGTTTACCATCAAGGTTACACTGAAATGATTCCACCATATGCGGTAAATAGCCAAGCAATGTTTGGTACTGGACAATTTCCTAAGTTTACTGAAGATGTTTTTCAACTAGAAGATAGTGATTTAACTTTGATCCCAACAGCTGAGGTACCTTTAACTAATTACTATAACAATGAAATTCTAGATGAAAATCAATTACCAGTTTATTTCACTGCACTAAGCCCGGCATTTCGTTCTGAGGCTGGAAGCGCGGGCCGCGATACTAGAGGTTTAATTCGACTCCATCAGTTCAATAAAGTAGAAATGGTTAAATTCACAGATAACCAACACTCCTACGACGAACTAGAAAAAATGACAGCTGATGCGGAAGCCATTTTGCAAAAATTAGAGCTTCCTTATCGCGTTATTACATTATCAACAGGCGACATGGGTTTTTCTGCGGCAAAAACTTATGACTTAGAAGTATGGATTCCGGGACAAGACACTTATAGAGAAATCAGTTCTTGTTCAAATTGTGAAGATTTTCAAGCACGACGTGCGATGATTCGTTATCGTGATGCAGACGGTAAACCCCATTATGCTCATACTTTGAACGGTTCAGGTCTAGCTGTAGGTCGCACGGTAGCCGCTATTTTAGAAAATTATCAAAATGCAGACGGCTCTGTCACTATTCCTGATGTACTGGTTCCTTATATGGGCGGTGCAACAAAAATCGGTTAAATAAACAAAGGCACGACAACTTTTCCCTTGTTGCCGTGCCTTTTAATTATTGTTCAACTGAATAATTAGGTGCTTCTTTTGTCACTTGAATGTCATGAGGGTGAGATTCCTTTAGTCCATTGCCACTCATCTGAATAAATTGAGCATCATCACGCAGAGCTTGTAAATTTGCAGCTCCAACGTATCCCATACCAGATCTCAGTCCACCTAGCATTTGAAAGATAATATCCGCTACACTGCCCTTATAGGCAACTCGCCCTTCAATACCTTCGGGGACTAATTTATTCGCCTCGTTAACTCCACCTTGGAAGTAGCGATCGCTTGACCCTTTTTCCATCGCACTAAGCGAACCCATGCCGCGGTAAGCTTTAAAACGACGTCCTTGATAGATTTCAAATTCACCAGGGGATTCTTCTGTTCCTGCTAACATGCTTCCCAACATTACTGCATAACCACCGGCGGCCAGAGCCTTTACGATATCTCCTGAGAATTTAATCCCGCCATCTGCAATAATTGTTTTCCCATATTTACGAGCAACAGAAGCTGCATCGTAAATAGCAGTCAACTGTGGAACTCCCACACCTGCAACCACTCGAGTTGTACAAATTGAACCTGGTCCAATGCCTACTTTTACCACATCAACGCCAGCATCATACAAAGCTTTAGTTCCCTGGGCTGTTGCAACATTACCAGCAATTAAAGTTGCATTAGGAAACTCTGCCCGAATTTCTGAAATTTTGCGTAATACACCGGCGCTATGACCGTGTGCTGTATCAATGACAATAGCATCAGCGCCAGCCTCTAACAAGGCTTGTGTTCGTTCAAAGGTATCACTCGTTATCCCAACTGCCGCTGCAGCTAGTAATCTACCATGCTCATCTTTAGCTGCATTAGGAAATTCAATCACTTTTTCAATGTCTTTGATAGTAATTAACCCGCTCAAGCGTCCTTTATCATCGACAATCGGTAATTTTTCAATTTTATGTGCTTGTAAAATTTCTTCTGCATCTTTTAAAGAAGTGCCTACTGGAGCTGTAATCAAATCGTCTTTGGTCATAATTTCGCCGATAGCAATAGAGTAATCCGTAACAAAACGTAAATCGCGATTCGTCATAATTCCCACTAATTTTCGATTTTCCATTGTTTCTACCACTGGGATACCACTAATTCGATAACGACTCATTAACTTTTCTGCTTCAGAAACTAAATGATTAGGAGTTAAAAAGAAAGGGTCAATAATCACACCACTTTCTGATCGCTTTACCTTTCGTACTTCGTCAGCTTGAGCCTCAATTGAGATGTTTTTGTGAATAACACCAAGTCCACCTTGTCTAGCCATCGCAATTGCCATATTACTTTCCGTTACGGTATCCATACTGGCACTTAAAATCGGAACATTGAGTTGAATATTTTCAGCTAATTTTACCTTCAAATCAACGTCATTAGGTAATACGTGACTTTCTTGCGGGACAAGTAACACATCATCAAATGTTATTCCCTTTTTTTCAAACTTCGTTTCCCAGTTGGACATTAGTTGTAACACTCCTTCAATTTATAAATTTAATAACAAACGTCTTTACTACTGTTAGAGTAAATCAATATATTTTAATGAAAGTAGCAAAATTCACGTTTGAAGTCAACCATTATGATGTAAAAAAGGGTTCCTATCCAGGGAACCCTTTTATATTTATTGTTTAGGCATTGATAAACTGCCAATGATATTGTATTTCTTCTTTAAGTAATATCGAAGTAATAATGCAGCACCACCAATGATCACCAAGACAAACGGATCTAATACAGGATTAATCACGCTTGGCAGTAAGGCCGAAAGTGAAATAACAGCCGTCCACACAAAAAACGAACCAATTAAAATCAATATTGATTTCCATAATTTGGGGCGCTTACTTTTATCAGCACCTGGTCGTTCATATTGATACATATATTTATACATCAAATAAAAGACCCAGCCTCCAACCATAGCCATTAATATTAAGGTGACGATACCGTAAACTTGCGTATTCTTTGAGGAAAATAAGCCTACAATTCCCATCATTACACCAAAAACACCTAAAATTAATAGTGTATTATCGACCCACATCAAAACAGGTTTTGTAGTTTCTTCAGCCTTTGTCGGCTCAGCTAAAATTGCTTCTGTCCGTTCTGAGACAGTTCCATAAAGTTGTCGAGCTGTACGTCCACCTTTTTGTTCTTGTACTAAAACCGGCAGCATTTCATGTAGTGCTTGAACTTTCTCTTCTTCAGAGAGGTTAGCAGCATCGAGTGCCTTGTTTAAATCAAAGATATACTGCTGATTCCTTTTGGTTAGTTGTTTTTCCCATTCACGATTTTGGGCAACATATTCTCGCAGCTTTTCTGCTTCCATGTTTGTCGTTTCTCCCTTCTTGCCTGGTAAACAAGCATTTGACAAGAATTATTCTAACATAGTTTATTCATACTTTGATAGTCTATTATACATTGAAGCGAAATAACATGACATCGCCATCTTGCACCACATAATCCTTGCCTTCTAAACGCACGCGTCCGGCTTCTTTAGCTGCATGCATGCTCTCATATTTATTAAGGTCATCGAAAGAGACCGTTTCAGCACGAATAAATCCTCGTTCAAAATCAGAGTGAATAATTCCTGCAGCTTGCGGTGCCTTAATCCCCTTAGGAAATGTCCAAGCACGAACCTCTGGCTCACCAGCAGTAAAATAAGTCGCTAATCCTAATAGATGAAATGACGCACGAATCAACTGATCAAGACCACTTTCTTTGATCCCTAAATCTTCCAAAAATTCTATTTTGTCCTCATCTTCTAATTCAGCAATCTCTTCTTCAATTTGAGCACAAACTGTAATAACTTCAGCATTTTCCGTTGTGGCAAACTTTTGTACTTCTTGAACGTAATGGTTGCTTTTTGGATCTTGCACATCCTCTTCTGCTACATTCGCAACATATAAGACGGGCTTGGCTGTTAATAAAAATAACCCTTTGACAATTGGCTGTTCCTCTTCAGAAAAATCAATTGTACGTACGGATTTGCCCGCTTCTAAAACAGGTTTAATTTTATCTAAAACAGCCAATTCAGCCATCGCTGTCTTGTCTTTTGTTTTAGCAACTTTTTCTACTCGATTATATTGTTTATTCACAGATTCTAAATCAGCTAAAATTAATTCTAAGTTAATCGTTTCAATATCAGCCAAAGGATCAATACGCCCTTCGACATGAGTCACATTTTCATCATCAAAGCAACGTACTACATGACAAATGGCATCTACTTGCCGAATATGACTTAAAAATTGATTTCCTAAACCTTCTCCTTGGCTTGCTCCTTTAACAATCCCCGCAATATCAGTAAATTCAAATGTCGCAGGTGTTGTTTTTTTCGGTTGGAACAATTCAGTTAATCGTTGTAAGCGCCAATCTGGTACTTCGACAATTCCAACATTAGGGTCAATTGTTGCAAAAGGATAATTTGCTGCTTCTGCGCCAGCTTTTGTAATTGCATTAAACAAAGTGGATTTCCCTACATTAGGTAAGCCCACAATTCCAGCAGTCAATGGCATCTAACTTCACTCTTCCTTTTTCTTTTCTAGTACTTTTTTCATTTTCTTTTCAAATTCACGACGTGTCATCATAACAATGTGTCCGCAATTTTCACACTTTATTTTAATGTCAGCTCCCATACGTATAATCTGCCAACGGTTTGTCTGACAAGCATGAGGTTTTTTCATTTCTACAGTATCCCCTAGATCGTACATAAGCATTCTCCTTATTATTCTTCATCAAAATGAATATTTAAAATATCTAATATACGTGTCAAATCATTTTGCGACAAATAATCAATTTCAATTTTTCCTTTGCCTTTTTTCTCTTTAATCTGTACACTTGTTCCAAATTTATCCATCAAACGATCTTCGCTTTCGCGTATATAATAAGGTTTTTCTTTTACTACGCGCGGAACTTTCTTTTTATCTTTTATTTCGTTGGCCTCTGTAACCAATTGTTCTAATTGTCGTACAGTCAAATTTTCCTTTACACATCGATTGGCGAGTTTTAATATTTGTTCCTTATTTTTTAACCCTAGCAAAGTACGTGCTTGTCCCATTGACAATCGGTCGTCTTGTACCATCTCTTTTACTAATTTTGGCAAAGTCAGAAGACGCAAGTAATTGGCAATATAAGGCCTGCTTTTTCCTAAACGCTCAGCTACCTCTGCTTGTGTTAAATGAAGATTATTCATCAACATCTCATAAGCTTCTGCTTCTTCCAAAGGATTTAAATCTTCTCGCTGTAAGTTTTCTAAAACAGCTACTTGCATCATTGCTTCTTCATCAAAATCACGAATAATAGCAGGAATCATTTCTTTTTTCGCCAATTTAGAAGCACGAAAACGCCGTTCACCAGCAATAATCTCGTAACCTTTTACTTTTGATTTGCGTACAATAATAGGTTGAAAAACACCCGATTTTTCAATCGAATTGGCCAATTCTTGCAATGATTTTTCTTCAAACGTTTTTCGTGGTTGATAAGGGTTGGGACGTAATTCATTTAATGATAATTCAACGATTTTCTCCGTTGCTTCGACCTCTTCAATATCTGATAGGTCCTGAAATAGTGCATTTATTCCTTTACCTAAACTTTTATTTTTCTTTTTCACGAGCCAACACTTCCTTTGCTAGTGCTTGATAGACCTCAGAACCTTTGGAACGCAAGTCGTAATCAACGATGGAAAGCCCATGACTTGGCGCTTCAGATAACCGAATGTTTCTTGGAATAATCGTTTGATAAACTTTTTCTTGGAAATAACGTCGTACTTCTTCGACTACTTCTATACCAAGATTGGTGCGGGCATCATACATGGTCAATAAGACCCCTTCAATTTCCAGTTCAGGATTAAAGTGCTTTTGTACCAAGCGAACGGTATTTAATAACTGGCTTAACCCTTCCAATGCATAGTATTCGCATTGAACAGGAATTAAGATTCCGTCACTTGCCGTAAAGGCGTTAATCGTTAAATGTCCCAAAGATGGTGGGCAATCAATTAAGATAAAATCATACTGGTCTTTAAGTTCATCGATCGCCGTTTTTAAACGGGACTCCCTAGCCATCATAGCGGTCAATTCAATCTCTGCTCCTGCTAATTGCAGCGTAGCCGGCACAACATCTAAATTTGCACGAGAACTAGGCAATATTGTATCTTCCATTTTAATCTCATTAATCAATACATCATAAACATCTTGCACCACGTCAGGTTTACGTATGCCTACACCACTGGTAGCATTTCCTTGTGCATCAATATCCACTAGTAAAACTTTTTTACCTAGGTAAGCCAAGCAAGCACCTAGGTTCACTGCCGTAGTTGATTTACCGACCCCACCTTTTTGGTTTGCCACAGAAATAATACGTACCATAAAACTTTCCTCCTCTATTAGAGGCTGGTAAAAGAGGTTTTTTCCTCACATCACTGCCTTTGAGATTTTTATTTTATCGGCTTTTTATTAGGTAAGCCAGGATTTCTTGGATATTTTTTTGGCGTTTCTTTTTTCTTTGCAATTACTAAAACATGCCGTTCATCTTCGGTATTAGGTAAATAAATTTGCTTGTCTTCTATAAACTTACCACCTAAAATTGCTATTGCCCCTTTGGCTTCAGCCAGTTCTTCTTGGCTTTTAGCTGCTTTTAATGCATAAAAATAACCATTTTTTTTAACCAACGGCAAACAAAGCTCAGACAAAACATTTAAACGAGCAACTGCTCTTGCTACTACATAATCATAAGAAGCTCGGTAAGTTGGAGCTTGTCCAAAGGTTTCCGCTCGGTCATGGAACAAAAAAACTTCGTTTAATTCTAATTCACTGACTAATGTACGAAGAAAATTGATTCGTTTGTTTAACGAATCAACAATAGTTACCTTTAGTTCGGGAAAAATAATTTTTAAAGGGATGCTAGGAAATCCCGCACCAGAACCTATATCACATATAGAAGCTTTCTTATCCAGTTCAACTGATAAGGCCAATGCTACTGAGTCGTAAAAATGCTTTAAATAAACTTCCTTTTTGTCTGTAATAGCTGTAAGATTTATTTTCTCATTCCATTCTATCAAAAGCTTGTAATAATGTTCAAATTGCTCCATTTGCTTTTGTGTAAGCTTAAGACCGTACTTTTGAAGCTTTTGTTGAAATTCTTCCGGTAACATACAATTCCCTTTCTTTTTTGTGAAACAGAAATTGTTTCACGAACTATTTTCTACTTTAACGCAAAATAATTACCTATGCAATAGTTTGTATGCTTTTTACATAAACAAACACACTTGCAATAAATCGCGCAAGTGTGCAAATGTTATTGATTCATCGCTTTGTACCAAAAATACTTATATAAGGCAGCGTAACGACCTCGATATTTTTCTTGCCAAGGTTTCTCTTTTCCACAAAAATGTAAGAATACGCTATTATGGATAACCCAATCTAAATCCCATTCCCCCATACTGATAGCATCGTAAGTCGCATTTTTTCTTACATCAAAATTATAAACTTCATCGGGAATGGACAAAATCTTATTTCCATATAAGCCGTTTAAGATATCTTGGTCTGGTAACAAAAGATTGTATTGGTTTTCCTTAATAAAATGGAAAATATCACTTGCCTGGACGTTCTCTCGGGTCTTTTTGACATTAATAAGTAAAACCCCTGAGTTATAGTACCCTTCTGCTTCGTAATTTTTTAGCCGTACTTGATTAATCATTTTCGTCACATTAGTTAGCTTCTTGTGACTAGCAGCTGCATATAGATCATCTTTAAGGTCCAATTTATACAAATTTGAAAAATCATTAATACAAAGAATATCTGCATCTAAATAAAGAATTTTATTTACACTTTCAGGTAAATATTTATGCACCATTAATCGATAATAAATCGTTTCTGGATAACGAGAAGAAACAGGAGCCTGCTCAAATAAAGAATCCTCACCAATTACCAGCGGAACATACTTCATTTCCAACCACTTACAAAACTCTTGAATAGCGTCAGTTTGCTTTAACAATCTTTTTTGTAAAATATAAACTGTAAATTGATGTTTATGATCTGTATTTTGATAAATTGAAAACAAAGTCGTTTTCATCTGATCAACAAAGCTATCGTCAATTGAAAAAAGTAAATTGATCTTCATTGCTTTTCTCCTTGTTTCTTACAATAAGTACTATCCTTTTATTATAAAACAAAATTTTCAAAGCTAACGATAAACACAATAAGTTTCACGTGAAACAAAATACCAGCCTCACGACTTACGAAAAAGTAAGCTGATTACTTACCTATGAAAAATTATCTTTTACCGGCATGAAAAGAAAGATAAAATTCTTGGGAACTTTCGTTACCGTTACTACTTTTCCATGAAATTTAACAAAAAAGTTTTTTCTCTTACTCACTTGTTAACGTAAAGAATCCCATGGAGCAAGGTCTTCTTTTTCTTTGGCTGCTACGTGTTTGTCTTCTTCTTGTAGATACTTGTTTTTAACAACAACTTCGTATACATACTCGTCAAACCAAACATCTGACATGACAAAATAACCCTTATTGCCGACCTTGTCTCCCCAACTATTTTCAACTTTCCATTTCGTAGGGTTACCATCAATAAGATCTACACCTGTCAGCGTCATTGCATGGGTGACTTGTCCGTCTCGAGTTGCTAAGCGGTCTGCTTTATCTAACTGCAGATCTGCCCCAAAAAGTTCGCTCTTTTTAAAATAATTTGGATCTAAGATACCTTCTTTACGGTCCATATCTTTTACTACATCACAGCCGAACCAAACAGCCTGTCCGTCTTTTAAAGAAGCAATAGCTGCCTTTTTCATAGCAGTAATTCCAACATTTGCTAGTTCAATCTTTTTCCCATTAAAAATATAATCTTGGCTTGGCAGACCATAATTTTTCCCATATTTATGGTCAGGAGCATCGACCAATACCGTATACTGTTCAAAATCAACTGCTACATAGTCTGTAAAAAAAGTTTTAGGAGTCAAATTACGCGCAATATGATAGTTCTTATCTTTATCACGATACTCAAAGTCAAAAGAAGCTGGGGGTTGACCAAAAGCATAAACTAACATCCGATAAATTTCACGTAAGCATTCTAATTTATAAGCATGTAGATCTGCTTTATGAGTGGGCGTAACTGCCATTTTTTTCATATGTGCCACTGCTTTATGCAACTTTAAATTAAGCATAGTAGAAATTTCAGCTGTTTTATCACTATTATAAGTTTCTGGCATCGCACTTTTAGGAACTAAACCATATTTATTCATTAACGCTGGACCATTTGCCCATTGGCCGCCATCGTCATCGCCCCATTCAAGCATCGCTAAATATTCTCTGTCATCTTCAGGCCGATCGATCAAATCAATCGCCCACTCCAACATTTTATTTGCCTTTTCTAAACGATCGTAGAAAGAAATATAATTTTGAGAGAACTGAAAATCTTTCAAATTGTATTTTTTAGTAAAATTATGACGCAAGGTATTTAAAGTAGCAAATAACCAGCACCTGCCACTTTGTTTTTGATGGGTGACCTCGCCAGTTTCAATCTCAACAGAAAATACTCGGTTTAATACTGCTTTTGCACTGAGATCTTTACTAACAGCATCAATGCCATTTTCTTGGACAGCACGAGCAATTACATCACTAGCTGGCGTTTGCTTAAAATCAGCTGCGAAATCAGCTAAGTCGTCAAAACTCAAATCTTTAGTCATCTTTTCACTCTTTTCTGTATATTATTTATTACTGAGTAAAGTCTATCATTGTAATATCAAAAACACAAAGGGACTGTGACATAAGTAAAGACAAGACAAAAATACCCGAACTATATTTGATAAGATTCCCTAATTGTCGTGAATTTGCGACGAGGACCCACTGGATCACAGGAGCAATGCAGTCCGTGCGACGAGTAATCGCAGGAGCAATCTCTCTTATAGTTCGGATATTTTATTGTTAAAGAAACTTATACCACAGTCCCCAAAAACTTATTTAGTGCTTTTTCTTTTTATGACGTTGACTACGACTCCCAACCTCGCTTGTTACTTCTGTGTCATTCGTTGGTTTAGCACTAACATCTTGATTTTTCTTATCTTTAACAAGTAATTTTAAATGATAACGTTCATGATAGCGGACCCCATCTTTAACAAAATCTCCGCCAACAATAAACAAACCAACCGGATCTAATGTTTCTTTTTGTTGAATCGTTCCTATTTTTTCTAAATCCTGAAAACTTGTACCAATTTGCAAGTCATAAGTCTCTTCTGATGTTTTCTTCAAATAGTAAAAAGGATGCAAAGTATTTTTCATAAGCAAAAAACCGTCACTATTTGTTAAATTGTTTGTGGGTATCTTATCTTGATGAATTAAGGACTGAATATTTTCTTCTAATTTTAACTCATAGTTATCGACAAAATCCACTTTAACTTCACTTGTATTGGGCATTAAGCTCTGTGAAATTTGACTGCCTTCTTCGATATTAAATACATCTTCTGGCAGATACTTAACAAACAGCTGAGTGACATCCCCTTTAACATTTTTATCAAAAAAATAGTAAAAGAAATTCAAAACAACAAAATACAGTAAGATGATAAAAACAATTAAATATAAACTAAACTGGATATAATTTTGATTTAGCCATAACCCATAAACAATACGTAAAATATAAAGCGTAGGAAAAAGACTTAAAACTGTATAAGCTCGGTTTAAATATTTAGGGCTAATATCCAAATAACCTAAAAATTTATGAAAACTATTAATAATATCTAATAAAAAGGTCATTGGTCATCACCTTCTTCAGGCGTATTTTGTTGGTTTTGTTGATTCTGTTGGTTCTGTTGTCCTTGCTGATTTTGTTGATCTTGCTGTTGGTTCCCTTGATCTTGTTCTTCTTGCTGATTATTCGGTGTTTCTTGTTGATCTTCAGCCGATTGTTCAGCAGAACCAGGCGTTTGTCCAGCTTCCGAACTTGATTCAGTCGCCTGTTGCGGTGTTTCATTCGAATTTGCCGAATCACCTTCCAAACCTTCATTTGAACCTTGTGTTTGCTGCAAACTACTATCTTCTTCAAAATTAGACTCATCAGTTATTCCTGTACCAGATGTTCCTGTCGTCATATCTGTACTTGCGGAATTTTCGGTTGTCGTTTCGGTCGTCGTTGTTTGTGTTGTTGCTTGACGATAGCTCTTTCCGTTAACAACCCCTGTAGCGGTCGCAATAATAAGAGAAAAAGTTAATAATGCAATGGGTTTTAAAATAGGCGGCACTTTTCTCATACGAACACTCCTTCTTTATTTTTTTCTAGTATAGCATCAGAAGATTATTTTTTTCTTACGAATGTTTGAAGATTTTGTTTATTTCATGAAAAATACCAGAATAATAATTTACTGAATACTTTTCAATCACATTTTGATTTGTTTTTTTACCAATATTATACCTTTGAAACTAACTTATGTTGTATAGCTTTTCAAAAGAATTTCAGTGAATATCTTTTTCAATTCTCAATATTATAAAACTTAAAATTAACAAAATTAAACTGTAAAATAAAAAGCCCGAGTAAGCAAAAGTTAAACTAACATTGGTCAAAATGGGGAAAATAAAACTAGTTACAGGAGGAATTAGAACTAACAGTGAATTTACTGTCGTTACGATACCGCCTAAGTGTTCAGTAGGGTACTTGTTTATAACTTTAGCTGAAAAACGTGGTGAAACAACCCCAAGTAAAAATGAAACAATTCCTGCACTGACAAAAACTAAATACAAATTATTTAAAAGAAACCCAATTCCTCCTATACTAATAAACAAGTTAGCAACATTGTTTAATTTATGCATTGAAATTTTTAGAAATAACTTAGTGTTTAAGACATTTCCTAGTATCATAGAAATGGTGATTAAACCTGATAACAAAGAAATTTTTATTGGATTAGGAATAAACTTTAAGGACTGATTTGTTTGAATAAACAGAACAAAAATTGGCGTTAGACCGCCAAAGAAACCATTTATTAAAGAAAGTTGGAACAGATTATTTAAATTGGAACGATTATGAAGTAATAATTTAAAATTTTTTTGATTGTAGGTAATGTGTTCTCGTTAGTATTAACCGTAATATTTTTTTCAACAGTTATTAATTTCGGATGTATTAAAAAATAACTAATTCCTACGATAATAAAAATTAAAGCGTTAATATACGCTATAATACTTCTATAAAAAATAGCCAACAGAATGGAACCCGCAAATGTTGCGAGCACGTTAATCAGTTGTGTAGTCATACTAATAATCCCTTGTGCTTGTTCCATGTCATCAACTTGAACTAATGTCTTTGTAAATGGGGTAATTAAAGCCGATGAATAATTCCCTGATAAATCAGAAATAAAATTTAATAAAGACATTAAAAAAATCAAGAATACTGTGTAAGAATAACGAAATAGTAAACCTATACACAAATACATAGCAGTTCTAACAAAAGAATTTTTGATAAGTAAATGAACTTTATTCTTCTTTTTATCAGCGATAGCACCCAAAAAAAAGCTTAATAAAATGGGGAACGTTTCTGAAACTGATACAATCATTACTGCAACATTTCCCTTAGGCAATGAAGCAGCAATTGTTAATAAGACCGTGTAAAATAGGCGGTCACCTATCTTAGAAAATAAATTAATACCAGCTACTTTTGAAAACAATGGATTATTTTTCAAAAAGTTAATCATCATTTTCCCCTCCTCAAAAAGCATTATGTATCAAAAAGACGTATAATGCTTTTTAAGTAAACTAATGTTTACCTAATAAAGGAGGAATTGTTTGTACGGAGAAACAATAAAAAAAATTCGATTAAATAAAGGCCTACCTTTAAAGTCTGTGTACTTTGATATTTGTTCAAAAACAAATGCCATTAAATTTGAAAATGGAGACCGTATATTGGCGGTTGATAAATTTAATCAAGTTCTTTCTAACCTTATGATTACTATGGAAGAATTTCAATGGATAAAAAACGGATATAAACCGCAAAAAAGAAATTATCTCAGATATATGGTTAGTAGAGCGTGGAATGCAAATAGACTTGAAGAATTTGACAAAAATGTGCAGCATGCTGAGGACAATCCGAATGGAATTGAAAGGATACAATTAGCGAGTTATAGACTCCTAAAATCTTATAAAGAACATTTAAAACCAAATAAACAAGAATTAGGATTCGTTGTTAACTATTTTACAAATTTATCTACCTGGACACTAAGTGATATCAACTTTTTTGCTAATAATTGTTATATATTACCCTATTCTTTAATGGTTATTTTATTGGAAGAAGTATTAAAAGTGCAAAACAGATATAGATTTTACCGCAACAGCGATTTTATTTTTGCTACGGTTCTAAGTAACTGTATTGATCGTATGATTGTAGAAGGAGATGTAGCTAACGCCACTCAAAATTTAAAATTATTGAATCACTTAACTATAGAAATTACGATGGATGGTTTCCGACTTTTAGAAAAATACTATGAAGCGAAATTAACTTTTTTATATTTAAATAAGAAAAAAGGAGAAAAAAAGCTACTTAATGTATTAACTACAGCAAAATTCCTTGGCAACGAACAATTGGTAACTGAAATAAAAAATCTTATCGACTAAAAATTAAAAACAATCATAGTAGAGAAAGAAAAGCGATTGTTTACCCTCTCTACTATGATTGAATTTTGAATTAAATGTCCAACTATCTTTTTAAATTTAAGCCTTCTAGTATATATGCAAAACTAACATCCTAAGACTTAAAAAAGCTGAGCTTAATAGCCCAGCTTTTTATTCGTATTATTACTATTATTTAATATCAAATAAACGTGCATGTTTGATATCTTCAATTGTTTGCGTACCTGCTAATTGCATCACACGTTTTAGATCTTCTTCAAAATATTCAAAAACAGATTGAACACCTTTCCAGCCGCCTAAAGCTAACCCATATAATACTGGTCGACCAACACCTACAATATCTGCACCAGAAGCAATGGCTTTAAAAATATGTTCCCCACGTCGTATACCACTATCAAAAACAATCGGTACACGTCCTTGTACTGCTTTACTGATTGCTTCTAATGCTTCAAAAGAACCAGGAGCACCATCTAGCTGTCTACCGCCATGATTGGATACCCAAATACCAGCTGCACCTGCACCAATTGCTGCCATCGCATCTTCTGGCGTTTGTATTCCTTTTACAAATACTGGCAAACCAGAATATTCTTTCAAAAAGTGAACATCATTTACACTAATTTTCTGCTTAGATTGCGCGTAAATATTATTTAGTGACATATTTTTAGCGCCACCCTTTAGATAGCGAGAAACAATCGGCATACCAAATGGATAAACAAATTTATTATGATCATCTTTGTCGCGATTGCCGCTTAGCGTTGCGTCAGCTGTCAAGATGATAGCAGTAGCGCCATCAGCTTTCGCTTCATCAATAATATTTTTATTCATTTCATCATCTTTTGACATATAAATTTGGAACCAACGATTGTTATCTTTTAGCCCTTCTTCTATTTCAGAAAAACTAGCACCAGAATAAGCGCTAATCGACATGATAGTTCCTCCAAATTCTGCAATTCCTTTTGCAGTTCCAGCTTCTTTCGACTGATGCGCTAAACCATGTGCTGCAATGGGTGACATAATAAAAGGAACTTTTAAATCCTGACCGAAAATGGAAGTACTTGTTTCAGGAAATTCCACATCTGCTAAAACCCTAGGCAATATGCCTTTTTTATCCCATGCCTTAGTATTTTGTTTTAAAGTAAACTCATCGCCAGAAGCACCTGACATGTAGTCAAACCCACCTTTGGGAACAACTTCTCTTGCTTTTTCTTCTAACTCATAAGTGTTAATCACTTCAATTTCATTTACATTACTGGGTGCATTATAACCAGCATCCACTTCTTCTTTTATTTCTTCTGCGACTGTTTTTTTAGTCATTTCAAATTTCTCCTTTTTGATAATTTTCATTTAAAAATATAGTGAACATAATTTCATTAACCGGTCAAACTAAGATGATAATAATACCGGTTACAACCGTTGATAAACTCAACATATTTTTTATTTTTGCCAGTTTCTAACGTTTAAAAAAACTTCATAATAAGCTGCTTCTTAAACAGATAAAAACACGTATAGCGTTAAACTTAAAATAGCAAAGACACCCTTTTGATTGCAAGCGCAAACAAAAAACTAAGAAAACGATTTTAAGCTACTCCTTAAATTTCGTCCTCCATTATTGTACCAAAACAATTAAAAGGTGAACAAACTTTTAGTTTTCTACGAAAAATTCATCCAAGTTATAATTTAAAAGCCAAATCTGTAAGCGTTTTTTAATAACTATATTTAATATATCATTGAGCATCTTCTTTGTGAAATATAGTTTTTTTATGCTATTATAAATAAAATTTATAAGTAGATAGGAAACATGTAATGAAAATACAAGATTTAATTTATTTTAAACACTTAGTCGATAGCTCTAGCTTTACCAAAACAGCTGAAGCTTTTTATGTCTCTCAACCTTCCATTTCTCTTTCATTAAAAAGGTTAGAAAACGAATTTAACACTAAACTAATTACAAGAGACCGTTCAGCACGAAACTTTCATTTGGAACCAGCCGGAGAAATTCTTTATAAAAACTCAGGTAAAATTATTGATTTATTGACTGCAACAAAAAAAGAAATGCAAAATATTGAGACACATACGGTTCAATTAGGATTTTTACCAACAATCGGAGGGTTCTATTTGCCTAAATTGTTGCCTTCATTGAACAAATTTAATTCAAATTTACAACTTATAGAAGAAGAAAGTTCTGAAGTGATGATGAATTTATTGCGCGAAAATAAATTATCTGTGGCAATTAGTGGAGATGATGTGCCTCAATGCAAAGAAACTTGGCTGGAACAATACTTAATTGACGAACGTCCGCTACAAGTTTGTGTAGCCTCTAATCACCCTTTGGCTAAAGAATCCCTTGTTACAGCAGATATGCTTTCAAACTATTCTTTTATTTGTTTAGACGAAGAGTACATCCACTATTCTATGTTTGAGCGCTGGGCTAAAGAGAACCAAATTAATTTTAAAAAGGCTGCCTATACCAAAGAAATACAAACAGCAGGTTCTTTTATTTCTTCCGTTCTTTCGGTGGGCATTATGATTGATCTATTGGTTAAAAATCGTACTGATATTGTTACTATTCCCTTAGAAAACGCACCAAAATTTTATATTAGCTTAGTCGTCAATAAAAACGCTGCTATCAACCCTTTGCAGCAAGAATTTAATCAAACGCTTATTGCTATTGCATCTCAACAAGCAAAACAAGCTTTATAATAAAATTAAATTTACTATTCAACTTTTGATTTAAAAAATTCAGTTACATTAACTATCCAAACAAAAAATGAGGAAGGCTTAAAGAGTTTTCTTCTATTTATTTTCTAGCATTTCTTTGACTTGCTCATCTGTTAATTGCGGAAAATTTTCATAATAAGCTCCTACTCCACCTAAAAAGTATTCAGGGACTTCTAGTGCATAAATTTCATCTACTTCTTGTTTTAATTGCTCATAGCTTATTCTAGGAATTACCGGCACCGCAACACTCACGCTTTTTGGTTGATATTTTTTTACCGCTCTTATGGCAGCAAACATAGTCAATCCTGTTGCGATTCCATCATCAACAATTAAAACCTCTTTATTTTTTAATGAAAGTTTCTGTAGATTTTCTTTGTAAAGCTCACGTTTACGTCTCATTTCTTTTTGGAGCCGAAGGATTTCTTTTTCTAGCCACTCAGCATGCAACTTCTCACTAAAACCTTCTCCTATGATAGGTTTTCCATTCTCTGCAATGGCACCGATCGCGTATTCAGCATTTGAAGGATGACCAATTTTTTTGGCCAATATAATATTAAATATCACGTCATACTTTTTGGCTATTAACGCTCCCAAAGGAACGCCACCTCTAGGTAACGCCAAAACAATGGTGCTTTTAGTATCTAATGGATTTACAACTGCTGCCAACTGTTCACCTGCATCTGTTCGATCTTTAAACATCACAGCAACATGCTCCTTTCTCAAACCGAACGTATCTGCTCGTTTTTAAAGTAACAGCTACCAAATCTTTCCTACAATAAACCTTAAAACAAGCGGAATGAAATTTCTTACTAAGTCTTAAGCATATTTGTGGGCCATTTTCCCTGCAACAGCAGCTACCAATGCACCAATTAGGTCATCAATAAAGGTATTTACACGCCCTTGTTTTTCTGTATCTAATTTTTGTATAACACCGCTTTTTACTCGATCTAGATAACCAAAATTAGTCACACCAATTGTCCCATAAATACTTGCGATACTTACAGCAAGAGTTTCATCTACACCAAAAACGCCTGTATCATTTTCGATAATTGCTTGTAGTGGCTGGCTTAATTGGCCTTCAGTTGCTAAGCGGTCCAAATCCAAGGCAACCATCGCATTGTTTAGTACCTCTCTTTTATGCAGCACATCAACTGTTGCTGTTTCAAATTCAGTCAATTGAGCATTAGGAATAAATTCGTAGGCCACGTCATAAGCCATCTTTGCTATATCTTGGTAAGTAATACCGCGCTTATTCAATTCTTGTTTGACAAATTCATAAGCTTTTGTATCTGGATATTTAAATGTTTCTTCTCGCATAATTCTCCTCCTTTTTTTCATTATACTAGGAAAACAAAGGTTTTTTCCAAGAAAAACCTTTATCTTTTTGCTATAAACTATTTAACATTCTATATTTATAGTTTGTAACATAAAAAAATTCATTACTAAAAAAGGGTAAGAACATTTAAAATAAAAATGTTCTTACCCTTTTTTATTTTTGATCAATAAGCGTTATAACAAACATCTATAAATTAAATAATCTCAATTTCTTTAAATCAAGACGTTCTTGCGACTTTTCCTTGTTCGATATAGACCATTAGAATACTTAAATCAGAAGGATTTACACCGCTGATACGACTTGCTTGCGCAATCGTTTCAGGATGGATTTTCTTTAATTTTTGCTTTGCTTCAGTTGCGATTCCATCAATTACTTCATAATCAATATTTTCAGGAACTCGTTTAGCTTCCATTCGTTTTAATTTATCAACTTTAGTCATTGCCTTTTTGATATAACCTTCATATTTAACCTGTATTTCCACTTGTTCAATTTCTTTATTCGTTAAATCTTCATTATTTGGTATAAATTGTAACAAGTCATGATAGGTTACCTCAGGTCGACGTAAAAATTCATTGGCTAATACGCCATCTTTTAACGGAGCTGCTCCTTTTTCCTTTAAAAAGTCTTCAACTTCTGAAGGTTTGATACGAATAGATTTTAGTCGTTTTATTTCTTCTTCGACAGCTACTTTTTTCTTTAAATAGTTTTGATACTGCTCTTCTCCAACAAGCCCCATATCATAACCACTTTGTGTCAGACGTAAATCAGCATTATCATGACGTAAAAGTAAGCGATATTCAGCCCGTGAAGTAAGTAGACGATAAGGTTCGTTGGTTCCTTTTGTTACTAAGTCATCAATCATAACGCCAATATAGCCATCACTTCGTTTCATAATAAATGGTTCTTTTCCTTGAATTTTTAAACTAGCGTTGATTCCTGCCATCAAACCTTGACCAGCAGCTTCTTCATAACCACTAGTCCCGTTGGTTTGACCTGCGGTAAACAAATTCTCAATAACTTTTGTTTCAAGCGTAGGACGTAATTGATAAGGAAGGACCACGTCGTATTCAATCGCATAACCTGTTCGCATCATTTCCGCCTTTTCTAACCCTTCAATGGAATGAAGGACGTTTGTTTGGACGTCTTCAGGCAAAGAAGTTGAAAGACCTTGGACATAAACTTCTTCCGTATTAGCGCCTTCTGGTTCCAAAAACAGTTGATGACGTTTCTTATCGGCAAAACGTACAATCTTGTCTTCAATTGAAGGGCAATATCTCGCACCGACACCATCAACAATTCCCGTAAACATTGGCGCACGATCTAAATTCTCACGAATAATTTGATGGGTTCCAGGGTTAGTATATGTTAGCCAGCAAGGAATTTGTTCTTTTTTATAAATACTATCTGGCGTACTAAAACTGAAATGATTGGGAACCTTATCACCAGGTTGTATTTCTGTCTGATCATAATCGATAGAAGAAGATTTTATACGAGGTGGTGTGCCTGTTTTAAAACGATCAATTTCTAACCCTAGCTCTTCTAAATGATCAGCTAAGCTAACGGAAGGCTGAGAATTATTGGGACCCGAAGAGTATTTCAACTCGCCAATAATAATTTCTCCACGCAAAGCAGTTCCTGCTGTAATAATGACCGCTTTTGCTTGGTAACGCGCTCCGGTCGCTGTAATAACTCCCTTACATACGTTGTCTTCTACAATTAAACGTTCAACAATTCCTTGTCGCAGAGTTAAATTTTCTGCTTTTTCAATAGTATGTTTCATTTCTGCAGAATAAGCATGTTTATCTGCTTGAGCACGCAAAGCTCTCACTGCAGGACCTTTGCCAGTGTTAAGCATGCGCATTTGGATGTATGTTTTATCAATATTTTTGCCCATTTCACCACCTAAAGCATCAATTTCTCTAACAACGACGCCTTTAGCTGGACCGCCAATGGATGGGTTACATGGCATAAACGCCACCATTTCTAAACTTATTGTTAAAAGCAAAGTTTTGTTTCCCATACGACTAGCCGCAAGGGCTGCTTCTGCCCCAGCATGCCCTGCGCCGACAACAATCACATCGTAAAAGCCAGCTTGGTATTCTTGCATTGCGTTTTCCCCCTATTTTCCTAAACAAAATTGACTAAATAATTGCGTAATTAACTCGTCTTGTACACTATCTCCTACGATTTCACCTAAATCATCCCAACAACGTGTCATATCGATTTGTACTAAATCTACTGGCATGCCAGCTTCAATGCCTGTAATGACTTCATCTAAAGCAGAAGAAGCATTCTCCAATAATGCGATATGCCGTGTGTTCGAAAGATAAGAGGCGTCTTTATCTTGTGTTTGTCCGCCAAAAAATAACTCAGAAATTGCTTCTTCTAATTGTTCTAGTCCCTCATTATTCGTAACAGACACTTCAAATTTTGGATCTTCATAAAGGAAGTCACTTAGCTCCTTAAGATCTAAACGTGGAGGAAGGTCCGTTTTATTAAGCAAAATAATTCGTTTTGTTTCCTTTGTCATTTCAAGTAATTGTTTATCTTCTTTTGTTAAAGGTTCACTTTGGTTTAAAACCAAAAGAACCAAATCCGCTTCTGACAAAGCTTTACGGCTTTTTTCAACTCCAATCTTTTCCACGGTGTCCTCTGTTTCACGAATACCCGCAGTATCAATTAGTTTAAGGGGTACGCCGCGAACATTAACGTATTCTTCAACTACATCACGCGTAGTCCCTGCCACTTCTGTGACGATTGCTTTTTCTTCTTTTAATAACTGGTTTAATAAACTCGATTTCCCAACATTAGGACGCCCTATGATGGCAGTATTTAGCCCTTCTCGTAAAATTTTTCCTTGTTGAGCCGTTGCTAGTAAAGATTGAATTTGTTGTTTCACTTGCGTTGCTTTTTCCAATAATAACTTACTAGTCATCTCTTCTACATCATCATACTCAGGGTAATCAATATTGACTTCAACTTGTGCTAGCGTATTTAATACCTCTTGTCTTAAAGAACGAATTAAGTGTGATAAATTGCCATCCAATTGATTTAATGCGACATTCATCGCTTTATCTGTTTTCGCTCGAATTAGATCCATTACCGCTTCTGCTTGTGATAAATCAATTCTTCCATTTAAAAAAGCGCGCTTAGTAAATTCACCTGGTTCTGCTAAACGAGCGCCAGACCTTAATAATAATTGTAAAATCTGATTAACAACAACGATTCCTCCATGACAGTTGATCTCAACAATATCTTCTCGAGTAAATGTCTTGGGTGCGCGCATAATGGATACCATTACTTCATCAAGTAGCTCATTAGTTTTCGGGTCTACAATATGCCCGTAGTGGATAGTATGGCTTTGAGCTTGTTCTAAGGATCTCTTTGCTTTAAACACACGATCTGCTGCTGGGATAGCTTCTTCGCCACTCAAACGAACAATACTGATTGCCCCTTCACCAGGGGGAGTGGAAATTGCTGCAATCGTGTCAAATTCTTGCAATACTTCTGCCACGTCTGTTCCTCCTATGCATTCATTTTTTTATATCTTTTATCGCACAAAAAAAAGTGCCCACTCCACCCATTTTCTTATGGGTAGACTTCGCACTTTGACTGCTTGTCTATAAAATTATGAAATTAGATTAGCACATTTCATTTACGTTGGCAAGCATTCTAACTTTTTTACTAGAAACTTTGCTCTTCACTTAGAAAAAAGCTAAAATACAATTAACAATAAGGGAAAAGAGGGATAATTATGGAGCAACAAGAGCGAATCGAACAAATTTTATTGTCTACTGGAAACGTTAACAAACCTTATATAATAAGAGACCTAATTTTTGTGACAGAACGAGTGTTTATTGATATTTTCGATCCTAATTTTGACCCAAATAAGGCTCTAGCAGATGTGGCTTATCAATTGAAATCAAAAGCCTTTAGTTACGGAGCAACTGCAGTAATTAATTGTCATTTTGAACATGAAAGGATCAATGGAGAAGAAGGACCGTTTTTTGAAATTTTTGCCTACGGAACAGCTGTTCAATTTACACAAACCACTATTGGTGGCTAAAAAGCCCAAAAAAAAGAGCCTGTCGAAAAAATACAGGCTCTTTTTTATCAAAGTCATAACTCTGATAAGAATGATCTAGCTAGACTATACTTAAAAAATAAGATGAAGTCAAACACTCCAAGCAAATTAAGCTTAATAATACTTTTTCGCTGGCTCCACCACTAAGTAACGATAAGGCTCGTCTCCTTCAGAATGAGTAGTCACATAATTTTTTTTGCTTAAAGCAAAATGTATTTGTTTTCTTTCAAAAGCCGGCATAGGTTCTAAAAATACTGGCATTCCAGTCCGGTCTACTTTTTCTGCGGTACGCTCGGCTAACTGTTGTAAGATATCTTGTCGTTTTTGGCGATAATCTCCTACGTTTACCATAACAGGAAGCTTATTTTTGGCAATTCGATGAACATATACTTGAGCTAAGTATTGTAAAGCGTTCAGTGTTTTGCCATGCCGACCAATTAATAACCCTTTTTTAGGAGTATCTAGTTCAAAAACAATTCTTTCTTGATCGTAAGTGATTGTAACTGTTGCTGGAGCATTTAGTTGTTTTGTAATAGCTGTCAGATAATTTTCTAACTGGGTGAGTGCTTGTTGATCCTCTAATTTCTCCGAGCCTTTTTCCTGCTCTTTGGACTCTTCGAAGTTATCCTCTGCTGTTTGTTCTTCAAAGACTCCCTCTTCCGCTGTTTCAGTTGTTACTGTGTTACTTTTCTCTTCTTCCATTGTTTGACTATCTGACACAACTTCTGTTTTTACCTCAGGTTCCTGTTTAGCCATATATTCTAAAGAAACACGTGCATTTTTTTTCCCCACACCTAAGAAGCCTTTTTTTCCTTCTTCAATAATGGTGGTTGTTACTTCATCTTGAGATACACCAAGCGCTTGTAAACCATTTTGTATCGCTTCTTCAACACTTTGTCCTTCATAAATTGGCATAAATAAAACTCCTTTCTGGCTTATTTACGTTTTTTATGTCTTTGTTTTTTGTTTGGATACTTAGCTTTTTCCAATTCA
The DNA here is from genome assembly GCF_001544195.1 of Tetragenococcus solitarius NBRC 100494. Lineage (GTDB taxonomy): Bacteria > Bacillota > Bacilli > Lactobacillales > Enterococcaceae > Tetragenococcus > Tetragenococcus solitarius. Next base: position 25,605 of record NZ_BCPY01000010.1, read on the forward strand.
CGTTGACGTTGTCTTGCTTGACGTTCAGCTTCTTTACGTTCACGACGAATTTTAAATGGATTGTTGATTAACAAGGTTTGGCCAACTTGAAAGGCATTTGAAATTACCCAATATAAAGATAATGCTCCCGGCAAATTGGTTGCCATAACTAAAATCATTACCGGCATTACGTAATTCATAATCTTGACGCTAGAATTAGGATTTGCTTGACTCATGCTGGAAAGATACGTACTTAAAAATGTAAAAATACCAGCCAGAACAGGTAAAACATAGTACGGATCAGGCTCACCTAATACTCGTACCCATAAAAAGCTACCTTCTCTTAATTCGGGTACTCTTGAAATCGCCTGATAGACTGCCATAAGAATGGGCATTTGTACTATCAGCGGTAAACAACCAGCATAAGGATTTACACCATTTTCTTGATATAATTTTTGTTGTTCTTCCCGCAACTTCTGTTGAGTTTGTGTATCTTTGGAAGAATATTTTTCTTGTAATGCTGTGATTTTAGGTTGTAAGTCTTGTGTTTTTCTCATGCTTTTTGTTTGGAAATTCATCAACGGGAATAAAATAATGCGGATTATTATCGTAAATAAAATAATCCCTACGCCTCGATTTCCTCCCAAAGACAACCATTTAATTACCTGTGCAAAAGTATAAACAATATAGCGATCCCAAATTCCAGTACTTTCAGAGGACACTTCGTTGGTTGTAGCACAGGCAGATAATAATACCACCAATGAAATAAGACCTAAAACCAGTAGTAGACGTTTTCTTTTTTTCACTGAACAATTTTCCTTTCGTTTATTTAATAATCTTCGATAATTTGAAGACATGCAATAAATTCGAGTACACTTCTTTGGAAGATAAATCTGAAACAGAGGGCCGAGCAATCACAAGAAAATCAATCGATGGATCAATTAATTCTCTCATCTCATAAATACTTGCGCGGATTTTGCGTTTAACAGCATTACGTGCGACTGCATTTCCTATTTTTTTTCCAACAGAAATTCCTACACGAAAATGCGCTTGTTCTTTTGGTAACACATATACCACAAATTTTTTATTCGCATAGGATTTGCCATTTTTAAAAACATATTGAAATTCTTTTTCTTTTTTAACACGATAAGACTTTCTCATGCCCTTTTCATCAATTCCTTCTATATCTAGCTACTCACTTCTAAATAATACCATAACTTATAAAGATGAATCATCCTTTGTACAAAAAAGAATAAAAAAAAACCACTGAAGCTCAGTGGCTTAAGCAGAAAGAACCTTTCTGCCTTTGCGACGACGGCTAGCGATAACATGTCGTCCATTTTTTGTGCTCATACGTTTACGAAAACCATGAACTTTTTGGTGTTTACGTTTATTTGGTTGATATGTTCTTTTCATCTTATTCCACCTCCATCAAGGTTTCTTATTTAAGTCTATACGACATACTTTGATAGTATATCGATTTTCCCCCTATTTTGTCAATAAAAATTCCAATCTTTCTTACTTGCTCCTATTTTTTTAAGTCAGTTATCCACATTTTTTTGTTAAAAAGATGGGAAAAAATTTAATTATATACTTATCCACAAAAAAGTAGTTCAACAGATTTTCCCAAAATTATACACAAGTAAACAGCAGTGAAAAAAGTTATACACAGCTGCGGAAAACTCTGTGGATATTTTCCCAAAATCCTTGATACTCCAGACTTATATCCGAGGAAAAATTGTGGACAAGCAATACTAAAAAAACGAAATTCACAAAAATTTCCTCCTGTGGATAACTATTTTTTCACTATGGGGATTCCTTTTTTATTTTTTCTGTGTACTTTGTGGAAAAAGAAATTTCTCTGTCTTTTTTCTTTGCTATCTGTGGAAAACTTTTAAGATCCATGATAAATTAATACTATCTCGATTAATTTATTTACAGGAGGATTTGCTATGCCATCTCTAGAGACGATATGGAAAGAACTTCAAGAAAGTTATAGAAAAGAGATGAATCCAGTTAGTTATAATACTTGGATTGAACCTGCAAAACCTATTTCATACTACGATAATCAATTGATCATCGAAGTCCCAACAACGGTTCAAAAAAACTATTGGGAAAAAAATTTAGCAGGAAAAATTCTTGAAACTTTCTTTATGATGAGCGGAGAAGAAATTCTTCCTACTTTTGTGACACCAGACGAAGCAGAAAACTATAAGCAAAAAGAAAAACCAACAGAAGAAAAAACACCAAAAGTTCCTGAACATAAAACTATGCTTAATTCAAAATATACTTTTGATACTTTTGTCATTGGTAAGGGAAATCAAATGGCCCATGCTGCTGCTTTAGTAGTTGCTGAAGAACCGGCTTCCATTTATAACCCCCTCTTTTTTTATGGCGGTGTCGGTTTAGGAAAAACCCATCTAATGCAAGCGATTGGTCACCAAATGCTGGTTACTCATCCCAATGCTAAAATTAAATACGTTTCAAGTGAGAATTTCACTAATGACTTTATTAGCTCTATCCAAAATAATAAGATGGAGGAGTTTCGTAATGAATATCGTACGATGGATCTATTACTCGTTGATGATATTCAATTTTTAGTCAACAAAGAAGGAACACAAGAAGAATTTTTTAATACATTTGAAGAGTTATATCGAAATAATAAGCAGATTGTGTTAACAAGTGACCGTTTGCCAAACGAAATCCCGACACTTCCCCAACGACTTGTTTCCCGTTTTGCTTGGGGATTATCAGTCGATATCACTCCTCCAGACTTGGAAACCAGAACCGCAATATTACGTAAAAAAGCAGAAGCAGAAAATCTTGAAATTCCAGATGATACACTAAGCTATATTGCTGGGCAAATTGACTCTAATATTCGTGAGTTAGAAGGAGCTTTAGTACGGGTTCAAGCTTATGCAGCAATCCAAAGTTCAGATATCACCACCAGTTTAGCAGCAGAAGCACTAAAAGCCTTAAAAGTTGGAACAAGTTTAAGCCAACTTACTGTTGAACAAATTCAAGAAGAAGTTGCTGATTATTATCACTTAAAAGTGAGTGATATAACGGGAAAGAAAAGAACAAAAGGAATCGTTGTTCCGCGTCAGATTGCAATGTATTTGTGCCGTGAACTGACAGATTATTCATTACCAAAAATCGGAGCTGACTTTGGCGGAAAAGATCACACTACCGTTATCCATGCTTATGAAAAAATTCAAAAGCTAATCGAAGAAGACGAAAAAATACGCAATGACGTCAAGGAAATTAAAAATCATCTAATGGAATAATGTGCATAACTGTGAAAAAACAAAAAAGATATCCACACCTTTTCCACAAGTGCAAAACTTTATTCTGTATTTATTTTAGAAAGTTATCCACACTATTCACTGCTCTACTATTACTACGAAATTTTTTACTAATATAATATATAAAGGAGTGCTCACCATGAAAGTCACACTAAATCGAACAAGCTTCATGCAACAATTGCAAACAGTACAACGTGCTATCTCAACTAAAACAACCATGCCCATTTTGACAGGTGTAAAGATTGATTTATCAAATGATGGCTTAACACTTACAGGCAGTAATGCCGATATTTCAATTGAGTCATTTTTAAGTTCTGAAGATGAAAAAGCGCAAATGAATATTGAAAATACTGGAAGTATTGTTTTACAAGCACGCTTTTTTAGTGAAATTATCCGACGTTTACCAGAAGACCATGTTACTTTAGAAGTTCTAGAAAATAATCAAGTAGAAATTACCTCTGGCAAAGCCAACTTTTTGGTTAATGGATTAGATTCTGAAAGTTATCCACATTTACCTGCAGTAGATCGGCAAAAAGAAATCCAGCTATCTGCTGACGTATTAAATAAATTGATTAGTGAGACTGTTTTTTCTGTTTCACAACATGAAAGCCGTCCTATTTTAACGGGAGTTCATTTTACGTTGAAAAATCAACGTTTATTGGCCGTAGCTACTGACTCCCATCGACTTAGTCAACGAATTATTCCTTTAGAAAATGATGATGAAGAATTCGATATTGTCATTCCAGGAAAAAGTTTGACAGAATTATCGCGTTCTTTAACTGATGAAGAAGATACAGTACAAATTAGTATTATGGAAAATCAAGTATTATTTGAAACAAAAACGATGAAATTTTATTCGCGTCTACTTGAAGGAAAATATCCTGACACAGATCGCTTGATTCCTTCTTCTTTTAATACTGAAATCGAATTTGCTGTCCCAGCTCTTTTATCGGCAATCGAACGGGCTTCTTTATTGTCTCATGAAAGTCGTAACAATATTGTCCGCTTGCAAATTGCTAACGATAATGTCGTTTTGCATGGGAATTCACCTGAAGTCGGTAAAGTAGAAGAAGATCTAAAGTATGAAAAAGTTTCTGGAGAACCATTAGAAATTTCTTTTAATCCTGATTATATGAAGGATGCTTTACGAGCTTTTGGGGATACAACCATTCGTATTTGCTTTATTTCAGCTGTTCGTCCGTTTACATTAGAACCTTCTGAAGGACAAGGAGACTTTTTGCAACTTATTACCCCAGTAAGAACTAATTAATGAATAGAGTAAAAATAGCTTTTTCCTATGAAGGGCTTAGAATCGAATCTAAGCTCTTCTTTTTATTTTGGATAAAAATTATCTAAATGTATTAAAACTTCTGAGAGTGAAAAATAGACGGATATATTTGTTTTATTTGCTTAAAAAGGGTATAATATATGTATATGTCGAAAAGAAAATCGAGGGATAAAATGAAAGAAACCGTCATTTTAAAAACTGAATATATGACACTTGCTCAATTACTAAAAGAACTCGATGTCATTTCAAGCGGTGGACAAGCAAAAGGGTATTTACAAGAAAATACTGTTTTTGTAAATGGTGAAATTGAAAACCGTAGAGGACGTAAACTTTATGCTGGAACGATGATTGAAATACCTGAAATAGGTACTTTTTTTATGGCAGAAAAGGGTAAAGAAGATGCGTCTGAGTAATCTACATATTAAAAATTTTCGTAATTACGAAGAATTGATGGTAGATTTTCATAAAAATGTCGTTATTTTTTTGGGCGAAAACGCTCAAGGAAAAACGAATCTTCTTGAAAGTATTTATACACTAGCTTTAACACGTAGTCATCGTACTCGCAATGAACAAGAACTGATCCAGTGGGAGAAAGAACAAGCCTTTGTTAAAGGAAATGTGCAAAAAGAATATACAAACGTTCCACTTGAGTTATTTTTAACTAAAAAAGGACGTAAAACAAAAATTAATCATATGGAACAAAAAAAATTATCTAGTTATATTGGACAATTAAACGTTATTTTGTTTGCACCAGAAGATCTTTCTTTAGTCAAAGGAAGTCCGCAAGTAAGAAGAAAATTTTTAGATATGGAAATCGGCCAAATTGACTCTGTTTATCTTTATGAGTCAGCGCAGTATCAGAAAATTTTAAAACAACGTAATCATTATCTAAAACAGCTTGCTGAGCATAAACAAACAGATGAATTATATCTGGATATTTTGTCAGAACAATTGATTAGCCACGGCAGTAAGGTTCTTTTTGTTCGTCAACAATTTGTTAAACGTTTGGAATACTGGGCCAACCAGCTCCATCAAAAAATTAGCCAGTCAAAGGAACAGCTAAAAATTAGTTATCGTTCAAGCGTGTCTGGTGAGTATTGGACTGATGAGCAAACTGTAAAAAAAGCATACGAACAAGAAATAGAAAAGGTAAGAAATAAAGAGCGATTACGCCAAACGACATTGGTTGGTCCGCATCGAGATGATTTATCTTTTTTAGTCAATGAAAAAGATGTTCAAATATTTGGCTCACAAGGACAACAAAGGACAGCTGCTTTAAGTGTGAAACTAGCTGAAATTGATCTGATAAAAGAGGAAACAGGGGAGTATCCTCTTTTGTTATTAGATGATGTAATGAGTGAATTAGATGATTCTAGGCAACTTCATTTACTAGAAACAATTGAAGGAAAAGTCCAAACTTTTTTAACAACAACAACATTAAAACAAATAAAAGATAAAATGACTGTTGAACCTGAAATTTTTTATATTAATCAAGGTCAATTAGAAGGAGAAGATGTATAAGTGGCAGAAGAAGACAAGAACTTGCGCGAACAGGCAAAACTATACGACGCCAGTCAGATACAAGTTTTAGAGGGATTAGAAGCCGTAAGAAAAAGACCGGGAATGTATATTGGTTCTACCAGCTCAGAAGGTCTCCACCATTTAGTTTGGGAAATTGTTGATAACTCAATTGATGAGGCGCTTGCAGGATTTGCTACAAAAATTCAAGTAATTGTAGAAAAAGATAACAGTATAACAGTTACAGATAATGGTCGTGGTATTCCAGTAGATATCCAAAGCAAAACAGGTAGGCCCGCTGTGGAAACCGTATTTACAATTTTACATGCTGGCGGTAAATTTGGTGGTGGCGGATATAAAGTTTCAGGTGGCTTGCACGGTGTAGGTTCTTCTGTAGTAAATGCTTTATCGGAAAAATTAGAAGTAAAAGTTTTTAAAAATGGAAAAGTATACTATCAAGATTTTAAACGAGGTAAAATTAACGCAGATTTAAAGGTTATAGGAGAAACAGAACTTCATGGAACAGAAGTTCATGGAACAGAAGTTCATTTTGTCCCAGATCCAGAAATCTTTAATGAAACGACAGAATTTAATTTCGATAAGCTTGCTACTCGTATTCGAGAACTAGCTTTTTTGAATCGTGGTTTGCATATTTCCATTGAAGATCGGCGACCAGAAGAACCGCTATTTAATCAATATCATTATGAAGGTGGAATCAAAAGTTACGTCGAGCATTTAAATGCCAATAAAGAGGTTTTATTCCCTGAACCGATTTACTTAGAAGGACAACAACAAGATATTAATGTTGAAGTGTCTATTCAATATACTGATAGTTTTCATACAAATTTGATGACGTTTGCTAACAATATTCATACCTATGAAGGAGGCACACATGAGGCGGGTTTTAAAACGGCGCTAACACGTGTGATTAATGATTATGGACGTAAGCAAAAATTAATGAGGGAAAATGATGATAATCTTTCTGGAGAAGATGTCCGAGAAGGTTTAACTGCAGTGGTATCGATCAAACATCCGGATCCTCAGTTTGAAGGACAAACAAAAACGAAATTAGGAAATTCTGAAGTACGTACGGTTACTGACCGTTTGTTTTCTGAACATTTTGCCAAGTTTTTAATGGAAAATCCTTCTGTTGGTCGTCGCATTGTAGAAAAGGGCGTACTCGCTTCAAAAGCTAGACAAGCAGCTAAACGAGCACGTGAAGTCACCCGGCGCAAAGGCGCACTTGAGATTAGTAATTTACCAGGTAAATTGGCCGATTGTTCTAGCCGAGATCCAGAAAAAAGTGAATTATTTATTGTCGAAGGGGATTCTGCAGGAGGTTCTGCTAAACAAGGACGTAGCCGGGAATTTCAAGCAATTTTACCTATACGCGGAAAAATATTAAATGTTGAAAAAGCAAGTATGGATAAGATCTTGGCTAATGAGGAAATTCGCTCATTATTTACTGCGATGGGAACTGGCTTTGGCGAAGAATTCGATGTATCAAAGGCTCGTTATCATAAATTAGTGATTATGACGGATGCTGATGTCGATGGTGCTCATATTCGTACACTTTTATTAACTTTATTTTATCGTTATATGCGACCTGTCGTAGAAGCAGGCTACGTTTATATTGCTCAGCCACCATTATATGGGGTTAAGCAAGGGAAAAATATTACCTATGTTCAACCTGGGGAAAATGCAGAAAAAGAATTACAAAATGTGATTAATTCACTTCCGCAAAGTCCAAAACCTTCAGTTCAACGTTATAAAGGTCTTGGAGAAATGGATGAACATCAATTATGGCAAACAACAATGGATCCAGAAAATCGCTTAATGTTGCGCGTAAGCATAGAAGATGCGATTGAAGCGGACCAAGTTTTTGAAATGCTGATGGGAGATCAAGTAGAGCCTAGACGAGCTTTTATTGAAGAAAATGCCCGTTACGTTCAAAACCTTGATGTTTAGATCGTAATCGTAAAGGAGGAAAAACTTTGAGAGATCAGGAAAATCATATTCATGATACCAATTTATCAAGCGAGATGCGTGGGTCCTATATCGATTATGCAATGAGCGTCATTGTAGCTAGAGCTTTACCTGATGTTCGTGACGGCTTAAAGCCTGTTCATCGGCGAATTTTATATGGGATGAGTGAATTAGGGGTAACTCCTGATAAGCCACACAAAAAATCGGCACGTATTGTCGGAGATGTCATGGGGAAATATCACCCCCATGGAGATAGCGCAATTTATGATGCTATGGTGAGAATGGCACAATCATTTAGTTACCGTTACATGTTAGTAGACGGTCACGGAAACTTTGGCTCTGTAGATGGTGATGGCGCTGCGGCGATGCGTTATACAGAAGCTCGCATGAGCCGTCTATCTGTTGAAATGTTACGTGATCTTAATAAAGATACCGTTGATTTTATCGGAAACTATGATGATACCGAAAAAGAACCCGAGGTATTACCTGCCCGTTTCCCTAACTTATTGGTTAACGGCACGACAGGGATTGCCGTTGGTATGGCAACCAATATTCCTCCGCACAACCTAGGTGAAGTCGTTGCAGCTATCGATCGTTTGATTGAAAATCCAGAAGTAACGACAAATGAATTAATGGAAGTATTACCTGGACCAGACTTTCCAACAGGCGGCTTAGTCATGGGAAAATCTGGTATTCGTCGAGCATACGAAACGGGTAAAGGCACAATTACTGTACGTGGTAAAGTCGAAATTAGCGAAATGGCCAATGGTAAAGAACGTATTTTAGTGACAGAGTTACCTTATATGGTCAATAAAGCCAAGTTAATTGAGCGGATTTCTGAACTTCATCGAGATAAACGAATCGAAGGAATTACTGATTTACGTGATGAATCTTCGCGTGAAGGTATGCGAATTGTTATTGATGTAAGACGTGATGTGAGTGCTTCTGTTGTTTTAAATAATCTGTATAAAATGACTTCTTTACAAACTTCATTTGGCTTTAATATGTTAGCTATCGAAAATGGCGTACCAAAAATTTTAAATTTAAAGCGAATTTTAGAAGATTACTTAGAGCATCAAAAAAGTGTCATTACACGTCGTACAATTTTTGAAAAACAAAAAGCTGAAGCACGTGCGCATATTTTAGAAGGTTTACGCATTGCTTTAGATCATATTGATGAAATCATTGCCATTATTCGTGGTTCTGAAACCGACGCACAAGCAAAAGAAACGATGATGGCTCAATTTAAGTTATCTGACCGTCAAGCCCAAGCAATTTTGGATATGCGGTTACGTCGTTTAACTGGTTTAGAAAGAGATAAGATTGAGAATGAATATCAAGATTTGTTAAAGCAAATTGAAGATTTAGCAGATATTTTAGCTAGACCAGAACGCGTCGTTGAAATTATTCAAACAGAATTACATGACATCGAACAACGTTTTGGTGATAAACGTCGGACAGAACTATTGGTTGGAGAAGTATTAAGTTTAGAAGATGAAGACTTAATTGAAGAAGAAGAAATCGTAGTTACCTTAACGAACAATGGCTATATTAAACGAGCTGCTAATAGTGAATTCCGTACACAAAATCGTGGTGGACGCGGCGTACAAGGGATGGGAATTCACGATCAGGATTTTGTGACCACTTTAGTCTCTTGTTCTACTCATGATAATTTATTATTTTTCACTAATGCGGGGAAAGTTTATAAAGCAAAAGGATATGAAGTACCAGAGTATGGTCGTACGGCAAAAGGAATTCCGGTCATTAATTTCCTAGGAATTGATTCAAATGAACGAATTCAAACTGTCATTGCTCTATCTAATGATGCTAAAGAGAGAAAGTATCTTTTCTTTACTACAAAATATGGCATTGTAAAACGTACCTCGGTAGAAGCCTTTAAAAATATTCGGAGCAATGGTCTAATTGCTATCGGTTTAAAAGAACAAGATGAACTAGTTAATGTTTTAAGTACTAGCGGCGATGACGTAATGGTTATTGGTACTCATAATGGTTACTCTGTCACCTTTAAAGAAGCAGCTGTGCGAGATATGGGACGGACAGCCAGCGGTGTTCGAGGGATTCGTTTAAGACCGGAAGATTATGTGATCGGAGCTTCCGTTATAAAAGAAGGCGAAGAAGTCTTAGTTATTACTGAAAAAGGTTACGGCAAGCGTACCGCAGTTGATCAATATCCAGTCAAAGGTCGTGGCGGTAAAGGAATTAAGACAGCCAATATTACCGAAAAAAATGGTCCTCTAGCGGGATTAACCACTGTTTCTGGCAACGAAGATATTATGTTGATCACTGACAAGGGTGTTATCATTCGTTTCCATGTTGAGGATATTTCTCAAACAGGACGAGCTACATTGGGTGTTCGTTTGATGAAAATGGAAGATCATTCAAGAGTTGTTACTATGGCAACAGTGGATGATGAAGAGTTGGAAAAAATTGAGGGGCCTATAAAAGAGTAATTGTTTTTCAGATAGGGTTAAAATATTGGTTTTATTTGTAAAAAATCAACAAAAGTATAAAATCAAAAAACTTTTGTTGATTTTTTGCGTATTTAAGTATGTACAACAAATTCTAAATAATCAAGGCGAAATATCTTGCGTATCAAGACAAATAAGTGTATAATTTCACTTCGTGAGTAGTCTTAAAGGACAACTCTCTCTGCTCCTGGAAAAAGGGGCCAAAGACCACAGGGAGGTGAAAAATCAATGGAAAATACGAAGTATGAAATCTTGTACATCATTCGTCCTGACATTGATGAAGAAGCAAAAACAGCTTTAGTAGAACGTTTTGACGCTGTTATCACTGATAACGGAGCTGAAGTCATTGAATCTAAAGACTGGGAAAAACGTCGCTTTGCGTACGAAATGAACGGTTACCGTGAAGGAATCTATCACATCGTTAACGTTTCTTCTCCATCAACTGCAGACGCGGTTAACGAATTTAACCGTCTTGCAAGAATCAACAACGATATCATTCGTCATATGATTGTCAAAGAAGAAGAATAACGCGTTTCACACGAAACGACAACGATGAGGAGATGGTAAATTTGATTAACAACGTTGTACTAGTAGGAAGATTGACAAAAGACCCTGATTTACGTTACACATCCAATGGAGTAGCAGTTGCGACTTTTACTTTAGCCATAAATCGTACTTTTACGAATCAAAATGGTGAAAGAGAAGCAGATTTTATTAACTGCGTTATCTGGAGAAAAGCAGCAGAAAATCTGGCAAATTTAGGACGCAAAGGTGCACTTATTGGCGCTACTGGAAGAATTCAGACAAGAAATTACGAAAACCAACAAGGACAACGTGTTTTTGTGACTGAAGTTGTAGCAGATAATTTCCAAATGTTAGAACCTCGTTCTGTCAGCGAGCAACGTCGTTCTTCTGAAGGAAATGACTCCGGTAATAATCAATCGAACTTTGGGAACAATTACAATCAAAAACAAACATCTCAAACACCTAATTTTGATCGTGATAATGCCGATCCTTTCGGCGGATCATCGATTGATATTTCAGATGATGACTTACCATTCTAACAAATTTGATAGGAGGGAAATAGAATGGCTCAACAAAGAAGAGGCGGACGTAGACGTCGTAAAGTAGACTATCTTGCAGCAAACCACATTGAACATGTAGACTATAAAGATGTTGAATTATTAAAAAGATTTATCTCAGAGCGTGGTAAAATCTTACCTCGTCGTGTAACAGGTACAGGAGCAAAAAATCAACGTAAATTGACAATTGCTATTAAACGTGCACGTATTATGGGATTACTTCCATTTGTAAGTGAAGAATCTTAAAAAATGACCCGGATGACATTTTTGTCATTCGGTTTTTTTATCAACTGCTTTATTTTGTAAATCGCATAAATAAACTGTTTATGATAAAATAAAAAATAAGTGGATATGTTCAGTTAAAATTTTAGAACAGTTGAAGTAGTTATTCAATTTTACTGGTTGGATTTAGATTATAAGGGGCCTTGGCTATGACTGTAATCGGCATTATTTCTTTAGATAATTATGATGATATCATTGATAAAATGGACGATAAGAATATTTCATTACTAAATACTTTGGTTACGACAATGATTTCTGATTGGGCAAACGAATATCGGATTTTTTATAAACGTGTAAATACGGATCGTTATTTTTTTGTTGCTAGCATGGACGAATTACAACAAATCAAAGAAAAACAGTTTGATATTTTGCAACGATTAAAAGAATCAAACATCAATAGTGAATTTATACTGACGATGAGTATGGGAATTGCCTATGGCCATGGTTCAATGGAAAAAGTGGGCGAAGTTGCTCAAAACAACCTAGACATGGCTTTAGCAAGAGGCGGCGATCAAGTTGTGTTAAAAGATGCCGACTCACAAGCAAAACCCCAGTTTTTTGGTGGCCAAACAGAAGGAACGATTCGTCGAACGCGTACACGCTCACGAGCCATGAGTGCTTCGTTAAAAAAGATTTTTTCAGAAAATAAAAAGATTTTCATTATGGGACATCGTTATCCTGACATGGACGCAATTGGCAGTGCGTTTGGTGTGGCTGCTTTAGCTCAGTTTAATCAAAAAGAAAGCTATGTAATTATTGAACAAGAAGAAGTCACTGAAGATACCCAGCGTTGTTTAGAAGAAATAAGCAAACATCCAGAAATAGCCAAATTAATTATTTCTGGGCAACAAGCATTAGAACATATTGACGAGAACAGTGTTTTAGTTATGGTCGATTACAATCGTCCTGCACTTTCGATTTCAAAAGAAGTCTTTGATGCCTTTGATAAAATAATGATCATTGATCATCATCGTCGTGGCGAAGAATTTCCTGAGCGTCCGTTATTAACTTACATTGAGCCGGCTGCTTCTTCTGCTAGTGAATTAGTAGCTGAAATCATCCAATTTCAATCGAATAAAAGAAAAAAAGTATCAAAATTTATTGCTAGCTTATTATTGTCAGGCATTTATGTTGATACAAAAAGTTTTTTTACTCGAACGACAGCTCAGACTTTCCATGTAGCCAGTTATTTAAAAAATCATGGAGCCGATCTTTCATTGGTGCGATATCTGTTAAGCTCAGATTTAAATTCTTATTTGCAAATGAGCGAATTAGTCTCTCGCAGTGAATATGTAACTAAAAATATTGTTGTGGCAGTAGCTTCTGAAAATGAAACTTATGATAATGTCACAGCTTCAAAAGCAGCTGATACATTACTATCAATGAATGACATTGAAGCAGCTTTTGTTATCACTAGCCAACTTGAAGATGAAATTACTATTAATGCTCGCAGTTCTGGTGGTGTAAACGTCCAACGGGTGATGGAAAAGCTTGGCGGCGGAGGGCATTTTAGTAATGCTGCGACGCAGATCAAAGGAAAGTCGCTCGAAAAAGTACGGAAAATGTTAATTAACGAGTTAAAACAATTAGATGATAAGGAGTGAAAGACAAAGATGAAGGTTATTTTCTTACAAGATGTAAAAGGTAAAGGAAAAGCAGGAGATATTAAAGACGTACCTAATGGGTATGCCCAAAATTATCTTTTTAAAAATAATTTAGCTAAAGAAGCAAGTCAAAAAAATATAGCTGTAATGCGCGGAAAAAAACAAGCAAAAGAAAAAGAAGAAGCGGAAAATTTACAAGAAGCCCAAAAATTAAAAAGTTATTTAGAAGATGAAAATACAGTAGTAGAAATTAAAGCCAAAGCTGGTGAAGATGGACGATTGTTTGGTTCAGTACCTTCTAAGCAAATCGTCCAAGGTTTAAAAAAACAATTTGATATCAAAGTTGATAAGCGGAAGATTGAATTAAAAGAACCCATTCGTACAATGGGATTTACCAACGTTCCTGTGAAGTTACACCCAGAAGTGACAGCCACGATTAAGGTGCATGTAGTAGAAGAATAAAAAAGGCAGATCTGAAATGATCGGATCTGTCTTATGTTTTTAGAAAAATTGTTAATAGGGGTTAAAACGAAGTATTTAGGAGAAAAATTATGAATGAAGTTTGGCAAGATCGTATCCCACCACAAGATATAGAAGCAGAACAAGCTGTATTGGGTGCAATTTTTCTTGATCCAGATGCGATTATAGAAGCAATGGAACTACTAGAACCTAGTAGTTTTTACCGCAGAAGCCACCAAATTATTTTTCAGTGTATGTTTCAGTTAAACGAGCGAAATGAAGCCATTGATTTAATCACTTTAAAAGCTGAAATTGAAAAAAGTAATTCTTTAGAAGATGTAGGCGGTATTAGTTATTTAACGGAGTTAAGTCAGGTTTCGCCTACTTCATCAAGTGTTTCTTATTATGCAAAAATTGTGGATGATAAGGCAACACTACGCCAGTTAATTCAAACAGCTAATAAAATTGTAACGTCTGGTTTTGAGCAGAAAGAAAATGTTCAAGAAATTGTTGAAGATGCTGAAAAAAGCATTTTAGAAGTTTCTGAAAAGAGAAATAGCAACGGCTTCCAATCCATTGCTGACGTGTTGAATCAAACAATTGAAAACATTGACCAATTGGCACAAAATAATGAAGAAATTACCGGTTTACCTACTGGCTATCAAGCTTTAGATAAAATGACAGCGGGTTTACAAAAAGATGAATTGTTAATCATTGCAGCTCGTCCAGCAGTCGGGAAAACAGCATTTGCTTTAAATATTGCACAAAATGTCGGCACAAAAACAGATAATACGGTAGCTATTTTTAGTTTAGAAATGGGAGCCGAGTCGCTAGTTAGCCGGATGCTTTGTGCAGAAGGCTCCATTGATGCGAGTCATTTGCGTACTGGACAATTAACTGATGAAGAGTGGCGTAATTTGATTGTGGCAATGGGAAGCTTATCTAAGGCAAGTATTTATATAGATGATACGCCAGGAATTAAAGTTTCTGAAATCCGTGCTCGTTGCCGTAAGTTAGCACAAGAAAAAGGAAACTTAGGACTTATTTTAATTGATTATTTGCAATTAATTGAAGGTTCCGGAAGAGAGAGTAGACAACAAGAGGTATCAGAAATTTCTCGACAATTGAAAAAACTAGCAAAAGAATTAAATGTACCTGTTGTAGCTCTTTCACAGTTATCTCGTAGTGTTGAACAAAGGCAAGATAAACGTCCAGTTTTAAGTGATATACGGGAATCTGGTTCGATTGAACAAGATGCGGATATTGTTGCCTTTTTGTATCGTGACGATTATTATCAACGTGAGAATGATGAAGAGGAAGAAGAAGCGGGTAATGACAATGTGATTGAAGTTATTATCGAAAAAAATCGGAATGGTGCACGAGGGACAGTAGAATTATTGTTTATCAAAGAATACAATAAATTTTCATCGCTTTCGCCGCGGACGCCTTTTGAGTAAAATTACACCTATACCAATTTGTCTGAATGAAAAATAGTTGCAAGTTTTTTTATTTTAAAAAAAGCTTGCAACTATTTTTGTAAGCTTGTATTGTATTTATATACAACAATACCAATTTTTATGAGAGGCGTATATAAATGCTAGAGGAAAATTATTATAGATTGTTAAAAGAAAATTTTAATAGTAAAGAAAGTGTAGTAACTGAACTTATTAATTTAGAAGCGATTTTACATTTGCCCAAGGGAACTGAACATTTTATTAGTGATGTACACGGAGAATACGGTGCATTTGACCATGTACTACGCAATGGTTCAGGTAGCGTAAAAGAAAAATTAACAGAATGTTTTAATAAAAAAGATATAGATATTGATGACCTGGCTAGCTTAATTTATTACCCAGAAGAAAAGATTCATTTAGAAAAAGGAAACAAAACAAAAGAAGAAATAAAAAGTTGGTATGCGCAAAACATTCGTTTGTTAATTACTGTTGTAAATCATGCGAGTCGTAAATATACTCGTTCAAAAGTCCATAAAGCATTACCAGCGCGTTTTAGTTATATTATTGAAGAACTATTAACTGAAAAACAACAAGAAACTGATAAACAGGCCTATATTCAAGCAATTATTGATCATGTGATTCAATTAAACCAAGCTACGGCTCTAATTAGTGCTTTATGTTATGTTATTCAACGTTTTGTCGTTGATCATTTACATGTGGTTGGTGATATCTATGATCGTGGCCCAGCACCTGATTTAATTATGGAGCGTTTAATTAATTATCATTCAGTTGATATTCAATGGGGAAATCACGATATTATCTGGCTAGCGAGTATGGCAGGTTCACCTCTTGCTCTCATTAATGTTTTACGTATTTGTGCTAGATATGGAAACTTAACCATTATTGAAGATCGTTATGGAGTTAACTTACGTCCTTTAGTGGAATATAGTCAAAAATATTATTCTGTGTTGGATAAATTTTCTCCTAAATTAGAAGACGAGAATAGTTTTACTGCGGCTGAAAAAGATAATTTAAATAAAATCCAGCAAGCAACTGCCATCTTACAATTTAAATTAGAAGGCCAATTAATCAAACGACGGCCAGAATTCCTCATGGATGAGCGTACTATGTTAGATTTTATTGATTATGCGAAAAAAACAATTCAACTTGGTGATAAAGTATATCCGCTTGTTAATTTTACAGCACCTACTATTGATCCTACAAACCCTTGTTCTTTAACTAAAGAGGAACAACAATTAATAAAAAGTTTACTACATTCTTTTCAAAGTTCTGAACCATTAAAGCGGCATATGGATTTCTTGATGGAAAAAGGAAGTATGTATTTATGTTACAACGGAAACTTATTACTTCATGGTTGTATCCCGCTTCATCAAAATGGGGATTTTAAATCACTGCGTATTGGTCAGAAACATTATTCTGGTCAGAAATTACTAGACTTTTTTGAAGAGCAAATTCGCTATAGTTATGCTCATCCTGATATTTCGAATGATTTTTTAACTGATTTACTATGGTATTTGTGGACAGGAGAATGTTCTTCGTTATTTGGTAAAAAAGTGATGGCCACCTTTGAACGATATTATATAGCAGATAAACAAACGCACCATGAAGAAAAAAATGCTTACTATTTTTTAAGAAATCAGGAAGAAATCTGTCAAGAAATTTTGAGTGATTTTGGTTTGCCCATTACTGGACATATTATTAACGGTCATACACCAGTAAAAGCAAGTAAGGGCGAAAGCCCTATTAAAGCGAATGGTCGGATGTTGGTCATTGACGGAGGTTTTGCTAAAAGTTATCAAAAAGAAACTGGCTTAGCTGGATACACTCTATTGTCAAACAGCTATGGTTTACAATTAGTCGCTCACCAACCATTTTCTTCAGTAAAAGCCTCGGTAGAACGTCAAAATGATATTTTATCTACCAAACGTTTGGTAGAAAGAGTCGAAAAACGTACAACTGTATCACAAACGAATGTTGGTAAGAAATTAACGCAAGAAAAAAAGGTACTTGAAAAATTGTATAAAAATTATGATTTTTATTAAGGGCTATTTTTCGTCCTTTGTGGCAATTTAATTTAATTTATTTTTTAATGTTCGGGAATTAACTAACACTAATTTTGTTGAAAGAAAAATATTCGATTTTTCATTGTAATAAAAGGAATAAGTTGATACAATAATGCGGGAGTAAGAAACAGTAATAACGAAGTTTATTTGTTACAACTTACTTTTTTGTTCATTTCAATAGACCAAAAAGAAAGAGGTATCCATATGTCATCAGTGGTAGTTGTAGGAACTCAATGGGGCGATGAAGGAAAGGGAAAAATTACTGATTTTCTAAGTGAAGATGCAGAAGTTATTGCGCGTTATCAAGGTGGTGATAATGCCGGTCATACGATTAAATTTGATAACGTAACTTATAAGTTACATTTAATTCCTTCTGGTATTTTTTATAAGGAAAAAACAAGCGTTATCGGCAACGGCGTAGTCGTTAATCCTAAATCTCTTGTAGAAGAATTAAATTATCTAAAAGAACACGGTGTCTCAACAGAAAATCTACGGATTTCTGATCGTGCTCATGTTATTTTACCCTATCATATTCAATTAGACCAACTACAAGAAGATGCTAAAGGTGCTGATAAAATCGGGACGACGATTAAAGGAATTGGGCCGGCTTATATGGATAAAGCAGCTCGCGTAGGCATCCGTATTGCTGATTTACTGGACAAGGATATCTTTAGTGAGCGTTTAAAAGCTAATCTAGCAGATAAAAATAGACAATTTGAAAAAATGTATGGTGAAAAAACCATTGCTTTTGAAGATATTTTTGAAGAATTTTATGAATATGGTCAACAATTTAAACAATATGTAACAGATACTTCTGTCATTTTAAATGATGCTTTGGATCGAGGAAGACGTGTCTTATTTGAAGGAGCTCAAGGCGTAATGTTGGATATTGACCAAGGAACATATCCTTTTGTCACTTCATCCAATCCAGTTGCTGGAGGCGTAACTATTGGTAGTGGCGTTGGCCCTTCTAAGATTGATAAAGTTGTCGGCGTATGTAAAGCTTATACTTCTCGTGTTGGTGATGGCCCATTTCCTACAGAGTTATTTGACGAAGTAGGCGATCAAATTAGAGAAGTAGGTCATGAATACGGGACGACAACAGGACGTCCACGCCGTGTTGGTTGGTTTGACTCAGTGGTTATGCGTCATTCGCGCCGAGTTTCAGGTATTACGAACCTATCACTAAACTGTATCGACGTATTAAGCGGATTGGATACGGTAAAAATTTGTACTGCCTATGAACTTGATGGAAAATTAATCTATCATTATCCTGCTAGTTTAAAAGAACTGAACCGTTGTAAGCCAGTTTATGAAGAACTACCAGGTTGGCAAGAAGATGTCACAAATTGTAAAACTTTAGAAGAATTGCCAGAAAATGCTCGAAATTATCTTCGTCGGATCTCAGAACTTGTCGGTGTAAGAATTTCTACTTTTTCAGTAGGACCTGATCGCAATCAAACAAATATTTTAGAAAGCGTTTGGTCACAAAATTAAAAAACTAAATTCTAGTTTTAAATACTGCGAAAAGTTAAGTAGAAATTAGATTAAATCTTGAATGAGGGATTTTTGAATAACGTTTTTCAGGTGTGCGGACTGTTAATAGGACGCAAGGATGCAAAAAAAGGCTAATTTTGACACATAAATAAACGGCATTATCAGAAAGATAGTTAAAGGGATTTTTACGCCCTTTAATTCATCGGAGACAGTAATGTTGTTCTCACTAAAAAAACACCAGAATTTTATCTGGTGTTTTTTTAATGAACGTAAAAAGTTTAATTTATTCGGAAAGGTAAGGTATAATGAATAAAAGTCGACTTTAAAGGAGCGAGAATATGTTTCAGATTATAACAGATGCTTGCTGTGATTTACCTGCAAATTTATTAGACAAATACAAAGTGACCTATATTCCTATGTTTATTGAATTAGAAGGGAAAGAATATACTGACGATCTTGGTAAAACTTTTGATGATAACTGGTTTTTGGCCCAGTTAAAAGAAAACAAGCATCCAAATACCTCACAAATCAATGTGGGAAGATATATAGAATTTTTAGAACCTTATGCAAAAAATTCTATCCCTGTTTTATATATCAGCTTTTCTTCGGGTCTAAGTGGGTCTTATGAAAGTTCTCTTAATGCAATTAAGTTGATAAAGGAAAAATATCCTAATTTCGTAGCGACCAGCCTCGATACAAAAACAGCTAGCTTAGGTCAGGGCATGCTGGTGATGGAAGCAGTTCGGTTACAAAAAGCAGGCAAAACGTTAGAAGAAACAGTACAATGGTTAGAAAAAAATAAAATGCATTTGCGTTCTTGGTTTACTGTTGATGATTTAAAGCACTTGGTACACGGTGGTCGAGTATCTAAAACTCAAGCAGCTATTGGCGGATTATTAAATATAAAACCTATTCTTAACGTAGATGAGAATGGACAACTACAAAATGTTGACAAAGTACATGGACGAAAAAAGGCCTTACAGAGGATGGTAGATGAAACCGTCACTGGGGTAGATTTGTCGCTCGTTAATCATTTTTATGTAGCTTATAGTGGTGATGAAAAGGCACTGGATAAAGTTATTCAACAATTAAAACAACTTTTTCCTAAAACACCGGTAACGTATTATCCTTTAGGACCTACAATTTCTAGTCATACAGGCTATGGATGTATTGCGGTGTTTTCAATGGGAAGTAGATAAAAAAACAAGGACATTTTTGACATGCCCTTGCTTTTTTATTTAAGTATATAGTTGAGTAATGCGTTCTTGTACGGCTTCATTTTCTAAGAATTCGTCATAAGTCGTATCCATACGGTCTACAACGCCTTGGTTAGAAACGACAATTACGCGATTAGCTAAAGTTTGTATAAATTCATGGTCATGAGAAGTAAAAAGAAGTGCTCCTGAAAAGTCCATTAGTCCATTATTTAGAGCTGTAATTGATTCCAGGTCTAAATGGTTGGTCGGGTCATCTAAAAGCAACACATTCGCTTTAGTCAACATAAGTTTAGATAATAGACAACGAACTTTTTCACCACCAGAAAGGACATTCACTTTCTTATTCACTTCTTCACCAGAAAATAACATTCTGCCTAAAAAACTTCTTAAAAAGGTGTTATCGTCTTCCTCTTTGGATGCGTATTGACGCAACCACTCTAAAATCGTTAATTGGCTGTCAAATTCGTTACTAGCGTCTTTAGGCATGTAAGCCTGGCTAGTAGTTACGCCCCAACGTACTGTACCTGTATCAGGTTTAATTTGGCCAGTAATAACGTTTAACAAAGTTGTAGTTGCAATGTCATCTTTTGCTATAAAAACAACTTTATCATTTTTATTTAGCGTAAAAGAAATATTATCCAAAATTTTCTTATCATCGATTGTAACACTAACATTTTCTACTTGTAATAAATCATTGCCGATTTCACGTTCTGGTTTAAAACTAATAAAAGGATAACGGCGAGAAGAAGGCTGGATGTCATCTAAAGTAATTTTATCCAACATTTTCTTACGGGAAGTTGCTTGTTTTGATTTTGAAGCGTTGGCACTAAAACGAGCAATAAATTCTTGAAGTTCTTTAATTTGTTCTTCTTTTTTGGCATTGGCTTGTTGTTGTAGTTTTGTGGCTAATTGACTAGATTCTAACCAAAAATCATAGTTTCCAATATATAATTGAATTTTTTTATAATCTAAATCTGCCATATGTGTACATACTTTATTTAAAAAGTGACGGTCATGAGATACTACAATAACGGTGTTTTCAAAATTAATCAAAAACTCTTCTAACCAGTTGATAGAAGGAATATCTAAACCATTTGTTGGCTCATCCAGCAGCAAAACATCCGGTTTACCAAATAATGCTTGGGCTAGCAGTACTTTTACTTTTTGTCCTTCAGTCAATTCACTCATCTGAACTTGGTGCATTATATCAGGGATGTTTAAACCTTGTAAAAGCACAGCCGCTTCTGATTCAGCTTCCCAACCATTTAATTCGGCAAACTCTGTTTCTAATTCTGCGGCTCGTATACCATCTTCGTCTGTGAAGTCTTCTTTCGTATATAGTGCATCTTTTTCTTTCATTACATCATATAAACGTTTATGCCCCATAATAACAGTTTCGATCACTGGAAACTGTTCGTAATCAAAGTGGTTTTGTTTTAATACAGCCATTCGTTCATCAGGCCCCATGCTAACTGTACCTGTGGATGGTTCGATTTCTCCTGAAAGAATCTTTAAGAAGGTGGACTTACCAGCCCCGTTAGCACCGATTAAGCCGTAGCAGTTTTCAGGTGTAAATTTTAAATTAACATCATCAAAAAGTTTGCGTCCAGAAAAATGCAAACTTACATTATTTACAGTAATCAATAAATTTCCTCGCTTTTTCGGTATTGGTCTTTTACAGACCTCTGATCATTATAGCGAGGATTTTTAAGTCTTTCAAGTTTACAGTCTAGTTGTACTCATTTTTACCATTGTCTTAAGGACTTAAACCTTCTTTTTAATATTACAAATGAGTAAGGGAAATGAACTACAGATTAAAAAGCCGAACGGACAAATAGTTTGTCCGTTCGGCTTTTTGTTAAAGACTTATGTCACAGCCCTATCATCTTCTACGTCTTTTATATCTATTTGAATCTCTATTAGTTAACCAGTAAATGATACCACCGATAATTAATAAAGGAATGCCAAATTTAAAAATAAGATATAAAACGCCGGTTGTTAAGGTTAAGAGAATTTTTAGTAGCATACTTGCTAAAATCAGTCCTACAAAAATAATTAAAATATTGGATAAGTTTGAGCGATTTTTCATAAAATGTCCCTCCTATTTTTCATTATTAAGAATAGCAAATTTTTTCCCACTACGCATCCGACTTAAACAGTAAGTTCTGTTAAAATAAAAGAAATAGTTTAGAAAAGAGGAATATTATATGTCCAAAACAACCCCAAAAGTACCCTTATCGCCCAAACTTCCTGCTTTGACAACAGGAGAATTTTTCCTTGAAGATGAAGTCATTGTTTCTGGAATAAAAGTCGAAAATAAAGATCAGAGTTACGTATCAGCCAAAAATATTGTTCTGAGAGAATCTGAATTAAAACATTTTATTATGCAAAATACTCAATTAGAACGTTTTGAGTGTAGCAATGTTATTTTCGACCACTGTGATTTTTCTAATTTAAGCTGGTTAGGTGCTAGTTTTCACCAGGTTATTTTTCGACAATGTAAATTAGTCGGAACCAATTTCGCTGAAAGCTATTTGCGTGATTGTGTATTTGACGATTGTCTCATTAATTTTGCTTCATTTAGTTATACAAAGCTTAACACGGTTAGCTTTAACCATTGTGCGCTAAATGAAGCAGAATTTAACGAAGTGAAATGGAAAAATTTAACTATACAAAACAATCAATTAACTCGCTCAAGCTGGTTTTTTACTAACTTGGCTGGTCTTGATTTATCAACCAATTCTTTTGAAAACATCGCTTTATCACAAGAACTTCTCAAGGGCCTTAAAGTCAACCAAGAGCAAGCGATCACGATTGCAAGAGGGCTAGGGCTAGTGATTGAATAAGTTAGAAAAGCTGTAAGTCCTGTTTCACGTGAAACTCACTTTCTAATTTGGCCATCCCCATAGATAATATATTTTGTGCTGGTTAATGCTTCTAACCCCATAGGACCTCTAGCGTGTAATTTCTGGGTAGAAATGCCAATTTCAGCGCCAAATCCAAAAACAAAACCATCAGTAAAACGAGTGGAGGCATTGACATAAACGGCAGCTGCATCGACTTCATTTAAGAATTTTTGTGTAGCAAAGTAATTATCAGTTACGATTGCTTCTGAATGTTTTGTATTATAATAGTTGATATGTGCGATGGCTTCATCAATAGAATCTACTACTTTTACGGCTAAAATATAATCTAAAAACTCAGTAGCCCAATCTTCTTTTGTAGCTAAGGTTGCAGAAGGAAGATACTCGCTAGCACGTTGATCCGCATGTAGTTCAACGTCCAGTTCGATTAATTTTTCTTCTATTGCCGGTAAGAAAAAAGCAGCAACTTCTTTATGAATCAAAAGTGTCTCACATGCATTGCAGACAGAAGGTCGTTGTGCTTTGGCGTTGGCAATGATTTCAATTGCCATATCGAGTTGTGCCTCTTTATCAACGTAAATATGGTTGTTGCCTGTACCAGTTTCAATGACGGGTACTTTTGCGTTTTCTTTGACATGTTTGATTAAACCAGCACCGCCACGTGGGATTAAAACATCTAAAAAGTCGGTTAACTGCATCATTTCATCAGCTGTCTCATGCATAGTATCATCAACAAACTGGATGGCATACCTCGAAAAATGATTTTTTTCTAAAGCTTCTTGTAAAATATCCACTAATAATTGGTTAGAGTAGAAACTTTCCTTACCTCCCCGTAAAATAACTGCGTTTCCTGATTTAAAGCACAAACTTGCTGCATCTGTTGTCACATTAGGACGTGATTCATAAATAATACCAATGACACCAATGGGGACTTGTTTTTGTCCAATCGTCAAACCATCTTCATTTTTCCACATATGTTTGATTGTACCAATTGGATCCTTTAACTGAGCCACCTGGCGTATACCATCTGCCATTGCTTCAACACGTTCTTTTGTTAGACGCAAGCGGTCTTTCATTACTTCTTTTATACCATTTTCGTCTGCTTGATCGAGGTCACTTTGGTTGGCCTGTAAAATTTCTTCCGTATTATCCTGGATTGCTGCAGCCATAGAGTACAAAAGCTGATTTTTTTGTTTTGTATCTAAGAGCCCTAATTGAGTCGCTGCTCGTTTCGCTTGGTCTCCTAATAATTGTAAATCTGTCAAGATGATTCCCCCTTAAACAAGGTGCCGACCTTTGCACCATTTAGTATATCAAAAATAATTCTAGGCCGTTTTCCATTTGCCAGTACCATACTACCATTTACATCTAATACTTGTTTTGCCGCTTTGAGTTTGCTTACCATGCCGCCAGTACCAAAACGATCATTGCTGGCTCCAGCCTGTTCCATTAACTCATCGTCAATCTTTGTGATACGTTGATGCAGCTTGGCCTGAGAATTTTTTAACGGATTGTCAGAATAAAAGCCATCAATGTTAGAAAGCATAATTAATAATTCAGCTCGCATTAGTTCACTGACGATAGTCGAAAGTCGATCATTATCGCCAAATTTTGTTAAGTGATCCAATTCATCCACTGCTACGGTATCATTTTCATTAATAATAGGAATAATACCCATAGCAAGTAGCTCTTCTAAGGTGTTGACCACATTGTTGCGGCTTTCTGGATATTCTACAATGTCTCTGGTTAAAAGAACCTGAGCTATCTGTTGACTGTACACTTGAAAACGTTGGCTGTAAATATCCATTAGTTCTGCTTGCCCAACCGCTGCTACGGCTTGTTGCTCTGGAATTGAAACAGGCCGCTGGGTTAACTGTAACTGGTTTAACCCCACGCCAATCGCTCCAGAGGAAACCAAAATGACTTCTTTGCCACGATTTTGCAAATCGGTTAAGACAAAAGCTAATTCGTCAATGCTTGATAAATTAATATTTCCATTTGGATAAATCAAAGTAGTAGTGCCGACCTTTATTACAATACGTTTTGCATCTTTAATTGTTTTACACATAACATTCTCCATCTTTTTCCTTATTACTACCTATTGTACTAACATTTGCAGGTTTCGTCATTTATTATGCAAAAATTATTAGAGAAAGTTTAGAATCAAACATGTTTTATTGAATATTCGAAAGATTCAAAAAACGATTGACATAAGGTCTCCATGGTGTTAATTTGTTAAATATTAAACAAAGTGTTCTTTTATTCAACTTGATTATCTACGAAAAAATTTGGAAAAGTCAGAATTATCATACTTATATGAAGTAGGAGGTTTATTGTATGACAACATATGAAGAATTAATGCAAAAAGACGAGCGATATTTTGCTAAGGCCGGGAGAATCTCTTATTATCCGCTATTAATTGAGCATGCTTATGGGGCAACGCTAGTAGATTTTGATGAGAAGGAATACATAGATCTATTATCTAGTGCTAGTGCAATTAATGTGGGCCACTCACCTAAAAAGATTACAGATGCGATTAAAGTACAAGCGGATAAAATGATTCATTATACTCCAGCATATATGTATCATGAACCGGCTATTCATCTAGCAGAAAAATTATGCGAAATCACTCCAGGAAATTTTGATAAAAAAGCTACCTTTGGCTTAACTGGATCTGATGCATGTGATGGAATAATGAAATATGCACGAGCTTACACAGGACGACCGAATATCGTTACTTTTCAAAATGCTTATCATGGGTCCACTTATGGTGCTATCTCAATGTCAGCAATTAATACCAAGATGCGCGCTAAAATCGGTCCAATCGTACCTAATATTGAGCATATTCCATTTCCTGATAACTATCGGGGAATGTACGGCCAAGTGGAATCTAATTCGATTGAAGAATATTTAGCACCGTTTAAACAAATGATGGAGACTTATTTACCGCCAGAAGAGATTGCTTGTGTTGTTATTGAAACATTGCAAGGAGATGGCGGATTGTTAGAGCCCGTACCTGGATACTTCGAGGCTTTGTATGAACTTTGTCATGAACATGGCATTTTATTTGCTGTCGATGATGTGCAGCAAGGATTGGGACGAACAGGCACTTGGTGTTCAACTGAACACTTTAATATTGAAGCTGATTTAGTTGCTTACGGTAAATCACTAGCTGGCGGCATGCCGTTATCTGCCATTGTAGGACGTAAAGAGATTATGGACAGCTTAGAAGCACCCGCTCATTTATTTACAACGGGAGCAAATCCGGTTTGTTGTGCTGCTTCTTTAGCCACTTTAAACATGATTGAAGAAGATAATCTTCTTCAAGAAAGTACCCGTAAGGGCGAAATTGCACAAAGACGGATGAAAAAATGGCAAGAGGATTATTCATTTATTGGGGATGTCCGTGGTTTAGGATTATCTATAGGGATTGATATTGTGACCGATAAAAAAAGTAAAACAAAAGATGAACAAGCAGCTTTAAAGCTTTGCAATCGTTTATTTGAAAGAGGGGCTGTTTTGATTGCAATTGGGGAGAGTGTTTTGCGCTTTCAACCTCCTTTAGTTATCACAGATCAGGAATTAACAAAAGCCTTAGATTTAATTGAAGAAACGATAAAGGAGTTAGCTGAAGGCAAATTAGATGATTATGATGTATCCGGACAAGGTTGGTAATTTCGTTAATTTAGTAATTAGAAAGGTTGTTAGCTTATGAGACAGTTTAAAATCGCGATGGCTTTTGTAGGTATTATTATTGGGGCTGGATTTGCTTCTGGACAAGAGATGCTGCAGTATTTTACTAGTTTTGGTATCTGGGGAATTGTTGGAACGATAGCTTCTATTTTTATTTTCGGATTCTTTGGTTTTGTTATTGTTGATATGGGCCATTTTTTCAAAGCTTATTCTCATCGCGATGTGTTAAAACATGTTGTTTCGCCGATTACCAGTCGTGTCATTGACATTTTCTTATTATTAACATTATTTGGGATAGGTGTAGTAATGGTAGCTGGCGCAGGTAGTAATTTGAACCAACAATTTGGTTGGCCTGTTTGGTTAGGAAATTTAATTTGTGTGACGCTTGTTTTTCTAGTAGGCATGATGGATACAGAAAAAGTTGTTAACGCAATCGGAGCGATTGCTCCTTTTTTAATTATTTTAGTTATTATTATCAGTTTTCGCTCACTTTCTACGGCAGATTGGGATATTGTTGCTATGAATGCAGACGCATTAGAATTATCCTCGCCACTGCCTAATTGGTGGATCAGTGTATTAAACTATGCTTCAGTAAACCTAACTACTGGTGTTGCAACAGCCTTTCTTTTAGGAGGCGTAGAAAAGGATAAAAAGGTTGCACGGCATGGTGGTTTAATTGGGGGTACTGTCGTTGGCTTTCTTATTGTTTTGATTAATTTAACGTTATTTGCAACTTCTACGCAAGTAGCTAGTTTTGACTTACCAATGCTACAAATGGCTCGTTTAATCCAGCCATGGGTTGGATTTATTATGTCAATTTTGATTTTCTTTGAAATTTGGAATACAGCAATGAGCGTTTTATATTCTTTTTCAACTAGCTTTATTACACCAAATAAGAAGAAATTTCGTTATGTATTATTAGTAACCACAGTAGCAGCATTTACGCTAAGCTTTGGTGGCTTTACCAATGTTATTGGATTTGTCTACCCTGCTGTTGGTTATGGTGGTTTTATTATTTTGGGGATTTTTGTCTATACTTGGTATAAATTTTGTATAAGACAAAAAAGTTATCAAAAAAACGTGTCGGTGAAACCCACTGAAGAATAAACAAGAGCGGTTGTCTACATGTAAAACAGACAACCGCTCTTGTTTATTTTTTATATTGTTCAGTATCGTCCCACTCTTGTACAGTTTCGGGTTTAATTGCGTTATGCCAATCAAACTCGTCGTACCAAATGGTATGTTTCTTTTTATCCATCGCTTGAATTTTTTGAACATCTTCCTCAGATAGCTCGAAATCAGCAATTTGACTATTTTCAATTATACGATTTGTGTGTGTTGATTTCGGAATGGTTACTACATCTTGTTGATAATTCCAACGCAAGATAATTTGTGCAGCCGTTTTATGGTATTTTTCTGCTAATTGATTGATCGTTGGATCATTCAATGCTTCGCCCCCACCTAATGGAGACCAAGCTTCTAGTTGAATACCGGTCATTTTTGCCATTTCATGAATTTCTTTTTCTTGGTTTAATGGATTGTATTCCATTTGGTTAACTGCTGGAGTAACAGTGGCATGGTCTAATAGGTTTTGTAGCCGTTCATTATCAAAGTTAGAAATACCAATGGCACGTATTAAACCATCTTTGTATAGTTTTTCTAAGGCATGCCAAGTATCAATGTAACGACCATCCACTGGCCAGTGAATTAGGTATAAATCAATATAAGTTAACTGTAATTCGTGTAATGTATCATAAAAAGCATTTAATGTGGAATCATAGCCAGCGTCTCCATTAAATACTTTTGTAGTGATAAACAAATCTTTTCGGTTGCCGCCAGTTTCTTTTAAGCTCTCACGAATTCCTTTGCCAACACCTGCTTGATTTCCATATTCTTTAGCCGTATCGATCAGACGATAACCATTTTTGATGGCTTCAGTAACAGAGTTTTGTGCGGTATGATTATCAGTTTGCCATACACCTAATCCAAAGTAGGGCATTTTAACGCCATTGTTTAGTGTGGTCGTTTCATCTAGGATGCTTTTTGTCATCAATAATCCCCTCTTTCCTTATTTAATTTTATCGTAACGCGTTCGTTAAAAAGATGCAAAAATAAACTAGTTCTATGAAAAAAACTATTTTTTTCAACAAATTCTTGAGAAATTTTTAGAAAACAGAAAGATACTCAGTTTTTTAGCTAAGATATGGTAAAATAGGCGTAGTCTTTACGGAGGGTTGTTATGAAAAAAAGAGGATTTGAAATTATTACAGACTATAGAGAAAAAGAAATTCATTTACCACAGCGAGCGACTCATCACTCGGCTGGTTATGACTTTGAAGCTGCAGAAGAGGTTGTTATTCCGAGTATATGGAAGCAGTTTTTAACAAGAAAAATAAATGATAATGCTACAACAGAAAAAAAGATAAAACCTGTTTTGGTACCTACTGGAATTAAGGCGTATATGATGGACGATGAATTTTTACAATTAGCTAATCGTTCAAGCAATCCGTTAAAACGCTTTTTGCTTGTATCAAATGGCGTAGGCGTTATAGACAGTGATTATTATAATAACACAGAAAATGAAGGACATATTATGTTCCAGTTTTCTAATTTTGGTCTAAAAGATGTAGTTATAAAAAAGGGTGAACGTATCGGACAAGGGATTTTCTTACCTTTTTTAAAGGCAGATGAAGATCAAACGATTCATGATCGCACAGGAGGCTTAGGCTCGTCTGATCAAGAGAATTAAAGTGAGGGAAATTATGGCAAAAAAGGCAAAAACACAATTTGAATGTCAGAATTGTGGCTATATTTCACCTAGGTATCTAGGTAAATGCCCTAACTGTGGCAGTTGGAACTCAATGGTAGAAGAAAAAATTCAAGATACTACTGATCGTAAAAGTCGTTCCACATTGACTGGAGAAAAAATGCAGCCCACTCTTTTAAAAGATGTTGTCCCTAAAAAAGAGCCACGAGTAAAAACAACTTTAAATGAATTAAATCGTGTATTAGGAGGCGGAGTTGTACCAGGCTCGATGGTCTTATTAGGCGGTGATCCTGGAATTGGGAAGTCTACCTTGCTTTTACAAGTGTCGCAACAACTAGCGGCAACAGGTGGTAAAGTACTTTATGTTTCAGGGGAAGAAAGTGCAGAACAAATAAAATTGCGTGCTCAACGTTTAGGCGGTGCAGAAAACGACTTTTATTTGTTTGCCGAAACAGATATGCAAGATATCCGCGATACAATTGAAAAATTGCAACCTGATTATGTGATTATTGATTCTATACAAACAATGACTCAACCCGACATTTCAAGCGTTGCAGGCAGTGTTAGCCAAGTTCGGGAAACAACAGCTGAGCTATTAAAAATCGCTAAATCGAACGGAATCGCTATTTTTGTAGTGGGACATGTTACAAAAGAAGGTTCTATTGCTGGACCTCGTATGCTTGAGCATATGGTGGATACAGTATTGTACTTTGAAGGAGATAAGCATCAAAGTTTTCGTATTTTGCGAGCTGTAAAAAACCGCTTTGGTTCAACCAATGAAATTGGTATTTTTGAAATGTATGAGCAAGGGCTAAAAGAGGTGGTCAATCCTTCACAGGTCTTTTTAGAAGAACGTTTGGAAGGGACTAGTGGTTCTGCAATTGTAGTAGCAATGGAAGGGACTCGTCCTATTTTAGTTGAGATACAAGCATTAGTTACTCCAACGATGTTTGGTAATGCTAAGCGGACGACTACAGGCCTTGATTTTAACCGAGTTTCTTTAATCATGGCAGTATTAGAAAAACGTGCTGGCTTGCTTTTACAAAATCAGGATGCTTATTTAAAAGCAGCTGGTGGTGTAAAATTAGACGAACCAGCGATTGATCTTGCTACAGCGATTAGTATTGCTTCAAGCTATAAAGAAAAAGGGACTAAACCGACAGAATGTTTTATCGGCGAGATCGGACTAACTGGTGAGATTCGACGCGTTAGTGCGATTGAGCAACGTGTAAAAGAAGTCCAAAAATTAGGATTTGAAAAAGTATATGTACCAAAAAATAATTTAAGCGGTTGGAAGGCGCCGGCTGACATCGAAGTCGTTGGTGTAGCAACACTCGATGAAGCATTAAAACGTGTATTTCGATAAAAATAGACAAATGGGGGTGTGCATATGCAAAAACGAGTCATTACTGTTTTAATGGTTTTTGCTGGCGCGAGTCTAGGTATCTCCTTGTTACCCTTAGCCTGGGAAACGATTGGACAGCAGCAAAATACTTGGTTAAATAATAACATTACCAATAGTCTGATTGGCGCACTTATTTTTTATTTATTTTCACTATTGGTTGTTAATATGATTTCTACTGGGATAAAAAAAGTTGAAAAATGGTTAAGTGGATTTAGCTTAACTTACCTATTGTTTGGCGCTTTGGGAACAATTGTGGGCTTGATTATCGGTGTAATTGTTTCCGTTCCATTTTACAATTGGGAGGTTCCATTTGTTAATAGCATTATTCCATTTGTATTAATGATTTTATTTGCATATTTTGGTTTTCAAATAAGTGTGACAAGGATTGAGGAATGGAAAAAACTTTTTGTATCTAAGACAAAGAAAAACGAACAGCAAACACAGCAATTGCTTGAACGTAAAGTTGAAGATAATTTTCATAAATATAAAATATTGGATACAAGTGTCATTATCGATGGTCGGATTTATGATATTGCTCAAACTGGTTTTATTGAAGGAACACTTCTGATTCCTAATTTTGTGTTGTATGAATTACAATACATTGCTGATTCTGGGGATAGCTTGAAACGAGTACGTGGAAGACGAGGATTAGATATCTTAAATTCTTTACAAAAAGAAGAGGGTATTTCTGTTGAAATGTATGATGGCGATTTTGAAGATATTTCGGAAGTGGATAGTAAACTATTAAAACTTGCTAAGCTGCTAGATGGAATTGTTGTGACTAATGACTATAATTTAAATAAGGTAGCTGAATTTCAAAATGTACCTATATTAAATATTAATCAATTAGCAAATGCAGTAAAACCAGTGGTCATCCCGGGTGAAACGATGGAAGTTATGATCATAAAAGCCGGAACAGAGCGCCAGCAAGGAGTTGCTTACTTAGATGATGGAACGATGGTAGTTGTAGAAGAAGGACTTCATTATATGAATGAGCGTTTAAGCGTTGTTGTAACGAGTGCTTTACAAACTGCTGCTGGTCGTATGATTTTTGCTAAGCCAGCCCATGCTGGGCGAGGCATCGATAGTCAGACGTAAGAAAATCAAATCAATTACTCGTTAATTGCGGATTAGGTAGCCATCAGGCTTTACTAATCCGCCATTTAAATGTACAATTTTAGCTGAATAGTTGTTCTTATATTAAACAATCAATGACTAAGTTTTAAAAGAAGAGGAAGATGAAAATGACAAAAGTACGTGTACGCTACGCTCCAAGTCCAACAGGACATTTACACATTGGTAATGCTCGGACGGCTTTATTTAATTATTTATATGCACGTCACATGGATGGTGACTTCATCATTCGAATTGAAGATACAGACCAAAAGCGTAACATTGAAGACGGAGAGAAAAGCCAATTGGACAACCTTGCATGGTTAGGCGTGGATTGGGATGAAGCGCCAGAAAAACCAGGCGCTTATGGTCCTTATCGACAATCAGAACGAAAAGATATCTATCTACCATTGATTGAACAATTATTGGCTAGTAATCGGGCCTATAAATGTTATTGTACACAAGAAGAACTAGAAGCAGAAAAAGAAGCGCAGAAAGCCAGAGGAGAAGTTCCTCATTATAATGGCAAGTGTGCTCATTTATCAGCAGAAGAACAAGCAGAAAAAGAAGCACAAGGAATTGTTCCGGTCGTACGCTTTCGAGTACCAAAAAATACAGAGTATCGCTTTAATGATATGGTCAAAGGTGAAATTGCCTTTGAAGCAGATAATGTCGGTGGTGACTTTATTATTCAAAAAAAAGATGGGATGCCTACTTACAATTTTGCTGTCGTTGTAGATGACCATATGATGGAAATTACTCATGTTTTACGCGGTGATGATCACATTGCGAATACGCCAAAACAAATGATGATTTACGAAGCATTTGGCTGGACACCACCACAATTTGGTCATATGACTCTTATTATCAATGCAGATACAGGCAAAAAGCTTAGCAAACGGGATGAATCGATTCTACAATTTATTGAGCAATACCGTCAGTTAGGTTATCTGCCTGAAGCGATGCTAAACTTCATCGCTTTACTTGGCTGGTCTCCTAAAGGCGAAGAAGAGATTTTTTCTAAACAAGAAATTATTGATATGTTTGAATCAAGTCGTTTGAGTAAATCTCCTGCTTCATTTGATGCTAAAAAGTTAGAGTGGATTGGAAATTACTATATTAAACAACTAGATATAGATACATTAACGGATATGTGCCTGCCTTATTTACAAGCAGATGGACGTATAGAAAAAGAACCTAGTGCCAAGCGTATGGAATGGATAAAGAAACTAGTCAATTTATACCAGCCCCAAATGAGCTATGCAGCTCAAATTGTTGATTTAACATATTTATTCTTTGATGAACATCCTGTTTTAGATGATGCAGCTAAAGAAATATTGACAGGTGAAAATGTACCGGCAGTTCTTAACGCATTTAAAGCGCAGTTGGAAGAGATGGACGTTGTAGATGCTCCAACTGTAAAAAAAGCAATTAAAACAGTTCAAAAAGAAACAGGGTCAAAAGGCAAAAACTTATATATGCCAATTCGAATTGCAGTTTCTGGAGCAATGCATGGTCCAGAATTGCCAGATACGGTTGAATTATTAGGAAAAGAAAAAGCATTAGCTCATTTGAATGAAGTATTATAAACACAATGAACAGACGAAGTATTAATCTTTTTTTGCACAGAGAGTCTGCCTTTTTGCTGAGAAGTAGACAAAAAAAGATTAAGAAATGCACCTGCAAGTGGCTTTGGCAAAACCAAAGACGGGTAAAGCTCGTTACGCTTTTAATGAGGAAGTCATCATCAATGAAAGTGGAACCACGTGTAAGCGTCTTTCGGTTAGGTTAAAGCCTACTTGAAAGGCGCTTATTTTTAACAATTTATTAGCAAAGAAAGGAGTATTTTAATGATCAAAATATACAATACTTTGACAAGAAAAAAAGAAATGTTTCAACCGATTACCCCTGGAAAAATTAAGATGTATGTTTGCGGTCCTACGGTTTACAATTATATACATATTGGTAATGGAAGAAGCACTGTTTCTTTTGATACTATCCGACGCTATCTGGAATTTCGAGGTTATGAAGTAGAGTATGTTTCAAACTTTACCGACGTTGATGACAAAATTATTCGAGCAGCTAAAGAGTTAGAAATAACGACACCTGAAGTGGCTGAGCGGTTTATCAAGGCTTTTAAAGAAGATACAGCAAAATTAAACGTAAAACCAGCTGATCACCATCCAAAAGTGGTAGATTATATGCAAGATATCATCGATTTTATTCAAGTTTTAATAGACAAAGACTATGCTTATGTAGTAGACGGTGATGTTTATTATCGAACACGGAAGTTCCCTGATTATGGACGTTTAAGTGATCAGTCCATTGATGAACTAGAAGTGGGTGCCAGTAAACGTACCGGCATAGAGCAGCAATTAAAAGAAGACCCTTTAGATTTTGCTTTATGGAAAAACGCAAAAAAAGGTGAAATTTCCTGGGAATCTCCTTGGGGAGACGGTCGTCCTGGCTGGCATATTGAATGCTCTGTTATGGCAACCCAATTACTAGGCGATACAATTGATATTCATGGGGGTGGTCAAGATTTAGAATTTCCTCATCATGAAAATGAAATTGCACAAAGCCAGGCTAAAACTGGGAAAACATTTGCTAATTATTGGATGCATAATGGTTATGTAACCATCGGTGAAGATGATGAAAAAATGAGTAAATCGTTGGGAAATTTCGTAACTGTACATGATATTTTAGAACAAATAGATCCGCAAGTTATCCGTTTTTTCCTGTCTACCACGCAATATCGCCGACCGATTCGTTACAGTCAAAAAACCTTAGCAGAAGCAAGTAATAATTTACAGCGCTTAAAAAATACTTACGAAAATGTTGTTTTTCGATTCAATGACGCTAAAAGTAGTTTAGCTGATGATATAGATAACAAAAAGGAATTTAACCAATTTATTGATCAGTTTATTCAAGAAATGGACGATGATTTTAACGCGGCCAATGGAATGACAGTCATTTACGAAATGGCAAAATGGATGAATCGTTATGCTGAGCAATCTGTTGTGTCTTATGAGATGTTAGATTTTGCACTAGAACATTTTACGGAAATTATGGCTATTTTTGGTATTGAATTTAAAGAAAATATAGCAGATGAACAAGTAGAACAACTGATTTTAGAAAGAAATGAAGCTCGCAAAAATAAAGAATTTGAACGTAGCGATGAAATCCGTGATCTTCTAAAAGAACAAGGTATTATTTTAGAAGATACGCCGCAAGGAACAAGGTGGAAAAGACAATCATGAGAGATTACCAACAGTTAAATGGGCTTGCTTTAGCTTATGTGGGCGATGCAATTTATGAAGTTTATATTCGTGACCATCTGATAGCCTTAGGAAAAACTCGTCCTAACCAACTACATCGTTTAGCAACTTATTATGTATCGGCTAAAGCTCAAGCTTTTTTGATTCAGCAGTTATTAGATGAACAGATTTTAAACAAGGAAGAAGATAATTACTATCGTCGAGGTCGAAATAGTAAAAGCCATACTAATGCAAAAAATACAGATGTGAAAACATATCGGATGTCTACTGGATTTGAAAGTTTGATGGGCTACCTGCATTTGTCGGGCCAAACTGAGCGCTTAGAAGAACTGATTACTTGGTGCATTAAAAAAGTAGAAGAAACTTAATAGAAAAAGTGGTCAAATGAAAGTATAACTTTCTCGCTTTACTTTTTGAAAAGGTGATAGGATGAAAAAAACAAAAAATAAAACAGCAGGGAAAAAAGTTCCACGTGAAACAAAAGCACAGGCTCCTAATTCTAATGAGACGGACTTTGTATTTGGTTATCATGCTGCACAGGAAGCTTTAAAAAAGGCTAGAGGCAACAAGCTATTTTTGTTAAAAGATGCAGGAGGAACAAAGGTAGAAGAACTCAAAACACTAGCAAAAGAACATTCTGTTCCTGTCAAATGGGTTCCTAAACAAAAACTAGAACAAATGAGTGAAGGCGGAGTACACCAAGGGGTTGTTTTAGCAATTACTCCTTATCAATATTTATCACTAAATGAATTAATTGATCAAAGTAAACCAGAGCCCTTTTTTATTCTTTTAGATCATATTGAAGATCCACATAATTTTGGATCAATTCTAAGGACAGCAGATGCTTCGGGTGTAGACGGAATCATTATCCCTAAACATAGAGCTTGTGGTATTACTCCTGCAGTAGTTAAAACATCTACTGGAGCGGTGGAATATGTACCTGTAGCGCGTGTGACAAACCTGACACAAGCTGTTACCAAATTAAAAGAAAAAGGATTTTGGATTTTTGGAACGGATATGAATGGAACTTCCTATCATAAGTGGAACGCTACAGGAGCCATTGGTCTTATTATTGGTAATGAGGGCCAAGGAATGAATGCAAGCTTAAAAAAACAAGTAGACGAAATGCTGACAATTCCTATGACAGGGCATGTACAAAGCTTGAATGCTTCTGTGGCAAGTGGAATATTAATGTATGAGGCTTTCGTAAAACGAAGTGAGTGAGACTATGAAAAAACCATTACTGATTGTTGACGGTTATAATATGATCGGGTCTTGGCCTGAGCTTGTTCAATTAAAAAACAAGGACCTAATGGAAGATGCTAGGGAGCAGTTGTTGCAAACTTTGTCCAGCTATGCAAAATACGAAAAATTACCGATCATTGTTGTATTTGATGCACAGTTTGTGCCAGGTATGACACAAAATTATGCTAAATATCAATTAGAAGTTGTTTTTACTGAAGAAGGGGAAACAGCAGATAGTTATATTGAAAGAATTGCGGGAAAGTTAAATGATATTATGACGCAAGTTTCAGTAGCTACAAGTGATTTAGCTGAACAGTGGGTTGTTTTTTCACAAGGTGCTTTGCGCATTTCCGCTAGGGAATTATACAAAACAGTTAAAAAAAATCAGGAGGCTATTAAGCGGCATCAAGAGTCCATAAATTATGCTGATTACCGCCGGAATTCTCCGTGGAATGAAGACCAGCTAAAAGAATTAGAAAAAAAATTAAAGGAATTAAGTTAAATATTTGCTGAGAGCCTTGTAAAAAGTTGCGCCGGTAAATGAGAGACGTCGACTTTTTCCGATGATACGCTCTTTTCATTGATAATAATGAAAGGAGCTTTTTTTGATGAATGAGACTTTGATTACACAGGCAAGACAAGGAGACGAAGAGGCATTACTTGAACTATTTCGCCGTTACCGACCGATAGTCCATTCGGTAAGAGCAAGATTTTTTCTACAAGATTTTGATGAGCAAGATTGGTTCCAGGAAGGTTTGATTACCTTTAATCATTGTTTACATGAATATAAAGGAGATAAGGAAACAACACTAGGTGGTTTTTTCAAGCGTTCCTTTGAAAATGCGATTGTAAGTTTAGTACGTAAAAATTGCGCATCTAAAAGAAAAAGCGTGGAAGGCCTAGTTTCATATAATCAAATGTTTTTTTCAGATGGAGTCAAAGAATGTATCGACCGTCGTTCTTATACAGATGATCCTTTAGAACAAGTAATTGTCCAAGAAACATTAGAAGAAAGCGAAACATTGCTATCTGAATTAGAAAAAGAAGCTTTCTGTGGTTTTTTTTACGGAGAGATAACAGCCCCTTCCTCGCAAAAGTCAGAGGTATTACGCAGCGCTTATGATCGATCAAAAAGAAAGATTACTCAGCAGTTAATTTTATGTAAAAGATAATTTTTTAATAAAAAGCTATTGTCAAATTTTCAACTTTTATGGTATACTTTAAAATTCGTTTGTTTTGTGGTATAATATTGTCTGAGGTGAATGTGATGCCAACGACTCTAGCAACGATTAAAAAAGCACTGGAAGGCCGCATTGGCAGTAAAATTATGCTGGTCGCTCAGACGGGAAGAAAACGTCAAACACAACGCCGCGGCGTTTTGACAGAAACTTATCCAGCCGTTTTTGTCGTAGATTTAGATCCAGAAGAAAATTCATTTGAAAGAGTTTCTTATAGCTATTCAGATGTATTAACAAAAGCAGTAGAAATTGAGTTTCTTGATGCAGTCTAATGTAAACAGTGAAATTTGTTTTACTTAAAAATAGACTTTCTAATAGGAAAAGGTAGCGTTATTTGCTATCTTTTCCTATTTTTATTTATTCCTCGGTCGTTTTGTTATCTGTTTTTTCATCAGTATTTTCGGTATCTTGTGTTTGATCGTTTTCGTTTGATTCAACAGGTAAGCCTTGCTCTTGACGTAATAAGTCACGTATCTCTGCTAAGTAATCTTCTGCAGCCGGAGCGGCTTCTTCTTCCTGGGTGAGTTTTGCCTTATTAGCTGCTTTAACAATGACAAATAAAATAAAGCCAGTAAGTATAAAGGTGATAACTGCACTAACAATTTCGCCAAATTGAAATGTTACACCTGGTACAGGGGACCAATCTAATATTGATAGAGAGCTTTCAAGGTCTCTAGTCCCTGTAATGGCAGCTACAAACCAACCAACCAGTGGAGTAATCAGTCCTTCAACTACTTGAGTAACAATCGCAGTAAAAGCACTACCAATGACAACACCTACAGCTAGGTCTAATACATCGCCGCCTATAATAAATTCCTTAAATTCTGAAAAAATTCTCTTCAAAATTACACCTCCAATTTTACTCCTCTTAGTATAACGAAACAAAATATTTTTTTGAAATAAATTGTTTTTTTTAGAGT
>NZ_BCPY01000011.1 GCF_001544195.1 Tetragenococcus solitarius NBRC 100494
CATTAAAAGGACAGTGAGCTATTTTCATTGATAGCTCACTGTCCTTTTTGCGCAAATAAGATGCTTCTTGTTAATACTTCACTTCTTTTAAATATAATCCTTCTGGATGAGCAGTAGGACCGGCTGC
The DNA here is from genome assembly GCF_001544195.1 of Tetragenococcus solitarius NBRC 100494. Taxonomy (GTDB): domain Bacteria; phylum Bacillota; class Bacilli; order Lactobacillales; family Enterococcaceae; genus Tetragenococcus; species Tetragenococcus solitarius. The sequence continues at coordinate 128 of NZ_BCPY01000011.1, forward strand.
ATTGCGATCACGCGCTGCAATAATTTGTGGTATTGCGTCTTCAGAAATACGTCCATTGCCAATTTTTAACAACGTCCCTACCATAATTCGAACCATATTATATAAAAAACCATCTCCGCAAAAAGTAAACAATAATTCATCTTCAGTATCGCTGACTAACATGTCAGCTTTATAGATGGTCCGTGTTTTATTTTTCACTTCGCTTTTTCCTGAACAAAAAGAAGTAAAATCATGAGTGCCTAAAAAATCAGGGAGTGCTCTTTTGATTTTCTCTAAGTCTAATTCATAAGGATAATAACTCATATAAAAACGGCGAAAGGGACTGCGAGGTTTACCAATATCCACTCGAAATTCATATGTTTTTTCTTTGGCTTGATAGCGAGAATGAAAATCATCAGCAACAAGTTCTACTTGTTTAACTGCAATATCTGCAGGAGTTTGTGTATCTAAAGCAAAACGTAACTTTTCTAAGGGAAGCTTAGTAGGCCAAGCAAAATCAATGACTTGTCCCAAGGCATGTACTCCTGCATCTGTTCGTCCTGATCCGTTAATTTTAACAGTCTGATTCGCAATTTTAGAAAGCGTTTTTTCTATTTCGTCTTGCACTGTACGTCCATTGATTTGACTTTGAAAGCCACTAAAATTTGTTCCATCATAGGCGATGATTGCTTTATATCGAACCATTTTTTCTCCTCTTTCATAAAAAAAGAGACAATAAGCAAAAAACTACTTTTTGTCTCTTACATTTTAATCTCTTAAATAAATTAATGCGAACGTTAAAAACGCATAAACACAAATTGCAATCGTGTCTTTTTGATGCCAATGCAAAACTCGATACTTGGTGCGTCCTTCTCCACCTTGGTAACCGCGAGCTTCCATCGCTGTCGCCAGATCATCTGCACGATTAAAACTTGAGACAAATAAAGGGATGAGCAAAGGAATGACAGCTTTCATTTTCTGAATCAAATTTCCTTCACTAAAGTCAACTCCACGAGCACGTTGTGCATTCATAATTTTTTCAGTTTCATCCATTAATGTTGGGACAAAACGTAAAGCAATAGAAAGCATCAAAGAAATTTCATGTACTGGAAAATGAATAGCATTTAACGGACGTAAAATAAACTCGATGGCATCTGACAGCTCTAACGGAGGAGTTGTTAGCGTTAGTAAGGTCGACATAAATATAATTAACACAAAGCGGCAGAAAATAAAAATTCCATTCTGTACGCCAAATTCCGTAACTTGAAAGACGCCCCACTCCCAATAAACTCGTCCACCAGAAGTAAACAAGATCTGTAAAGCCACCGTAAATAAGATCAACCAAAGCAACGGTCTGACACCGCGTAGAAAAAAGCCAAAGTCAACTTTTGATAAGTACACACAAAACAGTGTAAATACTCCTAAAAGCAAGTAACTTTGCCAATTATTTGCAAAAAAGATAATGCCGATAAAGTAAAAACTTGTCAGCAACTTTGCCCGCGGATCTAAACGATGGATAAGCGAATCTCCGGGGATGTATCGACCTAAAATCAGCTTATTCATCATAACGATTGACCTCCTCTTGCCACTAACGCATCCGCTAACTCGTCGGCCGTAAGTGGCAACTTTTTAAAGGACATTCCTTTTTCTTCTAAACGTTTAGCAAAAGCAGCTGCAGTGGGCACACCTAATTGTTTTTCTTCTAACCAACGAATATCCTGAAAGACTGCTTCCGGAGTTCCATCTTTTACCAGCTTTCCTTTTTCTAGAACATAGACATAATCCGCATAATCTGCAACGTCGTCCATTAAATGAGTAACTAAAACGATGGTCATCTTTCGAACTTGATGTAAATGTTCAAAAATAGCCATCATTTCTTTACGACCTTGAGGATCAAGACCAGCTGTTGGTTCATCTAGTACTAACACTTCTGGTTCCATAGCTAATACTCCAGCAATAGCCACTCTACGCATTTGACCACCAGATAAATCAAAAGGTGAACGTTCAAGATATGATTCATCTAGTCCTACTAATGCCAGGTATTCTTTCGCTAATTCTAAAGCCTCTTCTTCTGAAACTCCAAAATTTTTCGGCCCAAAAGCAATATCCTTACCTACAGTCTCTTCAAAAAGTTGGGATTCAGGGAATTGAAAAACAATGCCTACTTTCTTTCGAATCGGTTTTAAGTTTTTATTGTTGGTTTCAGGAGTAATTGTTCGCTCACCAATTTTTACATGACCAGAAGTTGGTTTTAACAAAGCATTTAAATGTTGCAAAATCGTGGACTTCCCGCTTCCCGTATGACCGACTAATGCATTATAAGAGCCTTCTTTAACCGTCATATTAATATCATATAAAACACGCTGTTCAAAAGGGGAATCAGGTTGATAGGTAAAGTTTACTTGTTCAAAAACGATGTCCATAACCAATCCACCATCCCTTCTTCTGATAAATATTTTTCGGGTACTAAAACGCCACGTTCTTTTAATGCTTGCTTTAATTTTTCCGGAAAGGGTAGATCTAAGCCTTTTTCGACTAACTCAGGACCTTCGGAAAAAATTTGTGCCGGTGTTCCTTCATCTACTAATTTCCCTTCTCTCATAACGAGTACACGATTTGCGTTCGCTGCTTCATCAATATCATGAGTAATAGATAAGACTGTCAAATGATACTTTTCTTTAATTTCCTTAAGTATCGAGATGACTTCTTGCCGTCCTTCAGGATCTAGCATGCTTGTCGCTTCGTCAAGAATAATAATGTCTGGACGCAATGCAAGAACCCCAGCAATCGCTACACGCTGCTTTTGCCCACCAGACAAACGAGCTGGTTCTTTATCCGCAAAATCAGTTAATCTGACTTGTTCTAAAGCTTCCTCAACTCGTGGAATCATCTCTTTTCTAGGAACTCCTTGATTTTCCATGCCAAAAGCCACATCATCTTCAACCGTAGCGCCCACAAATTGGTTATCAGGATTTTGGAAAACCATACCAACCATCTTACGAATTGCCCAAATATTTTCTTCATTTAAGTCAAGCTGTCCTACTGAAATACTTCCAGTCTCCGGTAAAAGTAACCCATTTATTGTCTTAGCTAAGGTAGATTTTCCTGAGCCATTATGACCAATAATAGCTACCCACTCACCTTTATTAACAGTTAACGACAAATCAGACAACGCAGGCCGTGTTTCATCGTCTTGATAGCGAAATGTAATATTTTTTAAATTTATAATCGATTCCATGGTTGCTCCTTTATGTAAAATAAACTAAAAAACATTTAAGCCAATTCTTTTTTTGTTAATACATAAAAAAATGTATTTTGATTCTTATTAACACTACCAAAAAAAGCTTCATATTTCAATTATTCAAGAAAGCGAGAAATGAAGGATTCAGTTCTTTTTTCACTTTCCATTATCTATAATAAATAGGTAATCGAAACTAAAAAAAAACACTTTATGATGAATGCCTGCTTCCTGAAATTTCAGGAAGCAGTGCTGAGCTAGACTCGGAAAAAATATTTCCACCATCATAACACTCTTAAAATCATCGACAAAGTGACGCTAGATATTAGTAAACTACTAATATTACTTCTTTAGATTTTAGACAAGTTCTAGGATAACCATTTTTGCAGCATCTCCGCGTCTTGGTTCAGTCTTCAAGATACGAGTATAACCGCCTTGTCGTTGTTCATAGCGAGGCGCAACGTCATTAAAAAGCTTTTGTAAAGCTGAATCAATAACGATTTCTTCATCTTCTTCACGTACGCTTGCTACTTCATTACGTACAAATGCAGCTGCTTGGCGACGTGCATGTAAATCACCGCGTTTTCCTAGAGTGATCATTTTTTCTGCTGTTGAACGAACTTCTTTTGCACGAGCTTCTGTCGTAACAATTCGTTCGTTAATAATTAAGTCAGTTGTTAAATCACGCAACATCGCTTTACGTTGATTAGATGTGCGTCCTAATTTACGATAACTCACGTGGTTTCCCTCCTTCGTAAAAATTAATCGTCTTTACGCAATCCTAGGCCAAGATCGCTTAATTTTGATTTTACTTCTTCAAGTGATTTGCGTCCTAAATTACGTACTTTGATCATTTCCGGTTCAGATTTATTGGTTAATTCTTGTACAGTATTAATGCCAGCCCGTTTTAGACAATTATAAGAACGAACAGATAAGTCTAATTCTTCGATTGTCATTTCTAACATTTTTTCTTTTTGTGTCTCTTCTTTTTCGACCATGATTTCAGTGTTTTTCGCTTCATCCGTCATGTTCACAAAAATTTCTAAATGTTCAGTAAGGATTTTCGCTGATAGGCTTAACGCGTCAAGCGGTTCAATCGAACCATCTGTCCAAAGTTCCATGGTCAGTTTATCATAATCATCCCGACGGCCAACACGTGTATTTTCTACTTGATAGTTCACTCGGCGAACGGGGGTATAGATCGAATCAACAGGAAGCACACCAATTGGCATATCTTCTTTTTTGTTTTCATCAGCTTGGTCGTACCCGCGGCCAGGTTGTACCGATAGGCGAGCATGAAATCTTGTTCCTTCTGCTACAGTACAGATGTACATATCTTTGTTAAGAATTTCTACATCGCTATCAACGATAATATCGCCAGCCGTTATCGTAGCCGGACCGGTAATATCGATTTCAAGTTTTTTTTCTTCTTCACTGTAAAGTTTTAATGCAAGACCCTTGATATTCAAAATGATTTGCGCAACATCTTCTCTAACGCCTTTGATCGTCGAAAATTCATGTAATACACCATCGATTTGGATATTCGTGATTGCTGCTCCTGGTAAAGAAGATAACAAAATACGACGCAGGGAATTTCCTAATGTAGTTCCATAGCCTCTTTCAAGAGGTTCTACAATGAACTTGCCATAATCTTTCTCTTCATCAATCTTTGCAATTCTTGGTTTTTCGAATTCAATCATTCTTATCTCTTACCCCTTTCAAAACGAAAAGTGTCTTGTTCAATGACATAAATTTTGAAACTCAAAATGAGCAGCACTCATTAAACACGACGGCGTTTTGGAGGGCGGCATCCATTATGAGGAACTGGTGTTACGTCACGAATCGCAGCCACTTCCAATCCTGCTGCTTGTAATGAACGAATTGCTGCTTCACGTCCTGAACCTGGGCCTTTTACAGTTACCTCTACATTTTTCAATCCGTGTTCCATTCCTGCTTTTGCCGCAGTTTCTGCTGCTAGTTGAGCGGCAAATGGTGTTGATTTTCTGCTACCTCTAAATCCTAGTGCACCAGCTGAAGACCATGATAATGCATTCCCATGTTGATCAGTGATCATCACAATTGTATTATTAAATGTTGAATGAATATGTGCAATACCGGATTCAATATTTTTCTTCACACGGCGTTTACGATTCACTTTTTTTTGTGCCATGAAGTTTTAACCTCCTTCATTAGGAATTATTTTTTCTTGCCTGCGATAGTTGTTGCGGGTCCTTTACGAGTGCGGGCATTATTTTTAGTATGTTGTCCACGAACAGGCAAACCACGACGATGACGCATGCCGCGATAAGAACCAATTTCCATCAAACGTTTAACATCTAGATTGATTTCACGACGAAGATCGCCTTCAACTTTTAGTTTGTCTACTTCAGCACGGATCGCATCTGTTTGTTCATTCGTTAGATCACGAACACGAATGTCTTCAGAAACGCCTGCTTTTTCTAAAACGCTTTTGGCAGTCGTATCTCCAATACCAAAAATATAAGTAAGAGAAACAACTACACGTTTTTCACGAGGAATATCTACTCCTGCAATACGAGCCATATCTTGTTACACCTCCAATTATCCTTGACGTTGTTTATGTTTTGGATTTGCTGGGCAAATCACCATAACGCGTCCTTTACGACGAACGATTTTACAATGTTCACACATTGGTTTTACTGATGGTCTTACTTTCATAATACTTACCTCCTGTGGTTATACGTAAGTACAATTATTTAAAACGATACGTAATGCGACCACGACTCAAGTCATAAGGTGAAAGCTCCACAGTCACCTTATCGCCTGGTAATATACGAATATAGTGCATCCGAATTTTACCAGAAACAGTCGCAAGAATTTCATGGCCGTTTTCAAGTTCGACTTTAAACATTGCATTGGGTAAAGTTTCGACGACTGTACCTTCGATTTCAATCATGTCTTCTTTTGCCACGCACAGTACCTCCTTGTACTTGTTTCGCAACTTTACGCGATAAAACGGCGGAAACCTGTGTCGTGTTCCCACCTTAACTTCACTACAATAATTCTTCATTACCTAGAAGTCGGACTGATACATTTTAGCATAGAGACTCACTAATTACAAGAAAAAGTTACTAGAACACGAAAAAGAGCAAGAATTACTTCGCTAGAATTTGTTGTATTTCTGTAAAGACTTCATCGATTTCACGATTCCCATCAATAGAACGTAGTAAACCTTTTTTATCGTAATGAGTTAAAATAGGTTCACTATTTTTTACATTGACTTTGATTCGATTTCTCACTGTTTCTGGCTTGTCATCATCTCGTTGATAAAAATCATGCCCGCCACAACGATCACAAGTTCCTTCAACCTTTGGTGGGTTAAATATCTTATGATAAGTTGCACCGCAATTACGACAAATAAAGCGTCCAGATAAACGATCAACCAGTACTTCTTCTGGTACTTGTATCTCGATGACAGCGTCAAGTTTTTTATCTAAATCTTGCAACATATCATCCAGTGCTTTTGCTTGATCTAAAGTCCGAGGAAATCCGTCCAATAAGAAGCCATCTTTCGTATCAGATTCAGCCAAGCGTTCTTTGACAATTCCGTTTGTTACTTCATCAGGGACAAGTTCCCCTTCATCCATATAAGACTTTGCTTTTAAACCAAGGCTTGTCTTATTTGCAATTGCTTGCCTGAACATATCTCCAGTTGAAATTTGCGGAATATTATATTCAGCAATAATTTTTTCTGCTTGAGTTCCTTTTCCAGCGCCAGGCAATCCCATTAAAACGAGGTTCATTTCTATTCCTCCTAAAAGTTTTTGCCAGTGTTGAGGAAAAAACCTCAACACTACATAAAACTCTAATTTATGAAACCTGTATATTGACGTTTCAACATTAAACCTTCTATTTGTTTGGCAGTTTCAAGTGCTACACTGATTACAATTAACAAACTTGTTCCGCCCAAACCAATCGATTGTGGAAGATCCCACACCATGGATGCGATAATTGGCAGTAATGCTACTGCACCTAAAAAGATCGAACCCACTGTGCTTAAACGCATCAATAATTTTGAGACGAACTCTTCTGTCCCTTTTCCCGGACGCACACTTGGAATATAACTTCCTTGTTTTTGCAAGTTTTCCGACAATTTTTCAGGGTTTACTTGAACAAAAGCATAAAAGAAAGTAAAACCGACGATCAATACCGCATATAAAATAGCGCCAGGCACTGTATTATAATTGAAAAGCGTTTGGATGACATCAAACCAAGTTTCTCCTCTGGCTGATCCAAAAGCTTGAATGATCGCATTAGGTGTTGTGATCAAGGAACTAGCAAAGATAACTGGAATAACACCGGCAGCATTGACTTTTAACGGTAGATAACTACTTGTTGGAGCACCTGCTATTCGTTTTGTATATTGAATAGGAATTTTTCTTTCTGCTTGTTGGAAAAAAGTAACAATTGTTACCACTAACAATGCAGCAATAACCAGAATAACTACGAATAAAACTGATTTCCAAAGATCGTCTTGGTTGATGTTAATAAAATAATCATCCACTATTTCTTTAATTGAAACAGGTAAACGAGAAATAATTCCCGCAAAGATGATCATTGATACACCATTGCCCACTCCTTTTTCAGTAATCAGTTCGCCCAACCAAGTAATAAACATCGTACCTGTTGTTAAAATAATGCCAATAACAGCGTATGTCGTAATGGAAGGATCAGGAACAAAGCCAAATTGCGTGAAAACTTGAAACCCAGCTGTTAGCGCGATAGATTGTAAAAAGCCTAGCACTAAAGTGATATATCGCGTTGCCTGATTTAACTTTTTACGTCCCACTTCACCTTGTTTAGCCCACTCAGTGAATTTAGGAACGATATCCATCTGCATCAATTGAACGATAATCGAAGCAGTAATATAGGGCGAAACGCCCATCGAAAAGACGGAAAAACGCTGCATCGCACTACCGCTGACTAAGTCCAACATGTTCATAAAAGGTAGTTCAGAAATAGTTTGTAATTCTGCCGCATCTACTCCTGGAACCGTAATATGGGTCCCAATACGGAATATAAACAGAATAAACACTGTAAATAAAATCCTTGACCTAATATCCTTGACTTTAAAAGCGTCCTTTAAAAGTTTTAACATCAGATCACCTCAATTGACCCACCAGCGGCTTCAATAGCTTCTTGAGCTGATTTAGAAAACTTCGCTGCTTTAACAGTTAATTTTTTGGTTAATTCACCGTTACCCAACACTTTAACGCCAGCTTTTTGTTTTTTTACAAACCCAGCTTCAGCTAATACAGTGGGAGTAACTTCAGTTCCATCTTCAAAGTTGTTTAAAACGTCAAGATTAATAATCGCATAGTCTTTACGATTAACATTAGTAAAACCACGTTTTGGCAAACGGCGGAATAATTCTGTTTGTCCACCTTCAAAACCAAGACGAGTTCCACCACCTGAACGAGCTTTTTGTCCTTTTTGTCCGCGTCCTGAAGTTTTACCGTTACCAGAAGATGAACCACGACCAACGCGGTTACGTACGCGACGTGAACCTTTTGCAGATTCTAGTTCATGAAGTTTCATGTGTTTGGCACCTCCTTAGTCAAAATCATTCTATCAAATTTTTCTATACTTCTTCTACGTCCACTAAGTGTGCAATAGTTGCAACCATGCCTTTGATCGCCTCATTAGCTGGTCGTACAACAGTGCTGTTCACTTTTTTTAATCCTAACGCTTTTACTGTATCGCGTTGATTTTGAGGACGTCCAATAACACTGCGTTTTAATGTAATCTTTAATTCAGCCATTAGATTTGTCCTCCTAACCAATAATTTCTTCTACAGATTTGCCACGAAGTTTTGCAACTTCTTCAGCGCGTTTTAATTCTTCTAAGCCTTTGATTGTTGCGCGAACGACATTGATCGGCGTATTTGAACCTAAGGATTTAGATGTTACATCGGCTACACCGCTAAGTTCTAACACCGCACGAACTGGTCCACCTGCAGCAACTCCAGCACCTGCTTCAGCCGGTTTCATTAAGATAGTTCCGCCACTAAATGAGCCGATAACTTCATGTGGAATTGTTGAGCCAACCATTGGTACTTCAATCAAATTTTTCTTACCGTCTTCAACAGCTTTACGAATTGCTTCTGGTACTTCTTGTGCTTTACCAGTACCAAAACCTACATGTCCGTTTTTATCGCCGACAACGACTAAAGCTGCAAAGCGTAAACGACGACCGCCTTTTACGACCTTTGTTACTCGGTTGATCGCAACGACACGGTCTTCTATTTCCAAATTACTTGGGTCAATATGAGCCATGAATGGTGTTCCTCCTTTTTTTAAAATTCTAGTCCATTTTCGCGAGCGCCTGTTGCTAAAGCTGCCACGCGGCCATGGTAAAGGTATCCACCACGGTCAAAGACTACTTTTTTAATACCTTTTTCTGATGCACGTTCGGCAACCATTTTGCCGACAGCTTGTGCTTGTTCAGCTTTTGTTCCACCTGAAATATTTTTATCCAAGGTAGAGGCACTTGCTAGCGTCACACCCGCTACGTCATCAATTACTTGCGCGTAGATGTTTTTATTCGAACGAAAAACGTTCAAGCGTGGGCACTCAGCAGTACCAGAGATTTTATTTCTCACACGTTGATGTCTTTTTTGACGTGTTTTATTCTTGTCTGGTTTTGTAATCACAATTGTCACCTCTTTATTTATATTCGTCTATGCCGCGAACCGTTCTAGTTTTTTGCGGACTTGATTATTTCCCTGTTTTACCTTCTTTGCGGCGTACTTGTTCGCCTGCATAACGGATACCCTTACCTTTATAAGGTTCTGGTGAACGAATGCTTCGAATTTTAGCAGCTACTTTACCAACAAGTTCTTTGTTAGAGCCTTTAATTGTAATTTGATTATTGGCTGGAACTTCGATAGTGATTCCTTCTGGAGTTGGTACTTCCACTGGTTGTGAGTAACCAACATTTAAGATAAGTTTTGTACCTTGTAGTTGCGCACGGTAACCAACACCAACAAGTTCTAATGTTTTTTGAAAACCTTCAGATACGCCGACAACCATATTATTGAAGTTTGCACGAGTAGTTCCATGAATAGTTCTCATTTTTTGGCTTTCATTTGGACGGGTGAATGTTACTTCATTGCCATCGATATTAAATTTAATATCTGGTGAAAATGTACGAGTCAATTCACCGTTGGGTCCTTTAACTGTTACATCATTGCCATCAATTTTTACCTCAACGTTTTCAGGCAAAACGACGATTTTATTCCCAATACGACTCACGAAAAGACACCTCCTTGTGTATTTATTAAATTACCATACATAAGCGACAACTTCGCCGCCAACATTTTTTGCTCTAGCTTCTTTATCAGTGATCACACCGTCAGAAGTTGAGACGACTGCAATTCCTAAACCGTTCAAGACTTTTGGTACTTCGTCAGCTTTGACATAAGCACGCAAGCCTGGTCTAGAGATACGTTTCAAGTTGGTGATCACACGTTCACCGTTTTTCCCATATTTAAGGAATACACGAATTACGCCTTGTTTGTCATCTTCGATATATTCAACATTGCGAATAAAGCCTTCATTTTTAAGGATTTCAGCAATATCGTGTTTGATTTTTGAAGCAGGAACTTCTAAAACATCATGCTTTGCCATATTGGCATTGCGGATACGTGTTAGAAAATCTGCAATTGGATCTGTCATGACCATTAGATGATTTACCTCCTTTTTGCGAGTTTACTTTTTTACCAGCTAGCTTTCTTCACGCCGGGAATTTGACCTTTGTAGGCCAGTTCGCGGAAGCAAATACGGCAAAGGTGAAATTTACGATAAACAGAACGTGGACGTCCGCAACGTTCACAGCGAGTATATTCTTGTACTGGATACTTGGCGGTTTGTTTGTTTTTAGCAATTTGTGACTTTTTAGCCAATTTCTTCGCCTCCTTTTATTTTTGGAATGGTACTCCTAATTGTGTAAGCAATTCAAGTGATTCTTCATCAGTATTTGCTGTTGTAACAATAACGATATCCATTCCGCGTACTTTGTCAACTAAATCATAGTCAACTTCAGGGAAGATCAATTGTTCTTTGATACCTAAAGTATAATTTCCACGACCATCGAAAGCTTTTTTACTTACGCCATGGAAGTCACGAACACGTGGTAAGGAAACATTTACTAATTTATCTAAGAAGTCATACATTCTGTCTCCACGTAAAGTAACTTTTGCGCCGATTGGCATTCCTTCACGCAGACGGAAACCTGCAACAGATTTTTTAGCTTTTGTAACTAAAGGTTTTTGTCCTGAAATTAACTGTAATTCTTCGACTGCTTTATCTAAATTTTTAGCATTAGATACTGCATCGCCTACACCCATGTTGATAACAATTTTTTCAACTTTTGGTGTTTGCATAACAGAACTATAGTCAAACTTTTGTACTAATGATGGAACGATATCTTGTGTATATTTTTCTTTAAGGCGGTTCATTCAGTTGCCCCTCCTTCCTTGATTTGATTATTTATCAATAACTTCACCGGTTTTTTTAGAAACACGGACTTTTTTTCCGTCAACTACTTGATAGCCGACGCGAGTTGCTTCTCCACTAGAAGGATCAATCAACATAACGTTAGATACATGGATTGGTGCTTCTTGCTCAACAATCCCGCCTTGCGGTGCAGCTTGAGAAGGTTTTTGATGTTTTTTTACAACATTGACGCCCTCAACAATGACTTTATCGTTTTTAGGTTGAGCTTCTAAAACAACGCCCTCTTTATTTTTATCTTTACCAGTAATAACTTTTACCTTATCGCCTTTTTTAACAAACATTCCGGTTTCGCACCTCCTTTGATATTAAATAACATTATAGTACTTCTGGTGCTAGCGAAACGATCTTCATGAAGTTGTTTTCGCGTAATTCACGAGCAACTGGTCCAAAAATACGAGTTCCACGCGGGCTTTTATCATCACGAATAATCACCGCAGCATTTTCGTCAAATTTAATATAAGAACCGTCAGTGCGATGTGCCCCTGATCTTGTGCGAACGATAACTGCTTTTACAACTTCGCCCTTTTTGACAACCCCACCTGGCGTTGCTTGTTTGACCGTAGCAACAATGACGTCGCCAATATTCGCAGTTTTACGACCCGAGCCACCTAGGACTTTTACCGTTAAGATTTCTCGCGCTCCTGAATTATCAGCAACTTTCAAACGACTTTCTTGTTGGATCACGACGTGTATCCTCCTTTCAAATATAGCAATTTAATCTATATAGGAAAATCTCGTGTAATTAAATAATCACTGCTTTTTCAACGATTTCTACTAAACGAAAACGTTTTGTAGCTGATAATGGACGAGTTTCCATAATTCTCACGATATCACCAGTTTTGGCTTCATTATTTTCATCGTGTACTTTGTATTTTTTTGAATATTTAATCCGTTTGCCGTAGATCGGATGGTTTTTCTTCGTTTCAACGACAACAGAGATTGTTTTATCCATTTTGTCAGATACCACGCGACCTTGATAAACCTTACGGTGATTTCTTTCTTCAGTCATACGATTCATGGCCTCCTTCCATTATTACTTTGCTTGTTCACGCAGCACTGTTTTGATGCGTGCAATCGATTTGCGTACTTCTTTAATACGCGCTGTATTTTCTAGTTGTCCGGTAGCTAATTGGAAACGAAGATTAAACAATTCTTCTTTAAATTGTTTTTCTTGGTCCAGCATTTCGGCAGTGGTTAACTCTCTGATATCTTTAACCTTCATTCGATTCACCACCCATTTCTTCACGTTTTACAATCTTGGTTCTAATTGGCAATTTATGAGAAGCAAGACGTAAAGCTTCTTTAGCAACTTCATCTGAAACTCCGGCGATTTCAAATAGGATTTTACCACGTTTTACAGGAGCAACCCAGCCTTCTGGAGCCCCTTTACCTGAACCCATACGTACGCCGATAGCTTTTGCCGTATAAGATTTGTGAGGGAAAATTTTGATCCATACTTTCCCGCCGCGCTTCATATAACGGTTCATCGCAATACGAGAAGCTTCAATTTGACGGTTTGTAATCCAAGAAGATTCAAGAGCTTGCAAACCATATTCACCAAAAGCAATTTCTTTTCCGCCTTTAGCTTCTCCCCGCATTTTTCCGCGGAACTCACGACGGTGTTTTACACGTTTAGGTACTAACATGTTTATTCCCCTCCCTTCTCAGTGTTTTTTTTAGTTGGAAGAATTTCTCCACGATAGATCCACACTTTAACTCCTAGTTTTCCGTATGTTGTGTCTGCTTCTTCCCATGCATAGTCGATATCAGCGCGAAGTGTGTGCAAAGGAACGGTTCCTTCTGCATAACCTTCTACACGAGCAATATCTGCGCCATTCAAACGACCAGAAACTTGGGTTTTGATTCCTTTGGCTCCTGCACGCATTGTACGTTGGATTGCTTGTTTTTGGGCACGACGGAAAGCAACCCGGTTTTCAAGTTGACGGGCAATTCCTTCGCCGACTAATTTTGCATCTAAATCAGACTTTTTAACTTCCACAATATTAATGTGAACTCGTTTACCCGTTAATTTATTTAATTGTTTTCTCAAGTTTTCAACTTCAGAACCGCCTTTACCGATAACCATGCCTGGTCTTGCTGTATGAATTGAGATATTCACACGTTTTGCAGCTCGTTCGATTTCAACAGTCGATACAGCCGCTTCAGCAAGTTTTTCTTCGATAAATTTGCGGATTCGTAAATCTTCGTGTAATAAATCTGCGTATTCTTTTTCAGCATACCATTTTGCATCCCAGTCACGGATAACGCCAATACGCATTCCAATTGGATTTATTTTTTGACCCACTGATTATCCCTCCTTATTTTTCTGATACAACAACCGTGATATGACTTGTACGTTTGTTGATTGGAGATGCTGAACCTTTTGCCCGAGGACGGAAACGTTTCATGGTTGGTCCTTCGTCTACAAATGCTTCAGCTACAACTAAGTTTTCAACTTCTAAGTCATAATTATTTTCGGCATTACTTACAGCTGACATTAATACTTTTTCAATCGCTTCAGCTGGTTTATTTGACGTAAATTTTAAAGCAGCAATTGCTTCACTAACGCTTTTCCCTCTAATCAAATCAATAACCAAACGTGATTTGCGAGGAGAAACACGAACAGTTTTAGCAGTAGCTTTTGCTGATGTAATTTGTTCTGCCATTTCTCTTTCCTCCTCTCAGATTAGCGAGCTGACGTTCTTCGGTCATCTTTAGCATGTCCGCGAAAGCTTCTTGTTGGTGCAAACTCACCTAATTTGTGTCCTACCATGTCTTCTTGGATATAAACAGGTACGTGTTTACGTCCATCATACACGGCGATGGTATATCCGATAAAACTTGGGAAAATCGTTGAACGACGAGACCAAGTCTTAATTACTTTTTTCTTTTCAACACCTTGTTGTGCTTCGATTTTTTTCATCAAATGGTCATCACAAAAAGGTCCTTTTTTAACACTACGACTCATGGTGAACCTCCTTTTTAAAATGCGTTACACACGGTCTTTAAATTATTTTGTTTTACGACGACGAACAATATGCTTGTTAGATGGTTTGTTTTTCTTGCGTGTTTTCAAACCAACAGCTTTTTGTCCCCATGGTGAAAGTGGTGCGACACGCCCTACTGGCGCTCTTCCTTCCCCACCACCATGCGGGTGATCGTTAGGGTTCATAACACTACCACGAACGGTTGGACGTTTGTGCATCCAACGTGAACGTCCAGCTTTTCCGACGTTAATCAATTCATGTTGTTCATTACCTACTGAACCAACTGTTGCTCGGCAAGTAGCTAAAATCATGCGAACTTCGCCTGAACTCAAGCGAACAAGTGCATATTTACCTTCTTTACCAAGAACTTGTCCGTTAGTTCCTGCAGAACGAACTAATTGTCCGCCTTTTCCTGGTTTTAATTCAACGTTGTGGACAATAGTACCTACTGGAATATCTTTCAAAGGCAAGCTGTTACCATCTTTAATATCAGCATTGCTACCTGAAACAACTGTAGCTCCAACTTTTAAGCCTTTTGGTGCTAAAATATATGATTTTACCCCATCTTCATAATGGATTAACGCAATATTTGCGGAGCGGTTTGGATCATATTCAATCGACTTAACTGTTGCGACAACATCATCTTTGTTGCGCTTGAAATCGACGAAACGGTATTGGCGCTTATGTCCGCCGCCTTGATGACGTACAGTAATGCGTCCGTTGTTATTACGGCCAGCATTATTTTTTAATGGGGCCATTAATGATTTTTCTGGTTTTGTTGAAGTAATTTCAGCGAAATCAGAAGTTGTCATATTACGGCGACCATTTGTAATAGGTTTATACTTTTTAAGTGCCACGTCATTTCCCTCCTATTTTAATTTTTTGAACGGTTCAGCTTATTCAGCTGAGAAAATTTCAATTTCTTTTGAGTCTTCTGTTAAAGCTACGACTGCTTTACGACGTTTTTTGGTATATCCTTGATATTGACCCATACGTTTTGGCTTAGGGTGTACATTGAGGATGTTAACATTTGCAACCTTTACATCAAAAGCTGCTTCAACAGCTTGTTTTACTAACGTTTTGTTTGCCCGAGTATCCACTTCAAAAGTATATTTTTTTTCGTCCATATCTAACATTGATTTTTCAGTGACTATAGGGCGTTTAATGACATCTAGTAAATTCATTATGCAAGCACCTCCTCAATTTGAGTAAGAGCAGTTTGAGTAATCAATACCTTATCACTTTTTACAACATCCAACACTGTGACATTGTCAGAAGTAACTACCTCTACATTTGACAAGTTGCGAGCAGATAATGCTGCAAATTCATTTTCTGATTCTACAACGACCAATACTTTTGAATCGATCGACAAATTATCTAATACAGTTTTGAATTCTTTTGTTTTTGGTGCATCAAAGTTTAATGCATCTACAACAACAAAATTGTTCGAAGCAACTTTTTCTGATAATACAGATTTAATTGCTAAGCGACGAACTTTTTTAGGAAGTTTGTAGCTATAAGAACGCGGAGTTGGTCCAAAGACTGTACCACCACCACGCCATTGTGGTGCGCGAATAGAACCTTGACGTGCACGTCCAGTTCCTTTTTGGCGCCATGGTTTTCTACCGCCGCCTGATACTGCACTACGATTTTTAACAGCATGTGTTCCTTGTCTCAACGAAGCACGTTGCATCGTAACGGCATCAAAAACAACTGATTCATTCGGTTCAATCCCGAAAATTTCTTCATTTAATGTGACTTCACCATTTTGGTTACCATCTTGTTTGAATAATGCTACATTTGGCATTCCTTAGTTCCTCCTTTCTTCCTATCTAATTATTGTGCTTTTACAGCAGATTTAATAGTAATCAATGATTTTTTCGCGCCAGGAATGTTTCCTTTGATTAAAATGACATTACGATCGGCATCTACCCGTACAATTTCCAAATTTTGGATAGTTACTCGGTTGCCGCCCATACGTCCTGGAAGACGTTTGCCTTTTAATACATGGTTTGGATCAATTGGCCCCATCGTACCTGGACGACGATGATAACGAGAACCGTGTCCCATCGGACCACGAGATTGTCCATGGCGCTTGATCGCACCTTGGAACCCTTTACCCTTGCTTGTTCCTGTTACATCAACGATGTCTCCAGCTTCAAATGTATCAACTTTAATTTCTGATCCTACTTCTAAGCCCTCAAGCTCCACATTCTTGAACTCGCGAATGAAGCGCTTAGGAGCCGTGTTTGCTTTTGCAACATGACCTTTAGCAGGTTTGTTACTCAAAATTTCACGTTTGTCTTGGTAGCCAACTTGGACAGCTTCATAGCCGTCATTTTCAACTGTTTTAAGTTGTAAAACAACGTTAGGTTCTGCTTCAATAGCCGTTACCGGAATTAGTTCGCCAGATTCAGTGAAGATTTGAGTCATTCCCACTTTTCTTCCTAAGATTCCTTTAGTCATGATTACACCTCCAATGATTAATTATAATTTAATTTCAATATTTACACCTGATGGTAAGTCTAGCTTCATTAAAGCATCAACTGTTTTAGGTGTTGGATTTACAATGTCGATTAGACGTTTATGTGTGCGCATTTCGAATTGTTCGCGTGAATCTTTAAATTTATGTGGTGAACGAATAACAGTGTATACGCTGCGTTGTGTTGGTAATGGGATTGGACCTGAAATAGTCGCTCCCGTTCTTTGTGCAGTTTCTACGATTTTATCCGCTGATTGGTCTAAAGTGCGATGTTCATACGCTTTTAAACGAATACGAATTTGTTGTTTTGCCATTATTTTCCCTCCTTCGCCTATTTTTAAAAGTAGACATAGCTCCACGAAAATTTTCCGTCACACACGGTCGTGGCAAAGCGCCCGGGCGTGTCGCAACCTCTCGCTTCCTAGCCGATGGATCCCATTTTCAATAAGGGGAAACTTTCCCTCTTTAGAAAAAAGCACCTTTTACATTATATTATGCCAAAGCTTGAATAGCAAGCCTTTTTTATTATAAATTTCATTTTCAGAAAAAGTTTTCGTCCTATTTTCAAAAAAATTCGAAGAACAATATTTGCTCTCCGAATTTTTTTCAAATAATAGGCGAAATAGCCTTTTTTAATGGGAAATATAAAAACGAGACTAAAATTACAGTCAAAATCACATTGATAACAGTGGCTGGTAAAGAAAGAGCTGCGGTCGTAAAAGCAGTTGGAAAGTCCATCCCTAAATAAAGTTGTCGTACTAAATTTTTAATTTGCGTCATCACTAATTTGGCTACACCAGTACCAGAAGCAATAAGAATAATTTGCCAAACATGCTTCGGATTTTTTTTAAAAGCTAAAAACAAACCATAAGCAGCAGCACCTACAATAAAACTTTCTACTATAAAGTAAGGTGCTTCTACTGCAAAACCATTCAAAACATCAAAAATTGCAAATCCTAGTCCTCCTGCTAATGAGCCTTTGACATAACCTAACAATAAAACTGCCAAAAGTAATACCGCATTTCCTAAATGGACAAAGGCTCCGGTTGGTAGAGGTATTTTAATCATAGTACCAATCACCGTTAATGCTGCAAACAGAGCGACCATCACGACATTTCTAGTTGTTATTTGCATGTTTAGGCACCATCCTTTTTTCCGCTTGGTTATAGGCCCCATGCCAAATATGTCCGACATAAGGGTTAATCGATACACCATGCTCAATTCCAGCAGCTACGAATGTCTTAGCGGTTTTACAAGCGTCAAATACCGAATAGCCCTTAGCAATTCCGGCAGCAATAGCTGCCGCAAATGTACAACCTGCCCCATGGTTAAAATCAGTCGAAAATAAACGTCCTTCAAGCACTTGATAATCTTTGCCATCATAAAACAAATCGATTGCTCTATCAGAAGCTAGACGATGCCCTCCTTTAACGATGACATTTTGAGCGCCCATTTGATGAATGATCTCTGCGGCTTTTTTCATATCATTTAAGTTCTCCAAATCACCTAAACCAGATAAAATTCCCGCTTCTTCTAAGTTTGGTGTAGTTATTAACGCTTGTGGTAGTAAATATTTCTTTATTCCTGCAACACTTTTAGGTTGTAAGATTTGGGCCGTTCCCTTACAAGCAATCACCGGATCAATTACGACGTTTTTTAATCCATATTCTTCAATAAATTGACTCGCTACAGCAATATTTTTTTCATTGCCCATCATACCTGTTTTTAAAACATCCACTGGACCTCCAGCAAAGACCGAAACGAGCTGCTTTTGTAACAACTCTTCAGAAATTGAAGTTACGTCGTGGCTCCAACCATTATTCGGATCCATTGTTACAATAGAAGTTAAACTTGAAAAACCGAATACACCATATTCTTCAAAGGTCTTTAAGTCGGCCTGTATCCCTGCTCCTCCAGTTGAATCAGAACCCGCAATCGTTAATACTTTTTCCATAAGCTCACATCCTTATATCAATTTCGCTTAAAATTGAGTATAGCATGTTTTCACTTGACGAAAACAGCCAATTGGACTATTTTTAACTCATCCAATTGAAGAGGTGATTATTATTTGGTCCATTGATAAAACAAAAAAAGAACCTATCTATCAACAACTAATAAGGCAAATCATCACTAGTGTCCAGCATGGCGAGCTAGCTCCAGGAGAACATCTGCCAGCCGAACGAAAATTAGCAGAAGATTTGCAAATTAATCGCTCCACCGTTGTACATGCGTTTGAAGAATTAGCTAGCCTTGGATGGGTAGAACGTAAACAAGGCAGTGGAACTCAAGTAACACAAGCTCAATGGGGTAACCGACAACCCGCGATTTACCAATGGCGTTCATTATTTTCCAGTCCATTATTAAAAGAAGATCCTTATGTGACCCAACTTAAAGAACAAAAAAATACTAAAAATAATTTGGACCTTTATACTGGGGATTTAAGTGAGGACTTAATTCCAGATTTTAATTTTTCTGCTATGACCTGGGAACAAATGATGCATGAGGAAAAATATAATACAGCTACCGGTTATCTTCCATTAAAGGAACAAATTTTTCGCCATTTTTTTCAAAATGTTTCTCATAAAGGTCAAGATATATTAATCACATCTGGTTCTACCCAAGGAATTTCTTTTTTAATCCAAACTTTACTCAGTCCGGGGGATATCATCGCTACAGAAGATCCTTCATTCTTGTTTTCTTTACCCCTATTTGCTGCAAGAGGGGTTCATTTAAAAGGAATTCGACAGGATCAAGCAGGGATTGAATGTCAAGGGCTGGAAGAGTTGATTCAAAAAAATAAAATAAAATTGCTTTATTTAAATCCTAACCATCAAAATCCAACAGGTCAGACAATGTCCCTAACACGTCGCAAAGAAGTCGTTCAAATTTGCCAAAAATACCACTTACCCATTATTGAAGATGATGTTTTCAGCGAATTAAGCTTCGAAAAAGAGCTTCCTTCATTGAAATCTCTTGCACCAGACCAAGTGATTTACTTAGGCTCCTTATCTAAAATTTTCAGTTCCTCTATAAAAATCGGCTGGCTTTTTGCTCCTAAACCACTAATTAACAGTTTAGCAAATGCTAAAAAAACCATGGAAATTGAAACCGACTTGTTGCCACAACTTTTAGCTACCGCCGCTTTATCCCAACAAAATTATCAAAAGCAGCAGCAACAATTAACGACCAAATTAAAAACTAGGAGTCACTCTTTTGCTAAACTTTTAGGCGCCTACAAAAAGGACTGGCAATTTTCTCCTATTGAAGGAGGTCTTTATTATTGGTTAAACTGGCAACACCAAAAACTAACACGCAATGACTGGCAAACTTTCTTACAAGAAGAGTTATTAGTAGCGCCCTCTTTTTTATTCAGTAATGATACCTCTTCTATGAGAATTAACTACACTCGTTTAGATGAAAAGAAGCAGAAAGTCTTCAAGCAAAAGTTAGCAACAGTGACACAACGGCTTAAAAGGTAAAAAATATAAGAACAGCTTATTTAAGCTTGCGTAAAAAAAGCACTTCAAAGAACAAGTAAAAATGTTCCTTGAAGTGCTTAAAAAATTGCTTCATTTATTCTGCTTCTGCTGCTTCTTGCTCCTGTCTTACAAGACGCGCATCATAAGCTTTTACAAACGGATAGTAAATAATAAAAGCGACAACAACACATATAACAGCTACGACTGGCGCTTTCCAGTCTCCACCGCTACCGACAAAAGCCCCAATACCAACAGGAGATGGCCAAGGCATCTGCGCAATGATTGGACGAATTAATTCTAATTTTATTGCAAAATATGCAATAGAAGCTGAAGCCATCGGTGCTAAGAAAAATGGTAAAGCTAGAAACGGATTATACATTAAGGGGACCCCAAAAATTAATGGCTCATTAATATTAAACAAGGATGGAATAATAGCCGCTTTTCCGAGGGCTTTCAATTGCTCTGATTTAGCCATATAGACAAAGTAAAAGCACAGACCTAAAGTTGCACCAGAACCCCCAACTGTTACATAAGCATTATTAAACTCACCTGCTAACGGTATATTCCCACCAGCTACATTTGTTGCTAAATTGCTCAATGTGATTGGTGTAATAAACGAGAAAATAATCGTAGCGCCATGAATTCCCACCAGCCATAATGCATGAACTAAGAAATAAATCACCATTAATCCCAACCAGCTATTCGTCAAATTGGTGACAAAGCTAAATGGAATCTGAATTACTTGGAAAATGTCTGTATCAAATAAAACTAACAAACCGTTAATAATGATTACAGTAAAGGCTACAACAAAAGCAGGAATCAAAGCAGTAAAGGCATTAGCTACGCCGGTTGGCACTTCTTCTGGCATTTTGATTGTCCAGTGTTTAGCTACACATAGCCGATACAGTTGAACAGCTACGATTGCCATAATAATGCCGGTAAAAATTCCTACAGTGCCTAGACGTTCAATCCCGTCGGCGCCTATTTGCCAACCATTAATAGTATCAGCCTCGGGATCTGTTACACGAGTGACTACTCCATTTTCAATCATCAATTGTGGAAGCGTCATAAAAAAAGCAAAAACAGATAATAAAGCACCATTAATAGGAGATAAATCTAAATCTTCTTCATTTGCCAGAATAGAAGTATATTCATATCCTAAGACAATACAAAAGTATAATGCTAAAGCACCCATAGTAGTGCTATTGGCCAACATATACAAATCACTAATTTTAAAAAAAGTACTCTCAAAAAATCCTTCTAAAAAAGGAAATGCTTCAGGAAGTACATTCAATACTAAAAACATTGAACCGACAATAGTAAAAGGAATTGAAGCCATCCCAGCAGCCATAATTGCACGTACGATTTTAAATTGCGCTAATTTACCTAGAGGTCCCATCAATCTTTTTTCTAAAAAGTTAAATATTTTACTATTATTTTGTTCCAAATTTTATCACTCACTTTCAGCTTATTGATCTTTTATATTCTTTGATATATTGATAATGTTTATCCTTCTTTTGTGAGATCGCACGAATACGACGCAGACAAACCCATGATAATCCACTGCCTACTAAGACTATGCCCATAATAAACAACCTTACCTGGAAATAATCATTTAAAAATGGAAACATCCAAGTAAAACCCCAACCCGTTATTGAGACAAGGAAAAGATAGGTATTTACAATTAATTGAAACAAATGGTAAAGTCGATTATAATGCAGCTTAAGTTCAACTTGATTACTTCTGTCACCATATAATTTTACATGTTCACTTACAGCAAACCCGCCAACAACCAATAAAAAAGATGAAATAATAAGTGCAAGATAGCCTTGACTCAAAAATGATGCTAATGCCCAATATAAATTAGTAAAGAAGAAAAATGCCAATAGATAACGCAGTAATAAAAAACGATTATAACGAAAGTTCGTTTCTGCTGTTTCTTTTCTTAGTTGTTCTTGTTTGGCTTTATTGTAATTCATAAGAACCTCCCTTCTATCCTTGTCTTTTATATAGTTCCAACATCTCTAAAGCAACTTCTCGCAGCGTCATCGTTGTCATAAGATGGTCTTGAGCATGGACCATAATTACTTCCATTACCACTGTTTCGCCATTAGCGTAATCTTGTAATAAATCTGTTTGTGCTTTATGGGCTTCTTTCAATGATTCATTCGCTTCATCTAACTTTGCTTTCCCTTCGTCAAATTTCCCAGAACGCATCAACGGGAACGATTCATGAATGAGTGTACGCGCATTTCCACTAGATAAAATAATTTCAAACGCTATTTCTTGTAATTTTTCCGACTCCATATGCATAATCCTCTCTTCTTTAAACTTGATAACAAAATACTTCCATAAATTCTTGATATGTTGTACAAGCACTTAATGCTTGACGAATTTGATCATTTTCAATAATCGGGATAAATAACTTATTCACTTCTTCCATCGGAAACTTAAAAAATCGATCTGGAGAAGAAAGAAAAACTAGTTGAACTTCAGGATGTTCTTGATCCCAAAATATCCCTTTCGGAGCAACTGCTACAGCTACATGTGCTGATTCAGTTACTGCTTCAATTGGATGGGGGACTGCTAAATATTTTGAAAAAGCGACCGAATTATAATGTTCCCGCAATTGTAGTTGTCTTTGCATTTTTTCTTTAATATCTTTCGATTCAACCGCATTGATCTTAGTAATTAATGCTTCAATAACAACTTCTTTTTGCATTGGTTGGTCAAAATACAGAAATAGCTCCGGTTTGAAACACTGTTCAATTAATTGCTGGTTCAGTTGATGTTGAGGACGAGTAAGAATGGGGGCTGACCGACTCAGCAAGATTTCTTTCCCTTTTATTTTTGCTAGCTCATGATTAATTGCTTGAATATCATCCTGATCTAAAAAAACACTAACATGGACAACAGGGATAAGGGGCACACTTTGTGGTAAGGTAATCGACGATACAATCAAATCCGTATTTTTTAACATATCTTCAGAAATTTCATAATAACCAATCACATGATCAATCACTACTTTTGATCCTAATTCATGCTCCAGTCGCATTTTTAACAATTGAGAACTCCCTAGACCTGTCGCGCAGATGACAATAATATGAGCTTTTTGCGCATTAAAATAACGCTCCATGGCTGCTGTCAGATGAATCGTTAGATAAGCCCACTCACTTTCAGCGACTTCATATTGCTGAAAAATAGGCATGCTTCCTAAGTGTTTAATTGTTAACGCAAAAATATCTGGATAGTTTTGCTTGATTTCTGTCAATAATGGGTTTTCAATACTCGTATGATTTTGCAGCCGAGTGAGTAATGGGGTAAAATGCATCAGCAATCCATTAATTAACACTGTATCTTTTTGAAACGAAAATCCTGTTTCTTTGTCTAATTCTTCAAGCGCATGGAGCAATTCTGTTCGGATCTTGGTTTCATCAGAATCTGCTGCATTTAATGCAAAATGTGAAACACTTTTATTGCGTAAATGTAGCGAAATATAAGAAGCTTCTTCTTCGGGAAATTTAACTTGCATATTTTTTTCAATCCGGCGAATCATTCGTTTAGCCGTTTGATATTCAATGGAATCTTTGGCAACATCGAAAGCATTCGTCATTTCAATATTAAATCCCGATTGCAGCCGCTTAATCGCTAAACCGATATGAAGAACAATGTTATAAATAATAAAATCAGAGAGCTTTAACTTCGATTCACGACACTCATCTAATACGATGATAACGATCTCTTCAATTTGAATTCCCATTAGTAGATCTGTATACATCGAAAATGTATATAAATTATCGTGCAGACGGTCCATAAAAAAATAGTTCATAATAAAATGTCTTTTATTTTGTTCACTACCTGCAACAAAAATACCCGATTTTGTTCTACTATTTAACTCAAGATCATACGGAGCAATCATTTTTTTGATCTCGACGATATCATTAGAAATCGTTGAACGAGAAACGAATAGCTCTTCTGCTAAATCATCAACGAATACCCGACTACGCTCAAAAAACAAGCGATTTAAAATAAAGTATTGCCGGTCCTCAGATTCTTGAACCATCGTTACATCTGGTCTAACAGAAGCTTCTTTAACTTCTTTTTGATAAAAAGTGTGAAACTTGTCATCCTCTGTAATCCATAAACGATATCCTTGTCCTTGTTTGGCTTCAATCACTGCACCATGATTTTTAATGAGATCATCTGCTTGATGTAAGTATTTTCGTGTTGTTCGATCAGAAATATATAAAACAACAGCTAATTCTTGACTCGTCATATATGTGTGCTGATTTTCATATAAAGTTTTAATGATCAATCGTTCCTTAGCATTCAACATCTTTATTCCTACTTTTTAAATATTTTCTTCAACGACACCCGCTAATTTTTTTATGCCCATTGGGATAGGAACATAAGCTTGTGGAGGAATATTGACAATCGGTTTGTTCACTTTATCTGCAGCTTTCTTCAAATTATCAAAGTACATTTTAGTTTGAGGACTGACTAAGTAAAGATCGTATTGGTCCTTTTCGATTGTTGCCGCCCCTTGCGTAGCCGAAGTCGCATCTAACTCAATCTCTTTACCTTGTTCCGTAAATAATTCGGTCGTTCTTTTTGCAATAACTGAAGAGGACATACCTCCTGCACAGATGATTAACGCTTTTTTCATTTATTCTCACCTTTTTCCTTTTTTAATATGTAAATAAGAACCATTTTTAGCTATCTTTTTTATAAATAGCTTTCTCAATATACCCTTTTTTTTTAACGAATGTTTAAATAAATTTTTTTCTATCTATTATCACCACCTAAAATGACTTTCTATCTCTAATTCTCATTATAATTAAATCGCTTACAATTTTGAATGGAGATTATTTCCGTAACGTTCCGGAAGTCATTTAAATATTCACTTTATCCCTCTAAAATTAAAAAGAAGAAGACAAAAAACCCCAAGGTGTTTTGACACCTTGGGATTTTTCAAACCGAATTCTAATAGAATACGATTATTTTTCGATTTTAGCAACAACGCCTGAACCAACAGTACGTCCGCCTTCACGAATAGAGAAACGAGTTCCTTCTTCGATAGCGACTGGGTGGATTAATTCAACATCCATTGTTACATTATCACCTGGCATTACCATTTCAGTACCTTCTGGCAATTCAATGACACCAGTGATATCAGTTGTACGGAAGTAGAATTGAGGACGATAGTTTGAGAAGAATGGAGTATGACGTCCGCCTTCTTCTTTAGTCAAAACATAAACTTCAGCAGAGAATCTTGTATGTGGTGTGATTGAACCTGGTTTAGCTAATACTTGACCACGTTCGATATCATCACGAGAAACACCACGTAACAAAGTACCAATGTTATCGCCTGCTTCAGCGTAGTCCAACAATTTACGGAACATTTCTACACCAGTAACTGTTGTCTTTTTAACGTCTTCATGAATACCAATAATGTCAACTTCATCGCCGACTTTGATAGTCCCGCGTTCAACACGTCCTGTAGCAACAGTACCACGGCCTGTAATTGAAAATACATCTTCAATTGGCATCATGAATGGTTTGTCATGGTCACGTTCAGGAGTTGGAATGTAGTCATCAACTGCATCCATTAAGTCCATAATTTTTTGTTCATATTCTTCGTCGCCTTCTAAAGCTTTCAAAGCTGAACCGGAAATAACTGGAGTATCATCTCCTGGGAAGTCGTATTCAGATAATAGATCACGTACTTCCATTTCAACTAACTCAAGTAATTCTTCGTCATCAACCATATCCATTTTGTTCAAGAACACAACGATGTAAGGTACACCTACATTACGTGACAACAAAATATGTTCACGAGTTTGTGGCATTGGGCCATCAGCTGCAGAAACTACCAAGATAGCTCCGTCCATTTGTGCAGCACCGGTGATCATGTTTTTAACATAGTCCGCGTGTCCTGGAGCGTCAATGTGAGCGTAGTGGCGTTTTTCAGTTTCATATTCAACGTGAGAAGTATTAATTGTAATACCACGTTCTTTTTCTTCTGGAGCTCTGTCAATTGTATCATAACTTGAAGCTTCTGAGTTGAAACCTCTTTTAGCCAAAACAGTTGTAATTGCAGCTGTTAATGTAGTTTTACCATGGTCAACGTGTCCGATAGTACCAATGTTAACATGTGGTTTAGAACGGTCATATTTTTCTTTTGCCATTTTTATTTGTTCCTCCTAAATTACATTTTTTATATTAGACAGGCAGGAAAATCCTATAGGGCTTTCTGCCTATCTTGTTGTAACTAATTGTACACGAAATGCATCAAAAAATACAGTGTTTGAAGCATTTCATTCAAGTTTTATTAACTTTATTCAGCGTTACCGCCGTTTTTCTTAATAATCTCTGCTTGGATTGATTTTGGTACATCTTCATAATGGTCAAATGTCATCATGAAAGTACCGCGTCCTTGAGTTGCTGAACGTAATGTTGTCGCATAACCGAACATTTCAGCTAATGGGACAAAGGCATTTACCGTTTGTGCATTCCCATGAGCGTCCATTCCTTCCACACGACCTCTACGTGCAGTAACATGACCCATGATATCTCCTAAATATTCTTCAGGGACAGTGATTGTCACTTTCATCATCGGTTCAAGAATAACTGGATCTGCTTTTTTCGCAGCTTCACGTAAAGACATTGAAGCCGCAATACGGAAAGCTGTTTCGTTGGAATCGACATCATGGTAAGAACCATCATAAAGTGTCGCTTTAATATCAACTAATGGATAGCCAGCCAACACGCCGTTTTCCATTGCATCTTCCAATCCTTTTTGTACAGCAGGAATATATTCACGTGGAACAACCCCGCCGACAATTTTGTTTTCAAACTCGAAACCTGCGCCTTCTTCATTTGGTGTATATTCAATCCATACGTGTCCGTATTGACCTTTACCACCAGACTGACGAATAAATTTCCCTTCAGCTTGCGTCGAAGAACGGAAGGTTTCACGGTAAGAAACTTGTGGAGCACCAATGTTGGCATCCACTTTAAATTCTTGTTTCATCCGATCAATAAGGACATCCAACTGAAGTTCGCCCATCCCAGCAATGACTGTTTCGCCTGTTTCAGCATTTGATTCAACACGGAATGACGGATCTTCTTCAGCAAG
The DNA here is from genome assembly GCF_001544195.1 of Tetragenococcus solitarius NBRC 100494. Lineage (GTDB taxonomy): Bacteria > Bacillota > Bacilli > Lactobacillales > Enterococcaceae > Tetragenococcus > Tetragenococcus solitarius. The sequence goes on from NZ_BCPY01000011.1 coordinate 27,986, forward strand.
TTTTTGTAAAGCAACACCCATTTTATCTTGATCGGCTTTTGATTTAGGCTCAACTGCAACTTCAATTACCGGATCAGGGAAATGAATAGTTTCCAAAATAACCGGATTTTTTTCATCGCAAAGGGTATCCCCTGTTGTTGTGTTTTTCAAACCAACAGCAGCGGCAATGTCACCAGAGTAAACCTTTTGAATTTCAGAACGAGTATTTGCGTGCATTTGCAAAATACGTCCAATCCGTTCACGTGAGTCTTTGGTAGCATTTAATACATAAGAACCTGAATCTAAAGTACCAGCATAAACCCGGAAGAAGGTCAAACGACCTACATAAGGGTCTGTCATAACTTTAAATGCTAAAGATGAGAAAGGTTGATCATCATCTGCAGGGTGTTCAGTTTCTTCGCCCGTTTTTGGATCGATCCCTTTAATTGGGGGAACATCAATTGGAGAAGGCAAGTAGTCAACTACTGCGTCCAACATCATTTGTACCCCTTTGTTTTTAAAAGCAGAACCACACAATACTGGATAAAAGTCAACAGACAATGTTGCTCTACGGATACCAGCTTTTAATTCTTCTGACGTAATTTCTTCGCCTTCCAAATATTTCATCATAATATCTTCATCAACATCGGCTACGGCTTCGATTAATTTGTCGTGCCATTCTTGTGCTGCTTCTTTGTATTCATCTGGAATTTCTGTTTCATCAAAGGTTGTACCTAAGTCATCTTTATAAAATTCAGCTTTCATTTTTACCAAGTCAATGATGCCTTCAAAACTATCTTCAGCACCAATTGGTAATTGGATTGGCTGTGCATTAGCTTGCAAACGATCATGTAATGATTGAACTGAATACAAGTAATCTGCTCCAACTTTATCCATTTTGTTACAGAATACAATACGAGGCACTTGGTATTCTGTTGCTTGACGCCAAACTGTTTCAGTTTGTGGTTCAACGCCTGATTGTGAGTCCAATACTGTGACCGCACCATCTAACACACGCAATGAACGTTGTACTTCAATCGTAAAGTCCACGTGCCCTGGGGTGTCGATGATGTTTACCCGATGGCCCTTCCAATGGGCCGTAGTAGCGGCGGAAGTGATCGTAATCCCACGGTCTTGTTCTTGGCTCATCCAGTCCATTTGAGAAGCACCTTCGTGCGTTTCCCCAAGTTTATGGATACGACCTGTATAATACAAGACACGCTCAGTCGTTGTCGTTTTACCAGCATCAACGTGCGCTACGATACCGATATTACGAGTTTTTTCTAACGAAAATTCTCTTCCCATTTCTAGGTTGTTCTCCTCTCAACTTTTAAATTTGCCATGGTTATATCTTTTACCAATAATAAAGAAGCGAGGGTCTTACCAGCGATAGTGAGCAAAAGCCCGATTTGATTCTGCCATTTTATGTGTATCCTCACGTTTTTTGACAGAGCCGCCAGTATTGTTAGCTGCATCCATAATTTCTTTAGCTAACCGTTCTTCCATATTATGTTCTCCACGCAAGCGCGCATAATTTACCATCCAGCGAAGACCTAAAGTCGTACGACGTTCAGGGCGTACTTCAACCGGAACTTGGTAGTTAGAACCTCCTACACGACGTGCTTTTACTTCTAAAACAGGCATAACATTCTTCATTGCTTGTTCAAAAACTTCCAATGGATCGTTGCCTGTAGATTCTTTAATATTATCAAAAGCATTATAAATAATGTTTGATGCAACCCCACGTTTGCCATCAACCATCACTCGATTGATCAAACGTGTAACCAATTTTGAATTATAGATAGGATCTGGTAAAACCTCACGTTTTGCTGCAGCACCTTTACGAGACATACGTAATTCCTCCTTTCAAACAATTATTCGTTTTTTAATTGTAGTTTAAATTAAGATTTTGGTTTCTTCGTTCCATATTTTGAACGAGATTGTTTACGATCGTTTACGCCAGCAGTATCCAGTGCACCACGCACAATATGATACCGTACCCCTGGCAAGTCTTTTACACGACCCCCACGAATCAATACAACACTGTGTTCTTGTAAGTTATGACCAATACCTGGGATATAGGCGGTTACTTCAATTAAATTTGATAAACGTACACGAGCATATTTACGCAAAGCAGAGTTAGGTTTTTTCGGTGTCATTGTTCCAACACGTACTGCTACCCCACGTTTTTGCGGAGAATATACAGTTGTTTGTTTCTTTTTGAAGCTGTTATATCCTTTATTTAATGCTGGTGAATCAGATTGTTCACTTCTAGTTTTACGAGGTTTACGTACTAATTGATTAATTGTAGGCATTTTGTCTCCTCCTCCCTTAATTTGCTTTATAGTTCCACACATCCAGGTGGTTCTTTTTTTGCGATAAAAAAGAATGCAATCAACTGCACACTTTATCAGATGTACTTATTACAGTCAGCATGTCCCATCAAAAAGACCTGTTTATAAAGCACCTTTGAAAGAATACCATGCATTTTATAGGTTGTCAACAATTTCTGCCGGCTTTTTCCAACTATTTTTATATAACGCTATCATTTTTGATTTTCAAAGGATATAATAGTAAGCAAAGGAATATTTACGAGGAGTGAAAATAGTGAACTTAAAAGAATCCGTTGGCATAAAAGCAGCTAGTTATGTAAAAAATGGGATGACTATTGGGCTTGGCACTGGTTCAACTGCTTATTACATGATTAAAGAGATTGGACGAAAAGTAAAAGAAGAAAAGCTGGATATTATTGGCGTGCCCACTTCTGCAACTTCAAAAAAGCAAGCAGAGGAGATTGGTATTCCTATTAAATCAATCGATGAAGTCGAAAAAGTAGACCTCATTATCGATGGAGCTGACGAAATCAGTGCGGATTTTCAGGGGATTAAAGGCGGCGGAGCTGCTTTACTTTTTGAAAAAATTGTTGCTACTTATACCGATCAAGTCATCTGGATTGTTGATGAGTCAAAAATGGTGGATAAATTAGGAGAATTTCCTTTACCGGTAGAAGTTGTTCCATATGGTCAAGAACAATTATTCCGCTTATTCACTAAAAAAGGCTATCACCCTAGCTTTCGTAAAGAAGAAAATAAACTAAAAGTAACAGATAGCGGACATTCTATTATCGATCTTCACCTGAAGCAAATTGCTGACCCGAAACGTTTAGCCAAGGAATTAGATGAAACCGTCGGTGTAGTCGAACATGGTCTATTCTTAGACATGGTGAATACAGTGATTGTTGGCAAGCAAAATGGTCCTGAGATCATCTCATCGATTCGTTAAAAATAATAACTTTTCTTAGCCAAGAATAAGTCCCCTTTTTTTACCAATGGAAAAAAATAGTAAAAAAGTGTACAATAGTAAAGGAATGAAAATTTCAGTAACTAAATGAAAAAGGAGATTTTTTTATGCCAAAACTAATTTTTGCACGTCACGGAAAAAGCGAATGGAACAAAGAAAATAAATTCACCGGTTGGGTTGACGTCGATTTGGCTCCAGAAGGTGTGGAAGAAGCAAAAGATGCCGGGCGTAAATTAAAAGAAGCTGGCATCGAATTTGATGTTGCTTATACTTCTGTTTTAACTCGTGCGATTAAAACATGCCACTATATCTTAGAAGAAACAGGTCAATTATGGGTGCCAGAAATTAAAACTTGGCGCTTAAACGAACGTCATTACGGCGCTTTGCAAGGCTTAGATAAACAAGATACACGTGATAAATATGGAGATGAACAAGTACACATTTGGCGCCGTTCTTATGATGTATTGCCTCCATTAACAGAACCTAAGTCAGATCGTCGTTATGCCGATTTAGATCCAAGAACAATTCCTGGTGGTGAAAACTTAAAAGTGACCCTAGAACGAGCATTACCATTCTGGGAAGATCAAATCGCTCCTGCTTTGCGCGACGGAAAAACTGTTTTAGTTGCAGCACATGGCAATTCCTTGCGCGCACTAGCTAAACATATCGAAGGCATCTCAGATGATGATATTATGGACCTTGAAATTCCAACAGGAAAACCAAGTGTTTATGAATTAAATGATGACCTAAGTGTAAAAGACAAATACTATTTATAAAAAGCAGCAAAAAACCACGTCGGATTATGTTCCTACGTGGTTTTTTATTTTGTTATCTTTTTTAAATTTTTTTATACAAATGAAGTTTCTGACATACAGGCACGATAAATGGAGACCACATCTTCTTCATGAAGTGGGACAAAACCTTGATTTGAAATGGAACTATGCGCAACAGCGCGTTGACCCATCTCTTCAAAATTTTCTTCTGTTTGAATACCTACTTCCGGCAACGTCATTGGAATACCACATGAAACAAAAAAGTCGTACAATTTTTGAATGCCTATCTCTGCGGTCCTTTTAGCTTCTTCTCCTTTTACATCCCAAATTTCTTCGGCAAAGCGTTGAAATTTAGGAAGAGTATCATCATCTAATATATGGGCCATCCACCTAGGAGTCAGTATAGCCAGCCCTACGCCGTGAGTAATATCATAAAAAGCACTTAACTCATGTTCCATTGCATGACAAGACCAAGAACCACTTTTCCCTTTTCCAACTAAACCATTTAAAGCTAGTGTGCTGGCCCACATCAAGTTGGCTCTAGCCGTATAATTATCAGGTTCTTTTAAAGCAAGTGGTAAATACTTAATAACTGTTTTCATCAGTCCTTCAGCAATCTCATCTTGAACTTCAGTACCCGGTGTTGCGTTAAAATAATTTTCCATCAAATGACTGAGAATATCGGCGGATCCGGCAGCTGTTTGATATGAACTAACACTATAGGTGTTTGTTGGATCAAGAAAGGAAACTTTTGGTAGTAAACTCGTTCCATGTACTCCCAGTTTTATTTGAGCGTCCATATTCGAGATTACACAAGTTCCGTTCATCTCACTACCTGTAGCAGCTAAAGTGAGAACAGTAACTATCGGTAATGCTGGACCGTTATAACTCCGTTTTAATACAAAATTTTCCCATAAATTTCCCGAAACGAACCGACAAGCTGCAACTGCTTTACTACAATCAATAACAGAACCGCCGCCAACAGGTAAAACCACATCAACTGCGTTTTCTTTACACAATTGTGCCCCTTTTTGTACTGTTTCAATTCGAGGATTAGGATCAACGCCTGCCAATTCAACCACATGATTATCATTTTGATTAAACAATTCATATAATTTATCGTATAAACCACTTTTTTTGATACTGCCGCCGCCATAAACTAATAAAACATTCTTACCAAAAGTATTCAAAACCTGAGGTAGTTCATCTAGACGATCATAGCCAAAACGAATATCTGTCGTTACATGAAAGTCAAAATTTTCCATGGAAAGTCCTCCTTTTCTTATATTATCTCTATAATTTTATTTAAAGTCAAAAATTGAAAAATAAATATTTTGTTATCAAATAAAAGTTGCCATGAAGAACTGTGAAGTTCTTCTTTTTTATTTTTTTAAGTGAGCCGATGAATCACCAACATAAGAAAAAGAACTATCCATACCTTTAAAAGGAAATACAGATAGTTCTTTATTATTCTAATGATGAAAAAATAAATGAAGCCTTATTTTGCTAAGCTTCCTAGTTTTGTCAACATTTCTTTTTGTGCATTTTGTATACCAACTGCGAGTGTTTTTACAGCCAATTTGATTTTAGTTCCGTTTGTTGTTACAACAACTTTTTTTATTATAGCTCCGCTAATTTTAATAGCCTCTATACTACTTACAGGGATAGTGTCAATATTTTTTACTTCCATATTCATATTTAGCTGAATAAGTTTTAGTTCATTATCATCCACCAAAACTGCATACATTTTGGGAATAGGTATATTTAACAATTTATGTTCATCAGCATAACCGACAGTACTTTGAGCACTCCCATGTTCTTCTTTTATCCTATCTAAATCCGTTTGTTTTATTACCCATCTCATTATTCATTCCCCCTTTTTATATATAATAGAGGAAAATAATCAGAAAATGAACTAGTTAGCTCAAATATATCCCATTATGTCGACCTTTATTGACTATTAAAAATAACCTATAAAAAAACAACTAAGAAAAATCTTTAACTAGAAAATTTCTCAGCTGTTTGTTTTATAAATTAACTATGTTTTTAACTTAAGGCTGTATCTAGTCCAACCTTGATCATCTCATCAAAAGTCGTCTGTCTTTCTAAAGCAGTGGTTTCTTCGCCAGTAATCATATGATCGCTTACGGTACAAATGGCTAAAGTTTGAATACCAAATTTTGCACCTAAATAATATAAAGCCGCCGCTTCCATTTCAACACCCTTAATTCCTAATTTGGCAAGTTGAAAAGTTTCAGTCATGTCATCTTTGTAAAATGTATCTTCAGACAAAATATTCCCTACGTGTGTGGTAAAGCCTTGTTTTTCGGCAATTTCGTAGGCTGATTTCAATAAATGAAAATCAGCAATCGGCGCAAAATGAAAATCATGGAAATGCTTTTGAACCATTGCCGAGCTCGTTACCGCTCCTTGAGCTAAAATAAGATCTCTAACATGAACATCTTTGGATAGTGCACCGCAAGTTCCTACACGTATTAATCGTTTTACCCCATAAGATTCAATTAATTCTTGCGCATAAATCGTAGCAGAAGGCATGCCCATGCCGGTACCTTGCACCGAAATCCGCTTACCGTTATAAGTCCCTGTGTAGCCGAGCATTCCACGAACTTGGTTATAACAAACTGGATCTTCAAAAAAAGTTTCAGCGATATATTTTGCTCGTAATGGATCTCCCGGAAGTAAAATTTTATCCGCAATATCTCCTGGTTTTGCTTCAATATGCACGCTCATATTGATCCTCCTTTATAATATTTTCAATGTCTCTTTGACTAATGTTTTAAAATCAACTTTGACTCGTTCTGTAGTTTCTACTACTTCTTTGTGATTCAAATTTTTCTGCATACCAGCCGCTAGATTCGTAATACAAGAAATCCCTAATACATTCAGTCCACTGTGGCACGCAACGATTACTTCAGGTACAGTTGACATCCCAACAGCATCTGCACCAGCAGTCCGCGCAAAACGAACCTCGGCAGGTGTTTCATAAGTAGGTCCAGAAAAAGCCATATAATTTCCTTCTTTTAAGGTAATTTCTTGTTTTTTAGCTACTTCTTTGACTTTTTTACGATAATTTAAATGATAAGCTTCACTCATATCTGGAAAACGCGGCCCTAAATCATCCATATTAGGACCAAACAAAGGGTTATCTCCCATAAAATTAATATGATCAGCAATCAGCATCAAATCTCCCGGAGTAAATTCAGGATTGACACCCCCAGCTGCGTTCGTCACTATTAAAGAGTGAGCTTTTAATGCAGCCATTACACGGACGGGATAGGTCACCGTTTGCATCGAATATCCCTCATAATAATGAAAGCGCCCTTGCATGGCTAACACTTTTTTTCCTGCCAGCATTCCATAAACCAGTTGCCCGGCATGTCCAGTAACTGTAGAAACAGGAAAATGCGGAATTTGATTATAACTAATAACTTGCGGATCTTTGATTTCATCAGCTAATTCTCCTAAACCCGAGCCTAGGATTAAACCAAATTCGACATCACTTACTCCCTTTTTTTTGATAAAATCAGTTGTTTCTTTTAACTTTTCTTGTAACGAACTCATTTAAACACTCCTCATTTTATATATTTTTTATCTTAACAATTCAAAGAATATAAAACATCCATCTCATTTATTTTCAAAAAAAGAGCGGTACTGTCGAAATTCCCTAAGCCCGCCCTTTTTCTCATATTATTTATTTAGACTTCACATAATTTTTCCCGCTTGCCTGAGGACCAGAAGAACGTCCCAAGAATAAAACGAGAACGATAATTGTTAATAGGTATGGCGCAATTTGTAAAAGCACTGGCGGAATAGAAGAAATAACGGGAAGCTGTGCACCAATAATACTCAAACTTTGCGCAAAGCCAAAGAATATAGCCGCTCCCATCGCACCTAATGGATTCCATTTGCCAAAGATCATCGCAGCTAATGAGATATACCCTTGACCAACGATTGTACCCGCCGAAAAGTTTCCTGAAATCGATTGTGCAAAAATCGCACCACCCATACCACCTAACAAGCCAGAAAGTAAAACACCCGAATAACGGAAGAAATAAACATTGACACCTAGCGTATCTGCTGCTTGTGGATGTTCTCCCACAGAACACAAGCGTAAACCAAAGCGTGTTTTAGAAATAATATACCAAGAAATAATAGCAATAATAATTGCTAGATAAGCTGGTAAAAAAGTATTTTTAAAGAAAATATCTCCAATAACCGGGATGTCTTTTAACCCAGGGAAAGAAAAATAACCTAAGTTACTATCGATATTATCTGTTTGTCCCTTACCATACCAAACTTTAATTAAAAAGACTCCCAGTGCTGGCGCCATTAAGTTAACCACAGTACCACTGATAATATGATCTGCTCGAAAGCTAACGGTTGCTGCCGCATGTAGCAAGGAAAATAACATCCCTACTAAACCTCCAACAAGGATTCCAAGCCAAGGAGTCCAACCGCCGAATTTCCCTGCATTTTCCAGATTAAACACAATCCCGCTAAAGGCGCCCATAACCATAATACCTTCTAGACCTACGTTTACAATACCACTTCTTTCAGAAAATGTACCTCCTAATGCGGTAAGAATCAAAGGAGTCGAATAAACCAAAGCAGATGTTAAAATTAAAGATATTAAACTCACTGTCGACATTATAGGCCGCCTCCTTTACCGTCTTGATTGCCTGATGTAGATTCAAGATTTTGAACAACCTCTTCTTTTCTTTTATCTGGCATGATTTTGGCAAGCAGTACACGCATAATATAGCTGATTGCTACAAAGAAGATAATCAACGCAATAACAACGTTGACAATTTCAAACGGCACGCCTGCACCCGTTTGCATCCCTAAACCACCAATTTGTAAAATACTGAATAATAAAGCGGCAAGTAAAATGCCGATGGAAGAACCTGCTCCTAATAGCGAGACCGCTAACCCATCGAAACCGATGGAAAGTGATTCTGTCTGAACAAAAAAGTTTTGGTACGTTCCTAGTCCTTCTACCACCCCGCCTAAACCAGCAAATGTGCCAGAAAGAACCATGGATAAAATAATTGTCCTTTTGCTGCTCATTCCAGCATATTCAGATGCATTAGGATTTAATCCGACAGCGCGTATTTCATATCCCAAAGTTGTTTTTTTCATAATAAACCAAACGACCACTAAACCAAACAAAGCTAGAAATAATCCTGCATTTACCCGTGAACCGCCAAAAAATCTTGAAAGGCTGTCCATGCTCAAGCTCGCATTTTCTGTAATCCGATTTGACGAATCCAAACTGGAACGAAAGCTTTCTGGCATTACCCCTTGTAAAATAAAGGTACTTAGGTATAAAACGATATAATTCATCATAATCGTTACAATGACTTCACTCGTACCAAAGTAAGCACGCAAAACACCTGGAACCGCAGCCGCTAAAGCACCTGCTAAAGCTCCGGCAATAATGCAAAGGGGTAATAATATAACTTTAGGTAAATCAGGAAAAACCAGCGCTAACGAAACACTCGCTAGCCAGCCGCATAAGGCCTGGCCTGAAAGACCAATATTGAAAAAGCCCGCCGAATTGGCAATTGAAAAACCTAAAGCAGTAAAAATTAAAGGCGTCGCTTGACGTAATGTTTCACCAATACTTCTCAAGTTACCTAAAGAAGCGTTCAACATAGACTGATAGCCAATAACTGGGTTGAAACCAAAAGCCGCCATAATGATTGCGCCAATGACAAGTCCTAAAATAACCGATAAGACAGGTACTAAAATATTACGAATTTTTGCATTACGATCATTCATCGGCTGTTACCTCCTGTTGAGCAAGTTCTTGTCTCGCTTTTTCCAAAGAAGAACCGGCCATTAATAACCCCAGTTCTTGTTCGGAAGTTTCTTCCGGCTTTACCACGCCCACAATTTTTCCATCATAGATGACTGCAATCCGGTCAGATACGTTTAATATCTCGTCCAGTTCAAAACTAACAAGAAGTACCCCTTTATCGTTGTCTCTTTGATTAATTAAACGTTTATGAATAAATTCAATAGCACCCACATCTAAACCACGAGTCGGATTAGCAACCACTAATAAGTCAGGATCACGGCTGACTTCTCTTGCAATCACGGCTTTTTGCTGGTTACCTCCAGATAAGGAGCGGGCCGGTACTACTTCATTGACTGTTCGTACATCATATTCTTCAATTAATTTTCGTGCATATTCGTGAATCTTACCATAGTTTAATGTGCCATTTTTACTAAAAGGCTCTAAATAATAGTTTTGTAAAACAAAATTTTCGGCAATGGACATATCTAAAATCAAGCCGTATTTATGTCGATCTTCTGGCACATGACCTACACCACTTTCAGTAATTTTTCTAGGACGTAAATTTGTAATGTCTTCTCCCTTCAACTGAACTGTTCCGCTTTCAGCTTTGCGCAAACCTGTTAATGCTTGAACCAATTCAGATTGACCATTACCATCAATCCCAGCAATTCCCACGATCTCTCCCGCATGAACGTCCAAATCAAGCCCTTTAACTGCTTCAACTCCACGATTTTCTTTAACAACTAAATCTTTAATAGATAAAACAGTTTGTTTGGGTTTGGCTTTTTTTTTATCTGTCTTAAATAAAACCGAACGTCCCACCATCATATCCGCTAATTCTTGAGAAGACACATCTTTAACGGTTACTGTGCCGATACCTTTACCTCGCCGAATCACAGTACATTCATCTGCCACTGACTTGATTTCATCTAATTTATGGGTGATTAAAATAATTGATTTGCCTTCTTTGACTAACCCTCGCATAATATCGATGAGTTCATCAATTTCTTGAGGCGTTAATACTGCTGTAGGTTCGTCAAAAATTAATACATCTGCACCACGATATAATGTTTTCAAAATTTCTACACGTTGTTGCATTCCTACGGATATATCCCGTACATAAGCATCCGGGTCAACACGTAATCCATAACGTTTAGAAACTTCCATAATGTCTTGACGCGCCTTTTTCCGATCAATTTTCCCTAAATGGCTCGGCTCGTTGCCTAAGATAATGTTTTCCGTCACTGTAAACGCATCTACTAGCATAAAGTGCTGGTGAACCATGCCGATACCCAGCTGATTCGCTGTATTTGGACCAGCAATTGTTACTTCTTTTCCATTGATGAGGATTTTCCCAGATGTTGGTTCTAATAAACCTGAGAGCATATTCATCAGTGTTGATTTTCCCGCCCCATTTTCCCCTAACAGAGCGTGAATTTCTCCTTTTTTCAGCCGCAAATTCACCCGATCATTTGCCTTAAAGAGCCCGAACTCTTTTGTAATATCGCGCATTTCCACGACAAATTGTTCTTCTGACACCTTTTTTCACATCCTTTAGAAGTAATTCTGAAACAAACAATCGACAAGCCGTTTACTTATTATAATAGAGAGCTTTTTTCTCTCAATAAAAAAAGGAAAAACAGACTTATGCGATTTTCCTCAAGCTTTATTGAAAGAAAAAATCCATTCGCTATCGCCGACACAATGCCGGCGATAAACGAACTTATTACTCTATGGTTTTTCAGGAACTTCTACATCGCCATTGATAACATCATCTTTAGCTTCTTCGACTGCTTTTTTGGCTTCATCAGATAAGTAGCCATCGGTTAAACCAACACCATCTTCGTCTAACCCGTATTCCAAGTGTTCTCCGCCAGGGAATTTGTCATCCGCTGATTTTTGCGCTAAATCTTGTACAACCGTTCCTACACCTTTTAGCGTAGAAGTTAAAGTGAAGTTGTCTTTTTCTCCATCTTTGGTATAATTTCCTTCATCTTCTTGGTCACGGTCAACACCAATTACCCAAACCTTATCGTCATTTGATTCATTGCGTGACTTTGCCTCTTGAAATACACCATTTCCGGTAGCACCGGAAGCATGGTAGATAATATCTGCGTCTTGAGAATACATACCTTGAGCGATTGAGCGACCTTTATCAGGTGCAGAGAAATCACCCGCATACTGGTTCAATACTTTGATATCTTTATCTTGTTTTTCGGCGCCATCTTCTACTCCTTTTGCAAAACCAGCGTCAAAGCGGTCAATAACTTCTCCTTCAACACCCCCTACAAAACCAACTTTATCTGTTTTTGTAGTATAAGCAGCTGCGATCCCAGCTAAGTAAGCAGCTTCCTGGTCTTTAAAGGTTGCTGAAGCGACATTATCACCTTCAACAACATCGTCTACGATAACAAAATTCGTATCTGGATTGTTTTGCGCTTGCTCTTCAATCGCTGGCTGCAATTTATAGCCAATTCCAAATATTGTCTTAAAGCCAGCATTTAAAGCTTGGTCGATATTAGGGATATAGTCGGACTCATTGGACGACTGGAAGTATTGATAGCCGTCATTGCCGCGTTCCAAATCATTCTCTTTTCCCCATGCTTGTAATCCTTCCCAAGCAGATTGGTTAAATGAACGATCATCAACGCCGCCTGTGTCAGTAATCAAAGCCGCTGGCGCGCTGGCACCATCGCCACTGCCTCCGCCATCGCCTGAACCTCCACCATTCCCGCAGGCCCCTAATAGTAAAGCGCTAAGCATTGTTATCGTACCAAACCCAAATAATTTTGCTTTTTTCATTTTAATGTGAATCCTCCTAAAAAATATTTTTTAATTTAAACAGCTTCTAACCGTTTGAATCCTTTATAAATCCTGCCCAGTAAACGAGTATGGCAATAGTTGCTCTACTGTCATTTCTTTTAACACACCGTTTTTGCCAACAAGCGTCACAGGCATATCTTGGCTGAAAAATTCAGCCATCACTTGACGACAAGCACCACATGGTGAAATGGGTTGTAACGTATTGCCAGCAATAACCAAATGCTTAAAGTCTCGTTCCCCTTCAGATACCGCCTTAAATATTGCTGTGCGTTCTGCACAATTGCTTAACCCAAAAGAAGCATTTTCGATATTAATGCCTTGATAAGTTTGTCCTTGTTTTGTGATTAAACAGGCTCCTACCGGAAAGTGCGAATAAGGTACATAAGCCTTTTCTAATGCTTTTTGTGCCCTGAGTATCCATTCTTTTTTTGCTTTTGCCATCTTCCACCTCCTCATGCTAATTTTTGTTATATTCGTTTCAAGAGCAATAATTTTTTTGGTTTTGTATACTTTTAATCACGTTAAAAAGGCCAACAAAGGTAACTATTCTTACTAGTTTTTAACTGCTAGCTTGTGATGATTTCATGGATTAATGTTGGTTTGTCAGCTGATGGACCAATGTGGATGTTTTCATATAATAATTCTTCAACCTGCTCATTTTGTTGACTATTACTATAAATTGTTAATAAAGGCTCCCCTTTTTCAACTTTTTCGCCAACTTTTTTATGTAACTTCAAGCCTACACTATGATCAATTGCTGCTTCTTTTGTCTGGCGCCCTGCACCTAATAGCATCGCCGCAATTCCGATTTCATTAGCAACTAATTTTGTCACAACCCCAGACGTTTTAGCAGGTAGCTCTATTTCAAATTGTGCTGTTAATAATTGCTCAGGATGCTGACAAATCGTTTCATCGCCGTCTTGGTTTTTAATCATCCGCTGAAAGGTTTCAAAAGCCGCTCCCGAAGAAATGGCTTTTTCTAACAAATCACGAGCTTCTTCTAACGTTTCCGCTTTTTGCCCTAATACAACCATTTGACTACCAAGTACATAACACATTTCCAATAAGTCAGCAGGACCTCTTCCTTGCAAGGTTTCAATGGCCTCAATCACTTCTAGGCTGTTTCCAATGGCTTGGCCCAGTGGCTGGCTCATATCAGAAATCACTGCCATTGTCTTGCGTTTTGCTAATTCTCCAATACGAACCATCATATGTGACAAGCGTCTAGCATCTTTCAAATTTTTCATAAAGGCGCCTTCGCCAGTTGTCACATCTAAGACGATCGCATCAGCGCCTGCTGCGATTTTCTTACTCATAATTGAACTAGCAATTAAAGGAATGGAATCAACCGTTGCCGTTACATCTCGCAGAGCATAAAGTTTCTTGTCAGCTGGCGCTAAATCTCCACTTTGGCCAATAACAGCTACTTTATTTTTATTTACCTCTTCAATAAACGCATGATCAGAAAGCTCAATTTTAAAACCCGGAATCGATTCTAATTTATCCAGCGTACCGCCAGTGTAACCTAAACCACGCCCTGACATTTTTGCAACGGGTACGCCAACACTAGCAACTAAGGGCGCTAAAACTAACGTCGTTGTATCTCCAACGCCGCCAGTTGAATGCTTGTCAACTTTAATACCATGAATAGAAGATAAATCAATTTTTTCTCCCGAATTAGCCATTGCTAAGGTCAAAGCAACAATCTCTTCGTCTGTCATATCTTCATAAAAAACTGCCATAAGAAAAGCACTCATTTGGTAATCAGGGATCTTATCTGCTGTATATTCTTGAATGATAAACTCAATTTCTTCCTTGGTTAAAGCTTGCCCATCTCGCTTTTTTTCAATCAAATCGACCATACGCATTAAAACGAACCTCGCTTCCTGATTTTCAGTTATTATACAATACTTTAAGAAAAGGTAAAACGCATAAGTAAACCGTTTTACTAAACAAGTTTAATATTGAAAGCCTTTTCTAAACATAGAATACAAGACGCCTTCTTGATTGTCAATCGTAATTGCAAGCATTTCCAAAAATTAAACTATTTACTTGCTCGGTCCTTCACGCTCTCACGAAAAATTAATTTTGTTTCGAAAATTTTGTTCGGAATTTGCCGTTCCGGAAATTCAATTGAATCAATAATAAATTGGGCTGCGGTGAAACCAATGTCAAATACAGGTTGCTTTATCGTAGTTAATGGAGGTGTCATAAATTTAGAAAAATCCAATCCATCAAACCCAATTACCGAAATATCCTCAGGTATCCGGTAATTTTGTTCGTAAATAGCGCGATAACAACCCATAGCCATAGCATCATTACTGCAGAAAATAGCTGTGAGTTTTTTACTCTTCAATAATTGTTGAGCGCCAGAATATCCCCCTTCAACTGTTAAATCAGCAGTCGCTACGTTTTCTTTTTTAAAGGTTATTCCAGCATCTTTTAAAGCGTGACGATAACCATTATAGCGTTCTTCTAATTGATAATAACTCGTATTTTCCTTAATAAGCCCAATATTATGATGTCCTTTTTTTATTAAATAAGAAACTGCCTGGTAAACTCCTTCATATTCTTTAACAATTAGACGTCCTTTATCTCGCTGGTTGATTCCTCGATCAATCAAGCCTAACGGCATCGTTTTAGCAAATTTACTATCAGTCCCATACTCTGCTGGCAGAACGTTAGGTGTCGCCAAAAGCACACCTTCTACAGAACGATCAGCCAACTGCTGTAACAATTGGATTTCTTTTCCTAAATTATGATGTGAATTACAAAGGACCAGCATATAGCCTAAAGGATTGGCATAACGTTCAGCTCCTTCTACAATCTTGGAAAAGAAAGAATCAGTTACATCCGGAACAATCATGCCAATTGTCTTTGAATGGCGTGTGACTAAATTAGAAGCAAAAAAGTCTGGTTTATATTGATATTTTTCAACAATATCATGGACACGTTGACGAGTAACAGCGCTAAATCGACCACCTTTATGGTTTAATATCTGCGAAACGGTGGTAACTGAAACACCTGCCATTTCGGCTATTTGCCGGATCGTTAACTTCATCTTCTTCCCCTCTTTTCACTTTGAATAATATAATATCCCTTATCTTTTTTAATCACTGCAGCATTGCCAAAGACTTCCTCCATTTTCTTTTGTGCACTAGGTGCTCCTTGCTTTTTTTGTATAACAATAGTTAGCGTTCCTGCTTCTTGCAAATAACAATAACCATCTTCAATAATCTGATGGACCACTTTTTTTCCTGCCCGTATTGGGGGATTACTTAAAATTGCTGCATATTGCTTTTCATGAACGTCGGTATAAATATCAGAAAGGTGAATGTCAACATTTGTAATCTGATTGTTGTATGCATTTTGTTCAGCCAGATAAACCGCGCGTTCATTTACATCCGTCATTTCAACCAGACGTCCACTCGCATAAGCAATCGCTAACCCAATTGGGCCATAGCCACAACCAATCTCTAAAATGCTTCCTTCAGGTAATTGTTCAAAAGAAAAGGCTTGTATAAGTACTCTTGACCCATAATCAACGGTATTTTTGGAAAATACACCACTATCTGTTGTAAATTGAAAATCTTTGTCGAATAACTCAAAAGACCATTTTAAAATCTCATGAGAACTTGTCGGAGTTGTTTGATAATAGTGATTTGTCATAGTTTCCCTCTTTTTTATTGATATTTTACTTTTATCATACCGATTTTTTTGACAAAGTAAATGAAAGTCTTGCTTTTTTTCTACTGTTGCTAGGACCTCTTCCATTTTTATGTTAAAATATCTTTGACTATTTTTAGAAATGATAGCGGTCCAAAGATAAGCAACTTATCTTTTCACCACTTCGTATGAGGAGGACCCATGGAAGAATATATGAATTTCTATCAAATTCCCCGTACTGAATGGCAAGGCTTTTATTCTCCTAAGCATACGCCGTTAACACAAGAGGAATTAGATAGTATAAAAAGTTTGAACGACCGGATTTCAATGCAGGACGTAGAAGATGTTTATATCCCAATGTGCCACATGATTCATTTACATATGAAAGAATACGAATCACTGACTTTAAGCAAAGGTCTTTTCTTACATCGCTATATAAAAGTCCCTCCTTTTATTATTGGCATTGCTGGAAGTGTAGCTGTAGGAAAAAGCACAACAGCGCGACTTTTACAAACACTCTTATCTCGTTTATTTCCTAAACAAGACGTACAATTAATTACGACGGACGGCTTTTTATATCCTAATCGTGTTTTAAAAGAGCGTGGTATTATGGATCGTAAAGGGTTTCCTGAAAGCTATGATATGGAACGGCTGATTGATTTTTTAAATAGTGTAAAGTCGCGTGAAAAAAATTTGAAAATCCCACTTTATTCACATAAAAGCTATGATATTATTGAAGGCGAGTATGAAACCATCTCGCAACCGGATATCTTGATTGTTGAAGGAATTAATGTATTCCAGCTACCTGCAAACCAACAAATCTATATTAGCGACTTTTTTGATTTTTCGATTTATGTCGATGCGGATCCTGCTCTAGTTGAACGTTGGTATTTAGAACGTTTTGAATCTTTGCTGGATACTGCCTTTCAAGATCCATCCAATTATTACTATGAATATGCCATGGGAGATCGTAAAGAAGCGATTGACATGGCCAAATCTGTATGGAAAAATGTGAATTTAAAAAATTTAAGAGAATTTATCTTGCCCACACGCTCTCGAGCAGATATAATTCTTCATAAAACAGATTACCATAAGATTGATCAAATATTGCTACGCAAATTTTGAACGTTTTATTTAAATCTAAGTAGAATAGAGGGAAAACATTTTGAATAACGCTGAGCAATTGGCAGACGTAGAAAAAATTATTGTATTAGACTACGGCAGCCAATATAATCAACTCATTACCCGACGCATACGCGATTGCGGGGTTTTTTCTGAGCTGTTAAGTCATAAAACCACGGCTGCAGAAATAAAGAAAATGAATGTAAAAGGAATTATCTTGTCCGGTGGTCCAAATAGTGTCTATGATACAGATTCATTTGGTATTGATGAAGAAATTTTTGAATTGGGTATTCCTATTTTGGGCATTTGCTATGGCATGCAGTTAGTAACACACCGTCTAGGCGGTACCGTAGAAAGAGCCCAAAATCGCGAATATGGTAAAGCTGGGATTGAGATTACTTCAGAAAAAGCGACACTATTTAGCTCTACCCCTGAAAAACAAACTGTTTGGATGAGTCATGGTGACTTAGTCAAGGACGTTCCTAAGGATTTTGAAGTGGTGGCAACCAGCAAAGATTGCCCGATTGCTTCCATTCAAAATGCAGAACGTAAAATTTATGGGGTACAATTTCACCCAGAAGTTCGCCACACTGAGTACGGCAATGATTTATTAAAAGAATTCGCCTTAGACATCTGTCAATGTAAAGGCGATTGGAGCATGGAAAATTTCATCGATATGCAAACCGCTAATATCCGCGAAAAAGTCGGCGACAAAAAAGTGCTGCTAGCTTTGTCTGGCGGTGTGGATTCCAGTGTTGTTGGCGTGCTTTTACACAAAGCTATCGGCGATCAATTGACTTGTATTTTTGTCGACCATGGTTTATTACGCAAGAACGAAGCTGAACAAGTCATGGAAAGTTTAGGCGGCAAATTTGGTTTAAATATTATTAAGGTAGACGCTCAAAAACGTTTCCTAGATAAACTAGCAGGAGTTTCCGATCCTGAGCAAAAACGTAAAATTATCGGTAACGAATTTATTTATTTGTTTAATGACGAAGCCATTAAATTGGCGGGTAAAGAAGGCATCAGCTTCCTAGCCCAAGGAACTCTTTATACCGACGTTATCGAATCAGGCACGGAAACCGCGCAAACCATTAAATCTCATCATAACGTGGGTGGTCTACCAGAAGAAATGAGCTTCCAACTAATTGAGCCATTGAATACATTGTTTAAAGATGAAGTACGCGCATTAGGAACCGAACTTGGTATGCCCGATGCCATCGTTTGGCGTCAACCATTCCCTGGTCCTGGTCTAGGAATTCGCGTATTAGGTGAGTTAACAGAAGAAAAACTAGAGATTGTCCGTGAATCTGACGCAATCTTACGTGAAGAAATCGCGAACGCTGGCTTAGTCCGTGATATTTGGCAATACTTCACCGTACTACCAGGCATCCGTTCTGTCGGTGTGATGGGCGATGAACGAACTTATGATTACACAGTTGGTATCCGCGCCATCACTTCTATTGACGGTATGACCGCTGACTTTGCGCGCATTCCATGGGATGTATTGCAACAAATCTCCGTACGTATCGTAAACGAAGTCGATCATGTAAATCGCATCGTGTATGATGTGACGAGTAAGCCGCCGGCAACAGTGGAGTGGGAATAGTAGAAATGACCTCCAAATCCTTTTGTATAAAGGATTTGGAGGATTATTTTTTTAAAAAGTAACACTAAAAGTAACAACACAATTTTTTCATTCTTCTTCTAAACCATTTAAATGACATTAATTTCCCTTAATTTTTGTTATTTTATTCATCTTGATATCTTATTTCTTCTTTTCCTCTTGTTTTAAATAAAACTTTCGCCACTGTATTTCAAGTATTGTTCTGGCAACTGCAAGCAATAATAAAAATAAAAGAAATACTAAGATTGGCGAGACTTTGAAAGGAATGAATAAATTAACTATAAATAACGCTAAAAAAAAGCAGCCAAAAAAAATAAATACCGTCCTCTAAATTTATTACTGAATGTAAGATACTCTTGTTTATTTTTTCTAATATAAATAGTGAGATCTCTCCATGATACTTTAGGAGTAAACACGGAAAGACTACCAAAAAAGCATACTAGAGCAGCGCCTCCTAAAACCAAATTCATAATTACAACTCCTTATTAAATCTCTCTAATTTACATCTTTTTCCTTAAAAAAATATATACCCAATAGATAAAAAATTATGCTCTAGGTAACTATTAAGGAAAGAAAAACCAATAATCCCTTGTTCTAACTCTTTTCCTAGTTTTGAACTTGTGAAATAAATAAATACAGTATAAGGAAAAGAACAAACGTAAGTTTTATCAGTATTTTAAATGCAAAAATTTAAACATCCTTACCTTGCTTTTTCTTTTTTGTGTTTACAGAAAGCAAACGTGACCTCTCATCAACTTTAACTACATTTCCAATTACTTTTATCGCATTTTTTGCAATCCAAACTTGTTCTTTATTTTTACTTTTCTTGAGCTTATATGCTACAAGGAGAGCTTTCTCATTACAAGAAAAATCTCGCTTTCCTACTTCCCTTAGTGCCCATACAACTGCTTTTCTTACATGCTCATGTTCAACCTGAGAGTATTCAGAAATTAAACACAAATAATCATCAATGATATCATCAGTTAAATTTCTTACGTGCATTGCGGAAGTAGCTATTAAAGTAAAAGCTGCCCGCTTTTTATAAATTTCAAATGACTTAACCCAACGAGTAATAAATTTATCACAATAGTCTGTTTTAATAATTAAGTTTTTACACATATGGTCACATAAGTCCCACGAGATAACGTTTGACATAAGGTATTCTATATCTTCAGAAGATATTTTGCTTATATCAAATAACAATACCGCTAATAATTTCGCTTCATGATATTTAGTTTCCCATAATTTCCATGCTAATTCATTAGACTTTTTAACCTTTTTAGCCAATTTTCGAATAGTTGCAGTAGAAACACCAATAGTAAACTCTTCAGGGATTCCCATTCGAATTACATTTGCTTTATGCTTTTCAGAAGCATTAGATTGAAGTTCAAAAATAATTTCTTTATCGTTCATTTTTTATCACTATCCTGTAACGCTTTTTCTAAATCTTTCACATAAGCATTTTGCTGTTTCTTTAAATACATCTTAACGAATGGTTTCAAGTAAAATTTCTTTGCTACAACATGTTCTGTAAAGTCTATTTCTGTTTCTCCGTTAATTTGAGAAAACGTTCCTATCCAGTAACCTGTCATATTATCATTTTCCATTTCAAATTCTAATCGTTGATAAGGCTTTATAACAATAATATTAAAAGTAGTAGTATACCCGCCTTTGGTATACTCAATAAAATGCCTTGCATTCAAAATCTCAGTTTTACTTAAATCACTTCGCCATGAAGAATTTTGAAAATTAGTTACAGTACTCCATACCCTCTCTACATTATAAGGAAAATTCGCTTTAATGTTTGCTTTGACCATATTATTCTCCCTCATTTCAACAGGCGACAATACTCAATATTTAGTATTCGTGAATTATCTGGTATAAAACTTACGACACTTAGTAACTTCATCCTAAAAAATATTATTAATCTATGAATTTGAAAATGATGAATCGCTTTCAAAAGCTGTCTTGAAATATTCAGCTGACTCACCCTCACCTTTAGAATTTAAAAACTTTATTGGTACACTTTTTAATTCAATTAATTTTGTCATAAAATCACTATCCATATATTTATATAATTCTACTAAAAAAGTGAGTTCGAGTTCCCCAATCGCTTTTAAAGACACTAATAGCTGTTCGGTAGAAGAAGTTTCAAAGGTTTTGTAAATCTTTTTTCTAACATCTTCAGACAACAATACGATAATCTTATGGTTTTGCTTGCCATAGTTTTTATCGAACCCATGCTCAAATGATAAAAACCATGTAATTAAACGGAACAATTCTTCCCTTGTTAAATTTAAATAAAATTGCGCGAGCAAGAATTCGTTTCTCAAGGTGGCTTTTAGCGTATTATTAAACTGCCACCAGAACTCTTTTACAGAATATTCAATTTCATTTGCTTTGGGTTTTACTTGCCAATAATCACTGTCATTAGGTACAACATCCATTTTTATTCTGGCATCCTTATCTCCAATTATTTTGGTCAAGCTGTCTTCTGTCAGATATTCTTCCAATTTTTTCAGCTGTAAAAATTGCATATCAATTCTTATGCCATTTTCAAATTGAACTAAAAAAATATATCCATCTTTTTCAGGAAAAGTTAGCTTCCCCACATAACCTTCCCCGTCAGGTTCAGTTAAAAGTAAAATTTCGCCAAATATATTTAAGAAAGTTCTATCCTTCTTGTATTTTTCAATGCAATCTGTAAAGAATACTACGTCAAAATCTTTGAATTTATCATCTGGAATATTTTTATCAAGCTTTGAACCATTCATAGCAAAAACTTTCAAGTCATCATTCGTTTCGAAGAAATTTGTTAATCGTTGCATCGTCTTATCCATTATTTTTCTCCTATCGCATTAATAAAAATAGTTTACTTCCTGTTTAAAGTTATATTCATGCCACATGAGAATATTCACCCAAAATTACTTTTAAGCATAAGAGCCGAATAATCGAATAGTGGCATTACGCCCGATTGTAACCCCTTACAAAACTTGGTAACTACGACGCTATTTTTCTACTTATAATAATAACAAAAAACATTGTAAAAAACATCACAATACAATGAATTACATTATAATATTTTCGGAGACTATCTTGCAAGTAGACAACTCCAATTGTTCGATCGGTTAATTTCGTGAATTATTGTGCCTGCATTTGCGGATATAATTATTGTACTAGTTAGTCATCTAGCCAATGATTAAACGATAATCTTTCGCAGTTGCTATCCTATAGCACAAAGAAAACTGTACTACGAAATATAATAACTAGTTTGAAAGTAATATGTTAATATAAAAATAGACAATCATTGGAAAGCTTTCCTAAAAGAGTGGATTTTCTGAAATCACATTTGAATTCGCTCGTTTCATGATTTCTTCAACAACTTCAGTTTTCGCGTCAGCATAATCTTGAACATTTTCCCAAGTATGTTGAGCAAGTTCGCGTTTTGCCTTGGCGTATTTTTCACGGTCCTCACGATTTGCACGTAACCAATCACGGAAGCGCAGTATTTTATCGATCTCTAATGCACCCTTACTGAATACATGCAAATTAATATCTGTATCTGGTCCTTTAAATAAGCGATGTTCATACCATTCTGGTTCTCTTATTCTTAATGTATATCCGGCTGATTCTAAAACAGGAACGTATGAAGACTCACAGGAAGAATCTTCCACCACCAGTAAAATATCAATAATCGGTTTAGCACACAAATCAGGCACCGATGTGGATCCCACATGTTCTAATTGTAAAACTTTATTGCCAAGTATTGATTTAATTCTTCTAGCTTCTCTCTCAAATAGTTTTGCCCAATTTAGATCATAATCAACTAATTCAATCGGCGCATTATGAGGTTTTCGTTTTCCAACAGTGACTTTTTTTAGATACTCATTATCTGTGGATGAGGAATAATTGTTACTTTTATTATCTTTCATTAATTTACTCCTTTTCGACTAGCTTTATATTCCAGCTTCTTATATCAAAAACGTTTTTCCTTTATTATACACATGGATCACATAAATAAATGTAGTCTTACTGATATTTCTTCAAGTCGACATGGGTTACATTTTTCAAAAAACTCCTTCTTGAAAAGCAAAGCAGCTTGTTCATTCCACCCAGGAGCTAGTCTGCCTGTATAATTAACCCCATGGTAATATGGGTATTTTCCATAAAATTCGGCTTTACTAAGAACTTTGCCAACAAGTTTGACATTTTTTCTCTGCTAATTCACTTAGCAATCTACCCATATGTAGCAACACAGCTCTCTAGTATTTCTCCTACAACCAGGAGCAATTCTTCATCTAAAACACGTTTCATAGAATAATCACACTCGCTTTCCTAGTGTAATGAATGTTTTCTTGGTACTCATTGTACAATTTATTACTCGGTTTATCACTAAACAAAATATTTTATGATAAAACAGATTCATATGAAGTGTGCGTTCCATACTTTACTTTTGAATTTCTGCTTAGCAATTTAGGCTATTACAGAAAGCAATCAGTTCGTTCCTTATGTTTGATATAAACACTATAAAAAATTTAAAATTTTATTTTTAATAAAATAATCATTCTCAATAACGTATAAACAAAACTGTAAGCAAACAATTGCATGGAAACATTGAGTAAGATTGAAATTGAAAAATATTCTGATAAAGAAAAATAGTTAGATAATTCTGCAATTGGAGGAACCATCCAAAGAACAAATCTTAATATTGGATAAGTTTCGGCTAGCGGGGCCCTTGCAAAGCATATTATTAAAATGAACATTACTATAATAATTGCAAACTTCCTATCAGTTATTAACCTTGGGTGAATTAAAAGACCTAACGTCATACCACAAAATGAAGTGAAAAAGAATAAAATAAAGGACGAAATAAAATCATTAAAAGTAAATACCCTAAAGAAAAGAGACGAATCATTAACAATGTCCGAAAGCCATGGCACAGTCGCTGAAAATAAACTGATCGATAAGCAAAGTAATAATGATAAAACAATTTGACTAAAATAATACTTAGTAGCACTTCTCACTTTTAGTATTAATATTTGTTGAGATACATCGTCTTCCAAAGTGTTATATGAAAAACCAACTACTATCATAATCATAAAAGTATATGAACAAGACATTAATATACTATCTATTAATTCAACTGGCTTGCTACTATAAACACTCAATTGTAAAAAAAGTAATGCAATGAGAAGTACAAAAAATTTTGCAGATTTAACATAATCTTTCAAATTGTAAACAAGAAGACTATTAAATTTTTTCACAAGCCATCCCCCTTATTAACCAATTATTTTTTAACATTATATTAATAAACTCATCAACTTTATTACTTGGTACTTTAAAAACAAAGTTATCTTCTCTTTTTTCAATACAGAATCTTTTGCAAGCATCCATCAGCATATTATTTTGTTTTTGTGGTATAAATGTCAAAATATACCATAACTTTTCATCAATGCGTTTTGATATAACCTCTCCATCGTTCACTTCCCAAACCGTATCTGATATTGTATCTATCAGATACTTTTCATGACAAGACATAACTATTGCCACTTTTTGTTCTCTAAGCTTATTAATTTCTTTGATAAACACACTCTGTGAATAAGAATCTTGCCCAGACAATGGTTCATCTAAAATTAATATATCAGGAGGGTTTAATAAAGCTTGAATAACATTAATCTTTTGGAGCGTTCCTTTTGATAAAAGCTTTAAAGGAGTATCGAGCATGCCTGAAATTTGAAATTCTTCAAATAATGCTTTTGATCTTTTTTCTAAATTTTTCTCTGAAATTCCATCAACTTCCCCTATTAATTGGATATATTGTTTAATATTAAACTTCTTTTTTGGGAAATGTTCTGGAATATATTGAAAAGAAACTTTCCTTTCTTTTTTTACTGTTCCAGTATTTGGATTAGTTAAACCAGCAATAATTTTTAACAATGTACTTTTCCCAAGACCATTTTTTCCTGTGATTGCGATGGATTGTCCTAGAAAAATTGATAAATTAACATCTTTGAAAAGTAAATTTTTTTTATACTTCTTGCTTACATTATTTAGAGTTATTATTTTTTCCATATTAACCTCCCTAAATAAAAATAGTTAATTAAAATCTTTCTTCGTTTGTATCAGAAAATAAATGTTCCCCGCAAGAAAAGAGATAACATATTTGTACATAGTGAACTGGCTAACTAGATATTCATTTGGCAAAATGATATCCCCTATAAGGATCGTCAACAAAACTACATAGGCCCAATTTTTATATATGACGTCCGTTCGTTCATCGTCTTTCCCGAATTTTTTGGAAAAGTAAAAAATTATAGTAATCATGATAAAAAGCATAAACAAGCCGAATCCAATAAAAATAAACCAATTTGTTCGACTTGATTCTGCCCATTCTTTTAAGGGATAAAATAATGCTGGGATTATATCTGAAAAACTATTAATCTTCATTCTGACCACTTCCTTTCACATAAGTAAAAATCTCATTAACATCTACGTCAAAAAAAGAGGCAATACGAAATGCTAACAATAAAGTCGGTACATAATTCCCTTTTTCCATGACAAAAATCGTTTGCTTAGAGACACCGACTTTTTCTGCTAGTTCTTGTTGAGACATTCTAGCAAGTACGCGATACTCATACACTTTGTTTGATATTGAATCACCAAAATTGTTTTTCACAACTACCACCTCATAACAGATTATAAATTATTATTTTACAAAAGTAAAGTTTACTTATACAAAATAAAAATTTTCATTTACACTCATGATTATCTTAAAAATATCGCTATACATAGAATGCCTTCGATTATCAACATATGCTCCATCATTTAGCTTTATTATTGCTGTTTCAGCAAAGCATATGATAATTTCCTCTAAGTATTGTTCTTTCAATAACCTTACTTTAAGATAGAGAAAAAGCAATAGAAACTTGTAGTAAACGTTCTATTCGATGCTGAAATAAATAGCTTAGCGTGTTAACTTTTATAGGAGGATAGCAAACAAATGATTATTTGGATTAATGGTGCCTTTGGTTCGGGAAAGACTACAATAGCAAAGCTTTTGAACGCGCAGATAGACAACTCTTTTCTTTACGATCCGGAAAATATCGGTGATTTTCTAAGAAATAACTTGCCTCAATCCATCCAAAAAAGAGATTTTCAATACTATCGAGAGTGGCGTGAGTGGAATGTTCATTTGCTGAAAAAAATGTTTAATGAATACAACGGTGATATTATCGCTCCTATGACTTTATATAAAAAAGAAGCTTTTGATGGAATTATTGGAGAGTTAAGACGTTTAGAAGTTCCTATTTGCCATATTCAACTTGAAGTATCCAAAAACACAATTCTTGAACGTTTAGAAGAGCGTAACCCATCATTAAAAGCTTGGGGGACTGAAAGAGTAGATGAAATTTTAGAAAGCTTCAAAAAAATTCCTGCTTCTGAAAAAATAAATAACGACGATGTTGCAAAAGAGGATACTGTAAGTAACATACTAGACCGAATAAAGAGATAAAGGATTGAACTCTCGTAGGCGCTCACATTTCGGCAATTATATCATTATCTTCCTATCTAAATAATAGTAAAAAACATTGTTAAAAGCATCATAGTATAATAAATTACGTTATATTATTTGTGGCAACTTGCCCCAAAAAAGGGTGTTACTTTCAAAAGACTCCTTCTCATTGGTTATTGCTCCACTTTTTGTAGGTCTAATCGTCATGAAAGTGAATCATTAGCTAGATGATTAAGCGATAACCGTTACAGTTGCTATCCTAGCCCCAACACTGAAGTCGCAAACACAATATAGCATACCCTTTCTAAAAAAAGAACAAGGTTTAATTCAACAAGTTGTTTAAAGAAACCGGGCTATATCTACCCATATATAAATTATTGCTAATCCTCCCACTGAAACTTCTTCAAATCGACGTGGTTTTCATCTTTCAAAAAAACGCCTTCCTCACGGAGCAGATCAGCTTGTTCATTCCAACCTGGAGCTAGTCTGCCTGCATGGTTAACCACACGGTGACAAGGGTATTTCCCATAATATTCGGCTCTACTGAGGACTTTGCCAACCAGTCTAGCGTTTTTTTCTCTGCCGATTAATTTGGCAATTTGTCCATATGTAGCAACACAGCCCTCTGGTATTTCTCCAACGACCGAGAGAATCTCATAGGCTAAATCTTCATCTAAAACACGTTTCATAGAATGATCACACTCGCTTTTTTAATGGAATGAACGTCTTCCTGGTACTAATTGCAATTTTTTACTAGCTAATACTATTCATTACGTCTCTTATTTTTTGTTCTATCCAGTAAATAATCTACACTAACGTCAAAATAATCGGCTATTTTAATAAGCGTACTTACTGGCCACTCTATTTTTCCTGTTTCATACTGAGAATAGGTATTTTGAGAAATACTCAGCAGCTCAGCCATTTGTTGCTGGGTTATATCATTATCTTCTCTTATAGAACGTATATTTTTATAACTCATCTTCATCACCTATGTTTATTATAAATATCTGTCATAAAGATATTGCGTTTTATCTTGAATACAGATAAAATAAGCATATATATTATATTAAAGGAGGACAACTATGGAAAGGGAGAAGCTAACCAAAAACAAGCAGCCGATTAAAGCGGTTACACAACAAGACATTCATCATTTAAAAGGGACCTTGGAAAAACTTCAATCTTGGACAAATGCTTTAGAAATGCTTGATAAATTCTTCAAATATGAGAAAGAGCCATTAAATAAAAAGCAAGTTATTTTGGAATATCACGCCAACTCACAAATTTTTGATACTTTTCTCAAAGATTTTCTTACTCAAACTCATCTTTTGGAAGATCAACTGGAAGAACTACGTTCAAGAGAAAAAATAGGAAACTAAAATTACATCTCTGTTCTAAAGGTTGCTCACTATCAAATAAAAAGAAGACAACAGCCGTTACAAATTATTAACCTTGCTGCTGCCTTCTTCTATGTGATATTTTATCCTTTATTTTGATTTATGATTTACCAAGCACCATCATATAACGATGTTCAACCGAGCTTACAAATCCTTCTTCTTCAATTTCCTGATGTAATTCTGTTAGGCCTTCAAGACATCTATCAACAGAAAAGCCTGGAAATTCCCACTCAATAATAGACGCATAATAGGCAATAGCACCGGCATCAAAAAACTTTAGCTGGGCGTAGAACTCATCACTATTTAATATTTCAAAACCAATTTTTCTTGCTTGCTCTAGCTGATAAGTTAACTGGTTACGAACATCAACTTCCAATTCTTTTTTCAACAGACGTTTTGAAAGAGTCCGACTATTTTCGCACCCGACCTGTTGGGTGATAAAGATGCCGCCCGATTTTAAGACGCGGTGGACTTCGTCTAATCTAAAAGCTTCATGACGGTTGAGAATGATATCAAAGGAATTCTCTGAAAAAGGAAGAACATCGTCTTCTTCTACAAATTTAACCGTAATCCCCAGTGGTTCTAATTTCTTCTTACATAAGTGATAGTTTGGCAGATAGCCTTCTGTGACCGACGTTTGATTATAGGGATGCTCAAAAGTTAAGAGAACCTCACCGCCTCCTGTTCCCATATC
>NZ_BCPY01000012.1 GCF_001544195.1 Tetragenococcus solitarius NBRC 100494
GGTTTCTGATTGCTCTTTTTTAAGTTCATTAAATTTAATTGCAGATCGTTTTTTATTTTTTGTTTTTATGTTAACATAATTGTAATGAGATTTAGTAAGTGAGGTTGTTTTTATGCAGATTTTTGGAATAGATGCACTTATCAGATTGGTGAGCCATTTTGCATTTATTTATTTAGCTTTTTGGTCTTTAGGTGCTTTACGCATGGATGCCTTTTTTAAATCTCTTCATACAACACAAATAAGATTGCTAATTACACTGTTATCAATTGTAATTGGTTATATAGCAAGTAGTTTTTTCTTAGAGATCATTACTTTAAGTAAAAATTTATTCTTAACATTTCTTTAATAAACAATTAACTATATTATCAAAGACGAATGTGGTATACTTTAAAAGAATTTTGTCAAAAAGTAATACGTTCTATTTGGAGGGAACAGCATGGAAGAGATTATCGTTTATGGGGGTAATCCATTAAAAGGAACTGTAGAAATTGAAGGAGCAAAAAACGCGGTTTTACCAATACTTGCTGCTGCTTTGTTAGCAGAAGATGGTACGACAAGGCTAAGTAATGTTCCAATTCTTTCAGATGTATTTACAATGAAAGAAGTTATTCATCATTTAAATGCAAAAGTTGATTTTGATTTAAATAAAAAAGAAATTAAAATTGATGCTTCCTCTCCGTTGGAAGTAGAAGCACCTTACGAATATGTTAGCAAAATGCGTGCTTCAATTGTTGTTTTGGGGCCTTTATTGGCACGCAATGGACATGCAAAAGTAGCAATGCCAGGAGGTTGTGCTATCGGAAAACGACCGATTGATCTTCATTTAAAAGGTTTTCAGGCATTGGGCGCTACAATTAAACAAAAAGACGGCTATATCGAAGCATTTGCAGATCAGCTAGAAGGTAGCAGTATCTATCTTGATTTTCCTAGCGTCGGAGCTACTCAAAATATTATGATGGCAGCGGTCAAAGCCAAAGGCACTACTACGATTGATAATGTAGCAAGAGAACCTGAAATTGTTGATTTGGCCAATGTGCTTAATAAAATGGGCGCTAAAATTCATGGGGCTGGAACTGAAACGATGCGTATTGAAGGCGTTGAACGTTTGCATGCTGTAGATCATGCCATTGTACAAGATCGGATTGAAGCGGGTACTTTTATGGTTGCCGGCGCCTTGCCAAACAATGATGTCTTTATTAAAGATGCGATCGCTGAACATAATCGTCCATTATTATCTAAAATAAAAGAGATGGGCGCACAAGTGATAGAAGCTGAAGAAGGCATTCAGATAAAAGGACCTACGCAATTACAACCTACGGATGTGAAAACTCTTCCTCATCCAGGTTTCCCGACAGATATGCAAGCGCAAATGAGCGTATTACAATTATTGGCAAACGGGACAAGTGTTACGACAGAAACTGTTTTTGAGAATCGCTTCCAACACTTAGAAGAAATGCGAAAGATGAACGCACACATGAAAATTGATGGAAATGTGGCTATTATGCAAGGTAATGACTCGCTTCAAGGAGCATTGGTTTACGCGACAGATTTAAGAGCAGCAGCAGCATTAATTTTGGCTGGCTTAGAGGCTGATGGAATTACGCGTGTGAGAAACCTGAAATATCTTGATCGTGGGTACTACCATTTTCATGAGAAATTGCAAAATTTAGGGGCACACATTGAACGTGTTTCTGATGAACAATCAAAAAAAGTAACAGAAGAAGTCTTTGTCTAAAAATTGGAGGTCATGATGCATTTAAGTCGTGATGTGTTAATTACATTAATCAAAGTTTTATCTGTTATTGCATCGGCTATCATTTTGTTTTTCATTGGATTAATGATTGGTTACGGCGTAGTTGGTGATGGTTCACCGACGCATGTATTTAGCCGAGCGTTATGGCAGCATATTTTTGAATTTATACAACTTTAAGAGAGGGGGTCCCTCTCTTTTGTTTCTTTTTCAAAAGGGGACCAAAGTTTATGCAAAAGTTTTTCATATTTTTAATTAAAGGTTATCAACGTTTTATTTCACCTTTGTTTCCTCCAAGTTGCCGTTATTATCCTACTTGTTCAAGTTATATGCTCGAAGCATTGAAAGTGCATGGTGCTTTTAAAGGGATGTTAATGGGAATTTCACGAATTTTACGTTGTCATCCTTTTGCTAAAGGCGGCATTGATTACGTTCCTAAGGATTTTTCTTTAAGAAAAAATCGTGTAGACAAAAAAAGACCCATTTATGTTTATAAAAAGCATTAATTATTTTAATAGGTTAAAGTCTCAAGCGTTGTGCTTGAGGCTTTTTTTAGTTAAGCCAGCTATAAAAAAGTCAAATAAAGTTTATTTAAAAATTTACTCGCTAAATTATAAAATATTCTGAAAATTTATATTGACAATTTTTCGAATTTTCTGTATATTAACTTCATATTCGTACATAGAAAGTAGGGAGAAAAAAATGAAAAAGAAGTTGGCATTTTTATTTGCAAGTGTATTTTTGTTGACAGCCTGTAGTGCTGGTCCAAATGGAGGCGGTGGCGCAAGTGCTGGCGGAGGAGATAGTGATGCAGGTAACAAACAAGAAGGAGATACAATCAAAGTTGGGTTAAACCTTGAACTTTCAGGAGCTGTTGCCGGTTACGGTACACAAGAAGAGGAAGGAGCAGAATTAGCCGTCGAAAAAATTAATGAAGATGGCGGAATTTTGGGTAAAAAAGTGGAGTTGGTAAAAAAGGATAATAAATCTGATAATAATGAAGCTGCGACAACTACTGCTAATTTAACTACAAACGATGGAATTGTAGCAATGATTGGTCCCGCTACTTCTGGTGCGGTAAAAGCAGCCATTCCTAACGTTACTAAAGCTCAAGTTCCTATGATTACTCCTTCAGGAACGGATGACTCGATTACAGTAAGTAACGATCAGGTACAGGATTATGTGTTCCGTTCTTGTTTTCAAGATAGTTTTCAAGGTGTTATTTTAGCAAAATATGCTTCTGACAACCTTGATGCAGACAAAGCAGCTATTTTTGGGGATAATTCTAGCGATTACGCAACAGGTTTGACCAAGGCTTTTACCGATGAATATGATGGTGAAGTCGTTGCTAAAGAAAACTTTACCAAAGGAGATAAAGACTTCCAAGCAGCATTAACAAAATTGAAAAAGACCGATTTTGATGTATTGTATGTTCCTGGCTATTATGAAGAAGCTGGCTTGATCATCAAACAAGCACGTGAGATGGGAATTGATCAACCAATTATCGGAGCTGATGGTTTTGGGGATGAAAAAATGATCCAATTAGCTGGTAAAGAAAATGTATCTGATGTGTTCTATACCGGTCACTTTTCAACTTTAGCACCAGCCAATGACACTGTGGAACCATTTATTGATGACTTTAATGAGAAATATGATAAAGAACCATCTACTTTTAATGCCTTGTCTTATGATGCGATGTTAATGATTAAAGAAGCAATTGAAAATGAAGATTCCGCGGATTCGGCGGACATTGCCAAAGGCTTAGCGGAATTGAAAGATTTTGTAGGCGTAACAGGTACTATTTCTATTGATAAAGACCATAATCCGGAAAAACCGCTGGTTGTTGTCGGCTTTACTGATGGAAAAGAAAGTTCAGCTGAAAAGATTGAGCCTTAAAACAAGAAAATAGGCACATTGTAAAGAGCTGGGACAAAACTTCTTGTTTGGTTTTGTCCTAGTTTTCTTTGATTAAACTATAATGTTTATTGGAAGTGATAAGAATGGAACTAATGGTCCAGCAGTTAGTTAATGGATTATTTTTAGGAAGCATCTATGCTTTGATGGCGCTTGGTTACACAATGGTTTATGGCATTATTAATTTGATAAATTTTGCCCACGGGGAAGTTTATATGATTGGTAGTTTTATCGGTTATTTTTTGATTCAGTCATTTAACGCTTGGCAAATTCTGCCGAATGCTTGGGGATTTTTTACTGCTCTTCTTATTTCAATGGTTGTTTGTGCTATTTTGGGTATAGTTATTGAATTTCTTGCCTATCGTCCTTTAAGAAAATCGACCCGAATTTCGGCATTAATTACAGCCATTGGGGTTTCATACCTTTTGCAAAATGTGATGATTTATTTCTTTTCTCCAGATTCAAGACCTTATCCTCAGTCGATTGCTAGAAAGACTTTTTCATTGGGAGTTGTTGATATCAGCAATATCCAGTTATTAATACTAGCTGTTTCAGTTACGCTGATGATTTTATTACAAGTGATTATCAAAAAAACGAAAATGGGTAAAGCTATGCGGGCGGTAAGTGTAGATAACGATGCTGCTCGTTTAATGGGGATTAATGTCAATCGTACGATCTCATTTACTTTTGCCTTAGGCTCATCTTTAGCAGCAGCAGGAGGAATGCTGATCGGGCTTTATTATAATTCGATTGACCCGATGATGGGGGTAGCACCTGGCCTGAAATCTTTTGTTGCAGCCGTACTCGGTGGTATAGGGGTTATACCTGGCGCAGCTTTAGGAGGATTTGTGATTGGTCTGATTGAAACGATGGCGACAGCGTTTGGTTTTTCCGATTATAAAGATGCATTAGTTTACTTGGTTTTGATTATTATTCTACTTGTCCGACCAGCAGGTATTTTGGGAAAAAATATTAAAGAGAAAGTGTAGGCGGTAAAGATGAAAAAAAATTTAAAATACAATCTTATATGGCTTGCTCTTGCATGTGTGATCTATTTTGGTTTATTTGCTTTATATAATGGCGGATTTATTACGATTTTTACTGATGCAATTATTGTCAATATTGGGATTAACGTCATTTTAGCTGTAGGTTTAAATCTAATTATTGGGTTTTCTGGACAGCTTTCTTTAGGACATGCAGGATTTATGGCAATCGGAGCCTACGCAGCAGCTATTTTAACTCAAAATAACCCTACCTATATCGCTTTTGCTGTATCTTTAATTGTCGGGATGCTTATTTCAGGGGCAATTGCCCTCATTGTCGGGATACCTACTTTGCGTTTAAAAGGAGACTATCTGGCAATTGCAACACTGGGTGTTTCAGAAATAATACGAATTCTGATTGTCAATTTTGATGAGTTAACCAACGGACCTTCAGGAATTTTTGGTATTGCTCAATTTAGTAACTGGCAGGTTGTTTTTATTTTTATGGTGATTGCAGTTTTGTTAGTGTCTAATTACATACGTTCAGGAGCTGGACGTGCAACGCTTGCAGTACGCGAAGATGAGATTGCTGCTGAAGCCATGGGAGTAAACACCGCTAAATATAAGGTAACGGCTTTTGTGATAGGAGCTATGTTAGCTAGTTTAGCCGGTTCATTATATGCTACTTACCAGCAGTCAGTTTTTCCTAATGACTATGATTTTATGAAATCGATCGATATTTTAATCATTGTCGTATTTGGCGGAATCGGAAGCACGACAGGAGCTATTGTTGCAGCAGGTGTCTTAGGATTTTTGAATATGTACCTGCAAGACTTTGGTAGTTTACGAATGATTATCTATGCTTTAGCTATTGTAGGGATTATGATTTTCAAGCCTAGTGGGCTTTTAGGAACCTGGGAATTTTCAATCAAGAGAATCATTGATAAATTCAGTAAGAAAGGAGACGACCAAGATGCCTCTACTAACAGTTGATAATTTAACGAAAAATTTTGGCGGATTAGCTGCCGTCTCTCAAGTAGATATTAGTTTAGAAAAAAATGAGCTGGTAGGACTTATTGGTCCTAATGGAGCGGGAAAAACCACACTGTTTAACTTATTGACAGGAGTTTATGTCCCCTCAAGCGGAGAAGTTACATTAGAGGTTGAAGGGAAGAGTACTCGCTTAAACGGAATGAAATCCTATAAAATTGCTGAATTAGGTCTCTCACGAACTTTTCAAAACATTCGTTTATTCAAAGATTTAACCGTGATGGAAAATGTCTTAATTGCAATGAATGCTAAGCATAAAGAAAATTTTGTCACAAGCGTTTTACGTCTACCAAAATTTTATAAAATAGAAAAAGATTTAAAAAATAAAGCACTAGAACTTTTGTCCCTTTTTCATTTAGTAGATAAAAAAGATACTTTAACTAAAAACTTACCTTATGGGCAACAAAGACGCTTGGAAATCGTACGCGCTCTGGCCACGGAACCACAAATCTTATTTTTAGATGAACCAGCAGCTGGAATGAACCCTAATGAAACTGCTGACCTGACAAATCTGATCCGAGAGGTACAAGAAAAATTTAAAATTACTATTGTTTTAATTGAACATGACATGAGTTTAGTGATGGATGTTTGTGAACGAATCTATGTTTTGGAATATGGAAGAGTGATTGCTAAAGGCACACCCGATGAAGTAAAAACAAACCAAAGTGTTATCGAAGCTTATTTAGGAGGCGAGGTTTAATGCTAGAAGTAGAAAATTTATCGGTACGCTATGGGATGATTCAAGCTGTTCATGACATTTCATTTCAAGTCAATCAAGGGGAAATTGTGACATTGGTTGGCGCTAATGGAGCTGGTAAGACGACGATTTTACGAACAATTTCTGGGCTCGTTCGGGCTTATAGCGGCCATATCTTTTTTGAACAACAAGAGATTAACAAAAAAGCGCCTCAAAAAATCGTTGCCAAAGGGCTATCGCAAGTTCCTGAGGGAAGACATGTTTTCCATGGCTTGACTGTATTTGAAAACTTGGAGATGGGAGCCTTTTTACAAAAAGGTAAACAACAAAAAGAGGCTTTAGACCAAGTATTTTCCAAATTTCCAGTTTTAAAAGAAAGAAGAAATCAAGATGCAGCAACATTATCAGGTGGAGAACAACAAATGCTCGCGATGGGACGTGCCTTGATGTCAAAACCAAAATTATTATTATTAGATGAGCCATCGATGGGACTGGCTCCTATATTTATTAAAGAGATTTTTTCTACAATTGAAGAAATTAAAAAACAGGGGACGACCGTTTTGCTCATTGAACAAAATGCGCAGATGGCTTTATCCATTGCTGATCGTGGTTATGTATTAGAAAGTGGCAAAATTGTTTTACAAGGAACAGGAAAAGAACTTGCAGATAGCGATGAAGTGAAAAAAGCTTATTTAGGAGGATAAAAGATGACGGTAAGTGATTTTATGACCAAAAATTTAGTAACAGTGATTCCCGACACACCTATTTTTGATGCGATTGATTTAATGAAAGAATACGATATTCATCGTTTGCCTGTGTTAAAGGATAAGCGTATGGTAGGTCTAATTACAGAAGGGACCATCCAAGCGGCTATGCCATCATCTGCTACTAGCTTAAGTATCCATGAAACAAACTTTTTGCTAAATAAAACCACGGTGGCAGACGTGATGATAAAAAAAGTGACTACCGTTTCTCCTGATGCGCTTTTAGAAGAAGCTATTTATTTAATGAGAAGTAAAAAAATTGCTGTATTACCAGTGATAAAGAAAGAGCAATTACTAGGAATTATTACAAATAACGATATTTTCGATGCGTTCTTAAAAATTACTGGTTATAATAATAAAGGAACTCGGGTAACAATCCAAATTGATAAGGACCATAAAGGAATTTTAGCAAAAATTGCTCAGACTTTGGCGGATGCCGATTTTAGTATTTCCACATTGGTGGTTGACCGTCAAAGAGATAAAACAATGGTTGAGGCGCAGATTGACTCGCAAGATTCGGATAAAATTGCTAAATTATTACGAGATGAAGGGTACACAATTATTTCTTGCGTTGTAACGAATCCGTAATTTTATAAATGTTCACTACTTTTATACTAGTACTGGCTACAGAAAATAGTTTAGTTGAATAGATGTCTTGTAATTAGAGTTGAGGCATTATTTTAAATGAAGCCGGGGCTATATGACATAATTTCCTTTAATCATAAAATATCCGAACTATAAGAGGGATTGTTCCTGCGGTTACTCGTCGCACGAATTGCATTGCTCCTGCGGTTACTCGTCGCACGGACTGCATTGCTCCTGCGGTTACTCGTCGCACGGACTGCATTGCTCCTGCGGTTACTCGTCGCACGGACTGCATTGCTCCTGCGGTTACTCGTCGCACGGACTGCATTGCTCCTGCGGTTACTCGTCGCACGGACTGCATTGCTCCTGCGGTTACTCGTCGCACGGACTGCATTGCTCCTGCGGTTACTCGTCGCACGGACTGCATTGCTCCTGCGGTTACTCGTCGCACGGACTGCATTGCTCCTGCGGTTACTCGTCGCACGGACTGCATTGCTCCTGCGGTTACTCGTCGCACGGACTGCATTGCTCCTGCGGTTACTCGTCGCACGAATTGCACTGCTCCTGCGGTCCAGTACCAGTAGGTCCTTGTCGCAAATTCATGACAATTAGGGAATCACATCAAATAGAATTCGGGTATTTTTGTCTTGTCTTTATGTCACAGCCCTTTTTTAGAATTAGGGCTAGCGTTACGTAAAAAGTATGCTAAAATAAAGTCCGAGGTGAGAACTTTGAAGAAAAACAAGGAAATTGAAGTGCGCAGCGAAGAAACAACGCGAAATATTAAAGGCCAAACCTATCCAGTAACTGAACTTTATATTGGAAAAAAACAAATCGGTGAAGTCCTTCATTTTGGGTCAAAAGAGTTCCAAAGTTTTGCTGACGACGAAGATTTAGGCGTTAGTAAAAGTTTAGATGCAGCGATTGAAACAATTATTCGTCGTTGGAATTTACGGGAACAGTAAATTTTTTTAGTAAAAATCTATTGCAAAAAAATAAAATATTTTGTATTATATCTAAGTCAGGTTTTTTACCAGGCTTTTGGAGGAGTAGCGAAGTGGCTAAACGCGGCGGACTGTAAATCCGTTCCTTCGGGTTCAAAGGTTCGAATCCTTTCTCCTCCATCATTGGGATATAGCCAAGCGGTAAGGCAACGGACTTTGACTCCGTCATGCGCTGGTTCGAATCCAGCTATCCCAGTTGTCAAGCATCAGATCTTTCTGGTGCTTTTTTTATTGATTTCATTTTACTTTTGCGATAGTCTAAAAGAAAGCAAACAAAGAGGTTCAATGCAGTTAGCTAATTTAAAACAAACCAATAAAGGAAGTGTCCAAATGAAAATCGGAAAAAATTTGAAAGAAAAAATTACCGAAGCGGCTGAAACTATCTATGATGTTTCAAAAAAAGATGTAAAAGTCGATGTTTCAAAAAAAGGGTTGTCAGTCCAAGAAAAAAGGCCGACGCGGCAACGTATTAAATGGCAAGCAAAGATTCGATAAATCTTGTCTACATGGCGATAGTGTTTTAAAGGAAAGTGAAATTAAGAAAAAAGGAGGTGGCCCCTTTGGCTGAAACATTGCCTGTATATCTTCAAATTCATGATAAAATCAAAGAAAAAATTGAAGCAGAATACTGGAAAATCGGTGATCGACTTCCCTCTGAAAGAGAATTGGCTGAGGCATTTGGTGTTAGTCGGATGACGCTTAGACAAGCTATTCAGACGCTCTCCGATGAAGGAATACTAGAAAGAAAAATTGGTTCAGGTACTTATGTCGCTCGACAAAAAGTGCAGGAAAAAATGTCAGGAACCACAAGTTTTACTGAAATTATGCTTTCTCAGGGCCGAAGACCTTCGAGTAAAGCTGTTTCTTATTTCTTTACTCAGCCTAGCTCAAGTGAGATGGAACGTTTAAATTTGGCTGAACACGAAGCGATTTTACGAATGGGAAGAGTTCGTTTAGCTGATGATATTCCGATTTGTTTCGAAGTGGCAAGTATTCCGGAAAAGATTATTCGCGACTTCAGCAGAGAAGAAATTTCTGCTTCTTTGTATCGGACATTAGAAGAAAAAGGGCAGCATAAAATTGGTGGGGCTAACCAAACCATTTCGGCTATCGTCGCTTCAGAGAAAAAAGCAGAATATCTGCAAATAAAAAAAGGAGACGCAATTTTGCTGATGCGTCAGGTCTCTTATTTTGAAGATGGCACACCATTTGAGTATGTGCGAAGTCAGTACGTAGGAGATCGTTTTGAATTCTTTTTAGAAAAATAATTCTATACACTGTCAGCTTTTTACTTTAGCTGGCAGTGTTTTCTTATTTAACCAGTTGTTCGTGATAACGTTTATTGCCTTTTTCAATTGTTAGTTGGTCATTTAGCAATTCGGTTACTGCTTTAATAAAGGGATTTATTTTTTCGACTAACACGCATAAAGTGACTTTTTCTAAAAATTGGGTATCTGCTACTATATAATTTTGTTGTTCCAAAAAATTTTGCAGTTTCCCTAAAAGAGAGTAGTCAACAGTCAAAAATACTTCGTGTTGTAAAGTTCCTTGGACAATGTTTGTTGCTTCTAGTGCATGGCTTATTGAGTGAGAATAAGCACGGATTAGACCACCTGCGCCCAGTTTTGTTCCACCAAAATAGCGGGTGACCACAGCACAAACATTGATTAATTCTTGTTTTTTCAATACTTCCAACATAGGATTTCCAGCTGTCCCAGAAGGTTCACCATCATCATTAGAACGTTGGATCTCACTTTCTTCACCAATCACAAATGCACTACAATTATGATTGGCTTTCCAGTGTTCTTTTTTTATTTGTTGGATAAAGGCTTTAGCTTCTGCTTCAGTATAGACGCGTTTTAGATGACAAATAAATCGTGATTTTTTAATTTCAAGTTCTGCTTGCCCATCTTTTTGAATGGTACGATATGTTTCAATCATTACGATTCACCCCTGTTTTTATTCTTCTTTTATTAGTATAATATAGATAGAGCAGTGACGGCAGTTATTTCGCTTAAAAGTTGCATTTTACCATTTTCCGCGTGATAATGAAGCAAAGGAGGGGTTGATATGGCAGGAAGAAGGAAAAAGTATGATGTGATTACTACCTATCTAAAAAATAATGGAGGTACACAAGTTACATTAACTTTTACTCAATTTGATGAGCTATTATTTCCTGCTCGTGGCCTTCCAAAATCAGCCCGTACTTCACAAGATTGGTGGACCAACGATTATTTGCATCCTGAAAATGGCGCTTATGCTTGGTTAAACGCCAATTACGAAGTTGTTCACGTGAATTTAGAAAAAGAATTTGTTGTTTTTCGTCCGTTACTTAAATCAAGTTGGATTAGACCCATCAATTAAGGAAACGTTGACAATACCTGGAAAAAATTTATAATAAAAGATATACTTTGTTGTTTTTAGTTTGAAAAGTTGGAGGAGATTATTTATGGCAAAAAAAACAATCATGCTAGTATGTTCTGCTGGGATGAGTACAAGCTTATTGGTAACAAAAATGCAAAAAGCTGCTGAAGAGCAAGAGATTGATTCGGACATCTTTGCAGTGTCATCCTCTGAAGCAGATACACAATTAGAAAATAAAGATGTAAATGTCTTATTATTAGGACCTCAAGTCCGTTTTATGAAAGATGATTTTGAGAAAAAACTAGCACCTAAAAATATCCCAGTAGATGTAATTAATATGTCGGATTATGGAATGATGAATGGGGAAAATGTTTTGAATCAAGCTCTTAAGCTAATCGAAGATTAATAAGCAAAAACAGAGATCTAAAAAAAGATTTCTGTTTTTTTTACGTATTTATTACTGAGGTGATGAATATGGAAGAATTATATGGCCGGCAAAAGGCCATGGCAAAAGAAGAACTTGAGATGCTTGATGATTCATTTCAAAGTCGATTAGCATTAGTAATAAAAGAGGACAAAGTGACTTGTCAGCGTTGCGGCAGTTTTTTTCTAAAAGACAGCTATCAACTACCCAATAAGCAGTATTATTGCCCTTATTGTATTCAATTTGGACGTTTGACAGATCAGTTATATTTGGTATCTCAAGTTGAAAAAACAAGGAGCCCGCGAGAAATTGTTTTTAATTGGCAGGGGACATTGACCGCTGCACAACAAAGCGTTTCGAACCAAATTCGGGAAAATTATCAGCAAAATAAACATACACTTGTTTGGGCGGTGACAGGTTCTGGAAAAACAGAGATGATCTTTGCCATATTGTGTGATTGTTTACAAAGTGGCGGCAGGGCGGCCATTGCTTCGCCTAGAATTGACGTCTGTCGAGAACTTTACCCCCGTATTGATGAAGTCTTCCCACAAGAACAAACGTTACTCTTATATGGAGAATCTACAGAAAAATATCGCTACAATGCATTGACGATTTGTACGACGCATCAATTATTTCATTTTTATCATGCCTTTGATTTATTAATTATTGATGAAATTGATGCGTTTCCTTATGAGGGTGATAAGACGTTAGCCTTTGCACAAAAAAATGCTCTAAAAAAGGACGGAAAGTATATCTACTTAAGTGCGACTCCGCCTAATCATTTATTAGAGTCGATAAAAAGTACTTTTTGTATTGAGAAGCTTCCGCTGCGCTTTCACCGGCGGCCGCTTGTGGTCCCTCAGTTAATTTGGTACGAAAAATGGCAATATTGTTATCAATCAAATTGGAAAGTTAAAAAGTTAGTCTTTTATTTAAAAAAGTTATTAAAAGATAACGATGTATTGGTTTTTTGTCCTAGTATTTGTTATATGCAAAAATTATATAAAAAAGTTTGTGAATTTTTTGACCCATCAGAGATAGAAAGTGTTTCCGCTCAAGATCTACAACGTGAAGAAAAAGTTCAAAGTATGAGAGAGGGTGCTTATCGTATTTTATTTTCGACGACTATTCTTGAACGAGGAGTGACCTTTGAAGGTATTTCGGTGGTCATTATGGGAGCGAACCATAAAATTTACAGCAAGTCTGCTTTAGTGCAAATTGCTGGGCGTGTTGATCGTAAAGGTAAATACCAACAAGGACAGGTACTCTTTTTTTATAATCAGCAAACGCAAGCTATTCGCGATGCTTGTCACGAAATTAAAAAAATGAACCGCTTAGCTAAGGAGTGGTTAGTAAGTTGAAGTGTAGTTGTTGCCAACAAGAGATTATACGTAATTTAACTTTTAAAGAACTGCTTTTTACTTTTTTAATAAAAAAGCAACGCTGCGATTTTTGCCAAAAAAAGTTTACTAAAATTCCTACCACTGCTTGTCCAACTTGTTCTAAACCGGGTTGGCAGACGCAATGTGATGAATGTAAACAATGGCAGATGTTATATCCAAATTATGAATTTTGCCACCAAGCATTATTTTGTTATGATGAAGCATTTAAAGAGTGGATTTATCAATATAAGTTTTTAGGAGATTTTCGTTTAAAAGCAACATTTTCTTCAGAAATTCAAGCCTACTTTTCAAAAAGAAAGGAATGGATTATAGTAGCTGTTCCTTTATCAAAAGAACGTTTTTTAAAACGTGGGTTTAACCAAGTCGAAGCCTTTTTACAGGCAGCAAACGTTAAAACACAGCATCTATTAGAAAAAAAGGTGGATAGCACGCCTCAATCTGAAAAAAATCGGCAGGAACGTTTAGCTGCTCCTCAGGTATTTCGCGCTACTCAAGAGATAAGCATGGTTAAAAATAAAAAAGTTGTATTAGTGGATGATGTATATACAACTGGCAGAACACTTTTTCATGCCGCTGAAATATTGCAAAATTACCAGCCGAAAGAAATTCAAACCTTTTCCCTTGCTCGTTAAAAAGAAGTTAAAAATGTTACCGATTTCTTTTGCATTTATATTAAAGTTCGATATAATGATTATAAGAAGAGGAAAAAGTTTCTTGCTTTATCCTCTTTAATTGGTAGATGAAAGGGGCAATTGTTATGTTCAGATACAATGTTCGAGGAGAAAATATAGAAGTTACTCAAGCAATCCGCGATTATGTGGAGAAAAAAGTGGGTAAATTAGAACGTTATTTTAATGATGTACCTGAAGCAACCGCTCATGTAAATTTAAAAGTTTACACAGAAAAAACAGCTAAAGTAGAAGTGACGATTCCGCTACCCTATCTTGTTTTACGTGCGGAAGAAACTTCACCGGATCTATATGGCAGTATTGATTTAGTCGTTGACAAATTAGAACGCCAGATTCGTAAATTTAAAACAAAAATTAATCGAAAAAAACGGGAAACATCCAAGCCCGAAGTTGAACAAACCGTCTTTTTTAACGAAGAAGAAGGTGAAGAAAACAACGGTTCAGATCTTGATATCGTTCGTACAAAACGCCTTTCATTAAAACCAATGGATAGTGAAGAGGCTGTATTACAAATGAATATGTTAGGCCATAACTTCTTCATTTTTGAAGATGCGGATACT
This sequence comes from Tetragenococcus solitarius NBRC 100494, assembly GCF_001544195.1. Classification (GTDB taxonomy): domain Bacteria; phylum Bacillota; class Bacilli; order Lactobacillales; family Enterococcaceae; genus Tetragenococcus; species Tetragenococcus solitarius. The sequence goes on from NZ_BCPY01000012.1 coordinate 14,188, forward strand.
ACAGGCACTAGCATTGTTTATCGCCGAAAAGATGGAAAATATGGCTTAATTGAAACAGATTAACCAAAATATAAACAAGCAGAGCCACAACTTCGTGGTCTCTGCTTGTTTTTGAATATATTCTTTATAGAGATTTTCATTTTTTAGTACATAATTTTAGTAAAATACTGCCCTTAAGGGATAATTCATAGTTTTTTTCAAAGATTTTTCTAACAAACCGCTCATGGAATTGTTCTATGAGCCTTTTCGTGTTAGATTAATAAGGTATATGAAAATCATTGGAAAGCCTTCATAAAACGGTGGCAATCCAATAAAACACATGCTAAAATATAGTGAAGACTTTCTAGTAAATAATAGGTTATTAAAGCAAAGTAGCAGCTTAAAAGCAGCTTTTTAAATCGGCTGTTTTTTAAGTTGTCTTTAACAAAGGAGATTTTAATAAGAATGGCCAACTTTTTTAAAACATTGATTGAAAATGACAAAAAAGAAATTAAACGCCTCGATCGTATGGCTAATAAAATTGAGACGTTAGCAGATGAAACAAGTGCTTTGTCTGATGATGAGTTACGCCAAAAAACAGATGAATTTAAAGAACGTTATCAAAATGGAGAAACGTTAGATGATTTATTGACAGAAGCTTTTGCCGTTGTACGTGAAGCTTCCAAACGTGTCCTTGGTTTGTATCCATTTCATGTACAGCTGATGGGCGCCATCGTTTTACATGAAGGAAACATCTCTGAAATGCGTACTGGGGAAGGAAAAACATTGACGGCTACTATGCCGGTTTATTTGAATGCCCTAGCGCAAAAAGGTGTACACGTGGTAACAGTCAATGATTATTTAGCATCGCGTGACTCTACTGAAATGGGTGAGTTATATAACTTTTTAGGGCTGACAGTAGGATTGAATGTAAATTCCAAAACGTCCGAGGAAAAACGCGCAGCTTATTATAGCGATATTACTTATAGTACAAATAGTGAAATAGGGTTTGATTATTTAAGAGATAATATGGTAGTTTATCCTAATCAAATGGTACAACGCCCCTTAAATTATGCCATTGTTGACGAGGTAGACTCGATCTTAATTGATGAAGCTAGAACCCCTCTAATTATTTCAGGACAGGCGGAAAAATCGACCGCTCTTTATAAGCGTACGGATAGTTTTGTGAAACGTTTGAAAGAAGAAGAGGATTATAAAATTGATGTTCAATCAAAAACGATCAGTCTGACTGAAACTGGTATTGAAAAAGCAGAAGAAGCTTTTGGCTTGGATAATTTGTATGACATTGATAATGCAGCTTTAACGCATTACATGGACCAAGCTTTGCGGGCTAATTACATTATGATTCGGGATAATGATTATGTTGTTCAAGATGGCAAAGTATTGATTGTTGATCAATTTACCGGACGTATCATGGAAGGTCGACGCTATTCTGATGGATTGCATCAGGCAATAGAAGCAAAAGAAGGCGTAGAAATAGAAGACGAAACCAAAACGATGGCTTCGATTACTTTCCAAAACTTTTTCCGGATGTATAACAAGCTAGCCGGGATGACTGGAACGGCTAAGACAGAAGAAGAAGAATTTCGCGAAATTTACAATATGGAAGTTATCCAAATTCCAACAAATGAGCCTGTTATCCGTGAAGACCGCTCTGATTTGTTATATCCAACTTTAAATAGCAAATTTAAGGCGGTGACCCAAGATATTAAAGAGCGTCATCGCAAGGGGCAACCTGTACTAGTGGGGACAGTAGCAGTTGAAACTTCAGAATTACTTTCGAACATGTTGGATAAAGAAAATGTCCCCCATGAAGTTTTAAATGCTAAAAATCATTTTAAAGAAGCAGAAATCATTTTAAATGCCGGGCAAAAAGGTGCAGTGACGATTGCGACAAATATGGCAGGTCGTGGAACAGATATTAAATTAGGTCCAGGTGTTGCAGAATTAGGCGGTCTTGCTGTTATTGGTACAGAAAGACACGAATCACGTCGTATCGATAACCAGCTACGTGGACGTGCTGGACGACAAGGTGACCCTGGTTTGTCACAATTTTATTTATCTTTGGAAGACGACCTCATGAAACGATTTGGTTCTGAACGAATCAAGGTATTTTTGGATCGCTTAAAAGTTGATGACGAAGATGCTGTGATTCAAAGTAGGATGCTATCAAGACAAGTTGAATCAGCGCAAAAACGGGTAGAAGGAAACAACTATGATACGCGTAAAAATGTTTTACAGTACGACGATGTTATGCGCGAACAACGTGAAGTAATCTATGGTCAACGCCAACAAGTAATCTTAGAAGATAAGTCGCTATCTAAAACATTAATGCATATGGTAAAACGGACGATTGAGCGTGCGGTAGCAGGACATACACAGTTAGAAGAAAACCAATTGAACTACGAAGGTTTAGTGAATTTTGCAGGTAATGTCCTGGTCAATGAAAATACCATTACGGTTGATGATTTAAAGACAAAGACGCCACAAGAGGTAACAGATTATCTCTACCAACTTGCTCAGGAGAAATTTGAGGAGAAAACAGAGCAATTAAATAGCCCTGAACAACTGTTAGAATTTGAAAAAGTTGTCATTTTACGTGTGGTTGATTCCAAATGGACAGACCATATTGATGCAATGGATCAGTTGCGTCAGTCTATTGGGTTGCGTGCCTATGGTCAGAATAATCCATTAGTTGAGTACCAAAGTGAAGGCTTTACAATGTATGAAAATATGATTGGTGCGATTGAATACGATGTGACACGTCTATTTATGAAGGCGGAAATCCGTCAAAATGTTCAACGAGAGCAAGTGGCACAAGGGGAAGCCGAACAACCAGAAACTGAAAATGCAAATAGCGATAAAAAACGTCCGGTTAATGTAAAAAAAGTTGGACGTAACGATCCTTGTCCATGTGGTAGCGGAAAGAAATATAAAAATTGTCATGGTAAAAAATAAAAGCAAATAAGACTGGACGCTTCTTGCCCAGTCTTATTTTGAGCAAAAGCTGGTAGGAAAACCATGTTTGAAGAAAGAAGGAACACCGATGGAAGCAGCAGAAATACGCAAAGAAATTAATGAAATGAAAGAGCAAATCACAAGTTTTAGGGGGTCTCTTTGACCTTGATCAATTAGAAGAAGATATTGCTCAAGCTGAACATCAAATGGCAGATCCTACCTTTTGGGATGATCAAACAAAGGCACAAAAAATTATTAATGAAAATAATCGCAAAAAAGAGACTTATGATCAGTTTAACCATTTGGCTAAAAGCCTCGAAGATGTAGAAGTTTTATTTGATATGTTACAAGAAGAGGAAGATAGTGACTTAGCAGCTGAATTGGATGAAAAAATGACGAAGTTAAAAAAAGAAATGGCTGATTATGAGTTATCTTTATTATTAGATGAGCCGTATGACAGCAATAACGCGATTGTTGAACTTCATCCTGGAGCAGGTGGTACTGAATCGCAAGACTGGGGAAGTATGCTATTACGTATGTATATACGTTGGGCAGAAAGTCATCACTTTCAAGTAGAGACCATTGATTATCAGGCTGGAGATGAGGCAGGGATTAAAAGTGTGACCCTTTTAATTAAAGGATACAATGCCTATGGGCTCTTAAAGTCTGAAAAAGGAGTCCATCGTCTTGTTCGTATTTCACCTTTTGATTCGGCAAAACGTCGTCATACATCTTTTTGTTCTGTTGAAGTAATGCCCGAGATGGATGACTCCATTGATATTGAAATCAATCCAGAGGAATTAAAAATTGATACCTATCGAGCAAGCGGTGCTGGTGGACAACATATCAATAAAACAGAATCGGCTGTGCGCATTACCCACTTGCCGACCGGTACGGTGGCAGCTAGTCAAGCGCAACGTTCTCAATTAAAAAACCGAGAACAAGCGATGAGTATGTTAAAAGCTAAACTGTATCAACAAGAAGTTGAAAAACAAGAACAAGAACAAGCTGCCTTGCGTGGAGAACAGTTGGAAATTGGATGGGGCTCTCAAATTCGTTCCTATGTATTTCATCCTTATCAAATGGTTAAAGATCACCGGACAGATCAAGAAACTGGCAATACCCAAGCAGTGATGGATGGTCAGATTGATGAATTTATTGATGCCTATTTAAAAATGGAGTTAAATAATCAAGAACAGTAAAAGTTATTGAATTGAAAAGAAAATGTAACTTAAAGAAAATTCAATGAAATATTTTTCATGCTATAATGGTGCGGAGTGAGTAAAAATGTTTAGGAGAGATAGCCATGATTGAAATGCAGGATGTAATCAAAAAATATTCGAATGGCACAGAAGCTATCCGCGGTCTTTCAATTTCGATCTATCAAGGAGAGTTTGTTTATGTCGTTGGCCCGTCTGGCGCAGGTAAATCAACCTTTATTAAACTGATCTATCGTGAAGAAAAACCGACAAGCGGAAATTTACAAGTGGCAGAGTACGATTTGTCGAAAATTAAAAATCGTGAGGTGCCTTACTTGCGTCGCGAAATTGGCGTAGTATTTCAAGACTATAAACTTTTAGAAAGAAAAACGGTTTATGAAAATGTTGCTTACGCTATGCAAGTTATAGGAAAAAGACCTAGAGAAATAAGAAAACGAGTGATGGATGTACTCGACATGGTAGGTTTAAAACATAAAGCACGTGTTTTCCCCAATCAATTATCCGGTGGAGAACAACAGCGTGTGTCTATTGCGCGAGCGATTGTAAATACACCTCAAGTTCTGATTGCGGACGAACCAACGGGAAATTTGGACCCTGAAATTTCTTGGGAAATTATGAAGTTATTAGACCGTATCAATGCTCAAGGAACTACTGTCGTAATGGCTACGCATAATAGAACGATTGTAAATACGATTCGTCATCGTGTAATTGCCATTGAAAACGGCAAGATTATTCGAGACCAAGCGGAAGGAGAGTATGGATACAATGCTTAGGAATTTTTCCCAACATGTTTTAGAAAGCCTAAAAAGCTTGCGCCGTAATGGCTGGATGACGGTTTCTTCAATCACAGCAGTGACTGTGACCTTGACTTTATTGGGTGTTTTTCTTGTTATCATTTTAAATACCGTTAAATTAGCCCAAGATATGGAAAATAATGTTGAGGTATCTGTTTATGTTAACTATGAGACAGATGAAGATGGAAAGAAGAAATTAAAAAATCAATTGGAAGAAATTCCTCATGTAAAATCTATTAGTTATTCCAGCAAAGACGAAGAGTTAGCTAGAGTCCAAGAATCATATGGGGATTCCTGGAATCTATTTGACCAAGATAATCCGCTATTGGATGTTTTTATTGTTCACGCAGATGATCCTGAATATGTAGAAGATATTACAAAAAGAGCTGATAGCATGACTGAATATGTTCATGAAGCTTCCTATGGTGAAGACCTTTCTGACAAAATCTTTGCGATTGCCCAAAGAGCGCGCACTTGGGGACTTATTAGCTCGATTATTTTAGTTGTCATTGCTATCTTTTTGATTTCAAATACCATTCGAATGACAATTCTTACGCGTAAGCAAGAAATTCAAATTATGCGTTTAGTCGGAGCAAAAAATGGTTACATTCGCTGGCCTTTCTTTCTTGAAGGAGGCTGGATTGGTCTTTTTGGTGCAGTTATTCCGATTATATTAATGTACACAGGTTATAATAAAGCTTTTGAGCTGATTAATCCGATATTAGAACGATCTCACTATAGCTTACTACAGCCGGGTTCTTTTAATTGGCAAATGAGTATCTTATTAGTTGTATTAGGCGTTGTTATCGGTTCTGTCGGTTCCGCTTTTTCAATGCGTCGCTTTTTGAAATTCTAAAATTTACAAGACAAAAACCAGTTAGACTGATGAGATCTAACTGGTTTTTTAAGTGTGTTGTTTATTATAATTCTTCATGTGTCCGGGGATCTTGTGAAGAAACGCGAGCATCTTCTTGATCTAGAGAAATAATCTGTTGAATTTCACTTTCTGTTAATTCAAAATCAAAAATGTTCCTGTTTTCCTTTTGCCTAAATGGATTGCGGGAAAGTGGAAGAGGAACTACATTTAATTGAGTTTCCCAGCGAAGAATAATCTGTCCGACATTTTTATGATATTTTTGAGCTAAGTCAACTAGCTCAGGTAATTCAGTGATAGGTTTGCTTAATGACTGTTGAACGCCGCCCAAGGGGCTCCATGCCTCTGTTACAATTTGATGTTTTTCATGATATTCGCGCTGTTCTTTTTGACTAAATAAAGGATGCATTTCTACTTGGTTTACAACAGGGAGCACGCCGGTCTCATTTTTTAATTTTTCCAAGTGTTCTGGCAAAAAATTAGAGACGCCGATAGAGCGCACTAAGCCAAAACGTTTGGCATCGATTAATGCTTGCCATGCTTCCACATATTCATCTCGCATTGGGTTTGGCCAATGGATCAAATAAAGGTCATAATAATCTAAATCCGCCCGGTATAACGACTCTTGGATTGCAGCAATCGCGTCATGATATTTATGATGACGGCCGGGAAGCTTGGAAGTGATTAATAAATTTTCTCGAGCAACACTGGATTTTTTCACTGCTTGTCCGACCGTTGCTTCGTTTTCATAATTATAAGCAGTGTCCAATAGTCGATAGCCATTATTAATTGCTGTTGTTAAAACCTGAACGCCTTGGGCACCTTTTAAACCAGCTGTACCAAAACCTACTTGAGGGATTACTGTTCCGTCGATTAACTGTTTATTTGGAATGGTCATTTTTTTCCTCCTATACTTCTTGTTAAATTTCTTAAAAAGGTAAAATAAAAAAACACTTCACTAAGTTATTTTGTCAATAGAGTTTTTAACATCAGTCGGATAATGGATGGTTTCTTCCGCACTTTTAAAGCATCTTAAAAAACGTAAAATGATTTTCAACTCTTCAGGAGCAAAATTTTCTAATTGTTTTGCCAACTGTTTATTTTTCATAGATAAAAGCTGTTCATGAATTTGTGCCAGTCGCTTTCCTTCAGAAGTGAGGGAATAATGTTTTCCGCGTCCGTCCTTTTCATCTTTAGTAGCTTTGACAAACTGACGTTTTATTAACAAAGTTAGACGTTTAGAAAGTGTTCCTTGCAGCACAGATAAGTCTTTACTGATCTCTTTACCTAATGGATTTTCATGTTTTAATAAATACGAAAGAATATGCAAATGAAATGTACTTAAACCCTTTGCTTTGGGTTCATAGCTAATAATCCATTGTTTTTCCTTGTCTTTATCATCATCAAGCATTAATAAATGGTGATAAATTGCGAGAATCTCTTCGTAATCGCTCAATTCCGACCTCCTTATAGCATATAATTGGATAAAAAGATTGGAAAAAGTCAAAAAAGATGCTAAGGTTTTGTTAGTAAAATAGATTCCGCGGAATCTATTTATAATTAAATCTTAACGTGAAGCAGAAAGGAAGTCAAATAATATGGGAAATGCATCTGTATCCAAACAGACAAAACTAGCAATAGCTTCTGTCGCCTTGCTGTCCTTTTTAGGGATTTTAGTAGAAACTTCATTAAATGTTACATTTCCGACTTTAACTCAAGAATTTAACGTTTCTTTAGCTACCATGCAGTGGACAACTTCAGGTTACTTACTTATGGTGACAATTATTATGAGTACAACAGGTCATCTTATAAAAAAATATAAAGCCCAAAGCTTGTTTCGTATCGCTGTTTTATTTTTTGTTACAGGAACAGCATTATGTGCAGTCTCTATTTCTTTTCCAATACTTATGATCGGACGCTTGCTTCAAGCCGTATCGACAGGGCTTGCAACACCATTGATGTTTCATATTATTTTATCTTTAGTTCCACAAAGACAGTTGGGACTTTATATGGGAGTAGGCAGTATGGTCACTTCCTTTGCACCTGCTTTGGGCCCGACATACGGGGGTCTTTTAACATCTTTTTTATCTTGGCGTGCTATTTTTGTATTGATTTTCCCGATTATGTTCCTAATTATCTGGCTTGGCGGAAAAAATATTCATATAAAACCTATTGGAACAAACCAACGTTTTGATTGGATGGGAAGTTCTTTTGTCTTGGGTTTTTGCCAGTCTTAGCGTAGCATTCGGAAGTGCCGGCAATAATGGCTTTTATAGCTCTTCTTTTTTTATTTTTTTGCTTATTTTTGTTATTGGTTTACTTGCTTTATTCTTCCATGTTCATTTTTCTGAAAAGAAGATATTAAACTTTTCTTTGTTATTGCGTCCTATTATCGGCTTACGTTGGTTAAACTTTTTTATCTTGCAGTTTATTAATATCGGGATTTCATTTGTTTTGCCTATTTTTGCGCAAAATTATTTAAATACAGAACCTTTTACTGCGGGGTTAATTTTATTTCCTGGTTCGTTACTTGGTGCTGCTATAGCTCCTTATGCGGGTCGCTTATATGATAGACATGGTCCATTGCTGCCGCTGACTATAGCCAATACTGCCATGTTTATCGGTTGCTTATTGTTTTATTTTACGACCCCCGTTTTAAGTGTTGTTTCTACGATTTTGATTTATATCTTTTTACGAGTCGGCTTTAATTTTGGCTTTGGAAATACCTTATCTGATGCAAGTAAACAAGTGACATTAGAAGAAAGAGCAGACATTAATTCTTTATTTAATACTTTTCAACAATATGCAGGGTCAATTGGTACTAGCGTCTTGTCGGCGGTAATTTCGTCTGTACAGTTACAAAATAATACTACTTCTGCGCTATTAACAGCACAAGCTAGCCAAATTGATTTTGTGCTTCTGGCAGCTTTAGCGGGGCTTGGTTTAATTACTGTCTTTCTTGTTCAATGGTTAAAAAGAAAAGCTGTTTAAGTGATTTAATTGAAAGATAAGTTGTTAGCCAACCATCTTTTATAGCAAAAATTATAAAATAAAAATATTTTTTAGAATGTAACTCTGGCATAAAAGAAATCCTTTTCTTTTTATAGAAATAGAATTAAGGTTTTTAAGTAGAATGAAACATGCTAAAATAAAGTCGCTCATGTTTTATGCATGTGAAAACAAAGCAGTAAAGTTTTGCTGTATTACACGATTAATAAAGGAGCTTCTAATGAAAAAAAAGATAGCAGGTTTATTGACCATCGGTTTTACAATTATTCTTTCTGGCTGCAGTCAGTGGATTGATCAAGGAGAATCGGTAACGGCGGTCGGATCTTCCGCCTTACAACCTTTGGTAGAAACAGTAGCCGAAGAATTTCAGCAGGATCGGCCTGGCCAATTTGTGAACGTTCAAGGTGGTGGTAGCGGCACAGGTTTAAGCCAGGTTCAATCCGGAGCAGTAGACATTGGCAATTCGGATATGTTTGCTGAAGAAAAAGCTGGAGTAGATGCTACGCAACTTGTGGACCACCGTGTCGCAGTTATCGGCATTACGCCTATTATAAACAAAGAAGTAGGTGTAGATAATCTAACAAAGGATGAATTAAAAAAGATCTTTTTAGGTGAGATTACAAACTGGCAAGAAGTCGGTGGTACTAATCAAGAGATTGTTATTTTGAACCGGGCTTCTGGCAGCGGTACGCGTGATACTTTTGAAAAATGGATACTTGATGATGAAAATTCAGTTTCTGCTCAAGAACAAGACTCAAGTGGAATGGTTCGGCAAATTGTCAGTGATACGCCTGGTGCAATTAGTTATGTTGCTTTTTCTTACGTCACAAATGACGTTGATGTATTATCCATTGATGGTGTAGAACCTACCGATAAAAATGTCACTACCAATGACTGGCCTATTTGGTCTTATGAACATATGTATACAAAAGGTGAACCTAAGGCACTAACCAAAGAATTTTTAGACTATATTCTTTCAGATGATGTGCAGGAAAATTTAGTGGGACAATTGGGTTATATTCCTGTATCACAGATGAAAGTTGAACGTGATGCAAACGGAAATATTATAAAATAAGCTTTACTAAATCTTTACAAACTTCATGTAAATTTTACAGGCTTTTTATTAAAAATTGATGTCATAACGTTAAACTTAGAGGGAATAAGGAACAAGGAGGAAACCTTTTGGAAAATGCAAAAGAAGAGTTAACAAAAAAATCAAAGAAAGCCAAATTAGAACAACGGGGAAAAGCTATTAGTTTTTTATGTATTTCTATGATTGTCCTCGTTGTATTATCTATCTTTTATTTTGTTGCCAGTAAAGGGTTGGCTACATTTTTTGTTGATAAAGTAAATGTTTTTGATTTTTTGTTTGGGACAGAGTGGAATCCTAGCCAAGTAGGGTCAGACGGACAACCAATGGTTGGGGCATTGCCGATGATTATCGGTTCGTTTATGGTGACTTTTTTATCTGCTATTATTGCTACGCCTTTTGCCATTGGAGCTGCTGTTTTTATGGTAGAAATCTCTCCAAAAAATGGTCAAAAGTTTCTACAGCCTGTGATTGAACTTTTAGTTGGAATCCCTTCGGTAGTTTATGGTTTTATCGGTTTATCAGTTATTGTACCAGTGATTCGAGCAGTCTTTGGTGGTACAGGCTTTGGCATACTTGCAGGGACGTTTGTTTTGTTTGTTATGATTTTGCCTACCGTAACTACAATGACTGTAGATGCTTTAAAAGCTGTTCCTCGTCATTATCGTGAAGCTTCCCTTGCTTTAGGTGCCACCCGTTGGCAAACGATTTATAAAGTTGTCTTACGCGCAGCAATTCCAGGAATTTTAACAGCAGTGGTTTTTGGCATGGCACGAGCTTTCGGGGAAGCTTTGGCTATTCAAATGGTTATCGGAAATGCTGCACTAATGCCAACGAGCTTAGTCACTCCTGCTTCGACCCTAACTTCAATTTTGACGATGGGGATCGGAAATACCATTATGGGTACAGTAGAAAATAATGTCCTTTGGTCACTTGCTTTAATATTATTGCTGATGTCGCTAATCTTTAATATTGTAATTCGTTTAATCGGTAAGAAGGGAGCGATGAAATAATGAAAGCCAAACGTTGGGATAAATTTGCCACAGGGGTGCTTTATACGATTGCTGCTTTTCTTGTTTTAATTCTGGCCTTCTTATTGATTTATATCCTGGTTCGGGGATTACCCCATATTTCATGGGAATTTCTGACACAGCCGGCAAAAGCTTACCAAGAAGGTGGCGGTATTGGAATTCAATTGTTTAATTCTTTTTATCTGCTACTTATCACGATGCTCATCAGTTTTCCAATTTCGCTAGGTTCGGGTATTTATTTGTCAGAGTATGCAAAGAAAAATTGGGTAACAGATGTGATACGGACCTCTGTTGAAATATTAAGCTCGTTACCTTCAGTTGTAGTCGGCTTATTTGGTTTTTTACTTTTTGTTGTACAGTTTCAGTACGGCTTTTCGATTATTTCTGGAGCTTTAGCACTGACCTTTTTTAATTTGCCGCTTTTAACAAGAAATATTGAAGAGTCCTTAAATACTATTCATCATACCCAAAGAGAAGCCGGATTAGCTTTAGGGCTTTCGCGCTGGGAAACTGTATTACATGTGGTATTACCAGCGGCTACTCCAGGGATTTTAAGTGGGGTTATCATAAGTTCTGGGCGAATCTTTGGAGAAGCAGCGGCTTTAATTTATACGGCTGGACAAAGTGCCCCTGCTTTAGACTTTACGAATTGGAACCCACTCAGTGTTTCAAGCCCAATTGGTTTATTCCGCCAAGCAGAAACATTAGCCGTGCATATCTGGAAAATCAATTCAGAAGGAACGATGCCAGATGGTCCTGCTGTGTCAGCAGGTGCTTCAGCTGTATTGATTCTTGCAGTTTTATTATTTAATTTCAGCGCCCGTGCTGTAGGTAAGAAATTATACAAGAAGATAACTTCTGCCTGATGGCCCATTATTTTACTAGCTTTTAGCTAAGGGAGTTCAAGACATTATGGAAGAGTACAACTTACAAGATAGAAATATATTTCAAATGCAAGACCGCGATGTTATTTTGCATACCCGTGATTTACATGTCTGGTATGGTAACAATGAGGCGATCAAAGGCATTGACCTTGAATTTGAAAAAAATAAGATTACTGCTTTGATTGGTCCATCAGGTTGCGGCAAGTCAACCTATCTTCGCTCGCTAAACCGCATGAATGATGAAATTGCCAATACAAAAATTACGGGAAATATTATGTATAAGGGTGTTGACTTGAACTCAAAAGAAGTCGATGTCTACGAGATGCGTAAAAGAATTGGGATGGTTTTCCAACAGCCGAATCCTTTTAGTAAATCCATTTATGAAAATATTACCTTTGCATTGCAACGTCATGGTGAAAAAGATAAACATAAATTAGACGAAGCGGTTGAAACCAGTCTAAAACAAGCGGCTTTATGGGACCAAGTCAAAGATTCATTGCATAAAAGTGCGTTAGCATTATCCGGAGGTCAGCAGCAAAGACTCTGTATTGCCAGGGCAATTGCCATGAAACCTGATGTTCTTCTTTTAGACGAACCGGCAAGTGCCCTCGATCCTATCTCAACAGGAACAGTAGAGGAAACCCTGATACAACTTAAAGAACAGTATTCGATTATTATTGTCACTCATAACATGCAACAAGCAGCACGTATTAGTGATTACACGGCTTTCTTTTATCTAGGAAATGCCTTGGAATATGATGTGACGCGCAAAGTCTTTACCCGACCAAAAATAAAAGCAACGGAAGATTACGTCTCAGGGCATTTTGGTTAGAAAAAAAGAAAGGATATAAAAAGCATGGCAGAAACGATTATATCAACCAAAGATCTTCATCTATATTATGGCCAAAATGAAGCATTAAAAGGAATTAATCTCACGCTTAGTGAAGGAGAAATTACCGCTTTAATTGGTCCTTCAGGTTGCGGCAAATCGACTTTTTTACGCTGCTTAAACCGCATGAATGATCTCATTCCTGATGTGACAACTACAGGGAGTGTCCTTTATAAAGGACAAGATATTTTTGGTCCTAAAACCGATACGGTGGACTTACGAAAAGAAATCGGCATGGTTTTTCAACAACCCAATCCATTTCCTTTTTCTGTCTATGAAAATATTACTTATGGACTGAAATTAAAGGGAGTTAAAGAAAAAAATCAACTAGATCAAATTGTTGAAGAGAGTTTAAAAGCAGCTTCTGTTTGGGATGATGTCAAAGACAAATTGCACAACAGTGCCTTGGCGCTATCTGGAGGACAGCAACAGCGTGTTTGTATTGCGCGAGTTTTAGCAGTTAATCCCGATATTATTTTATTAGATGAACCTACCAGTGCTCTAGATCCGGTTTCATCTGGTAAAATTGAAAATACCTTATTAGAATTAAAAGGCCAGTATACCATGGTCATTGTTACACATAATATGTCACAAGCTTCTAGGATTTCAGATAAGACTGCCTTTTTTTTAAGTGGAGATTTGATTGAATTTAACGATACCAAAAAGATCTTTTTAGATCCGCAAGAAAAACAAACCGATGACTATATTTCTGGTAGATTCGGTTAACATTTTATATAATAGACCATGAAAGGGTGAAACCATTATGTTGCGTTCCCAATTTGAAGAAGACTTACTAAATTTGCATAATCAGTTTTACGAAATGGGTATGCTGGTTAGTGACGCTGTCTCTAAATCTGTTACTTCTTATATTACACATGATAAAGAACTAGCCAAAGATGTGATTGATAAAGACGAGCATGTAAATGAACATGAGGTAAAATTAGAAAAGAAAAGTTTTGAAATGATTGCCTTACAACAACCGGTGACAACTGACCTTCGTACAATTATTACTGTCATGAAGGCGAGTTCTGATTTAGAAAGAATGGGTGATCACGCAGTTTCGATTGCTAAATCAACCGTTCGTGTCAAAGGGACAAAGCGCATTTCAGAAATAGAAAAAGTGATCTCTGATATGTCAGATTTTGTCAAAAAAATGGTGGATAATGTCTTAATTGCTTATGTAAAAACAGATGAAAAAGATGCTAGAATGATTGCGAAAATGGATAAACAAGTAAATGAATACTACCATGAAATCTATTCTAACACCATCAAAGTCATGCAAGATCATCCTGAGACAGTGGTCAGTGGAACTGACTATTTAAATGTCGCTCAATACCTCGAGCGTATCGGGGATTATGTGACAAATATTTGTGAATGGATTGTTTATTTAGCTACTGGAAAGATAACAGAACTAAATTCAAACCGTCAAATAGATGAACCTTAAATATAAGTTAGCTGGTCTTTTAAAAAGGCCGGCTTTTTTGTATGAAATAAAAAAATTTGGTACTTAAGACCTATGTTAATTTAAGTAAAAAAAGGCATAATAATATTGTAAGGAAAAACTTTTTAAGGAGGCAATTTCCATGACCGAAAGAGAACGTATTATGGACTTAGTAAAAAAAGGTGTGCTTTCCACGGAAGAAGCCTTGGATCTGTTAGAAGAAATGGCAAAAGAAAAAGATGAAGCACAAATCCAAAAAGATGATGAACGGTTAAACGCACAAAAACAAGCAGAACAACAAACCTATTCAGATGAAGCATTTGAAAAAGCGAAAAGAGACGAAAATGCAGCAGATAAAAAACGCTTAGAAGAAGCATTAGACCAACTAGCTACAAGTGCAAATAAAGCCTCTGCAGAACTTGATGAAGTCAATGCCGAAATGAAAGGAATCAAAGAAGAGATTGCAGAAAAACGCGAAGAGTCCATGCAAATTGATACTCAAGAAGAACTTGATGAGTTAACTGAAGATGAGTATACAAGAAGGCAAGAGTTAAAAGAAGAAATCAACGATTTACAAGCTTCCTTAGATCAATTAACGGAAGAACGGAATCGTTTAGAAGATGAATTAAAAACCATTCGTAAAGATCAATGGAACTACAAGAAAGAAAAATGGAATGAAAAAATAGATATTCCGGATGATTGGAAAGAACAAGCCGGCGAAACATGGAATCAGTTTGGCGATAAAATGGCAGAAGCAGGAAACCATTTAGGTGATTTTTTGAAGAAAACCTTTGATAGTGTATCAGAAACAGTAAATGAAAACGTGGAATGGAAAGATATTAATCTTCATGTGCCAGGCGTTTCTACAACTAAATTTGAAAAAACGTTTGAATTTCCTCAAACTGAAGCTAGTATCTTGGATATAAAAATTGCTAATGGTAGCATGAATTTTGATATGTGGGAACAACCGGATATTAAAATCGAAGCTAAAATTAAATTATATGGAAAAATGGACGCTGCTACGCCAGAAGAAGCATTTGAACAACGTAGCCAAATTGTTGAAGACGGAGAACGTCTATCTTTTCAAGTCCCTAATAAGCGAATTCGCTGTGATCTAGTTTTTTATTTACCAAAACGTACCTACGATCATATTTCAATCAAATCGTTAAATGGTGCGATCAATATTAATGATTTAGATGTAAAAGATATCTATTTAAAAACGACCAACGGGCAGATCGATATCGATTCAATCAATGCTTCTATGTTGGAAATTGAAGGCGTGCATGGGGCGATTAATGTAAATAAAGGTGCGATCATTGATTCGGTAATTGAGACTGTCAATGGGAGCGTAACGATGAATGCGACTCCTGAGAATGTGGGGATTTCTATTGTTAATGGAGATATCCGTTTAACAATGAATGAGAATAAAGCCAACCGGGTAAATGCTCATTCTGTCAATGGAAACATTAAAGTTGCCTTTCCTAAGCAAATAGGAATCGAAGCAACAGCGAAGACTAATTTAGGAACAATTAATAGCCGCTTGTCTGACTATGAAGTGGTTCGGCAAAAAGACGAACGAACGAATCAATTGCTGCACTTCCGTCGTAGAAATGATCCTACAGCTCAAGTAGATTTAACAACAACAACCGGCAATATTTATTTGAAAGATTCAGGTAAATAAGTGTAAAATAAAAGTAAAGATAATTATTCAAAGGTGGTGACTGGTATGAACAAAAAATTGACAAAATCTAGAAGTAATGTAGTGCTTACAGGTACATTAGCAGGAATTGCAGAGTACTTTAATGTTGATCCAACGATTGTCCGTATTATTTATGTTTTTATCACATTGGTAGGAATCGGGTCTCCCGTATTTTTATATATTGTGATGGCCTTGATTATTCCAACGGACCACTCCAAGCGAGCTAACGGCTATTATCGTAAAAGTAATAGTAAACAGCAACGCAAAGAAGCAGAGAAAGTGGATGAAGATGACTGGAGTGATTTCTAGTGAGCTATTTTGAGCGACTTATCGTAAATATGCTGACTTTTATCAGCTTATCGGTATTGCTGCCGCAAATGGTTCATGTTCAAAGTTTTATGACGGCTCTTATAGCGAGTTTTGTCTTGTCTATCTTAAATACTTTGGTTAAACCAGTCTTGACACTCTTATCGCTGCCTTTGACAATTTTGACTCTAGGCTTTTTCAGTTTTTTAATCAATGCAGTGATGCTGCAAATGACCTCAGCTTTAGTTGGTAGCTCGAATTTTGGCTTTTCCTCATTTGGGGCTTCGTTATTAGTGGCTATTATTATGTCAGTGGTTAATATGATTGTTACTGATCATAATATGCGAAAATATATGTAATAAAAAAGTCGTTTATTTGCAAAATCTTCAAATAAACGGCTTTTTTTTGCGTTTAAAAGGTTAACATAAACTTTACATTGGTTGTACAAAGCTTTACATAAAGTTTATCTGTGTTTTACATTCGGTTGTTAGACTTAAATTGTCAAAAGGAAAATATTAATGCTTTACAATCGAAAGGAGAACGGAAAGAATGAAAAAGTTAACAGCGATGTTTGTATTGACTGGCTTTTTACTAGCAGGTTGTGCGGGAGGAAATGCTGCAAATAATGAAGAGAGCAACCAATCGGATGATGATTCTCAAGGACAGTCCAAAATTGTTGCCGTCGGTTCGACCGCACTACAACCTTTAGTGGATGCCGCTCAAGAATCATTTGTGCAAGAAAATGCCGGATATAATATTTCTGTACAAGGCGGAGGCAGTGGTACCGGATTAAGTCAAGTAGAAAGTGGTGCCGTAACCATTGGGAATTCAGATGTTTTTGCTGAAGAAAAAGAAGGAGTAGATGCAGATAAATTAGTCGATCATAAGGTGGCAGTGGTTGGTATGGCACCTGTAGTGAATAAAAAAGCAGGCATCGATGAATTAACGAAACAAGAGTTAATCGATATCTTTACTGGAAAAGTAAAGAATTGGAAAGAAGTTGGGGGTAACGACCAAGAAATTTCAGTGGTAAACCGAGCTTCTGGAAGCGGAACAAGAGCTACCTTTGAAAAATGGGGCTTAGACGGGGCTGAAACAGTACAAGCACAAGAACAAGATTCTTCAGGTACTGTGAAAAAAGTTGTTGCCCAAACTCCTGGATCCATTAGTTATCTAGCTTTATCTTACATTGATAATTCCTTACAAGAAATCGCAGTAGACGGAGTAGAACCTACAGAGGATGCGATTAAAAGTAACGACTGGAAAATTTGGTCCTATGAACACATGTACACCAAAGGAAAACCAGACCAGGCAGTTAAAAAATTCTTAGATTACATGCTTTCAGATGAAGTGCAAAAGGGCCCTGTAAAAGAATTAGGCTACCTTCCAATCACAGATATGCAAGTAGAACGTGATGCTGATGGAAAAGTCACTGAAGTAAAATAAAAAAAGAGGTTAAGACTGAAGCTCTTTGAACATAAAAAATCGAACGACAAAAATGAGACTTGTAAAAGCAATTACGAAACCTCATTATCGTTCGGTTTTTTTTTTGCCTCATTTTACTTATCACTCTATTTTTTTATGTCTACAAAATGGGTAATGTGACAGTAAAAGTTGAACCGATTCCTGGGTAGCTATCAAGTGTTACATTTCCGCCTAACATTCTGCTATAATCTTTTACAATTGCCAGGCCCAAACCATTTCCCCCTGAATTCCGTGAACGAGCCTTATCGACACGGTAAAAGCGTTCAAAAATACGTTCTTGTTCTTGAGGACGGATGCCAATACCGTCATCTTGCACAGAGAAAACAAATTCCTTCTCCTTTTCGTAAAAAGTGATAATAATTTTGCCTTTATCAGATGCATAATGAATGGCATTTTCAATCAAATTTTTACAAATTGGCTGAAACAATTCAACTTTAGTATTTAATACAAGGTTTTGTGGTTGTTTTAACTGTACATCCAACTCTTTTTCATCAATTATTGTATCATAGCTACGCATAATCTTATCAATAAGTTCAGACACATTCACTGAGGTAATAATATAATCTAAACTGGCGGATTTTGATGTTTCGATAATTTCTTGTACTAGGCCTTGCAGGCGGTAGGCGTCTTTTTGCATAATTTTTAAAAATGATTCAAGTGTTTGTGGATCTTCTTTTGCACCATCAAGCAAAGTTTCAGTAAAGCCGATTAAAGAAGTAATCGGTGTTTTAAGTTCATGGGATATATTACCAATAAAATCATTTTGCAGTTTTTCTAATTGAGAAATATGCGTAATGTCATAAGAAATGCCAAATGTATGTCCAGAATCTTTGAATGTACGAATTGTAAGATCTAACAAAAGGTCGGTAGTTGTTGTACGAATTTGTCTTTTTACAACGTTTGTTTGACGCGTTTGATAAATCATCTGAATCAACTGTGGTTCTGTTAACACTAAAGTAAAAGGTTGTTTATCCGCACGGTCTTTTATATTCAATTGTTTTGTTAATGTTTCATTTACAAAAGCTAAGTTCCCCTGTTCATCAATAATAAATACACCGACCATTAATTCGTTTAATAAAGTGTAAAATTGTTTTTCGGAAGTATTAAATGCGGTATAAGTTTCACTCATTTGCTGGCTTAAAATATTGATATTTTGATAAAGTTCTTCCCATTCTGACGAATCTCGCATGACCATTTTTTGTTGTTTAGGTTCTTTGATCATTTGTTTGATTACCGGCAGGATCGTTTCTACTGGACGATTACGTCTTTTTAAAATAGCCAAAATAATGAGGGTAAGTATAAGCCAAAAGATAAAATTGACTAAAAATATCGCCTGCTTCATCCTTTTTGCTTCGGGTAAAAAACTTTTTGTCGGTTCTGCCATACGAATAATTTCTGTTATTTCCCCATCTTTTTTAATAGGGATAGCGACATATAACAATTCTTGGTCCAAAGTTGGACTCATACGTACTGAGTTACCTACGTCGTTTCCTTCTAGCACTGCTTTTACTTCTGGTCTTTGTGAACGTTTGCCAGAAAGATTAGGATCAAATGTATCATAGAGGACTTCGCCTTTACGATTTAAACGAGTAATTCTTTCATTTGTATCTTTTACATAGTCGGTAGCTACTTGAGCAAAGTCTGCGTTCTCTTCCTTGGTTAAACGAATAAAAGAAGAATTTTTTTGCTGTAAAAAGTCTTCATGCTGAGTTAGCACTTGCTGGTCGTAAAAATTACTAATCAGTTGCCAACTGGTAAAAAATAAAAGAAATAAAGCAATCAACCAAATCATATACTGACGTTTTGTTTTATTCATCACATCTACCCCTGAAATTTATAACCAAACCCCCGCACCGTTTGGATAATTTTTGGATGTTTAGGGTCTTCTTCGATTTTTTCCCTTAAGTGGCTGACATGAACATCGACGATTCGATTCTGTCCATCAAAATCAAAATGCCAGATACGATCCAATAGAATATCTCGACTAATGACGCGTCCCTTTCTTTTCATAAAATAAACCAATAATTCAAATTCTTTCGGCGTTAATTCAATCGGTTTTTCATTAACTGTTACTTGGTAATCGGCCAAATTACATACAATATTTCCGGCACGCAGAGTCTCAGCTGTCTCCTCGTTTTTCTCTGGTGCTGGACGAGGCTCTAGACGTCGGGAAATCGCCTTGATACGAGCGATTACTTCCCTTGGGCTAAATGGCTTGGTTAAATAATCATCTGCACCAATTTCTAAGCCTAAAATGCGGTCAATCGACTCATCTTTTGCCGTTAAGATTAAAATAGGAGTATCGATTTTATCTTGTCGCAGCATCCTCGTAACTTCAATGCCATCAATAAACGGCAACATAACGTCCAAAATAATAAAATCAAAAGATTGTGTACTTGCCAGTTCATAAGCTTTTTGTCCATCTTCGGCACTGGTTACCTGGTAACCTACTTTTTCTAAATTAAATGTCAGTAAGGTAATAATAGAAGGTTCATCATCGACAATTAAAATTTTTTTCATGATTCGCTCCAATTCTTTGTTATAGATTTTAAATTGAAATAAGGGTCAAGCTTATCATTATTTTAACATGAACATCGACAAAGAACTATAGAAGCGTTTGTGAGAAAACATTGTGCACTTAAAATTTTTATAACAATTATGAAAGGAATTATAAGCTAAGAGAAATTTATCCAGCAAATAACGTTGACTTTCCATTGATTTTTAAGTACGATTTTATAGTAACCGCTTTCAATGAAAAATTAAAGGAGGAAGCAATTTGAAAAAGAAAATTTTAGCAGGATTTGCTGCTTTCGCTTTGTTGGTATTTGGTGGGTGCGCACAGCAGTCTGGTGAACAAACTGCAACTAGCAGCAGCTCAGCTGAAAAAAATGGTGAGGTTACTATTTATTTAACACGGCATGGAGAAACAATGTTTAATGACTTAAATAAAGTGCAGGGGTGGTCGGATACTCCCTTAACTGAAGAAGGAGAAGAGGTTGCTGTTGATTTAGGTAAAGGTTTAGCCAAAGAAGATATCACTTTTCAATCTGTCTATTCAAGTGATATGAAACGTGCGCACGATACAGCGGATGCCATTTTAGATGGTTTAGGGCAAAAAAAGGGAAAAGTACAAGAGATGGTAGGCTTAAGAGAAGCAGGATCGGGACAATTTGAAGGAGAGTCGTTAGATACTATTGACAAAGAACAAGCCAAAGAAGCGGGTTATGATTCATATGGTGAATATGAAAAAGATAAAAGAAAAGCTGGTGAAGATGAATGGTCTTGGCTAGCTAACGCCCATTATTATGCGGACCAGTCTGGTTATGCTGAGGGTGCTGATAAAGTACAGACACGTATGACCGATGCCATAGACAAAATCGCCGAAAAGCAAAGTGAAAAGGGCGGCGGAAATGTCCTAGTTGTAAGTCACGGAATGTCGATTAATATCATGTTAGCGGATATGACCGACAAATATAAAGGCGACTCGTTAGAAAATGCGAGCGTGACTAAAATTCATTACCAGGACGGTGATATGGAGGTAGAAAGTATTGGTGATACCTCTTATCTTGAAGAAGGAAAAGAATGATATTTTTAATATTGAATAACAAATATAAAAATTATTTTACTTTTTGAAGTCTAATAAACTTCATTTTAGTAAAAAGATACTAGAAATTTTTTCTTTTCTAGTATCTTTTTCCTTTCAATGATAAAATAGGTTAGAAAATAAGGTTAGAAAAGAGGGAACTAAATGGCAGAAACCATCAAAGTAGGTGAGTTAGCAAAAGCCTTAGAACTAGAAATTGTAAGTGGCGATAACAAAGCTTTATCGCGTGAAATTATTACTGGTGATGTTTCTCGCCCTGGTCTTGAGTTAACAGGTTATTTTAACTACTATTCTCATGACCGTTTGCAACTTTTTGGTAGTAAAGAAATTACTTTTTCACGTCGCATGATGCCAGAAGAACGGTTGATGATTATGCGTCGGTTATGCGCAGAAGATACGCCAGCTTTTATTATTTCAAGAGGCTTAGAAGTACCTGAAGAAATGCTTACAACCTGTACTGAGAACCATTTACCGATTTTACGTTCTAAAATCACCACTTCTCGCTTATCTGGACAAATTTCAAGTTTTCTGGATGCGCGTTTAGCTGCTAGAGAAAATGTTCATGGCGTTTTAGTTGACGTCTATGGTTTAGGCGTTTTACTACAAGGCGATAGCGGGATTGGAAAAAGTGAAACTGCGCTTGAATTGATTAAAAGAGGGCATCGTTTGATCGCTGATGATCGGGTAGACATCTATAAGCAAGATGAACTAACGTTAGTAGGAGAACCTCCGCAAATTCTTGAACACCTTATTGAAATTCGTGGGATAGGTATTATTGACGTTATGCATTTATTTGGTGCAAGTGCCGTTCGCGGAACGATGCAAATCCAGTTAGCCGTATATTTGGAAAATTGGGAAAAAGATAAAAAATACGATCGCTTAGGTTCTTCTGATGAGACAGTAGAACTAAATGGAGTGTCAATCCCTCAAATTAAAATTCCTGTAAAAACTGGACGGAATCTTTCAATTATTATAGAAGTTGCAGCCATGAACTTTCGTGCGAAAACAATGGGTTATGATGCAACCAAATCCTTTGAAGATCGGCTGACGCGCTTGATTGAAGAAAATTCTGATTTATAGAAAAGGGGTCAAAAGATGACTGGAGTAATCAGCCGAACGGCGTTTGATATTTTTGGGATCGATATTTATTGGTATGCGATTATTATTATTTCTGGAGTTATCATTGCCATGTGGTTAAGTTCTAGAGAAGCTGTACGTGTCGGTTTAAGAGAAGATGATGTGACTGACTTTATGTTAGCCGGTCTTCCCATTGCTTTTATTGGTGCGCGGCTTTACTATGTTTTGTTTAATATTGGTCCTTATTTGAATGACCCTATCCAAATATTTAATTTACGCTCTGGCGGGTTAGCGATATACGGTGGCTTAATTGCTGGGGGAATATGGCTGCTCATTTTTTGCCAAAGGAATTTTATACCTACCTGGACATTTTTGGATATTGCAGCACCAAGTGTTCTTATCGCACAAGCCATCGGGCGTTGGGGAAATTTTGCTAATCACGAAGCTTACGGACCAATAACAACTCGGAGTTTTTTAGAGAATCTGCATATTCCCAACTTTATTATTGAAAATGTTTATATCGAAGGTGCCTACCGGCAGCCTACTTTCTTATATGAGTCGGTTTGGAGTGTATTAGGTTTTGTCCTACTCATTATTTTACGAAAAAAGACTGGGCTGTTAAAAAAAGGAGAAATCGCATTAGCTTATGTGATATGGTATAGTTTTGGGCGCTTTTTCATTGAAGGGTTACGCACAGACAGTCTGTATTTGTTTGGGGGTATCCGCGTCTCACAGCTACTTTCATTAGTGTTATTTTTTGCTAGCTGGATACTGATTGTTTGTCGTCGTAAGAAAAAAGCACCTTTGAAAAATTATGACCGAACACAAGGAAAAAATCAACGGATTATCTGATAAGTTTTAAAAGTAAAAATGTGGTAAAATTTACAACGGTGATTTGTAAAAGAATACAAGGAGGTTTCACTATTGAAACAAAAAATTGCAGTCTTAGGCCCTGGTTCATGGGGGACAGCGTTAGCACAAGTATTAGCTGAAAATGGGCATCAGGTTAATTTATGGGGTGATAATCCAGCTCAAATTGATGAAATTAACACTTACCATACGAATCGACATTATTTACCTGATTTAAAAATACCTGAAGAAATTAAAGGACAAAAAGACTTAAAAACGGCTGTTAAAGATGTAGATGCTATTCTTTTAGTGGTTCCTACTAAAGCCATTCGAAGTGTTGTTAAACAATTAGCGGGTATTCTTGAAAATTCCCCTTATATTATTCATGCTTCTAAAGGATTAGAACAAGGAAGCCATAAGCGTATCTCTGAAGTCATTAGTGAAGAACTTCCTGCTTCAAAAAGAAGAGGGCTGGTTGTCTTATCAGGGCCGAGTCATGCTGAAGAGGTAGCTGTTCATGATATTACAACGATTACTGCTGCAAGTACCGATCATAAGGCAGCAAAATATGTACAACAAACCTTTATGAATGGATACTTACGTATTTACACAAATAATGATGTGATTGGTGTTGAAACAGGAGCTGCGTTAAAAAATATTATCGCCATTGGTTCAGGGGCGATTGCAGGTCTTGGCTTTGGTGATAATGCAAAAGCTGCCATCATGACAAGAGGGTTAGCTGAAATTAGCCGTTTAGGAGTAGCTATGGGCGCAGAACCGTTAACATTTAGCGGTTTAAGTGGTGTCGGAGATTTGATTGTTACTTGTACAAGTGTACATTCACGTAATTGGCGAGCAGGGAATATGTTAGGAAAAGGACAAAAGCTGCAAGATATTTTAGATAATATGGGGATGATTGTCGAAGGGGTTTCTACGACAAAAGCCGCCATGGAATTAGCAGAGCAATTAGGCGTAGAAATGCCAATCACTGAAACCATCTATCGCGTCCTTTATGAAGGGAAAGATATAGACCAAGCAGCTAAAGAGATTATGATGCGTGATGGTAAAGTGGAAAATGAGTTTTCCTAAAAAATTAGTATAAAGGAGATCTTTTTGATGAAAGTAAGAAAAGCAGTGATTCCAGCAGCAGGCTTAGGTACACGCTTTTTACCGGCAACGAAGGCAATGGCCAAAGAGATGCTTCCGATTGTCGATAAACCTACGATTCAATTTATTGTAGAAGAAGCGTTAAATTCTGGAATTGAAGATATTCTAATTGTTACTGGCAAAGCCAAACGCCCTATTGAAGATCATTTTGACGCAAACTTAGAACTAGAAATGGCTTTAAAAGAGAAAGAAAAAAGTGACTTACTAAAATTAGTGGAAGAAACAACAGACGTGAATCTTCACTTTATTCGTCAATCACATCCAAATGGCTTAGGACATGCTGTATTGCAAGCCAAAGCTTTTGTAGGAAATGAACCGTTCGTGGTGATGCTTGGGGATGATTTGATGGAAGATAAAAATCCATTGAGCAAACAGTTGATGGATGACTACGAAAAAACGCATGCCTCTACAATTGCAGTCATGGACGTGCCTCATGAAGACACTTCTAAATATGGGATTATTAACCCAGATGGACAAGTAGAAAAGGGATTATTTAATGTCAATAGCTTTGTCGAAAAACCTGAGCCAGATGTAGCTCCTAGTGATCTGGCCATTATTGGTCGCTACTTGTTGACTCCAGAAATTTTTCCTATCTTGGAAAATTTAGCACCTGGGGCAGGTAATGAAATTCAATTAACAGATGCTATCGATATTTTGAATAAAACGCAACGTGTGTTTGCTCGACAATTTAAAGGGAAACGTTTTGACGTCGGAGATAAATTTGGGTTTATGCGTACAAGTATCGAATATGGTCTTGTTCATCCGCAAATTAAAGATGACCTCGTTGACTTTATCATTGAACTGGGCAATAAGTTGAGTCAAAAAAAGCAAGTCAATGAAAGTAGACGCAATAAAACAGAAGCAAAAAGAAAATAAGGAGAGTATAGCATAGCTCTTCCTTATTTTTCTAAAACAAGGAGAAAAAATGATCGCTAAAAGTTCTATCACAGCAATGGCTATATCTCTTATTATTTTATTAGGATTGCTCATTGGGGTATTTTTATTTTTTAAAAAAAAGGTTGCTATAAAATTGGTACCGCTATTTGTCGGTGTAGCATTTTTTATTATCTTTGCTTTAGTTTTAGAGCAAATGCTGCATAGCTTCGTTTTACAACCAAACGCTCAGGGACAAATTCCATTAATGATAAATCACCCTGTAGTATATATGATTTATGGTATATTTGCTGCAGGTGTTTTTGAAGAAACGGCAAGACTCGTTGCTTTTAAGCTGTTAAAAAGTAGTTATTCGGATTTTGCTACAAGTATAGCTTATGGTTTGGGTCACGGGGGAATCGAACTTTTACTTCTTGGCGGAATGTCTTTAGTTAGTAATTTAGTTATTAGTCTTTTGTTAAGTAATCCTAATGGACAATTTGCTCAAGAACTTCCTCAAAGTATCGTTCAGGCATTACAAAATGTTTCTGCTGGAGAATTCTTTTTAGTCACTATTGAGCGTTTTCCAGCACTGTTGGTACAAATTTGCTTATCAGTACTCGTGTGGATAGCTGTTAATAAAGCAAGGCAATTTTGGCTTTTTCCTTTGAGTATTCTTTTTCATGCTATTATTGATATTCCAAGTGTGATGACACAGGTTGGATTTTTGTCCAGTTATGTTATTTTATACGGTTTATTGTATTTAATGACGATTGCTTTAATTATCTTTACAATAGCAGTGGCAAAAAAGAATGAGCTTTATTTAAAAAAGTCTTTCTAAAATAAAAAGTATTTGTATTACTATTGAAAAAAATTGCTTTTAGAACGATTATTATTTGTTTTAAAATTTTGAAAATGATATGCTTATGTATATTAAATATATACGAAAGGGGTTTTGGTATGTCTGCTGGAGGTATTGCTGGCTTAATTGCCGCTATTGCATTTGCAGTATTAGTTATCTTTTTGGTAAAATTACTGTTGAAAGTTGAAAAGACGGTTGCTTCCGTTGAAAAAACAGTATCAGAAGCGAATAACACAATAGAAGTAGTAACAAAAGATGTAGATTTGCTTTCACGCGAAGTAGAAGGCTTATTGACAAAAAGTAACGAATTATTTTCAGATGTTAATAAAAAAGTTGCTACAATTGATCCGTTATTTACGGCTATTGCTGATTTAAGTACAAGTATCTCAGAATTAAATGCTTCTGGAAAGAATCTTCTCTCAAGAATTGGCGATTTAGGAAAGACAACTGCTCAAGCGACAGTAGCTGGAAAAGTTGGACAAACAGCAATGAAGTTTTTCAAGCAACGGAATAAAGAAGAATAATTGGAGGGATCCTCATGGGAAAAAAAGATGGATTTTTACTAGGTGCTGTAGTTGGCGGAACAGCAGCTGCAGTAACGGCCTTATTATTGGCTCCTGAGTCCGGCAAAGAATTACGTGATAAATTAGCAAAGCAATTGGATAATGTGTTAGACGCAGCATCTGATTACACAGATATCGCTAAAGATAAGGGCAGCGATTTAACTGATCTTGCTAAAGAAAAAGCAGACGAACTTAGCAAGCAAGCTTCTGATCTTGCTGGTTCAATGAAACAAAAAACTCAAGATACTGCTGAAGATGTCAAGGACACAGTATCAGATGCAGCTCAAGACTATGGAGATTTAGCAAGCGATCTAGCTGAAGATGCAAAAGCAACTGCGGAAGCTGTTTCTGATGAGGTTCAAGATACTGCTGATGATATCATTATTGATGTCAAAGATACTTCAGAAGCTGTCCAAGATACCGTTGCTGATGCTGCTGATAAAGGAAGTTCAATTGCTCAAGAGGCAAAAGAGCAGGCAGATGATGTCACAGAAGATACGAAAGAAGATCTAGCTTCTGATTACGAAGACGTGAAAGAGGACTTTGACGATTCAGTAGAAGATCTAAAAGATCAAATCGAAAAAAACAACCCAGAAGTATAATAAATCAAAATAGGGATGGGGCATCTGCCCCATCTTTTTTGGGTCTTTATCAACGTCAGTTGTTAAAGAGCCTTTTAATCGAAGTAGGTTCTGAAACAAATAAAAAAATCTGAATGCTTGTCGGAGAGAAATATCCACAAGTATCCAGATTTTTTTCTGTCTACCAGAATTAGTCAATAATCGTTAATTCTTTTGGCGTATGAGTAAACGGTTGACAACCATCTTTGGTAACATAAACACAATCTTCAATTCGTACACCAACTTCGCCGGGCAAATAAATCCCTGGCTCAATTGAAAAACACATACCTTCATCTAATACAAGATCGTTACCAGCCACTAAAGAAGGGTATTCGTGAATGGTAGTGCCAATCCCATGACCTAAACGGTGATTAAATGCTTCACCATAGCCATAGCTTTCAATCACTTCACGCGCAATTTTGTCTACCTCGCTAGCTTTTATTCCTGGTTTAACTGCTTTTTGTGCAGCAAGTT
This sequence comes from Tetragenococcus solitarius NBRC 100494, assembly GCF_001544195.1. GTDB lineage: Bacteria > Bacillota > Bacilli > Lactobacillales > Enterococcaceae > Tetragenococcus > Tetragenococcus solitarius. Next base: position 41,957 of record NZ_BCPY01000012.1, read on the forward strand.
GCGCTTCTAAAACGATATTATAAATTTTTCGCTGAAATGCTGTAGGCTCCTTAAAAGCAACCGTACGAGTAGCGTCACTGCAATAACCTTGCCAAAGTACTCCAAGATCAAATAAAACAAAATGATTTTCTTGTACTGGATCATCTCCTGGCGTACCGTGTGGATTGGCTGCTTTAGCAGCTGCTAAAACTTCTGTGTCAAAAGACATTTTGGCTACGCCTTTACGCTTTAATTGATACTCAATTTCAGCGATAATTTCTGTTTCTGTAGCTCCTTTTTTAATCGCAGAAAAACCAATATCAAAAGCTACATCCGCCCAGTCCCCAGCTTTAATCAATGTATCAATTTCTTTAGGCGTTTTCCGTACTTGCATTTGCTCAATCACAGGCGTTAAATTTTTTGAAAAATTCGCATTAGGAAAATGCGCAGAAAATGATTCAAAATGATCCAAGCTTAAAGAAGCTTTTTCAATCGTGATATCAGCTGGATTCCCGTAACGAGTATGGATTTCAGAAGCAATCATTTTCCATGGGTCTTGCGAGTCTTGATAGCCGACAACATCATATTCCCATGAGCTTTCTTTAGCCGCTTGAGCATCCAAAGCCGGCGTAAATAAAAATGGGTCCTTATCAACAGTAAAAAATAAGGCCAATATCCTTTCGTGGGGATCACTTGCAAATCCAGTAAAGTAAGTAACTGTATTTGGATTTGTCACATAAACGAGATCTGTATCATGATCTTTCATCCATGTCTTTAGTTCATTTATCTTTTCAACGTTCATAAAAGTCCTTCTTTCTAGCTTAGCTAATTCTATTTTAGCATTCTTTCAAAATAATTTCTAAAATTTACTTAAGAAAAAAACATTTTCATGAAAAAAATGTAAAACGGTTGCACCTTTAAAAAAAATTTGCTATTCTAGAAAAGAAATGAAAATACGATTTTCAGAAAATAAAATAGATAGGAAGTATAGGGTATGGAAAAACAAACAATTACAATTTATGATGTCGCGCGTGAAGCCAATGTTTCTATGGCCACTGTTTCTCGTGTTGTTAACGGCAATCCAAATGTGAAACCAGCAACACGGAAAAAAGTTTTAGAGGTTATTGATCGACTCGATTACCGACCAAATGCTGTAGCACGTGGATTAGCTAGCAAAAAAACAACAACAATCGGTGTGATTATTCCAGATGTCAGCAATATGTTCTTTTCTTCATTAGCACGTGGTATTGATGATGTCGCTACCATGTATAAATATAATATTATTTTGGCTAATTCAGACGGTGGTAGCACAAAAGAAGTGCAAGTTTTAAACAACTTATTAGCAAAACAAGTAGATGGTATTATCTTTATGGGTCATCGTATCACAGACGAAGTAAGAGCTGAATTTTCACGTTCAAAAACGCCAGTCGTTTTAGCAGGTTCTATTGATCCTGACCAACAAGTAGGCAGTGTCAATATCGATTATACAGAAGCTGCCAAAGAAGCTGTTTCTCTTCTAGCTAAAAATGGTAATGAAAAAATTGCTTTTATTAGTGGAGCACTTATTGATGCCATCAACGGCCAAAATCGTTTGACTGGTTATAAAGAGGCATTGAAAGAACACAACTTAGAATATAATGAAGGATTAATTTTTGAATCACCTTATGAATTTAAAGATGGACTTGCTTTAGTGGATCGTATTTTGAATAGCGGCGCTACGGCAGCCTATATTACGGATGATGAATTAGCGATTGGGGTCTTGGATGGTTTATATGATCACGGAATAAAAGTCCCAGATGATTTTGAAATTATCACTAGTAATAATTCATTATTAACAGATGTCGCTCGTCCACGCTTGTCAAGTATTACTCAGCCACTATATGATATTGGCGCTGTATCTACGAGATTGTTAACAAAATTGATGAACAAAGAAGAAATCGAACAAAAAACAATTGTCCTGCCATCTAATATCATGGAAAAAGGTTCTACAAAGTAATTATTACAATAACAAAAAAAGAAAACGTCTCAGTTTTACTGAGGCGTTTCAGACTGTAGACAAAGTCCGTATTTTGGATGCAACCTACAGTCTTTTTTTGTATAATAGTATTGTAAGCGAATTCAAGGAGTTGAAATACATTGATGACGAAACACCCCCTTACTGGACGCCACCAAGTGGCAATGATTACTGTTGATGATTTAGTGCCTAGCGACCATCTTGTACGTCAAATTGACCAAGCGATTTCTTTTGCGTTTATTTATCCCATTGTTGAACCCACTTATTCTTCTCTGGGTCGCCTAAGTATTGATCCTGTGGTTTTGGTTAAGTTCGTTTTACTCCAGTATCTTTTTGGCATTCGTTCGATGCGCCAAACGATCAAAGAAGTAGATACCAATATGGCTTATCGTTGGTTCTTAGGATTTGATTTTACGGAAAAAGTGCCTCACTTTTCTACCTTTGGTAAAAATTATGCTCGACGTTTTCGAGAAACCACATTATTTGAAGATCTTTTTTCTCATATTCTTGAACAAGCCGTTAAAGCAGGATTCATTACGGAAGACAACTTATATATGGATTCCACTCATGTGAAGGCAAATGCGAATAAACATCGATTTAATAAAGAGTTAACGCGTACCGAGGCGAAGTCCTATCAAAAAGAATTAGAAAAAGAAATCAATGATCAACGAATCCAAGCGGGAAAAAAGCCTTTTACTTGGGACGGTGAAGAAGAGGTCAAAGAAAAGAAAATCAGTCGAACAGATCCGGAGAGTGGTTATTATGTAAAGAGTGAACGTGAAAGACAATTTGCTTACGCTGCTCATACGGTGTGTGAAGACCACGGTTTCGTTTTAGAATGTAAGGTGACACCAGGAAATATCCATGATAGCCAGGTAGCGACTTCCTTATTGGACAAAGTACGAAGGACTTTTCCAAAAGCGAAAGTGGTTGCGGCAGACGCAGGCTATAAAACCCCTGCAATTGCTCACTATTTAGTCGAAAAACAGCTACGTCCTGTTCTTCCCTATACTCGGCCTCGAGGAAAGAAAGCCTTCTTTCGTAAAAAAGATTTTGTTTATGATGAATACTATGATTGTTATTTATGCCCAGCCGATCAAATCCTGACTTTTTCAACTATTACACGTGAAGGTTACCGAGAGTACAAATCATCTCCGGAGGTTTGTAAACAATGTCCCCTGTTAGCCCAATGTACACAGAGTCAATCTTGTCAAAAAGTCATTACACGACATGTCTGGCAAGAGGATTTAGATATAGCAGAAGAATTGCGTTTTACGAAGACGAATAAAACCATTTATCAACGACGAAAAGAAACAATTGAACGCGTCTTTGCAGACGCGAAAGAAAAGCATGGTTTGCGGTGGACGAAATATCGTTCGTTAGAAAAAGTCACCGTTCATACGATGCTTACGTTTGCTGCAATGAATCTTAAAAAATTAGCCACATGGATCGCTAAAGGCACTACGCCTTTCTTTTTTTTTTTGCTTATTTTCATCAAAAAAAGACAAATCGGCTGTTTCTTCCTTAAAGTTAAGGAAATTCAACCAATTTGTCTACAGTCTGAAACGTCTCAGTTTTACTGAGGCGTTTTTTAAATACTTAATTTCGAATATATCACTAAAAATTAACAAATTAAAATTGAATAAAGTGTTATTTTTATGAATGAAAGAGCTATGAACTTTTCTTGACTGATAGCATGCAAAAAACAAGGAAGGCTATTACACCTTCCTTGTTTTTTTAGTCGTCATTATCGCTGTTATCGTTGCTGTTATTGTTCGATTGTCCGTTTCGCCAGTAGTCTATATAATTCTTTTTACTGCCGCCAATACCAAATTTGAAACTTGCGTCTGGTGGAGTTCCTTTTGCCCAATAAGAATCTGTCGTGTCATTAGGAACCCGCATAGTTGAACCATCTACATCTACGGTATCATTATCGTCTACTTTTGTCCCAGTAAACTTAGAAACTTCTTCTTTTTTGACGTCGTTATCTAGAGTAAATTTCTCATTAGCACCTAAGCTATCTGGGTTAGCTTGATAAATCGAATTTGCAAGATAAGCCATATAACGAGCAGTCCGTTTGCTAGCATCGCGATCAGTACCCTTATTGTCTTCACGCCCGGACCAACTACTTAAAGTAGCTTTTGGCGTGGAAACCACTAACCATGAGTCTTTATAGTCATCGGTAGTTCCGGTTTTTCCAACCCAGTCGGCATTGGCCAGACTGTAATTTAAATTGCTAACATCCGATTTGAATTCAGTGGTATGTCCACTATCTATAACGCTACGCATTAAATTATTCATAATAGAAGCTGCTTGTTTTGAATACACACGTTCAGGTTTTTCCTCATGCTCATAAAGCGCGTCACCATGTGAATCGGTGATTGATTCAATTAGATAGCCTTCTTGATAGATGCCATCATTTGCTAATGTTTGGAAACCATTCGTTTGTGCTAGTGTTGTCAACTCAGGTACACCTGAAGAGGCTGATTCATAGGTCCAAGCATCCGTTTCTGGGTAGTTCATTTTCTTTAAGTAATTATCATAAACAAATGAAGTATCATCTTTTTCATCTAAAAGGGCTTGGTAAATGTGATAACTAGCAATATTACTTGAGTGTTCAAGAGATTCACGAATGGTTTGGAACGTTTTGGTTCCTTTATTTGTCGCGTTCACAATAGGATCACCTTTGTTTTCTCCCTGTTGCCATTTTGCCGGGTAATCTGACACCCGGGAATTAGTCCCCATGAGGCCTTGATCAATAGCAGGACCATAAACCAGCGCTGGTTTGATCGCTGAACCTGCTTGTCGAGTAGAGTTAAAGGCATGGTTAAATTGATTGTCTTCATAATTTCGACCGCCAACAAAACCAAGGATTTTTCCTGTCTCATTGTCCATATAGACGTTTCCTACTTCGACTTGATTATTGTTGTCTAATAGATAACCGTAATTTTCGGCAGTATCTTGCATGGCATTATAGATATCAGGGTCGATGGTAGTTTTGACAGTATAACCGCCATTCGCCAGTTTTTGTTGTGCTTTTTCTACATATTTTTGATAGGTTTCTTCATCAGCAAACTCTTTACTGCTAATGTTGTCCCCATCTGCTAGTTGTTTAGCAATGATTTTTAAAGATTCATTCATTACAGTATCGTATAAAAAGCCACGTTCTTTTGTCTCATCTGTACTTTCTTGTTCTTGAAAGTCTTTTGTTAAATCATAGTCTTTGGCTTGTGTATACTCTTTTTTGGAGATGTCGTGATTGCGATACATACTAAATAGTACATAATCTTTACGTTCTAGGCCGGGTTCTAAGTCCTCTTGCAACTCCCCAGAATTAGTGTAAGGACTATAAGTAATTGGGCTTTGAGGCAAGCCAGCAATAAAGGCTGCTTGTGGTAAATTTAGGTCATTGGCATTTTTACCAAAAATACCTTTGGCTGCTTCTTGCGCTCCAGCAATATTTTTTCCTTCATTATTTCGTCCAAAAGGAGATACGTTTAAATACATGGTAACAATCTCATCTTTAGAAAAATTCTTTTCGACCTGATTTGCAAGTAAAATTTCATTTGCTTTACGCTTAAAGGTAACTTCATCAGATAAAATCTGTTGCTTTACAATTTGCTGAGTCAAAGTAGAGCCCCCGCTTGAACCAATACCAGTTACTTCAGACACAAGTGCTCGAAATACTGCTTTAGGAACAACCCCTTTATGCTGATAGAAATTTTCATCTTCTGTAGCAATCACTGCTTTTTTTAGTAAATCAGATATCTGATCAGAATTAATGCTATCTCGTTGCAACTCAGTATCGATTGTTGCAATATTACTTCCATCTGCATAAGCTAGATGAGAGGTTTCATCGATATCTTCTAAATCCTTTTGTAAATCTTCTTTCGTAGGTGTCTTGGTGTCTTCAACCAAATAAGCAAAATAGCCTGCCCCGATGCCTACGCCAAGTGCGCCAAACATGATGAAAAGACTGACAGCTACTAGTAGAAGGGATTGAATGACTCGTATAACGATATGAAAATAAAACCAGCCATTATTTTTTTGCTGTTTTGTTTTTTTACTATTTTTTCCCTGCTGCGACAAATTCGTCACCTCATTAATTTTTTTACTTCTGTCTGATTATAGCAAAAAATGATGCGCTTGAATAGTTCCCCAGTTTTAATCCAAAACAAAACTAAAGCTTTCCTTTAATAGTTTTTTCAGTTATTATTACAAATGAGACTATTTAATAAGGAGGAAATACCACATGCAATCAGACTTTTTCCAAGAATTAAAACAGCGTGGTTTAGTTCATCAGACGACGGATGAAACAGCTTTAGAAAATCAACTAAACAAAGAGTCTGTAAAATTATACGTAGGTTTTGATCCAACAGCTGACAGCTTACATATTGGTCATTTACTGCCTATTTTAATGCTTCGTCGTTTTCAGCAAAACGGTCATGTGCCAATTGCTCTAGTTGGCGGCGGTACAGGAATGATCGGAGACCCTTCATTTAAAGATCAAGAAAGGCAATTAAATCCTTTAACAACTGTTCAAGATTGGTCGAATAATATTAAGCAGCAATTATCCCAGTTCATTGATTTTCATAAAGAAAAAAACCCTGCGATTGTGGCCAATAATTATGATTGGTTAGGGGAAATGTCTCTAATCGATTTCTTGCGTGATGTGGGGAAAAATTTTACAATTAATTATATGATGAGTAAAGAAAGCGTAAAACGTCGTATTGAATCAGGTATCTCTTATACTGAATTTGCTTATCAGCTGCTGCAAGCCTATGATTTTTTGAAATTATACCAAAAATATGGCTGCCTTTTACAATTAGGTGGAAGTGATCAATGGGGAAATATCACTTCTGGGATTGAATTATTACATCGCCAAGAAGATGTTCAAGCTTTCGGGCTTACCATGCCGCTCATTACAAAAGCAGATGGAAAAAAATTTGGTAAGACTGAAGGTAATGCGATTTGGTTAGATGCTAATAAAACGAGTCCTTACGAGTTTTACCAATTTTGGTTAAATACCGATGACCGGGATGCAGTGAAATTTTTAAAATATTTTACTTTCTTTAGCTTAGATGAAATTGCACAAATTGAAAAAGAATTTAACCAAGCGCCAGAAACTCGGATTGCGCAAAAAGCATTGGCTAAAGACGTGACGACTTTGGTCCATGGCAAAGAGGCTTACGAGCAAGCGGTACGTATTTCAGAGGCCTTATTTAGCGGGTCAATTAAAAAATTAAGTGCCCAAGAATTAGATCAGGCATTTAGCGGAGTCCCCGCCTATGAAGTTAGGACTGAAGATTCTTTGAATTTAGTTGAAATATTACTCGCTGCTGGAATTGAAACTTCAAAGCGCCAAGCAAGGGAAGATATTAACAATGGAGCGATTTACCTGAATGGCGATCGTGTCCAAGATACAAGTTATGAAATTAGTGAAAAAGACAAATTAAGCGGGAAAACGACCGTTATTCGTCGGGGGAAGAAACGGTACTTCATGCTGCGCTTTTAACAAAAATATAGAAAATCACAAGAACCCCGCTTTCTTGTGTTTTTCTTTTTTCAAAGGAAGTTTTTTGGTTGGGAACAATTATTACACGTGCTGTCGGTCTGTTTTTGATTATTTTACTCGCTTATTTTTTAAAGCGAATTGGTTTTTTGGATAAAGCAGATGGTTCGAGTTTGTCCATTGTTATTATGAATGTGACTTTGCCGGCTGTTGTTATAATCAACTTAGCTAATTTAGATGTGAAAGGCAGCTTATTATTTTTTGTACTGCTTGGCTTGCTCTGGTCGCTTTTACAAATTTTTATAAGTTATTTTGTAGCGCGAAAAAAAGAGAAGATCGATCAGCAATTTTTTATTTATTGTGCTACTGGATTTAATATTGGAAATTTCACACTGCCTTTTATACAGGGCTTTTTGCCACTAGGTGTTCCTTTATTATCGATGTTTGATACCGGAAATAGCATTATGCTTGCTGGGGGGACGAAAGTTGTCAGTGACCGCTTAACAAAACAAAATACTAGTCTCCACTTTAAAAGGATTTTAAGACAGTTATTTTCTTCAATTCCTTTTAGTTGTTATGTATTGATGTTAGTGTTAAGAGTATTTTCAATTGATTTACCGGATTCTTTTTTGACAGTACTTACCCCAGTCGCAGATGCCAATGTTTTTTTATCGATGTTTATGATTGGTTTATATTTAGAACTGCGCTTACCTAAACAAGACCGCAATACGGTGATACAGTTGTTAACATTACGTTATGTCATGGGACTTGTCTTTGTATTTATCCTTTATCTATTGCCTATTGCCCCACTGACAAAAACCATATTATGTTTGCTTTGTGTCACCCCAGTCCCATTGTTTGGTGTAGTGAATTCTGTTATCGCTGGCGTTAAAGAAGAAAGTGTGGGATTTGCTTCTTCGATTAGTTTTTTGATTAGCTTACCGCTGATGACGTTACTCTTGCTATTATTAGGTCCAGTAAACTAAAAGGTATAGAAAAAAGGAGGAAAAGGGATGTTAATTGGTTCTCATGTTTCAATGAAAGGAAAAAAGATGTTACTTGGTTCGGCTAAAGAAGCGGCAAGTTATGATGCCTCTACTTTTATGATTTATACAGGAGCGCCACAAAATACGCGTAGAAAAGCCATTGAAGATATGCGGATTGAAGAGGGTAAAGCTTATATGGATGAACATGGACTCTCTAACATTGTTGTCCACGCGCCTTATATCGTTAACTTAGCAAACACAGCTAAAAAGCAGACGTTTGAGTTTGCGGTACAATTTTTAAGAGATGAAATTAAACGAGCAGAAGCGCTTGGTGCAAAACAAATCACCTTACATCCAGGTTCACACGTAGGAGCGGGAGCAGATGCCGGTATTTCACAGATCGTAAAAGGATTAAATGAGGTCTTAGACAAAAATCAGGTGCCTCAAATTGCACTAGAGACGATGGCTGGAAAAGGAACCGAAGTAGGACGTTCTTTTGAAGAGCTGGCGCGCATTATTGATGGGGTTACATTAAACGATAAACTTTCGGTGACTTTTGATACATGTCACACGAATGACGCAGGCTATAATATAAGAGAAGATTTTGATGGGGTATTAAATGAATTTGACCAAGTGATCGGCTTGGAGCGTTTGAAAGTTGTTCATATCAATGATTCTAAAAATAAGCAAGGGTCTCATAAAGACCGGCATGAAAATATTGGTTTTGGCACGATCGGCTTTGAAGCTTTGAGCCAGGTTGCACATCATGACAAGCTGTCAAACTTGCCCAAAATCCTAGAAACACCATGGGTAGGAGAAGACAAAAAGAATAAAAAGTCTCCTTATGGTTTTGAAATTGCGATGTTACGTGAGGAGAAATTTGATCCTAATTTGTTAGAAAAAATTGAACAACAGTAAATAGTGAAAAGCAGAATCAAGAGCGATTCTGCTTTTTGTGTATAGGATTATTTTTTTGTATAATAAAATCAGAAAGGCGGGGATAAAAGATGATGTTAAATGAAACATTTCAGCTAGCAAATGGCACAAAGATACCTAAAATTGGTTTTGGTACTTGGCAAATGCCCCCAGATGACGCTTACCGTTCTACCAAATATGCTTTAGACAACGGTTATAAACACGTTGATACGGCATATGTTTATGGAAATGAAACAGATGTGGGAAGAGCGATAAAAGACTCGAGTGTTTCGCGTGACGAAATTTTTATTACCACAAAAGTCCCAGCGGAAACGGATTCTTATGAAGAAGCGATGAAAAATATTGACGAATCTTTGCGACGCTTAGCAGTGGAGCATGTAGATTTATTATTAATTCACGCACCTAGACCGTGGAGTCGAATTGGCGAGGTACACCAAGAAGATGATAAGAAAAACATTCAAGTTTGGAAAGCCTTAGAAGATGCTTACCAAGAAGGAAAAGCAAAAGCGATTGGCGTCTCAAACTTTAACGTTGATGATTTAAAAAATATTATAGCAAACGGGAAAGTAAAACCGATGGTGAACCAGATTAAGTGTTATATTGGTAATTTGAGCACTGGAAATATTGAATTTTGTCAAAACAATTCCATTTTAGTGGAAGGTTATTCACCACTAGCCACAGGCGGTATATTAGATGACAAGAAAATTAAAAAAATAGCGGAAAAATACAATAAGTCCATTCCACAAGTAGCAATACGTTATTTACTACAAAAGGACATCTTACCGCTACCTAAGTCTGTGCATGAAACTTATATTCTAGAAAATGCACAGGTGGATTTTGTTTTAGAAAAAGAAGATATGTACGAACTAGATCAGTTATAAATCAATGAACCTAAAAGAGTGATTTCTACCTTTTCTTTTCGTTATTTTTCTAGTAGAATGTTTTATGGACAGTCTAGAGGAGAGGAGAGTGCAGAATGTCAACAGGTTATGTAATTTTGATTGCAGTGATTGCTTTAGTTGTTGGAGCGATTGGCGGTTTCTTTTTAGCACGTAAATATATGGAAGATTATATGAAAAAAAATCCACCCATTAACGAAGATATGTTACGCACAATGATGATGTCGATGGGACAAAAGCCTTCTGAAAAGAAAATTCGACAAATGATGCAACAAATGAAAAATCAGAAATAAAGAAAAAAGCTTTGGACTTTTGTTCAAGGCTTTTTTTTGGATAAAAAGTAGATGACTTCCCCTTATTTTCGGTAGAAAGAAGGGAAATACAGAGAACTTCCCCTTATTCCTAGTAAAAAGAAGGTAAGTTCAAAAGACTTCTCTTCATTTTTGGTAAAAAGAGAGGAAATACAGAAATCTTCCCTTCGTTTCTGATGAAAAGAAGGGAAGTGATCGTTATTTCCTTGCCTAAAAAAAGTACAAGTTCAACTTCTTTATATAAATTTTTGATAAAAAATGTAAGACTTTTTTACCAAAATTT
>NZ_BCPY01000013.1 GCF_001544195.1 Tetragenococcus solitarius NBRC 100494
TGAAAATCAAATACTTTTTGGTTTTGGGGAAGTACTCAAGTGGCTGAAGAGGCGCCCCTGCTAAGGGTGTAGGCCGTTTACGCGGCGCGAGGGTTCGAATCCCTCCTTCTCCGTATCAGCGATCCGTTGGTCAAGTGGTTAAGACACCGCCCTTTCACGGCGGTAACACGGGTTCGAATCCCGTACGGATCATCGGAAGCATTCAGTAATGAATGCTTTTTTTTAAGTTATTTGAGAACTTTTGCTGACAGTTTCGGTTTCGACTCATTTTTTAAATGAAAATAGATTGTTTAGCTTATCTATTAGAATCAGACCGTTGCAAGTTCCCGAGAGGATTCATTTGTTTATCTCAAATGAAGATGCCTTGTAACCGAAAAAATATTTTAGGGGGAATCATCATGAAAGAAAGACGTTTATTTACTTCTGAATCCGTTTCAGAAGGTCATCCTGATAAAATTGCTGATCAAATTAGTGATGCGATTTTGGATGCGCTATTAGAACAAGATCCAATGGCACGTGTTGCTTGTGAAACTTCAGTCACGACCGGATTAGTATTAGTTTTTGGTGAAGTTTCTACATCAGCATATGTTGATATGCAAAAAGTTGTAAGGAAAACGATCAAAGACATTGGTTATGATCGACCTGAATATGGTTTTGATGGTGATAATGTAGCGGTCTTAGTTGCAATTGACGAGCAATCACAAGATATTGCACAAGGTGTGGATACATCGTTAGAAGCAAGGGAAGATAGAGAAAAACGGATCAATGCAATCGGAGCTGGCGATCAAGGCTTAATGTTTGGCTATGCAACAAATGAAACTTCAGAGTTAATGCCACTGCCTATTTCTTTGAGTCATAAGATTGTTGCTCATTTAGCAAAATTAAGGAAGACCTCGGAGATCAGTTATTTACGTCCAGATGCAAAATCGCAAGTAACGGTTGAGTATGATGAAAATGATCAACCTAAAAGAGTAGATACTGTTGTTATTAGCACACAACACGATGATGAAGTGGCTAATGAAACAATTCGTCGAGATATGATCGAAAAAGTGATCAGACAAGTAATTCCTAATGAATTATTAGATGAACAAACAAAATATTTTATTAATCCTACCGGTCGTTTTGTTATTGGAGGACCTCAAGGAGATGCAGGCTTAACTGGGCGGAAAATTATCGTAGATACTTATGGTGGTTATGCTCGTCATGGTGGCGGTGCATTTTCGGGTAAAGATGCTACAAAAGTAGACCGTTCTGCAAGTTATGCTGCTCGTTACATTGCTAAAAACATTGTGGCAGCAAAATTGGCGGATAAGGTAGAAGTACAGCTTGCTTATGCAATTGGCGTAGCTGAGCCTGTATCTATTGCGATTGATACTTTTAAAACAGGGAAAGTATCTCAAGAAAAATTAATTGAAGCAGTGCGTGATAATTTTGATTTGCGTCCTGCAGGTATTATTGAAATGTTGGATTTAAGACGTCCTATTTATAAGGATACTGCAGCTTACGGTCATTTTGGTAGAACCGATGTTGATTTGCCTTGGGAAAAGACAGATAAAGTAAAAGCTTTACAAGAATACGTCAAGTAATATTAGAAGCTCCTTATTGATATGAAGTAATGATCTTAAATAGTTAGGATAAAGCCTAACGTTTACAGTTCAGTACATCATTCAATGGAGCTTTTTATTATTGTAAAAAAGTTTGCTACAATGATAGTAAATATTAAAGGATGTGAGTGTAAGTCATGGCGTTTTTACAAGCAAATGTTTTTTCCAATGTGTTGGAAATGGAAGTGATGCTAGATATTATCTTGCCACAGGAAACGAAGAAAACATTTGGTACTAATACAAAAGGAACTTCTGAGGACGTGCCAGTACTATATTTATTGCATGGAATGAATGGTAATCATAGTGTCTGGCAAAGGAGGACGGCCATTGAGCGGTATGTAGCAAATATGGGATTAGCTGTTATTATGCCTTCTACAGACCTTGCTTGGTATACAGATACTAGATATGATATGAATTACTGGACATTTATCGCCGAAGAATTGCCTGAAATTTGTCATGAATTATTTCCGCAATTAACGACTAAAAGAGCCAAGACATTTGCAGCAGGTTTATCAATGGGTGGCTATGGAGCTGTAAAACTTGGATTACGAAAACCAGAAAACTTTGCTGCAATTGCTTCTCTTTCAGGAGGACTAACAATTGCTGAAGGTATGGATCAGTTATTAGAAATAAAGGGTAGATCATACTGGGAAGGAATTTTTGGTCCATTGGCAGAAATTAAAGGGTCGGAAAATGACCTGATTCATCTAATTAAAAATCTAGAGGCAGCACAAGCACCTAAGTTTTTTATTACTTGTGGAACTGAAGATCCATTGCACCAGTCCAGCACTTATACAGTAGAAAAAATGCAGGAACAAGGATATGACGTAAGCTTTGAAGATGGTCCTGGAGAACATGACTGGATATATTGGGATCATTGGATTCAGCGTATTTTAGATTGGTTGCCGCTTTAATCAAACAGAGGGTTTTTGTTTGTTATTATAAAAATATTTAGCCAGTTATGTAGATTTTCTACTTAACTGGTTTTTTTACGTTTATTTTGTAATGACTAGAATGATTTGATCAATCAATTAAATTTTTACAGAATTTATTTTAAAGATTAATCAACATAAGAAATGATGTTTCAGAATAAGACGAATTATGTTTTATCTATTGAAATAATGTTTCTTTTCGCTTATAATGAAAGCGAATTAACAAAGGCGGTGGCAGAAATGTTAGGTTTTTCGATTTTTTTGGGAGAGACTTTAACAGAAGATAAGAAACGTTACATTTTAGCAATGAAACAAGCAGGTTTTACGCGTATCTTTACTTCTTTACATATTCCAGAAGAGGACCCACAAAAAGTCATCAACACATTGCAACAGCTAGGTTTGTTCACTCAAAAGTTGCATATAGATCTAATGGCAGATATATCAAGCGACGGTCTGCAACGTTTATCTATTGATCTTAACCAAGCAGGAGCATGCGAGAATTTAAAACAATTAGGGATTACCGGTATACGAATGGATTACGGAATTGATAACCAGACGATTGCAGCGGTCTCTCAACAAATGAAAGTAGGACTAAACGCGTCAACTTTATCTGAAGAAGATGTGGAACAATTAGCTTCTTTTCAAGCCGATTTTACCAAAATGGAGTTATGGCATAATTATTATCCACGACCTGAAACAGGTTTATCAAGTGAATATTTACAAACGGTGAATCATAAATGGCAGACACTGGGTTCTAAAATTGTAGCTTTTGTAGCTGGAGACGAAAATTTACGAGGGCCATTATATAAAGGTTTACCAACCTTAGAAAAACATCGTAATCAACATCCTTTAGCAGCAGCACTTGATTTGTTCTATAATTACGGATGCGATATTGTTCATATTGGTGATGGAGGGCTTTCTAAAAAAGTTAAAGAACAGTTTAATGTATATTTTAAGCAAAAAAAGATGTTACTTGAAGTTGATTTATTGTTAGATTCTTATCGTGCGCTTGTCCTTGGTGAGCATACCAATCGAATTGATGAAGCACAAGATGTTATCCGAAGCCAAGAATCAAGAAGAAACAACCGTCAAACGATTGAAGCGGAAAATAATCAGTTGCGAGATCAAGGTTCTGTTACTATAGACAATAAAAATTATCAGCGATATATGGGAGAGATGCAGATAACAAAACGTAAGTTGCCGGCAGATAAAAAAGTGAATGTAGTGGCAAAAATTACAAAAAAAGATCGAGAGCTAGTGCATTATATTGGGTCAGGTTGTCGTTTTGAATTAAGGGAAGGCAGGAAAAGATATTGAGTGAATTAGAAAAATTAGCAACAGAAACGAGAAATCAAAGAACGATGGCTTTGGATGATATGGACATCATGGAAGTATTACAGACCATGAACGACGAGGATAAAAATGTGCCTTTGGCTATCGAAAAAGCACTACCACAAATAAAAAACGTTATTGAACAAATTATACAAACATTTAGAAAAAAAGGAAGGCTTTTTTACATTGGTGCTGGTACCAGCGGACGTTTAGGAGTGCTTGATGCGGCAGAATGTGTGCCAACCTTTGGAACTGAGCCAGAAATGGTACAAGGCTTGATTGCGGGTGGGATGAAAGCAATGACAGTTGCTGTTGAAGGAGCAGAAGATTCCCAAGAGCTGGCAAAAGAAGATTTATCTAAAGCTTTATTAAGCCAAGATGATATTGTTGTAGGAATTGCTGCCAGTGGTCGTACGCCTTATGTGATTGGCGGGTTGGATTATGCCAAAGAAGTGGGAGCTACGACAGCTTCATTAGCATGTAACAAAAAGGCTCAAATTAGCCAGCATGCGCAGTTTCCTATTGAAGTTGAAGTCGGTCCTGAAATTTTGACAGGTTCTACTCGGTTAAAATCTGGGACCGCCCAAAAGCTAGTGTTAAATATGCTTTCGACAGTTTCGATGATTGGCATTGGAAAAGTATATAAAAATTTGATGGTGGATGTCCGACCTACCAACGAAAAATTGGTGGAAAGATCTAAACGAATTATTATGCAGGCAACGGATTGTAGCTATGAGCAAGCAGATCAAACTTTTTACCGCGCAGAAGAAAATGTAAAACTGGCCATCGTTATGATTTTGACCGGAGCAGATAAAAATGAAGCAAAAGAAAAATTGATTGCAGGCAACGGTTTTGTCAGAAATACACTTTAAAAAGGAGGAGAAAAAATGGCAGATAAAATTACCAGATTAGCAGAAGAAATTTATGAACACGTCGGTGGCGTGAACAATGTTAATAAAATCGTTAATTGTATGACCCGTATCCGCATGGGCGTTATTGATGATAGTAAGCTAGATATTGATGGACTAAAAGCGATTGATGGAGTTATGGGTGTTGTTGAAGATGAAACCCTGCAAATTGTACTGGGACCAGGAACTGTGAGCAAAGTTGCTCAAAAAATGGCAGACATGGCTGGAGTAGAATTAGGAGAAGAACGCCCGGATGGAACCTCTGTGGAAGAATCTCCTGCAAAAGAAACGACAAGCGGAAAAGATGATGTGAATGCTAAAGCAAAAGAAGTTCATGCACAAGTGAAAAAGAAAAACCAAAAACCTTGGTCAAAGGTATTAAAATCAATCGCTAATATCTTTGTACCACTCATTCCCGCTTTTGTTGGTGCCGGCATTATTGGCGGAATTGCCTCTGTTTTAACGAATATGCTAGAAGCTGGAACGATTGCTGGAGACGCTTGGGTCAATATTGTAAGTGTTGGTTCGATTATTCAAAGTGGTGTATTTACTTACTTAGTTATTTACGTGGGGATTAATGCTGCACGTGAATTCGGTGCGTCTCCTAGTTTAGGTGGAGTTATTGGTGGTGTCACCATGCTAACCGGTATGAGTGAAGATCTGCCGCTTCCTAATATTTTTACGGGTGAACCGTTAGCTGGAGGTCAAGGTGGTGTGATCGGTGTCATTATTGCGGTTTTCTTGATGGCACAAGTGGAAAAATGGCTACACAAAATAGTGCCAGATGCCGTTGATATTATCGTGACACCAGTACTTACGCTAGCTGCTATGGGTGTCGTTACGATCTTCTTTATCATGCCCTTGGCTGGTTGGATTTCTGATGGTCTTGTAGGAGGTATTAGTTGGGTTCTAAGCGTAGGCGGTGCCTTTGCTGGTTTTGTCTTAGGAGCTTTATTCTTGCCAATGGTCATGTTTGGTTTACATCAAATTTTGACCCCAATCCATCTTCAATTGATTGAGACCTATGGGAGTACAACTCTATTGCCGATTTTAGCTATGGCTGGTGCAGGACAAGTAGGGGCAGCTATCGCTTTATGGATACGTTGTCGCAATAACAAAAAATTAACAGAGATGATTAAAGGGGCATTACCGGTTGGTATTTTGGGGATTGGTGAACCTTTGATTTATGGAGTAACCTTGCCTTTAGGAAGACCATTTATCACGGCTTGCTTAGGAGGCGGTATCGGTGGCGCTGTTGTTGGTTTGTTAGGTGGTGTTGGTTCGATTTCCATTGGGCCTAGCGGACTCGCGTTAATTCCATTAATTGCCGGAGGAACTACACCGATGCTTAATTATGTGATTAGTTTAATTGCAGGCTATATTGGCGGATTTGTATTAACTTATTTCTTTGGCACCAATGAAGATATTCGAGAAGGGAACATTATATGAGAAAAGCTGTTATTTTTGACGTGGATGGAGTTATCGTTTTTTCTGAAAAGGTATATCAACAACGACGAGCTCTCTTCTTTGAAAAAAATGGCTTATCCGTACCTCAAAAGGTACAAGAACGTTTTGTCGGGTCAAATGCGCAAGATATGTTTGAGCAACTGATACCCGACGATAGAAGAAAGCGCGAAGAGTTACTTCAGGCCTATAAAGAGTTTCGTCAACATTATCCGATTGATTATAAAGAGATGTTTAATCCTGACATCTTACCAACATTAAATGGTTTAGTAAATAGAGGCTTACGTTTGGCAGTAGCCTCTTCTGGTCCATTAAAAAATATCTATCGTATACTAGAAGTAAATCAGATCAAAGATTATTTTGAATTAGTTACAAGTGGCGAAATGTTTGCCCGCAGTAAACCGAATCCAGAAATTTATCAGTATACAGTGTCTCATCTTGAGTTACAGCCTAGTGAATGCTTAGTTATTGAAGATTCAGCACTTGGTATCGAAGCTGCTCGCCGCGCAAATTTATCTGTAGCAGCTTTAAAAAGTCACCAATTTGTGATTGATCAGTCGCAAGCCACATATCACATTGACTCGACCAAGCAGTTGTTGACTTTAGTTTAAATGTAAGCAGACGTTTTGGTTTAATAAAACAATACCTTTAGCACTTTTGAAATCGGATATAAAAAAGAGAGAAGGTATCTCAATATGAAAAAGTGTGGAAAAAAACTCATTATGCCTTGTGTAGTATTCGGTATTTTATTTTTTACCAGCGCATGTGTACTACAAGATAAAACGGATGTGAAAAAAATTAGTAGCCCTAAAGGTTCTTATCAGCTTAGTCAGACTTATCCAATCAAAGCAACGGATGAAGCGTTTGACAGTTCACTTTTGACAAATCAGATGGCGTCATTTTATGGGTATGAAGGACAAGGGGAGTTATTATTAAAAACGAACGACAAAAAAGCATTCAAGATCTATGTAAATGGTGAGGAGGTATTTGCTGATTTGTCGAATCAAAAGTGGCAGCAGGTTGATATTTCGGAATTTACAAAAAATGGAGACAACAATTTACAAGTCAGCCAAGTTGAAAATAACAACAAAGCAAAAATGAATGTAAAAGTTCCTTACCCGGTTTTAAAGGATAAGACTGAAGATTATACTGAAAACGATAATTTCAAACTAATTGATCAACTTATTAATGCAGAAATCAAAAATGGTTTTACATCAGCACAATTAGTGGTAACGAAAAATGGTAAGATCGTTAAATCTAGTGCTTATGGGAATATAAGCGCCTATGACCTACAAGGTAATCCCCAAAAAGATGGTAAAAAAGTAACTGAAAATACTTTGTATGATTTAGCTAGTAACACAAAAATGTATGCGACCAATTATGCGATCCAAAAGTTAGTTTCAGACGGAGATTTAGCTATCGATCAGAAAGTTAGTGATTTTTTTCCTGATTTTAAGGATAAAAAGTCAGATAAAATAAAAGGGAAAAATGAATTAACTGTAAAAGAAATACTAGAACACCAAGCAGGGTTCCCGGCAGATCCACAGTATCATAATAAAAACTATGATCCTGATGCAGATGATTTATCTAGTCCTGATGCTAATAAAAAGTTATATACTCAAGATCGAAACGAAGTTATGGAAAAAATTATTGCCACACCTTTAGAATATGAACCTGGAACAAAGACAATGTATTCAGATGTTGATTACATGCTACTTGGTTTTATTATTGAACAAGTAACAGGACAACGTTTGGACAAATACATGAGCAAAAATTACTATCAACCACTGAAATTACAACATACGACTTTTAACCCTTTGGAACATAATTTTACAAAAGAACAAATTGCTGCAACTGAAATACATGGTAATACTAGAGATGGTGCGATCGATTTTGATAATATCCGGGAAAATACTGTGCAAGGTGAAGTACATGATGAAAAAGCATTCTATTCTATGGGAGGCATTAGCGGGCATGCAGGGTTATTTGCAAACGCAAAAGATCTAGCGGTGTTAACTCAAATTACTTTGAATCGAGGCGGTTATGGGGACCAACAGTTTTTTGATGAAGATACGATGGATCAGTTTATTAAAGCTAAAGATACTGATCCAAGCTTTGGTTTAGGTTGGCGCCGTAAAGGACAACATCTATATTCTTGGGCATTTTCTCCTTTAGCAGATACTAGTACTATCGGACATACTGGCTGGACGGGGACACTAACAGTGATTGATCCAATCAATCATATGTCTGTCATATTACTAACAAATACTAAAAACTCTCCAGTTATTGATAATAAAGAAGATCCCAATGACTTTGTTGGAGATCACTTTTTAACGGGGCAGTATGGTTTAATAGCAACCCTGGCTTTTGATAGTCATAAAAAAGATAACTCTGCAGCTAATAATGCCAAGTTAGTGGATATGGTGATTGCTAAATATCGTTACATGAAGGCAAATAAAAAAGACCAAACTTCAGCTGATTATGCGCAGCTGCAATCTTTACTTGACGTAGTGAATGAACGTAAGAATAGTAAGGAAATTATTGATTTTATGAAGACTAAACAGTTTAAACAAATGAATGAATTTGTTTCTAATGGTTAAATAGTTATAAAAAGATATAAGAAATAGCGTTTCTATTTGTTGTTTGTTTTCTTTTTATAAGTGATAATTTGGTGTTAAGGCGTGTGACATCGCAGTAAGAATTTAGTAGGATAAGTTGAGGAATAAAGAAATGAATATTTTATTTACTATCCAGCATCAATTAAATAAATTACCAAAGGCGGAAAAGAAATTAGCAGAATGGATCTTGCAACAGCCTGAAGAAGTGATTCGCATGAGCGCAAAAACTTTGTCCCAAGCTTCTAATACCAGCCCTGCTACAGTTGTGAGGCTGTGTTATTCATTAGGTTTGGAAGGATTTACGGATTTAAAATTAAAACTATCTGCAAATCAACCGGCAATCAAAGAAGATCTTTATACAGATATTGTACCTGGCGAGGGTATTAGTACAATTAAACAAAAATTATTGTTAAAAATGACGGATGGTTTAGAAAAAAATTGTGAGAAGCTTGAGACTGAACCTATCGAACGAATTGTTCGTTTACTTGAAACGACAGAAACAATGTTTACCTATGGAATTGGCGCCTCAGGGATTGTTGCAGATGATTTTGCCCAGAAATTTTTACGTGTGGGAAAAAAAGTAATTTATAGTAAAGATTATCATTTACTGACAACAGCCATTGTAACAAACGAAATTCCCTCCTGGATCTTTTTGGTTTCAAATTCGGGCGAAAAGCAAGAGGTAGTGAATTTAGCTTTATTGGCAAAAGAACAAGGAATTCCGGTTGTAGGTATGACAAGCAAAGCTCATTCTTCCCTAGCGACTATTGCAGATGTATTGTTACACACCGCAGACGGTGGTGAAGCGCCCTTGAGAAGCTCGGCAACCAATTCGTTGCTGGTACAATTGTATACTGTAGATGTACTACTTTCTGCTTATGCAACTAAACATTATGATAAAATTTTAAGACAGTTAGAACAAACCAAAACAACAGTGCAAATTATTGAGCAAAATGATTAAAAAAGCAGCCTAGTGTATCTCTTTTTAGTCTTCAGTCATTGAGGATAAAGATACATAAGGGCTGCTTTTTTGTTATACTTATTTAAAAAGCAAAATTATGGAGGAAAGAACATGGGATTTCACGCACTGATGTATCACGAAATCAGAGAAAAAGACTCATTTGATGCAACAAAGCCGTCACCTATTTTGGTCAATCAACCGTATAAAGATGCCCTGCCTGTAAAACTATTCAGTGATTTAACTGACTTTAAAGCACAGATGGACTTTTTAGAACAGGAAAATTATTACACACTTAGTCTACAAGAAGTAAAAAATTACTATCAAAAAGGAAAAAAGCTGCCTGAAAAGTCTGTCCTATTAACTTTTGATGACGCTTACCAATCTGTTTATAAGTATGCTTATCCGATTTTACAGCAAAAAAATTTTCATGCAGTGTGTTTTGTTGTTAAGAGCTGGCTCTTTGAACAAATCCAAGAATTTAAGCCCAGTCAATCTGTTGTGATGGCAAAAAAGGAATTAGAAAAGATGAAAGATGTCTTTGAACTAGCGAATCATACCACCAATTTACATCAACGTTATCCTGATGGGTCGACTGAGATGCAAAAAGTTTCAGAGGGTAAATTAAAAAAAGATCTCAAGGATTGTGGTCAGTATGTTGATTATGCGGATATTTTTGCCTATCCCTTTGGTGTTTATCGCCAGGCGGATGTTAAAAGATTAGCACAATTAAATATTCAATATGCGTTCACCACAGTGCCAGGAGAAAACATGCGACAAACACCTGTACTCACTTTACACCGAGATACTATTTGGTATGGTTGTACATTATCTGAGTTTAAGGCTTTGCTGAGAAAATAAATTATTGAGCTATATTAAGGAGAAATAAATGAGGACACAAAAATTAGCGATTATCGGATTAGGACATGTAGGTTCCAGCGTATTGGCAACGGCGGTGCAAACAGAACTTTTTGGTGAAATTGTCTTGATTGATCCTAGAGATCATGTAGCTTTTGGTGAAGGGTTAGATCAGACGCATGCTGGCGGTTTATTGTCTCGTAAGAATATCACCATTTATGCAGGATCTTATGGGGATGTCGCAGATGCAAATATCATCATAATTGCGGCTACCCATGTTTATCCGAATGGCGAAATCCCTGCAGATCGTCAAGATTTACTAACTGAAAATTTACCCATTATTCATGAAATTATGAAAAATATTGTACGACATACGCAAACAGCCATGTTGATTTTCATTACCAACCCAGCGGATACGATCATTCATATTGCGGCGTCTTATGATTATCCTCGAAATTTACTTTTAAGTACAGGAACCATGCTAGACTCTTCAAGGTTGCGACAACTGCTGGGTCAGCGCTATCAAGTTGATCCTAAAGCTATTTCTGCCTATATGATGGGAGAACACGGCTATGCTGCTTTTCCTGTGCTTAGTCATTTGACAATCGGCGGAATTGCTTATGAACAGTTGAGTGACTATTTTCCTGAGATACCGCTACTTACAGCTGAAGAGATAAAAGAAAAAGTTGTCCAAGCAGCTTATGATGTTTTTGAGACTAAAAATGGTGTGACTAATGTTGCCGTTGCACAATCTGCCATCGATATTGCACGTTGTGTACTATTAGATGAAAAAAGTATCTATCCGGTGAGTGTTCCTATGTCTGAATATGAATATGGGTTTAGTGGACGTTGCGCCTATAGTGTTCCATGTATATTAGGAAAAGACGGGGTGGAGAAAAAGCTGCTAGTAACACTAAATGAGTGGGAAAAAGAAAAATTAGCAGAAGCTGTGACTAGCATACGTCATTCGATTGCACTGACAGAGTAAAGCCGACAAACTATGAATTTATAAAAAACAGCTACCATCTGAACCGACGCCCAAAAGTTAGATTTTTGTTCTAACTTTTGGAGGTCACTTCAATCATCAGGCAACTGTTTTTTGAGCTATCGATTAATTTGAAAACGCGTAATATACTCAGCTGTTTCTTCAATTGACATATCGTCTACTTGTATAGTCTTTGCTTCTAATCTACGATAAACTTCTTGGGCGTAGTCCATTTCTTCTCTGATATGCTCAACGTTTGTATAAGACGAACTACCACCTAGACCCAGAGAATTTAATCGTTTTTCGCGCCTTCGTTGAATCACTTCAGGAGTAGCAACTAAACCGATGAGTTTTTCCTTCGATACATCAAAAATTTCTTTGGGCAGGGGAATTTCAGGTATCAATGGCAAGTTGGCTACTTTATAAGATTTATTTGCTAGATACATACTTAAGGGAGTCTTTGAAGTACGAGACGGTCCTAAAATAACATAGTCTGCTTTTGAAAATCCTTTAGGATCTTGACCGTCATCGTATTTTACAGCAAAATCTATCGCTTCTATTTTTGTAAAATAATCCGATGTTAGTTTATGTTGCGCGCGAGCTTCACCTTTAGGTTCTAGACCGGTTTTTCCTTGGATAAGTTTCATCATTGGTGTCATGAAATCTACATAACTTAAAGAAGTACGAGAAGCAAATTCTTGGGCAGCTTCGTTGAAAGAATCTTTTACTAACGTACTAGCAACCACAGCACTTTCTTGTAAAGCATCCCCTAAAACCTTAATTAGTTCTTCTTTAGAGTCGATAAAGGCAAATCGTTTCGTTTCAACATTCGATAATTCTGGAAATTGGGCAAGTACGGCGGTTGTGATCTTTTGTGCAGTATCCCCAATGGAATCAGAAATAATAAATAACTTTAGTGAGACATCTTTATTCATGTTATGCATTCACCTTAATCCCTTCTTCGATAAAATGATTCATGATCCGTGTTTTAGTTATTTTACCAACAATTTTATCTGGCGTCTTATTTTCAACAACGGGGAGTGAGTCGACTTGATGCTGCATTAATAAATGACCCGCTGTCAAAATTGTCTCATCCGAGGTGATTGTAATGATGTTTGGCATTCGGCTCATGACAACAGCTACTGGAATGTTTTCTTCGTTACTGGCTAAAACACTGCGTAAAAGATCCTTTCTTGAAAGAACACCAACTAATCTTTTATCTTCATTAACTACATACAAAGAACCTACATCGTACATAAATAAGTCTGTAATAGCGTCTTTTAAAGAGGTATCCTGTTTGATAAACACAGCCGGAATCATAATATCGTCCACTTTTTTCGTGTATAATTTTTCAAATAGTAACGGTTCGATTGTCTGACCGGAGTAAATATAACCAACTTTAGGACGTGCATCTAATACCCCTGTCATGGTTAACAGTGACAAATCATTGCGCAATGTTGGTTTTGTAAGGTTCAGCTTTGCGGCAATATTATCTCCGGTAATGGGTTCATTTGCTTTAACAATCTCCATAATTAACTTTTGACGGTCAGAAAATTCCATAGTGACTCCTTCTTCATTCTTATTTATCTTTATCATAGCGCAATTTCAGCTATACGACAATCGTTGAGTGCTGCTTGCCCGCAAGCTAAACGTGCTGCTGGGATACGATAGGCTGAACAAGAGACATAATCTACGCCGGCTTGTTGAAAGAAAGAAATGGAATTAGGATCACCGCCGACTTCGCCGCATACACCAATCATCATATTCGGATTGGTTTGACGAGCCTTTTTGACCGCCGTTTGAATAAGTTTGCCCACACCTGCTTGGTCTAAGGTCTGGAAAGGGTCTTGCGTTAAAATTCCCTTTTCTTTATAGATTGGTAAGAACTTACCAATGTCATCACGGGAAAATCCATAAGTCATTTGGGTAAGATCATTTGTACCAAAACTGAAAAAGTCCGCATGTTTAGCTAGTCTATCAGCAGTCATACAAGCTCTAGGTAATTCAATCATTGTGCCGATTTCAAAAGGAAAAGGCTCTACATTGGAAGCTTCGAATAAGTTTTTAATAGTGCGAAGTAAAGAATTTTTAACTTCGATTAATTCCTTTTCTTCGGCAACTAATGGAATCATGATTTCTGGCTTTACGCTATAACCAGCTTGCGTTAATTTAATCGCACTAGTGAAAATGGCTTTAACTTGCATTTGATAAATTCGTGCTTCAGTGATTCCTAAACGACAACCTCGATGGCCCAACATAGGATTGGTTTCATGTAATTGTGCTATTTGTTTGGTGATTTGTTCAGGAGCTTTTTCCAATTGTTTTGCTAATTGTTGAATTGTTTGCGGGTCGGTCGGTAAAAATTCGTGCATTGGTGGGTCTAAAAGACGGATAACCATTGGTTTCTCTCCAACTGTTTGTAGCATATGATAAAAATCATCTTGTTGGAAATCAAGAAGCCTTTGAAGAGCTACCTCAAAAGAAGTTTCGTCTTCTGCCAAAATAAGCCGACGCATTTCCAAAATTCTTTTTTCGCCAAAAAACATATGCTCTGTACGTGCTAGACCAATTCCTGAAGCGCCAAAATTGATCGCTGCTGATAAATCTTGGATATTTTCTGCATTTGCGCGTACCATCAACTTTGCTTCTTTATCTGCCCAATTCAACAAACGTTGTAAATTTTGATTATCAGTAGGTCTTACAGTTTTTAATTCAGCTTGATAAATGGTTCCTGTAGTACCATCAACAGAAATCGTACTTCCTTCGATTAAGGTTTGTCCTTTGCAAGTAACCGTTTGCGTTGTTTCATTAACAATGAGCTCTTCACAGCCAGCTACACAACATGTTCCCATTCCACGGGCAACTACAGCAGCATGGGAAGTCATCCCTCCTCTAGAGGTAACAATTGCCTCACTTACTACCATTCCTTCAATATCTTCCGGTGAAGTTTCTTGTCGCACAAGAATAACTTTTTTCCCTTCTTCATGAAGTTCTTTAGCCCTTTCTGCTGTGAATACAATTTGACCACTAGCAGCTCCAGGACTTGCCGGCAGACCTTTAGCTAGTACTTTAGCACTCTTAAGTTCTGCTGGGTCAAATATTGGATGAATTAATTGCTCCACCATCGTTGGTGTGATTCGTAATAACGCTTCTTTTTTGGTAATCGTTCCATCGTCGACAAGGTCTAAGGCGATGTTAAGTGCAGCTTGCGCGGTACGTTTGCCGCTTCGTGTTTGCAAAATATAAAGTTTTCCATTTTCGATGGTAAATTCGATGTCTTGCATATCCTTATAATGGTCTTCCAAAATTTTTGCGTAATCTATAAAATCAGAATAGGCCACAGGTAACAACTGTTTCAATTTGTCAATTGTTTGTGGCGTTCGGATGCCAGCGACCACATCTTCTCCTTGTGCATTAGGTAAAAATTCACCAAAAAGCTTCTTTTCGCCAGTTGCAGGGTTTCTAGTAAATGCAACCCCAGTTGCACTTTTTTCTCCGCTATTACCAAAAACCATTGACTGTACATTAACCGCAGTTCCTAGGTCAAATGGAATGTCATGTAAGTTACGATACACTTGTGCTCGCTCATTATTCCATGATTGAAAAACGGCTTTAATTGCTGTAAATAGCTGTTCTAAGGGATCTTGAGGGAAATTTTTGTGCTGTTTATCAAAGAGCTGCTTATATGCTTTAATTACCTCTTGTTGCTCGGCTAACGAAAAATAACTAGGCGCTTTGTCAAAGGTTGTTTCAAACTTTTGTAAGATTTGATCAAACTGCTCCTTAGAAATCCCGTAGACGACATCACCAAACATTTGCATAAGACGGCGATAGCAATCATAAGCAAAAGAAGGGGTGGTTAATCTAGCGAAATCCCGTACTTTTTTATCATTTAACCCAAGATTTAAAATAGTATCCATCATCCCTGGCATGGAAAACTTTGCTCCACTACGCACAGAGACCAACAATATGGAGCTGTCAGCGAGAAATGATTTTCCTGTTTCAGTTTCCAATCGATATATCGCTTTCAAAACCTCTTCTTTTAAAGACTGTTCAAAATAGTCATCTTGTTGCAAAAATTGCATACAAGCAGTCGTTGTAATAGTAAAACCAGCAGGAACTGGTAATCCTAATTGGGTCATTTCTGCTAAATTTGCTCCTTTTCCACCTAATAAATCTTTCATAGTAGTGTTTCCTTCATTAAAATGGTAAATTTGTTTCAAATTAAACACATCCTTTCTTTTTAGTATGTATTATTTGACGCAAATTAAATATATAATACGTACTAAATAAATGTCAATCGAAAATAAAACATTTTTAAAGAAATTAGAATGTATTAATGGTTGCCATTTACTCCATAAAGGCTTTTTGTTTTAAATTTTTTGAGGTTTGCTTTATGATGAATATGTAAAGTTGTTTTTTAACAACAAAGAAAAATTTAGGAGGAAAAAAATATGGCAGATCAAAAAAGTACAACTGGAGTTAATGCACAAAAAGGCCAAGAACAAGTTTCTGGCGAATTAACATTTGAAGACAAAGTGATTCAAAAAATTATTGGAATTGCTTTGGAAAAAGTTGATGGATTACTGCAAGTTGATGGTGGCTTTTTCTCAAGTATGGCTGAACGTATTTCCAATTCAGATAACGTAACAAACGGCATCGATACTGAAGTAGGTAAAGAACAAGTTGCTGTGGATTTAGACGTTGTCATTGAATACCGTAAAGACGCAGAAAATATTTATGAACAAATCAAAAAAGTTTCCGCAGAACAAGTGAAAAAAATGACGCACTTAGACGTAGTTGAAGTAAATGTTCATGTAGAAGATATAAAGACGAAGGAAGAAATTGAAGAAGATAAAAAAACTGATGAACAACAATCGGACCAAACAAATAGTGAATCGAATAACTAAAATTTGAGCATGATTTTATCGCTGAATCCAACGAACAAGTCACATCATCATGGGTCGGTTACATTTTGTACTGTTGAGCTTGTAACGTTGGTAGAGAGGGTGAAGCTATGGGTAAGCTACGCAAAAGCTTAATCAGCATCCTACTGTTGCTTTTGATTTTTACACTTTTCTTTGTATTCGTTGAAAACCAAGATGCAGTGCAATTACCAATACGTTTTATTTCAATGTATAATTACCCATGGATTGGTATGTATGTGCAGGAGCTATTATTTGGCTTAAGTATTTTATTTCTTGTACTAACGGTTTTATTTTTTGTGATCACGATTTTTTATCCTAAAAAGAAAAATATTTTAGTTTTAGCGCAACAACAAGGAACGTTAAAAATTCAAAAAAAAGCAGTGGAAAACTTTGTACTGCAAATTGTTGATAAAGAACCTTTTATTGAAAATCCTTCAATCAAGGTAAAAATGTACAACAAAAAAGTACGGATCAAAATTGCTGGTTACATGAGAAAAGCACCAGCTATTTTGGAAAAACAAAATGAATTGGTGGAAGAAATCCAATCACAAGTGGCTTCATTACTAGGAACGACTGAAAATATCAAAACAGATGTGTCTCTTGAAAATTATCGAAAACCAGAAGAAAAAAATCAAGAGCGAGTAAAATAAAGGAGGTTGCCAAATGCAAGAATTTTTACAACGATATCGTGATGGAATTATCGGCGGCGGAATCGGTTTAATTTTGGCAATTCTTCTGCTGATGATCGGTTTTTTAAAAACACTGCTAGTTATTGTCTGTACTTTTGTAGGAGCATTCATTGGGATCTATTTGAATCGGACCGGTTTTTTTGAGCGTTTCAAAAATCCTAGAAGATAGAAAAATTGGGAGGCTGTTAAGATGGAAAAACAAGATAACAAAATAAATACAAATAATATTTCTGGTGAATTAACGTTTGCCGAAAAAGTAATTAAAAAGATTATTGGTTACGCAATGGATAACATTGATGGTTTATTGACGATTAATGGTGGCTTTTTCTCCAATATTGCTGAAAAATTAGTGAATACTAACGATGTAACAACAGGAATCAACGCTGAAGTTGGAAAGAAACAAGTCGCTGTAGATATGGACGTAGTTGTTGAATATGGAAAAGACAGTCGTCATATTTATGACGAAATTAAGCGGATTATTTCAAAAGATGTTAGCGAAATGACACATCTAGAAGTCGTTGAAGTAAATGTAAATGTAGTAGACATTAAAACACAAGAACAATATGAAGAAGAAAGTGAAACAGTACAAGATAAAGTAACGAGTGCTGGAAAAACAACAGGTCATTACATTTCACAACAAACCAACAAAGCCACTCAAAGTGTTAATGAAAGCGTAGAAAACTTTGAAGAAAATCGTGAACCTAGAGTGGAATAATTAAACCTCATAAAAAGAGTCCTTGCAAAATGCAAGGACTCTTTTTTGTAAAAAAAGAACATATAGGGTCTTTTTATGTATTTTTAGGGTTGTATTAGTTCAGTAGGAGAGGTATCACGAGCGTAGTTAATATATTTTAAAAGCAGTTCAGGCGATTCCTTGCCGTCTTTTTTAATCCAAAGTAACAAAATCGAAATCGTACTTGATAATAAAATCTCCTCAGCGTAGTCATTCGGTAATTTTTCGATCGGTAGACGGTTGGCTTCATGTAAGGCGATATGTCTTTTCACAGTATCCATTAACAATTTTTTAAAGGTAGAGACAAATTTAGGATCGCCATTTTCCTCGACGAGTGCTTTGATAAAAGCTAAATCATCTTTGACATAATAGAGGGCATCAAGAATTAGTTGGTCAGGTATCAGCGGGTTTTCTTCTTCTTTGGCAACAGGCTGTTCAAGTATTTGCTGGATATTTGATAGAATTTCTTCCTCTAATTTTTCGACCAAGTCATATTTATCTAGGTAATGAAGGTAGAAAGTTCCCCGATTAATTTGAGAATAACGGGTAATATCACTGACAGTAATTTCCTCCAAATTTTTCTTACGAAGTAACTGGGTTAAGGCTTGTTTAATTTTCTTTTTTGTTTGGGTATTCCGCTGCATATATACCACCTTTTTTTAAGTATAGTGTACAATGGAAGTGTCAATAAAATCAACATGATGTACAATTAATTTTTTAAATAAACAAAAAATTGCAAGTTGTTTATGGGAATTTTCTTGTAAGCATACTATAATGCTACATAGAACTCAACAAGTTGTTCATATAAGGAGGAGCTTTTGGATGTCTTATATTGAAATAAAAGACAGTACGAAGAAATTTAAAACAGGCGATACAGAAATTATTGCCAATGATGCTTTATCATTTTCCGTTGAAAAAGGGGAATTAGTGGTGATTTTGGGTGCTTCTGGTGCAGGGAAATCCACGCTTTTGAATATATTAGGCGGAATGGATACCAATGATAGTGGGCAAGTTATCATTGATGGACAAGATATTTCCAGTTATTCTGATAAAAAATTGATTACCTATCGCCGCTATGATGTAGGTTTTGTTTTCCAATTTTATAATCTTGTACAAAACCTAACGACAAAAGAAAATGTGGAACTTGCTTCAGAAATCGTGAAGAACCCTCTAGATCCGGTAGAAACTCTGAAAGAAGTCGGGCTAAGTAAACGTATTGATAATTTTCCAGCCCAGCTTTCGGGTGGTGAACAGCAACGCGTTTCGATTGCAAGAGCGATTGCCAAAAATCCTAAAATCTTACTTTGTGATGAACCTACAGGAGCACTTGATTCACAAACAGGTAAGCAAATTTTACAGATTTTACAAGATCGAAGCAGAAAACAAGGATCAACGGTAATTATCGTTACCCATAATTCAGCCATTGCACCGATTGCTGACCGTGTTATTCGGATGAGTGATTCTAAGATTAATGAAGTCGAAGTCAACGAACAACCAATGGATATTAAAGATATTGAATGGTAGGTGAGGACAAAAATGCGTAAGAAGAAACTTTGGAAAGACATTGGTCGTTCATTTACTGGCTCTTGGGGCAGATTTTTTTCCATCCTGAGTTTAATGGCTTTAGGAACCTTTGCTTTTGTTGGCTTAAAAGTAACTGGGCCTGATATGCGTGCTACGGCCGAAAACTTTTACGATCAAACCAATCTAGCTGATATGACTTTAACTTCAACTTGGGGACTTGATGAATCTGACCAAGATCTTTTAGAAAAAAATAAACAACTAGACGATGTCGAGTATGGTTATTTAGAAGATGTTACATTAAAAGATACTGATACGAGTATGCGGATTTTTTCAGCTCCTGAAGAAATTTCCCAATACGAAGTGGTTGAAGGCAATATGCCGCAAAAAAATAACGAAATTGCTTTAGATTACCAACAACAAGATCACTTTGACTTAGGTGATACGATTAAGCTTGAACAAGAAAAATCAGACGACTCTGAGAATGAAACAGATGAATCTTCCCCAGAAATTTTAAAACGAACGACTTATAAAGTTGTCGGTTTTGTCAAGTCAAGTGAGATCACGGAGACTTCTAACATCGGACAAACTACCGTTGGCACAGGTCAACTAGATAGTTATGGTGTAGTGTCTGAAGAAAATTTTGACTCCGATGTTTATATGATTGCACGGATGAACTTTTCAGATACACGCGGACTAAACGCTTATAGCGATAAATATGATAGGCTAATTCGTAAACACCAAAAATCGGTCGAAAAATTATTTGATGACCAAAGTGAAAAACGTTTGGCTGATGTGAAAGAGGATCGTCAACAAGAAATTGATGATGGTTGGAAAAAAATAAAGGACACCAAACAAAAATTAAAAGATGCTAAAACCCAACTTGACAAGGCACAAGAACAAATTCAAGAAGGGCAAGAGCAAATTGATGAAAATCAGGCGCAATTAGAAAATGAAGTTGCCCAAGCACAAGTTCAAATCAATGATGGACAACAACAGCTTGACCAAGGAAAATCAACGATAGCCACAGCTGAAAATCAATTGGTACAAGCTAAAACTCAATTAGATAATGGAAAAGCTAGCTTAAGTCAAAAATGGACGCAGTTACAGTCTGCAAAAAGCCAATTGGATAACGCTCAATCATCGCTAGCTTCAAACAAGGAACAGCTTGATAAGGGCGCTGCTGCAATAAAACAGGGAAAAGAACAGTTTGCTAGTAGCCAACAGAAAATTAGCGAAAATGAACAAAACTTACAAGCAGGGCAATCACAAGTTGAACAGCAACAAAAAAACTTGCAACAACAACAAGATGAAAAGCAAGGTCAAATTGAACAACTTCAAAATAAAAGTGAAGAAGCTAAAAAGCAGGCCGCTCCTTTAAAAGCAAACTATGAACAAATTGCCGCTGAAAATAAACCAGTAATTACACAATTAGAAGAACAAAAAGAGCAAGTAGAAAGTGAAGAAGATAGTCAACGATTAGACGAGCAAATTCAAGCCAAACAAGAAGAGATAGACGCAGCTGAGCAATCGTATAATCAAGCGCTCGGTACATCGGATGCTTTACAACAAAAAGCTGATAACGCCCAGTCTACGCTCGATGCAACATTAGGTGAAAAACAAGAACAGCTTTCAAACGTCAAAAGTGAGGCTGAACAAGGACAACAAACGCTAGATTCAGCTAAGCAGCAATTAGAGCAAAAACAAACGCAGCTTGTACAAAAAGAACAAGAATATCAAAGTGGTTTAGAGCAATATAACGCTGGCGTACAAA
Source organism: Tetragenococcus solitarius NBRC 100494 (assembly GCF_001544195.1). Lineage (GTDB taxonomy): Bacteria > Bacillota > Bacilli > Lactobacillales > Enterococcaceae > Tetragenococcus > Tetragenococcus solitarius. Next base: position 21,305 of record NZ_BCPY01000013.1, read on the forward strand.
CTTTCAATCAAAATAAAGCAGCTTACGAACAAGGCCTTTCTAAATGGGTTTCTGGGATGGAAGCTTTGAATAAAAACTCTGCAGAATATCAAAAAAATGCGCAAAACTTAGCGACTGCAAAACAAGAACTAGGAAATAAAGAAGCAGAACTAATACAAGCGAAAAACACTTTAGCAGATAAACAAGTACAAGGACAAAACCAACTTGATCAAGCGCAAGATAAATTGTCTGATAAAAAGGCAGAATATGAAGAAAACAAAGCCGATTACGAAAAACAAAAAGAAAAAGCAGATAAGGAAATACCAGATAGAGAACAAGAGTTAAAAGATGCTCAAGAAGAACTTGATGACTTACAAGCACCTGAATATACTTTTGATGACCGCAAAGATGGGAATCCTGGATATAAACAGTATTTAGAAAATTCCCAACGCGTGGATATTTTATCCAATATTTTTCCTGTCTTCTTATTCGCTATTGCGGTATTAGTTAGCTTGACTACAATGACGCGTTTTGTTGATGAAGAACGTATCAACACAGGTACATTGAAAGCTTTAGGATATAGCAACTGGGATGTTAAGAAAAAATTTGTTGTTTACGGCATCGTTTCAAGCTCACTCGGCGCTATATTAGGCACGGCTTTAGGACATACCTTACTACCAACGGTTATTTTTGAAGCTTATGCCGCTTCTTCAACTTTTGACCAAGTGACATTGAACTTTTCAACCTTTTATTCCTTTATTGGTTTTGCGATTGCGATCATATGTACCACATTACCGGCATATCTAGTGGCAAGTAGAGAATTAAATGAAAAAACCGCTCGCCTTTTAGAAGCAAAACCACCGAAAAAAGGTTCAAGAATTCTACTAGAACGTATTACTCCAATTTGGAACCATCTAAGCTTTACCTACAAGGTAACCGCTCGTAATTTATTCCGTTATAAAAAGCGGATGTTTATGACTGTTTTTGGCGTGGCCGGGTGTACTGCGCTACTAGTGACTGGTTTTGGAATTAGAGACTCGTTAACTGGGATCGTGGATCACCAATTTGATGATTTGGTGAAATACGACCTGATTGTTAATAAAAAAGATAATCTATCAGATGACGAGCAAGAACAAATGGATAAAAAACTAGACCAAAACGATGTTGCTAATGCTACGGATGTATATTATGAACAGTTAAATGTTCGAGCAGGAGAAAATAATGATACACAGGATATTACATTATTAGTTCCTGATGATGAACAAGCCTTTAATCAGGATGTAGAAATGGTTACAAGAGAAGAGCAAAAACAATTATCGTTGTCCGATGATGGAGCTATTTTATCCGAAAAATTGGCAGATTTATTAGACGCAAAAACAGGAGATACAGTTACCTTAGAGGATGAAGACGGACAAAGCCATCAAGTGAAAATTTCAGGTATAACCGAAATGTATATGGGTCATTATATTTATATGAGTCAGAAAGCTTATCAAGATGCCTTTGATTCTAATAGTGATCCTAACAGCTATCTAGTAACATTAAATGACACCTCGCAAGAAAATATCGATAAACAGTCTTCAGCATTTATGGACTTAGATGGTGTACAAGGTGTTGTTCAATCGAGCGCCATTAGCGAACAGGTGGACAATGTGATTGATGGCTTGAATAATGTGATATTGGTTTTAATTACTTGTGCTACTTTACTTGCATTGGTTGTCATTTATAATCTAACCAATATCAATGTTTCTGAACGAATTCGTGAGCTGTCTACGATCAAAGTATTAGGCTTTTACAACCGAGAAGTAACGATGTACATTTACCGCGAAACGATTCTACTTTCTATATTAGGTATCTTAGCCGGTTACGTTGTTGGTTATTTCCTACACGGTTTTATTATGCAGACCTTACCACCAGATGAGGCGATGTTTAGCCCAGGTTTACAGCTTTCTAACTTTGGTTTATCGGCAGGAATTACTTTATTAATTACAATCTTATTAATGTTTGTTATTCATCGAAAACTTAAAAACATTGACATGCTAGAAGCACTACAATCTGCTGACTAACAAGAAACGTCGCTTTCTAAAAAAGAAAGCGACGTTTTTAGCTGTCTATTTCAAACAAATCCTTTAAAAAAAGGAAACTTCCGGTTTTATTGAATATTTACAAAAAAGGAGAATCGTCATTAATTAGGTTATCATTGGACATAAAATTTTACTACTTTTGTCCGATAACTGTTTACAAGACAAAAGAACTCATTACTTATGTCCTTATTTTGCCTATTAGACAAAAGTTCGACTGAGTTATGTCCAATAAATAGAAACCGGACATAATATTTACGAAGTTATGTCCGGTTTCAGCAAAAATTACAGTATTTTCTTTGATTTCTTCGTTTATTAGACAAAAGTTCCTAATACTTATGTCCGTGTTACTACCACTGGACAAAAGTTCAGCTGACTTATGTCTGATAATTAAAAATGGGACATAACTTTGAATGGAGACCCATTTCTAAAAATAATTTTTGAAGTTTACATACCCCACCAAGGATGCAACTGTTTACTGTACTTCTTATAAAGCTTGTCATTGAATTTGCCTTCTACTAGATAACTATAAATTAATACATTAGGAAAATAAATTCCTAAGTCCAGTAACTTTTGATAATCTTCAGGTGCAAATTTCTTGTCAATCGCTAAAGCAGTAGCAGAACTACGGCTTACTCCTGCATCACAGTGAACCACAAAGTGACTATCTTTGTATTTCTCGATAAAATTCCATGTTTTTTTATAATCATTTTCGTCAAAAATGTGGTAATTTTTATCAGGATATAGTCGATCAAACATTGCCCGTATTTTTCCACTTTTTTGATCAATATCATCAATAGGAAGTTCTAGTACCGCTTTATAACGTTTTTTTACGTTATCTGGCATCGGCGTGGCCATTTTGCCTCGATCGTAACCAGCATAAGAAATCAATACAGAATTCGGCAATGGTTCATAATCGAGCGCTTCTGGATGAGATAACGCGATTGCTTTCATATCTTTATGAATTGTATGTCCCCGCAGATTATAGGTTGCAGCCATATGAATTCCTCCCTTTCCTATTATTTGAAAACGTATCCGATACTTCTATGGTATATGTTTCTAAGTGTTTATTCAACTTTATGAATCGCATAGCTATTTTTGGTATTTGATAAGTAGTCGTGATACGATGAGAACAAAGAGAACAGGAGATTGATGTTATGAAGACATTAACAGCTGAGCAAATGTATCATTATGAAGAAACAATTATGAATGAAAAGAACGTTCCTTCTATTGTGCTGATGGAATGTGCATCCCGCGCGGTTGTACAGCAGATGAAAAAAATAATTACCAAAACAGATACGATTGTTATTGCTGCTGGAGGCGGAAATAATGGGGGCGATGGTATTGCAGTGGGGCGAATTTTACATAATGAAGGATTTCAAGTGGAAATATTTGTTGCGGGGAATCCAGACCATCATTCTGAACAAAATCGTTTGCAGCAAAAAATAGCGAAAGCATATCAAGCGGTGATTAAGACAGATTTGTCAGAAGTTGATTTTACAAATGCTACAGTTATTGTTGATGCTCTATTTGGTATTGGTTTAAATCGGCCCGTAAAAGGAGAGCCTTTAAAAACGATAGACAAAATCAATGCAGCTGAAAAAGCTCGTATTTACTCCATTGATGCACCTTCTGGTATTTCTTCAATAGAAGGAAAAGTATTGGGAAGTTGTGTTATAGCAGATGAGACAATTACATTTGGCTTTTATAAGCATGGTATGGAAAAAGAAGAACTCAAAGGTTACTTTGGAGAGATTACAGTAGACGATATTGGTTTTTTCTACGAGGAGTGAATAAGGATGAAACAAGAATCGCTGTTTTCAAATCGAAAAAGTACAACTCCTTTGGCTAGCAGGGTACGTCCTAAGACAATCGATGATTTTGTAGGGCAAAAACAATTACTCGGCCAAGGGAAAATATTGCGTGAAATTATTGAACAAGACCAAGTCTCGTCAATGATTTTCTGGGGTCCTCCGGGGGTAGGCAAAACGACATTGGCAGAAATCATTGCCCGTAAAACAAAAGCAAATTTTATTACGGTAAGTGCAGTAAATAGTGGCATTAAAAAGATTAAGGATTTGATGGAAGAAGCGGAAACCAACCGCGACTATGGGGAAAAAACAATCATTTTTGTTGATGAGATTCATCGTTTTAATAAAGCGCAACAAGACGCCTTTTTACCCTATGTTGAAAAAGGAAGCATTATTTTAATTGGAACAACCACGGAAAATCCTTCTTTTGAAGTTAACTCTGCCTTATTGTCACGTTGTAAAGTATTTGTGTTAAATGAACTAACGGTCTCTGACATTGTCGAGTTGTTGAAAAGAGCGATTAAAAATCCTGATGGCTTTGGTGACTATCAGATCGTTATTGATGACAGAGCAATTGAAGCGATTGCTCGTTTTGCAAACGGAGACGCTCGCAGTGCTTTAAATACATTAGAAATGGCTGTGCTAAATGGTGAAAAAGACGGCATGAAGATTGCCATTACAACGGATACTTTGGAACAAATGATTAATAAAAAATCACTGCTGTATGATAAGTCTGGAGAAGAACATTACAATATTATCTCTGCTTTACATAAGTCAATGCGCAATAGCGATGTGAATGCAGCGATTTATTGGCTAGCGCGGATGCTTGAAGGTGGTGAAGATCCGCTTTATATTGCAAGGAGACTTGTGCGTTTTGCTAGTGAGGATATTGGTTTAGCAGATACGAATGCGTTAAATGTTGCGGTCAACGTTTTTCAATCCTGTCAATTTTTAGGGATGCCGGAATGCGATGTTCATTTGACAGAAGCAGTAATTTATTTGGCTCTTGCTCCTAAATCAAATGCAGTCTATAAAGCACGACTAAATGTAAAAAAAGATATCAAGGAATCAATTAATGAGCCTGTCCCACTTCAGATTAGAAACGCCCCCACTAATTTAATGAAAGACTTGGGCTATGGTAAAGATTATGAATATGCGCATCAACAAGAACAAAAGCTCACAACGATGAAAACCATGCCACCTGCACTAGAAGGGCATGAATATTATTTTCCAACAGAAGAAGGAAAAGAGGAACGTTTTAAAAAACGACTTGAGTATATTAAACACTGGCATGAAGAAAATGGCTGAAGTCAGCTACTTAAAGTAATAATAGCTGAAAAATAAATGGCAGAGCTTGCCTTGTTAGAGGTAAGACCTGCCAAGAAGCTTTCTTTTTATAAACTTTTTTCTAATTGTAATAATTTCACTTTCCGGTCCAAGCCACCGCCATAGACCGGTTAGGTTTTTCCCATCACTGGTTAAAACGATTCTTCCTAGAGGACTCTCTACTTTGGTCATATAGGTCAATGTAGCCACCTTCTTTGTGTTAAGAATAAATGAATTTAAGTAAAAAAACAATTTTTTTGAGTTTTAACGAAAAAACCAGCTATAATAAATATGAGGTTAAATTAAGAGGATAGGGAAAGGAGATTATTATGGGATTACTCGTTGACGGCAAGTGGTACGATCAATGGTATGATACAGAAAGTTCAGGCGGACGTTTTATTCGTAGTGATTCGCAATTTCGCAATTGGGTAACCAAAGATGGCAGTGCAGGACCAACAGGCGAAAGTGGCTTTAAAGCAGAGCCAGATAGGTATCATTTATATGTTTCTTTAGCTTGTCCTTGGGCAAGCCGTACGTTAATTATGCGTAAGTTAAAAGGTTTGGAAGAGATGATTTCACTATCTGTCGTGAACCCGTATATGGGAGAAAACGGTTGGACTTTTTCAGAAGATAAAGGCGTCATTAAAGATCCGATAATCAATGCGGATTACTTATACCAAATTTATACGCATGTCGATTCTGACTATAGCGGACGTGTCACTGTTCCTGTTTTATATGACAAAAAACAAAATAAGATTGTCAGCAATGAATCTTCAGAAATTATGCGGATGTTTAATTCTGCCTTTGATGAAGTTGGAGCTAAAGCACGGGATTATTATCCTAAAGAATTGCGACCAGAAATTGATGCAATCAATGAAAAAGTTTATAATAACGTGAACAATGGTGTCTATAAAGCTGGTTTTGCGACTAAACAAGAGGTTTATGAACAAGAGGTTAAAAATCTGTTTAATGTTTTGGATGAATTAGAAGAAAGATTAGCTCAGCAACCTTATCTGGTAGGAGATCAATTAACTGAAGCAGATTGGCGTTTATTTACGACGCTTGTTCGTTTTGACAGTGTTTATTTTGGTCATTTTAAATGTAATATTCATGCTTTAACTGATTATAAAAACTTATGGCGCTATGCTAGAGAACTATACAATTATCCTGGTATCAAAGATACAGTTGATTTTTATCATATTAAAAATCATTACTATAGAAGTCATCCGACGATTAATCCGAATGGCATTGTGCCAGTAGGTCCAGAATTGGATTGGCGTTTGGCTGATTAAAATAAATCTCTGGCTTTTCATATTGCCAGAGGTTTATTTTTCTTGTTGAGATATTTATTTTGTAATGTCTTTCCGTATAAAAATATTTCTGAAAATTCTAATTTTCTTTTGACATACAAAAAATATTATTGTATAGTAAAACGCAAATATCAGTAGGCTTTGAAAAGAAAAGTACAAAACGAAGAATTTTAAAGAGAGCTTCAACAGGTGAGAAGAAGCATTGGGCGCGTTTTGGAAAATGGTCTTTGAGCATTTGACTGCAAGCAAAAGTTAGTGGTCAACGGGAGTACCCGATATCGTATAATGGTATCAACGGTGTACCAGAAGAGATTAGAACTGTGAAGTTCTAATAAACAAAGGTGGTAACGCGAAGCTTTAGCTCTCGTCCTTTTCAGTTAGTGAAAAGAACGAGAGCTTTTTTATTTGATACAAAGCAATTTAACGGTTGAATAGGAATGTTTAGATAACTTGTTAGTCAAAGGAAGGAGCATAATAAGGTGGAAGTTACTTTACTACAAATCGATGTCATTTTTGGCGATCCAGACCAAAATTATCGTCATATTGAACAAGTATTTAAAAAGGCTGATTTAAAACCTGAGCAATTAGTCATTTTACCCGAACTTTGGGATACTGGGTATGATTTGGCACGTCTGCCACAAATTGCAGATGAAAATGGGGTTCGCGCTCAAAAATTTTTAGCTTATTTAGCAAAAAAATACCAAGTCTATCTTATAGGAGGTTCAGTGGCTCGACAGAATACAGCAACTTTTTTTAACACAACTTACGTTTACGATCCAGATGGAATGAAAATAGGCAGCTATGATAAAGTCCATTTATTTCGTTTAATGAGAGAAGACCAATTTTTATCTGCAGGAAATAAAACACTTCTTTTTGATATTCATGATTTTCATATTGCTTGTGATATCTGTTATGATTTGCGTTTTCCGGAATGGTTCAGAAAACAAGCAAGTATGCAGGCGAACCTTTTTGTTGTCCCGGCGCAGTGGCCGATTCAGCGTTTAGATGCATGGAAAAAATTATTACAGGCGCGGGCGATTGAAAACCAATCCTATGTCATTGGCGTTAACCGTGTTGGCAGTGACCCGGATAATCAATTTGCGGGACATTCGTTGGTTGTTGACCCATTAGGAAAAGTAATTAAAGAATTAGGTGAATCAGAAGAAATTGGGAAAATAACAATTTCCAGCGATGAAATAATAGCAAGTCGCAAAGAAATTCCGGCTTTTTCAGATCGTCGGCCTGAACTATATTAATTATGTATGAAAGAAGGAAAATAGATGGCACTATCTGAACGATTGCAACAATTGCCAGACCAATTCTTTGCTAGTTTAGTAAAAAAAGTGAACCAAAAAAAGGCGGAAGGTTATGATGTCATTAATTTAGGACAAGGAAACCCTGATCAACCCACTCCTGAATTTATCATTAAAGCAACCCAAAAAGCATTAGAAACCCCAGAAAATCATAAATATTCTTTGTTCCGTGGGAATCCACCCTATAAACAAGCTGCTGCTGATTTTTATCGTCGAGAATATGGTGTAGCACTTGATCCAGAAAAGGAGATTGCGGTATTAGGTGGTTCCAAAATTGGTCTGGTAGAATTACCGCTAGCGGTAATGAACCCAGGAGAAACGCTCCTTTTGCCAGACCCGGGATACCCGGATTATTTATCTAGTGTGGCTCTTGCTCAAGTGAAAAAGAAACTGTTTGCACTAAAACCAGAAAATCAGTATTTACCAGACTATGAAGCTTTTGAAGAAGATTTGGCTGAAGCAAAATTACTCTATCTAAATTATCCAAACAATCCGACAGGCGCGCAAGCAACAAGTAATTTTTTCGCAAAAACAGTTGCAATGGCAAAAAAGCATCAAACCATGATTGCTCACGATTTCGCTTATGCAGCACTAGGCAGTCCCAAACCGCGTAGTTTTTTACAAACTCCCGGTGCAAAAGAGGTGGGCGTGGAGTTTTATACGTTATCAAAAAGTTTTAATATGGCGGGCTGGCGCTTGGCTTTTGCATGTGGAAATGCTGAAATTATCGAAGCCATCAATTTGATTCAAGATCACCTCTTTGTAGGCTTGTTTCCAGCGTTGCAAGAAGCAGGAGTGGCGGCGTTGTCAGCTAAGGATAATCAAATTCCCGAGCTGAATCAACTATATCAAGAACGCCGGGAAACTTTTGTGAAAGCAGCTGAAAAAATTAATTGACACGCTTATCCCACAAAAGGCGCATTTTATGCATGGATGCCGGTTCCAGCAGGCTATACCAGTGAAACTTTTACTGATTTATTGCTGGAAAAAGCCCATGTAGCTGTTGCTTCAGGTATTGGCTTTGGGCAACAAGGAGAAGGCTATGTGCGGATCGGATTGACGATTGATAAAGAACGTTTAAAAGAAGCAGTAGCAAGAATTGCAAAATTGGATTTATTTTGATGAAGAGTATAGGCTGACAAAAAAATTACAGTATTTTTGCGGAGACAAGGGGTTGTGTATCAAATTGTAGCTGCTGTCCATTCGGTCTAGCAAAGGAACGGACTAGGTAAAAAATGAAACAATTGGCTTCCTATCTGAAAGAACATCCTTATTTTGGAGGCTATGTAATAGGACTGATTGTTGTAGGCTTCCAAGTGAACTATACAAATAGCTTGGGTTGATCGAGGGAATTGATCGTAATTATACCGTGATAAATCGTTGTTTTAAAACTAAAATTGTTCTCTTATTAGAAAGAGATTTGACATAAACCCTACTTCATGAAGTATAATAAAAGGAATCTACTCAGCTACTCCCAAAACTTGTTTTAAACGCGGTAAGGAGAGGATATTGTGCAAGATGAAAAAATAAATAAGATTCCTCGTTTGATCGATGAAGTTGAAAAAGTGATTTTTGGTAAACGAAAAGTTATTCAATTAACGATTGCAGCATTACTGGCGGGCGGTCATGTACTTTTTGAAGATGTACCTGGTGTAGGTAAAACTCTGATGGTTAAAACGTTAGCTAAAGCCATAAAAGGTACATTTTCACGTGTCCAGTTTACGCCAGATTTATTACCCAGCGATGTTACCGGTGTCACCATTTTAAATTCACAAACCAATCAATTTGAGTTTCGTCCGGGGCCTATTTTTACTACGGTTTTGTTGGCAGATGAAATTAATCGAACGACACCTAGGACTCAAGCGGCTTTACTAGAAGCTATGTCAGAAAGAGCTGTAACGATCGATAACCATACCTACTCGCTGTCTTCTCATTTTTTTGTTTTAGCTACTCAGAATCCTGTGGATTACGAAGGAACATATCCTTTGCCAGAAGCACAACTCGATCGATTTTTATTTCGTTTGTCTATTGGGTATCCTTCTTTTGATGACGAGTTGAAATTAATGTTCAATAATCAACAAGCTGAAGTAGCAATTGAACAAATTGTTAGTGCAGAGGAAGTTGAAGAGTTAAAGACATTAGTAGCTGAGGTGTATGTTGATAAGCAAGTGGCAAAATATGCCTTACAATTGGTTACGGCTAGCCGAAATCATTCGGCAATCGCCTTAGGAGTCAGCCCTCGAGGGAGTGCAGCCTTTATTCACGGCGCGCGAGCCTATGCATTAACTCAAGGAAGAACTTACGTCACACCTGAAGATTTACAAACAATCCTGCCTGCGACATTTGGACACCGCTTGCAATTAAAGGGTGGTTACCATGATACTAAGCAGCTTAGGACGGTAATAGACCAACTGATTGAGGAAGTACCGATTCCGGTTCGGCAGGTGAAAAGATGAAATATTTTCAGCAGATTTGGCATTGGTTGGCCCTATTGTTCGTTTATTTATTTATAGTCGTTTATGCGCTAGCGTTTCCATCCGATATTGGATGGGCTTTGTTCATATTTGCTACGCTAGTTGTCTTGACAGAAATTTTTAGCCTGATTGGTGCGCTACAAAATATTCAATTTAGGGCGCAGTCGTATTTAATTGTACACGTTGGCGAGACAGTCCCCGTTCAAATCAAGATGAAAAAGCGGCGAGGTAAGCTCCTCTGGCTGGCTAACCTTAAGCTTTTTTCTCCTCAATATCTGGAAACGTTTAACTACTTGTTTTATCATGGACAACAAAAACAACTGCTAGTTACTTGGAAAGTACGCACACGAGGCTCAGTTAAAAAGCAGACAATTCATCTTGTTGGTTCAGACCTTTTTGGCTGGTTTAAAAAAGAAGCCGCTAACCAATTTACGGTGAATTGGCTGGTATTGTCGCCTATTCATTTGTTAAGCAAGCAAGCTGCTTATTTTTTTCAAAAATCATTGTCGAGTACGTCCCAAAATTTTGGTGAGCATTCTTTTAAAATTAAAAAATTCCGTCCCTACCAGCCTGGTGATCGGCTAGGTCAGGTTGATTGGAAAATATCAAGTAAGCAGCAAGAATTAATTTTACGTGAATATGAACAAAAAGAACCAAGTAAGACAATTTTGCTTTTTTATGGGGCGAATAGTCCTTACTTTGAGGAACTTTTGAGTTTGTTTTATTCTTTGTGGCAAGAATTATCAGCACAAGAAGTTCAATTCATCCTCTTAGGCCAACAAGTTAAAAATCAAATGCGTATAACAGAAGAAGATTTTGCTATGGTTGAACCCTTAGAACAGGAAGTTGAAATTCCTGATTTTGGGCAAAAGCAGGTCATTATTCTTATTCCAGAAGCCAACCTACAGCCTACAACACTGCGGCCTGTTCAAGTATATGATTATCCGCAGCTACTGCAGCGACTAAAGGAGTGAGGCGATGCCAAAAAGAATTTATAATAAAGCAATTCCGATAATACTCACATTTTTCACTTTTTCGATTGCATTTTACCAGCTTTTAAAGATTTACCATATGGAAAACCAGCTAAATGTTAATATTGTAGTTATTGCCCTACTTTGTTTGATTGCGGGGATTATTCCTCGATGGTTTCTGAAAATTCCTTTTTATTTTTTGGTCTTATACAGCGGATTATTTTTCAATTTTCCGCAAAACTTGTCCTTTTCTTTAAAGTGGGGGGCGGTTTTTTGGGAACGTTTGGTTCATTTAAATGGTTTATTTATAGCAGGAAGAATCGGCTATTTACCTGAAGAAATTGCGGTTAGTTTGGTATTTTTTGTTATGATTTTACTAATAGAATTAATTATTGAGTACGAACGAGTAATCATAAGTTATCTAATTATTATCAGCTATATGTTATTTTTAACGATTTATAATGATATCGAATTACAAGTAGAAATTGTGCTTTTTGCCAGTTTAGGACTATTACAGCGATTCTTGATTGTTCATAAAAAAAATAAACAAAACTACTTGGCTATCACAGCGGTGCTTAGTGTTTTCTTACTAGTTACGCTGATGATTCCTAGTGAATTTATCGAAATGAGAATGCTGGAGCCCAGCGCCACGCTCAGGAATTATTTGAATACCAAGGGCTTTTATCAATTTATTGAAGAAACTGGCGCAGGGAATTTGTCTCGTAGTGGGTTTAGTGAAAATGATAGAGTATTAGGCGGACCGCTTTTAGATGATAACCAAATAGTACTTGAAGCACAGCAATCCTCGCCTCACTATTGGCGCGTAGATAGTAAGAGTCTTTACACTGGCTCTGGTTGGGAAAATTCGGGGACTGAAGATGCAGCATTAGCCACATATAACGGACCACAAATCGAGCTAGCTAATAACGATTATCAAGGTTCTTTTGCCGAAAATGAAGAAATCACGCTTAGCCGTGAAACACCAGATACTTATCTGCCTTTACCTTATGGCGATAAACAGATAAAGGTTGGAGATGCGGCAACCGAACTCTATGTGAACCAAGAAACACAACGCGTAAACTTTCAAAATGCGTCTCAATCGGATTCGTTTCAGATCGATTGGCAAGATTTTGATTATACAATGGAAGAACTTGCCGATGTGTCTTTAACAATGCCAGATTCCACACTTGATTATTTACAACTACCGGAGCAACTGCCAGAACGGGTTACCGAGTTGGCAGAAGATCTAACAGCTGAAGAAGATACTTTACTTGGACAAGTAACAGCGATTCAAGATTACTTGAAAAATGCGGGGAATTTCCGTTATTCAAAAATTGATGCGGGTTTTCCTACAGAAAACCAAGATTATGTCGATCACTTTTTATTTGATTCTCAGGTAGGTTACTGTGATAATTTTTCTTCTGCGATGGTAGTGATGCTGCGCTCTGTCGGCATTCCAGCACGTTGGGCCAAAGGCTTTTCCAGTGGTGAAGAAGTAAGTGAGGGTCGTTATGTTGTACGCAATAGCGATGCCCATTCTTGGCCAGAAGTATATTTTGAAGGGTATGGTTGGCTGCCATTTGAACCAACGCCATCATTTTCACAACCTTTAGAACAAATTGATACTGCGATAAATGATGATACACAAACTTCGTCTACTAGTAGCTCTATTACAGAAGAGACGACTGAAACAAGTTCTACACAAACCAGCAGTAGTACAACCACAACCGAAAGTACAACTACGACAGAAACAAAAGAGACAGCGCCAACGACGAGTCGTTTCTTGTCACTTCCTCCACTTGTCAGAAATATTCTTTATGGATTATTAGCCGTAATTCTACTGGGATTTGTTTATATGTTGTGGAGCAACTATTTTTATTGGTACATGCTAGTTTTAATTAAAGTAAATAAAGCTTCTATTCTAAAAATTTATCCAAAATTATTGCACAAGGCTGAGAAATTTGTTTTGCGTACACCCGAGCAACCGTTAAATGATTACGCACAAGTTTTTGAAACAAAGTACCCTCAATTTGATAAAAGTTTCATCAAGCTCACTGCTAACTATGAGAAACGTCTTTATGGAGGAATAGAAAAAACAGATGAACGGCAACAAGACCTGATTGTTGAAGTAGCAAAACAACTTACTAAAATCAAAAAATAACAAAGCGCTTTTTTCCTATACCTTGTGACTGAACGAAAAAAACGATAAACTATTTATTAAGGAATAAGCGGATGAAACTTTGGACAAGTGTAAGGAAAGTCAGGTTTTACCAGGAAAAGAAGGCGGAGTATGACAAAAGTTCAAAAATGGGTTGTCTCATTGTTGGCGATGGTTGCTATTTTAGTTTTGGGGTTTAGTTTCCACTTGGTTAATAAAGCAAATACAAAAAAACAAGAAACAACGACAACAACTTCCACTTCTACAACTAAAAAAAGAACAAACGAGGAAGCGGAACAAGCGAAACTACTTGCCCAACAATATGATTACGATGGGGCGATTAAAGAATTAGAAGGCGCAGATACGAAATTAGCAGATAAATTAAAGACAAACTATGAACAAGAAAAAGAGCAGCTTGTAGCTTGGCAGGATCCAGAAAAAATCTCGCATGTATTTGTACACAGCTTGGTTGCTGATGCGGATAAAGCGTTTCATGATAAAGAACAAGCACAAGGTTATAAAGACTATATGATTACGATTTCTGAGTTTAAAAAAACCATTCAGCAACTTTATGACAATGGCTATGTGCTGGTTACGTTTGATGATTTAGTGAAAGAAGATTCAAAAGGCAAACTGCAATTTAAAGGGGTAGATTTACCAGAAGGAAAGAAGCCGCTAATTTTTTCTCAAGACGACGTAAATTATTATGAGTATATGAAAGACGCTGGCTTTGCTGAAAAATTGCTTGTAAACAAAGAAGGTGAAGTTAAAAATACTTATAAAGAAAACGGACAAGAAAAAACCGGCGATTATGATATGGTGCCTATATTGGATAAATTCGTAGAAGAACATCCTGATTTTTCTTATCGTGGTTCCAAAGGCATTTTAGCCTTAACTGGTTATAATGGTGCACTTGGTTATCGAACTTCTAAATCTGAATACGGAGACAACGAAAAAACAGAACAGGAAATCGCAAAAGCCAAAGAAGTTGCTGACCGGCTAAAAGATACAGGTTGGACGTTTGCTTCTCATACTTGGGGGCATATTAACATGGCAGAAGTTGGGCAAAAACAGATCGCTAAAGATACACAACGTTGGAAGGATGAAGTTGCCCCGATTATAGGGGATACTGATGTCCTAATTTACCCGCATGGAGCAGATATTAGCGACTTTCAGCCTTATGATAAAAATCCGAAATATGATTATCTAAAACAACAAGGATTTCGTATTTTTTGTAATGTAGATGCTTCGGTGCCTTCTTGGGGGCAATTCAATTCAGATTATTACCGTAATGCGCGCATTAACCTTGATGGGATTCGTTTCAAATCTGAATTAGACGGGCAGAATGATATTTTAGAAGATTTTATAAATGTAAAAGATGTCTATGATGATAAGCGAGATAAATAAAGAACAAGGAGGTCATCTGATTCTTGTTTTTGTATATTAGTGATAACGTCGTGCATTTATTTATATTTTCTTAATTTAGTATAGAAATTTTTAAGTTCATAGAACAAAGTATTGCCTTAAAGTAGACACTAAAGGTTAGAATGAAGATAAAGTAAGAAAAATTGTTGCAGACTGTTAAAAAGACGTATAGCTTTATATAGACATTAGAAGGTGGAATGACTATCTTTAAAAAATTAGCTAAATTCATTGTAGTTGTGTTAGTAGTCGTTTGGACCAAGCCCCTGTGGGAAAGCCCTGTAGAAAATTTCACTACGCAACTTTTTGGCGAAAATTTGAGCTTTAGCCGTATGCAAGACCAAGCAACTTCATTATTTGATTCTATTGTAGATAATAGTGCCGATGATGAACAAAGCCGAACAAAAGCGTTAGAATTATCTCAGCCTGAAGATCAAACCTTCTCCGTCGGAAACATTGAGATTGGCGATAGTAAAGAAGAAATTGAACAAACCTATGGAGAACCAAAACGTGAAACGACCAACGAATATGGTTTAAAATGGGCTAGTTATCATGAGAACTATCAAAACTTTTTGATGGTCGCTTATGACCAAGAAGACATTGTCCAAGGCTTGTACACGAATCAGGATATGATTGCTTCTCAAAATGATATCTCCTTAGGAAGCACAAAGTCTGAAGTTCATAAAAAACTAGGTGAAACAGAATCTACAATTGCTCATAACGGCTTTAACATGCAAATAAATAGCGATGGTGAATATGATGTTTATCGGATAGATGGAAACTATGTCACAATTTTTTACGATGAACATGACAATGATGAAGTGACAGCTATGCAAATTGTCGCAGAGCCATTGGAGACCTCCAAAAGTTCGCTTTATGCTGATGCTAGTGATGCCTTAAAAGAAGGGTTTGAGTATCAGCTCTTTGATATAACAAATGCCGAACGTTCTAGACGTGGTTTGAATGTATTAGATTGGAACGAAGAAGTAAAAAAGACAGCTAGAAAACATAGTACGGATATGGCAGTCAACCATTACTTTGACCATACCAATCAACAAGGGCAATCCCCTTTTGATCGTATGCAAGCAGATGGTATTACTTTTATAAGTGCAGGCGAAAATCTAGCTCAAGGACAAACAAGCAGTATTTTTGCTCATCAAGGATTAATGAACTCAGAAGGTCACCGGAAAAATATCGTTAATGAGGATTTTACCGAGCTAGGTGTAGGCGTTGATTTTAATGAAGATAACCAACCGTTTTATACTGAAAACTTTTTAAGTAGGTAAGAGAAATGTCTTCTCATAAAAACGTGAGGAGACATTTTTTATTAGCAAATCAAAAACAGAAAATTTCATTTCTTTTTTAAACAACTCCTATTTTTTTATGATACACTAGAAGGAATTATGATAAGCTAAAAAGGCGTTTACAGGAAAGACTAGAAGTTTTAGAAATTCTGATATTGTAGCGCTTGAAAGCAACCAAGCTGTTGGTTTTACTGGCTTTGTTATGTCAATTTCGTGAATGATGTTCTTATTTAATAAAAGAGTTTTATAGAAAAAATGAAAAGAAAAATGACCACAATTAAATTTTTCCATGTAAAAACAGAGTGATTTTTAAAATTTGTATCAATCAAAATAATAAAGGAGAATGCTGATGGGAACGGAAACGATACAGACTCAACGATTAAAATTACGAAAACTGCGTGTGGAAGATAGTAGTCAGATGTATGCAAACTGGGCTTCAGATTCTAAGGTTACACGGTATTTGTCATGGCCGCCTCATGACACGATTGAAACTGTAAAGGCATTGCTAGTTGAAAAACAAGAATTGTACATGGATCCCAATTATTTTGATTGGGGTATTGAAGTTAAACAAATGCAGGAATTAATTGGAACAATTACTGTAGTAAAACAACATGAAAAAATTCAAACGTTTGAGATTGGTTATGCGATTGGTAAAAATTGGTGGGGAAATGGATATGTAGCAGAAGCACTGCGGGCAGTTGTTTTCTATCTTTTTCAAGAGACAAAGGTGAATAGAATAGAAGCAGCACATGATATAAATAATGAAAATTCAGGTAAAGTGCTTCAAAAGGCTGGGTTTACTTATGAAGGGACATTTAAAAAGCGCGGAGTAAATACTAGCGGCATCGTTGATATATCTATTTATTCTATACTAAGGAATGATTGGGAAAATGCGAAAGGAATTCATTAATCACTTAAAAGAAAAAGAGTAGGCATCAATTTTTTGTGCCTACTCTTTTTCTTTTTTATTTACAAAAAATTTGTTTGTTATACGAGAAGGGACCATTTTTTCTGCAATAATAGTTTTTTGCTAGACAAATCCTAAACAAGACAAAAACGACAACGTTATGCTATGATTTTTTAGTCTTGTTTAGGCCTTTTTGTAAAAAGCAGGCCAATTGCTTAAATATTAAGTTTTTTTGTTTTTGTCGTTAATAAACTGGCAATAAAAGAGGAGGTGAAAAATGTCATTATGGAATTTATGCTAAACGACAAAGGTAAAAAAATTTATTTTTGGTTTAATTATAATAAATATGTACTTAGCACTCATTTTATAAACAAGATAAATGGAATATAAGGCAAGGGAAGGAAAAAAGTGGCAAAGAATTATAATAAATTAGCAAAAGAAATTATTGAGCATGTAGGCGGAGAACACAATGTTGAACAGCTTCAACATTGTGTTACGCGACTACGATTTTATTTGAAAGATGAAAGTAAAGCAGACACAGAATACCTGAAAAACCTTGCAGGGATCGTTACTGTTATTGAAGCAAGTGGTCAATATCAGGTGGTCATCGGTAATGAAGTTGGTGAAGTGTATGAAGCAATTTTAAATATTTCTAATATCGATGGAGAACATACGGTTTCTGGTGAGCATAAACAAGGTAAACGTAAATTGCTCGATAAATTTATCGATTTAATCTCAAGTATATTTCAACCATTTATTGTATTATTAAGCGCAACCGGAATGATTAAAGGAATTGTTGCTTTATTAGGTGTTTTTGGGTTAGACGAAACAAATAGCGGATTTTATGCAGTACTAAACGCGGTAGGAGATGGCTTCTTTCAGTTTTTACCGGTCGTTATTGCTCTGACAGCGGCAAAAAAATTTCGGATGAACATTTATTCTGCTCTGGCAATTGCTTTTGCTTTGGTCTATCCTTCATTAAGTGATATAACAGCCGGTCAGCCGCTTTATACCTTGTTTGCTGGCACTCATTTTAGTGCAGATGTGTTTACCACCTTTTTAGGGATACCGGTGTTATTACCGCCAGGAGGCTATTATTCAACAGTGATTCCTGTGATTTTAGCGATATGGTTTGGTGCGAAAGTTGAAAGAGGGTTTAAAAAAATAATACCGACAGTGATTCATTCATTTTTAACGCCCTTTTTTACCGTATTAGTGACAGCTACCATGGCCATTTTGTTTATTGGTCCTATTGCGACTTGGAGTGCAGATTTGATTGGTCTGGTATTTATGGGAATTTACAAATTGAGTCCGGTGATTTTTGGTGCGCTAGTCGGCGGATTATGGCAGCTACTGGTGATGTTTGGACTACACTGGGGCTTAGCTCCGATTGGTATCTTACAAATTTCTGAACAAGGCTTTACACCGATATTGTCTAACTCAGGGAGCGCAAGTTTTGGTGTACTTGGGGTCTTATTAGCGCTTATCATTAAAAATAAAACCAAAAAAGTAAGAGATATTGGGATTCCTGCTACAATTGCTTCTATATTCGGCGTAACAGAGCCGGGAATTTATGGGCTATTATTACCGATGAAAAAACCTTTTGTGGTCGCTCTCATTTCTAGTGCAATAGGCGGGGCTTATACTGGCTTTTTTGATGTGGTGGTTTACCGTATAGGTGGATTTGGTATCTTTACGCTTACCAACTATATTACAGATGACGGTCAGTTAACGATGAATTTTTGGCATCGTGTGATTTCGTTTATTTTAGTTACACTAATTGCTTTTGTAATTCAGATGTTTATGAAGACTCCGCAGTTAGATACTAGTATAGAAAAATCTGAAGAGAAAAATAAAAAACAGTTAGCTGGCAACTCTGAACTTGAAAAGACGCGCAAACAAGAAATTATTGCTAGTCCTTTAGATGGGAAGCTAAAAAATCTGTCCGAGATTGAAGATAAAACTTTTGCTAGCGGTGCTATGGGTAAAGGAATCGTAATAGTTCCTGATGAGGATATGATTTGTGCACCTGCTAATGCTACAGTCAGTATGATCGCTAAAACAGGACACGCCATCAGTTTGACGACTGGTCTTGGTACAGAAATTTTAATCCATATCGGTTTAAATACTGTTGAATTAAAAGGAAAAGGGTTTGAAAAATTAGTTCGTAAAGGAGATAAAGTGCTAGCTGGACAACCTTTGATTCATTTTGATCTAGCTAAAATAAAGCAAATGGGCTACTCGTTAGATATTCCAGTTGTTGTTACTAATGCAAATGACGCTACTGAAATAGTGTTTAGCGATGAAAGTCACGTAGAACATGGAGATTATTTATTTACCGCAATGAAATAAGAAATATTTGATAACCGGCGAAAACATTCAGCTGCTTTTTCGCCGGTTTTTATGTATTCGTTGATTGCGCATAAAAAAGTTGTTTTTGTTTTGTAAAGGACGTATAATTAATTTTATATAAATTTTAATTCTAATTTTATTTATAAGGGGTTGTTTTTATGGAAGAAAAATGGATATCAAAAGCACTTGTATTAGGAAGTGCTTTATTTTTAGTTGGCTGTGGTAGCAGCGATAATGCGAGTAAAGATAAGGCAGAAGCAAAAACAGAAGATGCCACAATTAAAGTAAAACAAGGTGATTATGTGTTACAAGATGGCGAAGATGTAGGTGAAAACGAAGGATATTTAGCCTTAGATATAGCCATTAAAAATAATACAAAAGATACCATGCAAGTATCTAAGGGCGATTTAACATTGTATGATGAAGAGGATAATAAAATTTCTAATGCAGATGTTTATACTGACGATGATGACTTTGAAATGCTCAGCAATACAAATCTATCAGGTGGGAAAAATGTTTCTGGCTATGTGGTGTTTAAAGTAGATAAAGACAAAAAATATGAATTACATTATACGCCAGTATTAACAGAAAGCTCAGAAGATAGCGAAGAAGTGGAAATTAATGTCGACGCTTCAAAATATGCAGATGCTTCAGAAGAAGTGGAGAATTTATCAGAACAATATGTATCAGAAGTGTTTTTAGCTAAAGAAAATACAGAAAATTCAGATAAAAAGGAAGCAAGTGAGCTAGGAAATGATACAAAAGAAGAGCACCAAAACTTTAATGAAACATTTGCTGAAGCCTTAAAAAATGAGTTTTACGCTTACTCTCCTTCAGCCGAAGAATTACAAAAAACAGTAGAGTCTTTTGAAAAAGCAAACCAGGAAAAAGCCAAAGTGGAATATAAGGTCGCTTCTTTATCTCCTAATCGTGCGACAGTTTATGTAAAACCAGAAGTGATTGATTTTACGAAAATTGATTTTGATTCCATTGGGGATCAGTTTGTTGATGAAAATAAAGGAAAGTACTCAGACTATGAAAAAGCACAAAAAGATGCAGAAAAATACATTTTGCAAAAATTACCAGAAACGTTTAGTAATGAAGATGTGAGCCAACCCCAATATATTGATGGTGATGGATACAAACTGAACTTGACTAAAGAAGACAAACAATGGACCGTTGATTCTTCTGATTCAAATGATAACTACGACTATAAAGATTTAGAAATAAGCTTTATGGGAGGATTAAGTGAATAACAAGATAAATAAAAAAATTCTGGCAGTGGGACTATTTTTATTTATGATTCTCGTTATTTTGAGTGTTATCTATTGGCAAAATTCTACCAAACATCAAGCTAAGCTTTTAACCGAAGCTATCGTGCAAAAAGATTATGCTGCCTTTCATAAAGTTACACCTAGCTTTAATGATGGAACAAAATTAAATAAAGAAACATTTTTAGTTTTTGCTGAAAGCATTCCTAAAAAGGATAAGGAAGCAGAAATAAAAAAACGGGTAAATAACGATTCCCTTTTTGAAAAAAAGAAAGGAAAAAGTTGGTTTGCCCCTACTAAATTTATGCCTTATCCACGTTATTTCGGCTTTGAAAATGAGGAAACTTCGCAGGTAACCTTTTCTATTGGTAAACATTTATTAAGCGGTAAAGGCAAACGTGTGGGGCCTTTAATTGGTGGGGATTATCCAATAGACTATACGGTTAGTAGCCCCATATATGGAAAAATGCAGCAAACACAACAAACGGATTTGAGAAAAGAAAATCAGACAGTAACTTTGGACGAAAAAGAAGCGTTTATTGCAAGTAAAAATTTTCAAGAGAAATTGCTGAATCAAGTGGTCTCTTATTATATTGCAATGAATCAAGGGCTACAAAATGATTTAGATTTTAGTGGTGTAACTCAAGCACAAGAGGAAACAAAAGCTAGCTTGCAGCAAACTTTTGATGAGCTTCGTCCTTATATTGAGTCGGTGGAGCAGACCTTTCAAAAATTTGTTATGAATAGTGAATCACTCAAGATTGAAGGAAGTAGCCAACCACAAGCTGTTTTTGATATTTATACGGATGTGGCTTTGTCTCTTAAAGCCAACAATAAAGGGAAAAGAGCTGAAGAAATAACAAATGCTTCACACAATGCCATCGTTACTATGGAATTTGATCAAGAAACAAAGAAATGGTTAATTTATTCCATTGATTTTGAAACGTATACGCAGCAACCAGATGATTGGGCACATACCAATGAAGTGACTTTACCGGAAATAAACCAAGCGCGATGGTATGAAGACGGAAGAAAACAAGGCAATATTTAAAAAATTCCCTTCTTAATTGAAGGGATTTTTTTATGAGAAAAATGCCACTTTTTGTTTTTTTAATCTTATTTTTAGGGATGTCAAATAAAAATTTTAACGAAAAAAAGATAACGTTTATTTTTTTTGCTTGAAAGTTCGATATAGTAAAATGCTGAT
The DNA here is from genome assembly GCF_001544195.1 of Tetragenococcus solitarius NBRC 100494. Taxonomy (GTDB): domain Bacteria; phylum Bacillota; class Bacilli; order Lactobacillales; family Enterococcaceae; genus Tetragenococcus; species Tetragenococcus solitarius. Next base: position 43,188 of record NZ_BCPY01000013.1, read on the forward strand.
TTAATGCAGTTTTTAAGGATCTTCCCTAGAGTTTTCCCTCTGAATTTTTCAATTTGTTTTCGCATTGTCATAAAAGTAATGAAATGTTATTTTCTATTAACACACAAGAGCACTGCGTATGTTAAATTAAGGACCGTGGTTGAAAGCCACAGAGTTAAAAAAATCTTGGAGGTATTCATTCATGAAACTTAAAAAACTATTACTAGGAACAGCATTAGCAGCAGGTACTGTTTTTGCAGTGGGCACAACAAGTGCAAATGCGGATGAAATTTATACAATTCAATCAAATGATACATTAGCAAAAATTTCTACTAAATACACAGGAGATAAAAGTTTGATTGATTCAATCGTCGAAGCAAATGACATTAAAGATAAAAATATGATCTATGTGGGCGAAGAATTAACGATTCCAACCGACGGAGATAGTAAACAAGCTCCTGCACAACAAGAAGCACCTGTACAAGAGCAACAAGCTCCGGTACAAGAAGCTCCAGTGCAAGAACAACAACCGGCTGAACAAGAACCTGCGCAAACTGAACAAGAACCAGCACAAGCAGAACAACAACCTGCTCAAGAAGCAGACACTTCTAACGATTCATCTTCTGTTGAAGTAAACGATCACTTGAAACAAATCGCGCAACGTGAATCAGGTGGAGATATCCATGCAACTAATCCAACTTCTGGTGCATCCGGTAAATACCAATTCCTACAAAGTACATGGGACTCTGTAGCACCAGCAGAATATCAAGGTAGCCCTGCCGCAAATGCTCCTGAAGAGGTTCAAGACGCAGCAGCTCAAAAATTATATGATACAGCTGGTCCTTCCCAATGGGTAACTGCATAAGTTGAATCATATTTTATTAAAATAATGCACAAATTCAATGAAATTAAAAGGACTCACGTCATGTGGGTCTTTTTTTCTACCAAAGAAAGTTTAAAAGCTATCCTTTTTTGAAAAATAAAGTTTTTGTTTTTTAAATAAGATTTTCAAACGTTCTAAAGACAGCGCAACCAACAAGCTAGTGATGCCATTTTTAATGAAATTAAACGAGCAATACCGATAATAACTAATCGAGCAACACTATTTACATAAGGATTGGCAGATTTTGTCATCGTAATAATTTCTTCCATGGGCCAACGATATAAATTCCCATAAAATGGTAGGATGACATAGACATTGGCTAAACAAGCTATAACTGTTGCAACAAAAGTTCCGATAATTGTTCCAAGTAAAGCAGCTTCTTTTGATAAATCAACCAAGCTGGCCACAGATAACTGAAGTTCATTGCCTCACCAGTAAGCATAGAGCTAGAGACCGCAGTTGTTACTTTCAATAAATTTTTAAGCAACACAGCGAAGATACCTGAGCTGGGACCTAAAAAAATGTACCAATCATCTCAGGGATTCCGGATAAGTCAAATAAATGGAGGCATAAGGGTAAAGGGAAAATGTAAGCAGCGTTAATAAATAGGCGACTATTGCCAAAATAGCGGCAAAAACAGTTTTTTGAGCAGAATTTTTTCATAATCGGTTCTCCTTTTTTAACAAATTAAAAAGCTTTGCATATTCAAGCAGAGCATAAGAAAATCAACTAGTTAAGAAAAATTGGAGGACAAAAGAGTATACTGCTTCAACTCCTATTATGGATCCAATCTTTTTCCACCCAGACTCTACTGTCAGTTTCAGAAGTTCACTGAATCAATCTTGTAAGGTTTTCGGACTTTTTACCGCTGGTGGAAAATTACATCCTTCAGGGCAGGATGTAATTTTGCTCACGTTTTCACATTTTGGCTATTAAGAAAGCCAAGGATTTTATTAACTTTGGTCGATAAAAGATTTATTTTTTGTTTTTTCTTTTCTTTTTCATTTCTTCGACGGTTAATGCTAAATGTGCTTTATCTCAATGAACAAGATGTTGAACTTAACACAAAGACGCTGTACAACAACAATCATTGAAAAAATCTCGTTAAAAAGCTTCAATAAACGAATAAACAACACACTAACTAGAATAAATAATAGAAAAAGCTGGTGGTATAGTACAATAGTTTGCTAAAATGATTAGAAATAGTTTATTAAATTCAAGCTTATTGGGAAAGCGCATTCTTATTGCTTTTGGAAAGAAAGGAGACTAGGATGATCTTTTTTTGGATAAGTTCGGTCGTGATGCTGATCACTTGGGCTTTAGGAATATACACAACGAGTGTCGCAAGTAATTTTTTTCTTTTTAGCGCATTGTTCTTTGTTCTTTATTTCATCATCCCGATTTTAAAAAATCTCTATAAAATAATTGATTTGTGTTTATTACCTCTTTTGGTCTTAGCTATGTTTGAAAATATTTTATTACTTTGGCTAATCATTGGAACTCTACTCGTATATGCCAGCATCTATTTATCTACTAAGTCATTATCTATCTATTTGGGGTATCTGACGTTCATCATTGTCTTGGCCCCTTTGCTTGATCAAGAATGGTTGCTAGCTTTGATTGGATTATTGGCTTCTGTTCTCTTTTCTTTTTTTGTTATAAGTTGGAAACAAGCCGATGTTGAAAAAGAAAGGTATAAAGATAAGTATGAATCTGTTTATAGCCTATATCGTGCTTCAAAGAGACAAGTAGGAGATTTGGAGAAGGTTACCAGACAAGAAGAAAGAAACCAAATTGCCAGAGAAATCCATGATTCAGTAGGCCATCGTTTGACTGCTTTGACGATGCAACTTGAAGCGGCGAGATTGCAGGCAAAAGATAGTGAAAGTCAAAAAACATTTATGCAGTTAAAAACACTTGCACAAGATAGTTTAGCAGACACGCGAAGTGCAGTTAAAACATTTAAGACAGAAGATACTGCTGGCCTTCAAGCGGTCATACAGCTGATACGAAAATTAGAATCTGAAAGCCAGCTTCGAGTCGCTATCACAATGAAAACAGGTGTTTTGGGAATCGTTTTGTCCAACCAACAATCCGTTACGTTGTACCGTTCGATTCAAGAAGCATTGACCAATATGATGCGGCATAGTTTGAGCCGTCAAGCAGCTATAGAATTTCAAATTATTGCTCAAAGAGATCTACGTTTTCAAGTCACACATCCTTTGAAAGAAAAAATTACAATTACAGAAGGATTCGGCTTGACGAATATGCGAGAACGTTTATCTGAGATTGATGGACGATTGACGGTAAGACAGCTAGGAGGGGAACTTCATGTAATGGGTCAATTTCCATTGGAGGTGAAAAACGATGACTGATATTTTACTTGCTGAAGATCAAACACTGGTTCGTCAAGGGTTAAAACTGATGATAGAAATAGACGAAAAATTTCAGGTAACGGGTGAAGCCAGTAACGGAAAAGAAGCGATCGCGTTATGTGAAAAGCAGTCTTTTGATGTTGTTATTTTAGATATTCGCATGCCCGAAATGAATGGGTTAGAAGCAGGACGAAAAATTCGCGAACGTTGGCCTGAGGTGATTATTCTGATGTTAACAACATTTAATGATGAAGAATATGCATTAGAAGCATTAAAATATAAAGCAAATGGGTATCTATTAAAAGATGGGGATGCAGAAGTTTTGAATCGATCCATTAAAAGTGCGCTAGCAGGTGGACTGGTTATTGAAGATCATGTCGCAGCAAAGGTGATGCCTGCCTTAATGAAAGATCAAACGGAAAAATTAGAGATAAATGAATCACTGACCAAACGTGAGTTGGATATTATTGCTTGCATTGGACAAGGAATGAATAATCAAGAAATTGCAGCAAAATTATTTTTATCTGTAGGAACGGTAAAAAATCAGATTTCTATTATTTTAGATAAGCTAAATTTACGAGATCGCACGCAGATAGCTATTTATTCGCTGGAACATGATTTAAAGAGATAGAGATAGTTACGAAAAGTGACATAAAAGTTATGTTGACAAATGGACGAACAGTTTTGAGACTTTTTTAGCGTCGTAGTAAAAAGCATGAGATACTTAGTAAAATTAGGCGAAAGAAGGTTTGAGAAATGACAGAATCAAAATTTAACAGACAGTTTTTTATCAACCTATTCATTCCTATATTGGTTGGAGTTATTATCTGGTTCTTTCCGGGAAGACCTGCAGAGGTGCCAGTTGAAGGGTGGCATATGTTAGCAATATTCATTACCACTATTTTAGCTATTATTTTAAAGCCGTTGCCAATGGGCGCTATAGCGATAATCAGCTTAACAATTACGATAGTTATAGGGCCGCTGAGTACAGAAACGGCCTTAGATGCTTTTGCGGGGACTAGCGTTTGGTTAATTGTTTTAGCTTTTTTCCTGTCCAAGGGAATCATAAAGACAGGCTTAGGGACTCGAATTGCCTATACATTAATAGAATAGAAATATTTGGCAAGAAAACACTAGGGCTTGTGTATGCTATATCAGGCGTAAATATTGTGGTTGGGCCGGCTATCCCTAGTAGTACTGCAAGAACCGGAGGCGTTATGTTGCCGATAGTTCAAGGTTTGGCAGATACATATGATTCAAGACCGCAAGATGGCACTCGCAAGAAAATTGGGGCATTTTTAATCACTTGTCTTTATCATGTGGACACAATTGTGGCGACCATGTTTCTAACAGCGGGCGCAACTAAACCCTTAGCACAGGAACTGGCGGCTGGTTTTGGAATTGAGATTACTTGGATGAATTGGTTTTTAGGCGCTTTAGTTCCGGGCCTACTTTCGTTAATCTCTATCCCGTTGATTTTATTTAAAATTTACCCGCCAGAAATAAAGGAAACACCAGGAGCTCCTGAATGGGCTAAGGGAAAACGAAGAGATATGGGTCCAATGACTTTTGATGAGAAAAATATGACGTGGATTTTTGTCTTGGCTATTGTTTTGTGGGTATCAGGACAGTTTATTGACTTAAGTGCTGTGACGGTAGCATTGATAGCTGTTTCTTTACTACTATTATTGAAAATCTTGGAATGGAACGATATTACTCAAGAAAAAGGAGCTTGGAACACTTTAATCTGGTTTGCGATTTTAGTTATGATGGCAGGGCAGTTAAACGAGCTAGGATTTATTCCTTGGTTCAGTGATGCGATTGCCTCAGCAGTGTCTGGCTGGGGTTGGGTGGCTATATTCGTTACACTTTGCCTAGCTTTCTTTTATACCCATTACTTTTTTGCTAGCTTAACCGCTCATGTTACAGCCATGTACCCAGCATTTTTAGGCGTCGCTTTAGCTTCTGGTGCGCCACCGCTGTATGCGGCTTTAATGCTTGCCTACATTACCAATATTTGTGGATCAACTACGCATTATGCGAGTGGTCCTGCAGCTGTCCTTTTTGGAGAAGGCTATGTTACGCAGAATGAATGGTGGAAAATAAGCTTTATTATGGGACTGTTCTACTTATTTATTTGGTTGGTTGTTGGTTCAGGTTGCCTTCGTTTGATTGGCTTTATGTAGCAACTACAAATATTTAATGAAAAAAATAATAGTATTCAAGAAAGGGATAAAAAATGAAAGTAACGATGATAACTGGAGACGGAATCGGGGAAGAGATCTCACAAGGTGCAATGGATATTATAAATGCCTCAGGTGCAGATATTGTATGGGATGTTGTCCGTGCTGGACAAACAGTTTATGAAGAAACCGGAACACTTATTCCAGATAAGGTATATAAAAGTTTAGAACAAAATAAAGTGGCTTTAAAGGCGCCTATGACTACCCCCATTGGCAAAGGGTTTCGTAGCGTAAATGTGACATTGCGGAAGAAATACGATTTATATGCTAATATCCGTCCGATACAATCGATTGGTGCCATGGAAACACTATTTAAAAAATTAGATTTAGTTTTGTTTAGAGAAAATACCGAAGACTTGTATGCTGGTATCGAAGAAAAAATTTCTGACGACGAAATGCATAGTATAAAAATTATTACTAGAAAATCCTCAGAGCGAATTATTCGTCGTGCATTTGAGTATGCCAAAGAGCATAACCGTGCTAGTGTAACTGTTGTAACAAAAGCGAATATTATGAAGCTTTCTGATGGACTATTTTTAGATATTGCCCGCGAAATTGCAGCTGAATTTCCAACCATTGAATTTAAAGAAGTATTAGTAGATAATATGGCGATGCAATTAGTGATCAATCCGTATCAATTTGACGTTGTGGTAACCGAAAATCTATATGGGGATATTTTATCGGATGAAATGGCTGGTCTTATTGGTGGATTAGGTCTTGTTCCAGGAGCGAATGTAGGAGACAATATGGCTATCTTTGAAGCTGTTCACGGGTCTGCTCCAGACATTGCCGGCAAAAATTTAGCTAATCCCACTGCTATTATTTTAGGTGGCTGTATGATGTTAGATTATTTA
>NZ_BCPY01000014.1 GCF_001544195.1 Tetragenococcus solitarius NBRC 100494
GACAAAGAGCCCAAATCTAAAGGCTAATTCCATTGCCGAAATCATTGAAACATCACTTGCAATACCTTTCCCAGCAATATCAAACGCCGTACCGTGATCCACAGAAGTCCGTATAATCGGTAAACCTAAAGTAACGTTAACTCCTTTGTCAAAAGCCATCAGTTTCATAGGAATGTGTCCTTGATCATGATACATAGCCACCACAATGTCAAATTTTCCTTGTGTGGCTTTTAAAAAGACTGTATCCGGCGGTACTGGACCGCTCACATTCTTACCCTCTTCTTGTTTTTCTTTAACAGCTGGTTCAATTTCTTCAATTTCTTCGTTGCCAAATAAACCAGATTCTCCACTGTGCGGATTCAGTCCAGCTACCGCTATTTTAGGGTCCTGAATTCCTAATTTATGCATTGCGTCTTCTGCCAAATCCACACATTCCATCACTCGTTCTTTTGTCGCCAGATCACAGGCTTTTCTTAGCGGAACATGAGTAGATACATGAACAACACTTAGTTTGTCGCTCCACAACATCATCGTGTATTTTTTTGTATTCGTTAATTCGGCAAAAATTTCTGTGTGGCCATCAAATGGATGACCTCCTTTATGAAGGGCTTCTTTATTTAAGGGTGCTGTTACAACAGGACCTATGTCTCCCTTTAGTGAAAGTTCTATGGCTTTTTCAATATACTTATACGCTGCATCTCCAGCAGCTGCACTCACTTTTCCTATCATATCTTTACTAAAGTCAATATCAACGACATTAAATAAATTGATAGCTCCTGCTTTGAAATCTTGGATGTTATCGATAACGTTCAACTCACTTTTAATAGCCAAAACATCCATATAATACTCAATAATGCTTTTTGTTCCAAAGATAACAGCATTATCTTTATAATGATCTTGTTCAACTGCTTTTAGACTTATCTCAGGTCCGATTCCAGCAAAATCTCCCATTGTTATGCCTATAATTTTATTCAATTTCATCAGCCTTTCTTATTGTTTTAAACTTGAATATAAAGAATCTTTATCACCAAAGGCTCCGGCTTTAGTGACCAATTTCATACCCTCATACTTCCCACCGACTAAACAGCTTTCAACAATCCCAGTAGACAACTCTTTTTGAATTTTACATCCTTTTGCACCTAATTCGTTTATCACTTCAATGGCAGTATCTCCTCCCGTCAAAAATAGGCGTGAAACAGGGGTGTTAGCTAAGACATTTTTGGTGATTTTTGCCAATGTTTCCTTAATCATACGACTGACTTCTTTTTTATCCGAAACCCCCAGATTTTTAAATAATTCAATGGTTTCAAGATAATCTTGTCTTTTTCTTGTGACCGTTATGATCGTATCTTGTTTTCTCATTAAGCTTTCACACACTAATTTTGTATATTTTTCCACTCGATCTTCAATGATTAAATCATTAATTTCAATATTAATCACATGAAAGCCTTTATTTTTAGCGTATTCCATTTGCTGCAGACTGACCTGACTAATACTTCCTACAACTGACAAAGTTGGCCATTCATCTCTTTTAAACAAATATTCAGCTAAGCCAGCAGAACCAACATATAAAATTTTACGCGAATCATTTAAAGTCAATTCTTTGACTTTTTCTAAATCCTGTTCTTCTTCAATATCGAAAACTTGAACCTTATTTTCAGGCAAGCTTGTCAAGTTTTCTAGCTCTCTAGTAGAAATGTTTTTCACTGAGTTTTCAAATTCTTTCTCAAAAAGCTCGTAAATGTTATCGGTCCAAAGAGGTGTTAATGGGTCCTTTGCAATTTCGGTTTCCATAAGGGGTACTCCATCAAGATAATGGACAGCCTTTTTAGTTGTACGCTTAATTTTAGGAAAAGCAGGCGCTACAACAATGATATCTGGTGAATAAACCTCTGTCAGTGCACGGACTTCTTGAGCAATATTTCCTCTGAGAGTAGAATCGATTTTTTTGTATACAATTGAAAATTGGTTTTTTTCAACTAAATCAGCTGTAAGTGTTTTTACCTTTTGATAAGCGTCCTCTTCTGATAAACTTCGAGATTCCGTGTCTAAAACGACAGAGTTTTCGACAAGTTCTTTAGAAGGGAATAGCAAAACATCAACGTCAATGTTATTCTTTTTTAATTGGACCCCTGTATCATTAGAACCTGTAAAGTCATCTGCTACAATTAAATATTTATTTTCCATCTAAGACATCACCCTTTTGCTATATTATTTCTTTTTTTCTCATATTTGTCCAAAAAACTTACTAAAAAGGGACATATAATCGCTGTAACTATAATCGCAGCTGCAACTTGAGCGATTGCTTGGGAAGCAACAACTTTAAGCGATGGATCTATCGCAGCTACTGCAACCGGTGTACCAACTGCATTACCAGCAGTTGCGCCTACTCCAGCCCCCACTTGCGGATATTTAAATTTCAAAATCTTAAAAACAAAATACCCAGCAAAGCCTGTAATAATCACGCATAGTACACCTAATACAATTCCTGAAATTCCAGCCGACACAAGTTGACTCAAATTTAACCCTGCACCTAGAGGAAAAGCAAAAAACGGAATTAATAAGCTAGTTCCTGGCGCTAAAAATGTACGAATATTTTCGTCAAGGTTCCCCAAAATAAATCCGATTAAAATCGGCATAACAGCTGCTAAAAGGGCTGAAATAGGAATTTCTGCTAACCCTGTGGCCCCAAAAGCAATCATTGTAAAAAATGGTCCATCGCTTAAAGCGATAATTGAAGTCGCGCCTACGTCAGTAGAATCCCCATACTCCCCGGCTAGAGCAGCGTATAGACCACCATTTTTATTTGTTAAAGAAGATATAATCGCCAAAGGACTTATCCCTAAAACACCAGCAACACCAAAAAAGTGATTTACCAAAATCCCTAAAACCGCACCAATCCCTACTTTTGTAATCAAAAGAATAATACCTTTGTATACTGAAGTTCCTGCCTGTTTTACATTAATTTGAGCTCCATTACAAAAAAGAAAAGCTCCTAAAAGTGCAGTTGAACCACTTTTAAACAGCGCTTCTGTAAATCCTCCTAACTCGAAAAATTGAGGAAAAAACGTGTTAGTCAAAGCACCTAGTAGTAATGGAACAACCATCATACCACCAGGAATTTTTTTAACTTTTAAAAGAATATCCATCAATAAAACCTCCATAAAATTTATATAATCTAGATTATAAGAAGAATATAATCCGTTTACATAAATCAAACAATTGAATAAAATAAATCAATCGTTTAAAATTAAAACAATTATGATTTTTTCAAAAAATAATTTCTTTTTTAATAAAAAATTGTTCAAAAATAAAACGGAAGGTGTATATATTGTGTTAAAAATTTTAGCCATTGCTCCATATGAAAATTTGAAAAAGAAATTTGATCAGGTAAGTCAAAAATTTGATGGAATTGAATTGACAAGTTACGAAGGTGATTTAGACAATGGAGTTCGATTAGTTAAAGAAGAAGAGGACAAATTTGACATTATTATATCACGTGGTGGAACAGCCAAAGAAATCAAATCGGCCAGTAAACTACCTGTAATAGAAGTTGATATATCCATATTAGACATCTTGCGTATCATAAAAATGATTGAAAACTATACCCAATATTTTGTATTTGTAGGTTATGCTAATATTACCAAACAAGTAGAAATTCTTTCTGAAGTATTAGATAAACAAATCGATGTTATGACGATTACAAAACAATCTGAAGTGCCTGAAATAATAGCTAAAGTAAAAGAAAATAACTATACTTTAGTTATAGGTGACAAAATTACCACACGTATCGCTCAAGAGCATGAATTAAATGCCATCTTGATAGACTCTGGTGAAGAAAGTATCACTAATGCTATCGAAGAAGCAATCACAATGGGAACTATTTTTATTAACCAGTCGAACAAACAACGCTATGAAGAAATGATTTTACAGAATTTAAATTTGACAGTATTTTTATTTGATCCTGATGAAAATCTTATTTATGCCAATCCTAGCGATGAAACTGTGAAACAACTTCCCCTCTTAAAAAAAATTATTTTAAAATTGAAAGAACAGAAAAAAGATAAAATATCTTCCTATGAAGAATACAACCATCATCTTTTTTACATAGAAGCTATCTTGCTTAAAAACGGCTTTCTTATTTATTCTAAAAAAGAAAAGCTGACGTTCAACAAAGACCAATTATTTATAAAAGAAGCGGCTTCTAGTATAGAAAATACGAAAAGAAATAGTTCTATTTTTATTGGGGACGACATGAAAACGCTAAAGAAATTGTTGGATAAAAAGGTAAATTTGGTTTTTTATGGAGAAAAAGGTACTGGGAAAAAAAGTATTAAAAAAATTATAATGAACCGGGAAGAATCCAAGAATTACTGGACCCTTAATCTTAATAATCATTTCACTAAGAATGAGTGGAATAGCCTATTTAATTCTCCCAATTCAATATTTTATGATGAAAATACAACTTTCTTTGTCGAAGGAATATGTGATACAAATATAACTTATTTAAAAGATTTAATATCCTTTATTCAACAAGCCCCTAATCGTTCTAATCGTTGGTTCTTTTCACTTACGATAAATAAAAATACAAAGATAGCACTACGAACATTGTTAGATGCATCAAATATATTGTCTTTTAAAATCAAACCTCTACGCCAACGTACAGAGGAACTTGGTTCGATCGTCAGTCTTTATACTTATGAATTTAAAACACGCCACAATAAAAATATCATTGGATTTGAGCCCAGTGCGCTTGATGAAATGAAAAACTATTCTTGGCCAGGTAATATGGAACAGTTAAAAAAAGCAGTTGAAAAAATGGTTATTCTTACTTCCAATGCTTTTATTTCCAAAAGTACGGTCCAGCATTATATTAAACAATCAGAAGCAATGTATGATGAGGAAAAAGTACTTCAATCTTTTGATATACACGAATTACGTAATAAAAGCTTAGAAGAAATTAAACAATTAATCATAAAAAGACTGCTTGATGACAATAATGGAAATAAAACAAAAACTGCCGACGAATTAGAGATAAGCAGGAGTACTTTGTGGCGCTATCTCAAATAAGAAAGATATTGTCTACAAAATGAAAAGATTGTAATGTAAGCTATTTTAATAACAAAATATCCGAACTATAAAGAGATTGCTCCTATGGTCTGTTAAGCCCGTCGCTCAAACAAATGACGGTCAGCATACCATACTAAATATAGTTCGGATATTTCTGTTTAATTTTTATTATTCTAATTTTTACAAAGCTCTGGCGGCTTGGATAATGGCCGCTAGGTTCGCTGATGTAGCTTTCAAATTTGTTGCGCCATTTTCTAAGGCTGTTTCTAAAGAAGCCAACTGCGGCACAATACTAAATACGGCAGTAATCCCTTCTTCATAGACCGTTTCGTAGCCTTCGTTTAAAGAACCTGTTAAGGCAATCGTAGGAACATGATGCTTTTTTCCTATATGAGAAACGGCTACAGGTGTCTTTCCGAAACGTGTTTGATGGTTAATACTCCCTTCACCCGTTATCAAAAGATCGGCGTCTTTTACCGAATCTTCTAGTTTCAATATTCCAACTAGTAATTCTCCACCTTTTTGCAAATCCGCATTTAAAAAACCTAACAAGCCAGCACCTAAGCCACCAGCTGCTCCTGATCCTGATGGTGAATCAATATCCTGGTTCATTTGCTTTCGAACAATCTTAGCGAAGTGTCTTAAATTCTGATCTAATTGTTCTAAAATAGGTAGCGTGCCGCCTTTTTGTGGGCCATAAATATAAGACGCTCCATTTGGTCCTGTTAAAGGATTATCTACATCGCATGCAACTTTAAATGAAACTTCTTTAATACGGGGATGCATTTGGGAAACATCGATTGTCACTAAATCTCTTAGGCCTTCACCGGTTGGTTCGATCATTTGCTCATCTTTATCAAGCAACCTTCCACCCAAGCTCATGATCATCCCAGCTCCACCATCATTAGTAGCACTGCCGCCAATCCCCAGAAGGATTTCCTCTACATTTTCATCTAAAGCGGATTTTATTAATTCACCAAAGCCATAGGAAGTAGTTTTTAAAGGGTTGCGCTGGTTGACTTTTACTTTATCGAGACCAGATGAAGCTGCCATTTCGATCACTGCCATTTTTTTATCTCCGGATAGACCGTACTGTGCTTTCAATGGCTCTCCAAGAGGCCCTTTTACATTTACCGTTTTAAAGGTGCCTCCCGTTGCATCGATAATTGTTTGGACAGTTCCTTCGCCTCCGTCAGCCATTGGAATTTTTATATACTTTTCAGCTGGCATCACTTCTTTAAACCCACCTTCAATAGCCGTTGCTGCTTCTAAAGCGGTCATACTTTCTTTAAATGAATCTGGTGCAATGACAATTTTCATACTTTCACCCTTTCTAGCACTTAGTGATCTCTCAACCAACTATACCAAATATCAACACAGAAACAACTGTAGTAGTTAGCCCAATTAAAGACTCATACGGAACTAACCTCAACCGATCCCTAAAAGTCATCTGAACGCTTCCTCCAGTGGCGTGAAAGAAACTCCCATGCGGCATATGATCTAATACGGTAGATCCTGCGTGAATCATAGCAGCACCAGAAATACCAGAAATACCAGAATCTAGCAGGGTGGTATTGAACACTTGTCCAGCTACGATGGCACCTGAAGTCGTCGATGCCGTTGCACCTGACATCAAAATACCTGCTAAAGGTGCTAACAAATAGACAGGTATTCCCATATCAGAAATAAAATCAATTAGGACCTCTCCTAAGGTCGAATTTGTAATAACTCCAGCAATCAAACCTGTTCCGATAAGCAGTACTGCAACATTGGTCATTTTACTTAGACCAAATTTGGCTTGATTTACGATGCCTTTCAACTGTCCCATACAAATAGAACCGACTACTCCACCTAGCGGTAATGCGACCATCGGATCAATTTCAATATTAAAGATTGGTCTGAAAGAAAGCAAGACAACGGCGGTCAAAGGACCCGCTAGTGCAGTTATAAAACTGGGTAACTCTGTCTCAATTCTTTCATTCTCACTAGTATTGTTAAAAGCTACTTTTATCCCCTTTTTTGTTAGACGCTTAGATAAGAAATAAGTCATAAATAGTGCAACAATACCTGGGATGACACCAGCAAGCATCACTGAGGTTAAAGGGGTAGCAAAAGCATCAGATAGAGCGATGGTATTTGGATTAGGAGACATCACATTGCCCGCTTTGCCTCCACCGATCATTGCCAGTAAAATCGCAGTCTTACTAAGTTTCGCATCTTTAGCAATAATTAGTGCAATAGGCGCAACCGTGATAACCGCTATATCAACAAACACACCAACTGCGGTTAAAATTAAAGTAGCTAAAGCTAAGGCAAAAAGAGCTTTTGCCTCACCTATTTTATTTATAATGGTTCGAGCAATAGATTCTGCGCCACCAGTTTCAATCAAAACACCCGCTAAAATTCCTGCAGCGAGTATTCTTAAAATAGCTGTCATCATATCCTGAGCTCCACTTATCATCAGTTCAATCGTCTCAGCTAAAGACGCTCCACCTAATATTCCCCCCGCTAATGCTCCTATAAAAAGTCCGTAAACAGCTGGTACCTTTAAAAAAATTAAAATGATCGCGATAAATAAACCTAAAATAGCTCCCAAAGCACTGACTTGTATGTCCATGTTCTCCAGTTCTCCCCCTTTAATTTACTAGAAACTTTTACAGTATGTTCAAAAAATCACTAATATTTCCAAAAAAATACATAATAAAAAACCTAACTTTTCCAATAAACGTTGAAAAAATCAGGTTAAGCCTTGAATGAGTTACTCCCAAATATTTATTTTTTCTATAAAACAACAAACATAAAATCTAGTTAGAATCAAATATCCCCTTATTTTTCTCTTTTAGCTAATATCATCTTCTAATTTAAGCTTTTCTTCCAATTTATAAATACATCCACCCCTTTACTTACTATAAAAAAGCGTTACCAATTCCAAATTCATTGTATCTCAATGTAAAGTGAATCTCAACTGGCTAAATTACTGATTTCTATTAAAATATAATAGCTCATGGAAATGGACGACCTTGCCTCATGAACTATTTATCCAATACATTAGGTGCAATTTACATGAAATTTAGGATTCTATACTTACACTACCTCTTTCATGTTGTATACTAAATAAGTATTCATAAAATCAGATAAAAATATCTGGACTGGTTCGGAAACTTCCCAGGATAAAAAACCAAGAACTTCACAAGGAGGTAGGAAAGTGAATACAAAGAAAAATATTATTATTGACTGTGATCCAGGAATAGATGATAGCTTAGCATTACTCCTGGCTTTACAGTCAAAAGAATTGAACGTACTTGGCATCACTATTGTCAGCGGTAATGTGCCAGCAAGTATTGGCGCACAAAATGCATTAAAAGTTTTGCAACTGGTCAATCGTTTGGATATTCCAGTATATATTGGCGCTGAAAAACCGCTAAAAGTTCCCTTTGAAAGTGCGCAAGACACCCATGGTGAAGATGGTTTAGGTAATAGTCAAATCCCATCTGTCTCATCGGCTTCCCTTCAAGAAAACGCAGTGTTTTTTATAAAAGAGACCCTCCACCAAAATCCCGAAACGATAGTGTTGGCTTTAGGTCCTCTTACAAATATTGCCCTTGCTTTAAACGAAGATCCTAGTTGTTTTGACCAAGTCTCACGTTTTGTTGTAATGGGGGGCAATTACCGCTCACATGGGAATTGTTCACCTGTGGCTGAATATAATTTTTGGTGTGATCCCGATGCGGCAAAATTTGTTTTTGAACAAGAATTCCCGGTTCCAATTGAAATGGTCGGACTGGATGTCACTAGAAAAATTGTCTTAACCCCCACAATTCTAGAATATATGAAACATACGAACAAACAAATTTATTCTTTTATTCAGCAAATTTCTCGGTTTTATTTTGATTATCACTGGGAACATGAAAAAGTTTTAGGTTGCGTAATCAACGATCCTCTAACTGTTGCTTATTTGCTCGATTCATCACTTGCTCAAGGTTTTAATAGTCATGTGGAAGTAGCAACATTGGGGCTCGGCCGCGGACAATCGATCGTAGATGATCACAACTTTTGGCAGTTACCCAATAATTGTTACCTTTTGACCGAGGTGGATCCAGCCATTTTTTGGCACATATTTTTAACACGAGTTTGTAAAGCAGAAGAAATCGAGCTTGCTCAAATTCTTCCTCAGTTATTGGAGGGAAAATTATGAGAAAAAACAAGACCCGATCCGTTGTTCTTATGGCAATCTGTATCGTTTTAAATATTGTTTGTAGTAATTTTATCTTAATGTTAAGAGTACCAATTTATTTAGATGCTGTAGGTACCATTCTCGCCGCTAGCTTTTTAGGCCCGCTCGCTGGAATGATTGTCGGAGGAGCAACCGGTGTACTTATGGGCGTAACTACAGATATCTTCTCTTTATTTTTTATGCCTGTGCAACTAGTTATCGGTCTAACTGCTGGCCTATTATACAAACGAAGACAAGCAACGCAAATAAAAAATAGCTGGTGGTTTGCCTTAGCCATTTCTTTACCAGGAACCATTCTTTCAACCATTATCACTGTCATTTTGTTTAACGGTATTACCTCTTCAGGCTCAAGTATCGTTGTTCAATTATTAACTGGTATAGGAATGAATCAAGCTCTTTCTGTATTTCTAGTTCAAGTTGCTACAGATTATTTAGATAAATTATTGACAGTTATCTTTGTTTCGTTTGCAGGGCGGCTAATTAGAAAACGAACAACAATTATGCGTTAAAAAATATAACTATAAGATCTTTAGACTGAAAAGTCCTCTGTTGAGGACTTTTTTAATGTCTAGCTTTTTTGTATATTTTGTACAGAGCGTAAATTCCTTTTTACATACAATCTCTTTTAAAATTTGCTTCGTTTATAATTAGTAAAGTCAATCTTTTTCTAGATCAATCACTACTTTAATATCATTAGCAGCTATTGAATTTTCAAAACCAATTTTCCAATTGTCCAATGAAATAATGGAAGTAACAATTTGCTCTGGAGAAATGACCTGATCGCTTAAGAGCCTCATTGTTTTTTTCCATGAAGAAGGTTTTTGTGACCTTGACCCAATGTAGTTTATTTCCTTTTGTAATATAGACTGTGTATCTATTTCATTAAAATCTTTAGCAAAAACGCCCATCTGAACGATTGTTCCTCTCTTTTTAGTTAACGTTAATGCTGTATTTAATGCTTTGACCGCTCCGGAACATTCAAAGGAAAAATCAACACCTTTTTCTTGAGTATTTTCATCAATAATTACTTTTAAATCTTCTTTTTGTTGATCAATAGCTATAAAACCTAATGTTTTTGCTAACTCTAATCTTTTTTCATCCTTCGTCACACCTGCCACTATTACTTTAGCACCTTTTGACTTAGCTACCATAGCCAATAATATACCTATTGTGCCAGGTCCAAAAACACAAACAGCATCATCTTTTTGAACTTCCACTTTTTCTAACGAAGCATGTACTCCACATGATAAGGGTTCTGATAAAGCCGCTGATAAGTAAGAAACATTTTCACCCAAAACGTGAATACTTTCTTCTCTACTTAAGACATAAGTTGCCATAGCGCCATTAACTTGTGTTCCTATTCCCTTTCGATTAGAACACAGATTATAATTTTTAGTTTTACATTGTTCGCAATTATTGCATGTTGCAAAGGTTGTTTCACTCGTTACACGATCACCAATATTTATATTTTGAACTTTTGGCCCAATATCTACAACTTCCCCAGCAAATTCATGTCCCAATACTACAGGCGGAATTGTACTTGGATAAGTCCCTTGATAAGCATGTAAATCACTGCCGCAAATCCCACAGTATTTAACCTTAATTTTGACTAGATCATCTTTCACTTCTGGTTCATCGATATCTACAACCTTCATATTGTTGAAACCTTTTTCCAATTTCATTAAAGCTTTCAATTATCTCATCCTTTCAATAATTAAAAAATTGAATTTAATAGTTGTGTTATCTGAAGTATTACCCAATTTAAAAGACTACCGCCGGAAGTGATACTCGACATCTGACTAACTCCTTGTGGGATAGTAAAATTAGCCGCGTTCATCATTTCTGTGTATACAGAGGCAAAATTAGTAGCCATATATAAAGTTAAAATCATCATTACCGTACCTGTAATCACGGTCTTAAAAATATTTCCTTTATTATGAGCGGTTATAAAAGCAACATAAAAAGGAATTGAAGCAAGATCTCCAAAAGGTAACACTCTGTTTCCAGGTAAAATAGATGCTAGAATGATCATTATTGGAACTAGAATTAAAGCAGAAGATATTACAGCAGAATCACCTAAAGAAATGGCAGAATCTAACCCAATAAATAGTTCTCTGTTTTTAAATTTATCACGTAAAAATACTTGAGCAGCATTAGAGATAGGAAGTAACCCTTCCAATAGAATTTTTATCATTCTTGGCAAAATCAACATAACAGCACCCATGTTTATCCCTAATAGCCATGCTTGGCCCACATCATATCCAGCTAGAAAACCAAGTATTATACCAATAACAACACCTATTACCATAGGTTCACCAAAAACTCCAAACTTTTTTTGAATGGTTTCATAATTCACATTAATTTTATTTATACCTGGAATTTTGTCTAATATCCAATCAACAGCAAAACCTAGAGGTACCCACATTAACGAAGAACCGGTCGGTAAAGTAACATTATCAATTTCAAAATAATCTTCAACATAAGGTTGCAGCAAATCTCCCATAACTAAATGAACTATCATTAGTAGAACAGCCGCTATAGAAGCTGCTAATAAATTATTTGTAATCGTATAAACTACGGATCCGGCAAATAAAAAATACCAATAGTTCCAAATATCGACATACATTGTTTTAGTCACTTTAAATATAATTAAAATAACGTTTACTAATAAGCAAACTGCTATCAAAAGTGCTGATATCGGAGAACCCCAAGCAGCTGCTGAAGCGGACGGCCAACCGCCATCAATTACAGTTAGATTCAGACCTATACGTTTAACCATTAACTGAGCCGCTTCACCAACTTCACTCGTTAATAACTCGATAACCAAGTTAATTCCAACAAAGCCAATCCCAACAGTAATTCCTGCTTTAATAGATTTTCCTAAACCTAGTCCAAAAATTAAACCTAAAATTAAAAGCGTTATAGAAAGGATTGCGCTGGCGCCCAATCCAATAACATAATTGACTACATCGGTGATAATCTTCATTTTCATTCTCCCTCATATATTTTTATTTAACTGTTTTGTAAAGCATTAATAATATCATTATCTGTTTGTTCATCATTAATACCAGTAATATATGAAGTAGCTTTTATTGTAACCGCTTTAAATTTTCTGGGACTTTTTCCAGAAGTAACGATTAAATCTGCCTGGTCCTCGTAGCTTCCCACTTCAGGAACTTTACATTGAATTAGCTGATATTCTATATCATTTTTCTTACATAAGTCTTCCACTCTATTAGCAATGACTGTCGAAGTTGCAACCCCTGTTGCACAAGCTATAATAATCGTTTTCTTCATGTAAAACTCACCTCTTGTATTTTCTCTATTATTTTTTCTCTATTATTTTCATTTAATACAGACAATATCAGTTTATGATTCTGTATTAACGAAATTAATTCCACTAAAACTAATGGACTCTTCTTTCCATCTTTTAATCCAATAAAAAAGCATAAATCCACAGGTATATTTTTATCATTATCTTCCATTAAGGAAAACGTTATAGGGAAGCTAGGTCTTACTACAGCAATAAAGTCTTTTTTAACTGTTTCAGGGTCTGTATGCGGGATACTAACGCCGTAGTCTTCCAATTGTAACCCAGTAGGAAAATCTTTTTCACGATTTATTAAACCGTCATGGTATTTTTCATTTACAAACCCTTTGTTTTTAAGATTGTCTGCGATTATCTTAAATA
Organism: Tetragenococcus solitarius NBRC 100494; assembly: GCF_001544195.1. Taxonomy (GTDB): domain Bacteria; phylum Bacillota; class Bacilli; order Lactobacillales; family Enterococcaceae; genus Tetragenococcus; species Tetragenococcus solitarius. Next base: position 12,996 of record NZ_BCPY01000014.1, read on the forward strand.
ATTCATCTGTGTTAGACGCTTCAATATCTAAAAATACAAGCTCTTTATTAAATAAACTTTTCATACTTCACCTCGTCAACATATAGAGATATAAGGATAATTATCTTATATTAAACTCTATCGTAATCTTCTAAGCGGATAGCTTCCAACTTATCTTCAGTAGCATCAAATTCATCATCTACTAGTTTTTCCACCGCTTTAATTAAAGACAACGCATCTATCCCATACTTCTTCATTAAATAAGGCTTTGCAGCTCCATGAGTCCACTCATCATTAATACCTATTTTTATCAATTCTTTATTAATCCTATTTTCTAGCAATACCTCACCAACTGAAGTACCTAAACCACCAATGACACTATGATTTTCCATAGTTATTACTCCATATTTAACCTTTTCTAGCGTTTCAAGCACTAATGGGTCAGTGAATGGTTTTAATGTAGTAATATGGAGGTGTTGCACTGATAGTCCTTGCTTTTCAAGATAACTGGTAGCTCGCATCGCTTCTTCAGTGCAAATGCTACTAGAGAATAAAGCAATATCTGTTCCTTCACTGAGAAGTCTACCTTTATTAAATTTTGTTGGTTCATTAGGATCAAATAAACGTGGAACCGCTCCTCTTAACATACGCACATAAATTGGAGCGTTTATTTCCCTACAAATTTCCAAAGCAGACTCAACATCAGTAGCATCGCCACAGTCAAAAATATTCATATTAGGAATTGTCCTCATAATTCCTACATCTTCAATTGACTGATGAGTAATACCCCCAGGCGTAGTAATTCCCGGTACAAAACCTAATAATGCTACTGGTAAATTAGGATACGCAATGGACATTTCCAATTGATCGAGTGGTCTCCTATACAAAAAAACAGCAAATGTATGAAGAAACGGACGAAAGCCTTCTTTGGCTAAACCAGCAGCCCAGCCCAACATATTTTGTTCAGCTATTCCCATTGATAAATATCGTTCAGGTAGTTTTTTAGCGAATTCTCCCACTTCACACGAAGTTCCCAAATCGGCGGACATTACCAACACTTCTTTATGATTTTCAGCGAATTGAATGATGTTATTCGAATGTACGTTTTTTTCTATTTGCACACTATTTCCCCCTCACATATTTTGATAAAACTTAAGATATTCATTGGATTCTTCTTCATTAAAACGAATAAAATGCATTTGCCCTTTACGATGCTCTAACAAAGGGATTCCTTGAGTCGGATTGGTGTAGCATAATACAACTAACGGTTTTCCTTTTTCTCTCATTTGACAAGCTTCTTGTAATTCCTTAACATCATGCCCGTCAATTTTGACAGTTTTTGCACCAAATGCTTTAAATTTTTCTTCGAGTGGTTCAATATTCATAATATTTTTGGTAAATCCTTCAACTTGTTGGCCATTAATATCAACTAGTAAAACTAAATTATCTAATTTATAAAAGGCTGCCGCTTGAATAGCTTCCCATAGCTGATCTTCTTCCAATTCACCATCAGACATAAAGACAAATATCCTACCACTTTGTTTTTTTAATTTTCTTGCATAAGCAGTTCCACTTGCAATACTTATTGCTTGGCTTAGTGTCCCTGCAGCATTTTCAAATCCGGGAGTATGATTTGCACCAATCATTTCCATACTATAGCCATCTTTATTGAAAAATTCTAAAGCTTCTTCAGATAATCTACCGACTTCAACAAGAGCTGAATAAACCGGTGCTGCGTAATGAGCTGGTGAAATAAATAACCGATCGTAAGGGGCATCAGAACTACCATTATATGCAGAGCCGGGAATATAATTCATATTATTTTTCGAAGGCGTTCCAGGAAATTTCCCAGGTATTTGTGGTCCTTTACTTTCTGAAAGATTTAGAATACTCATATAAAGAGAAGCTAAAATTTCTGCCGAAGAACAAGCCTGAGCCAAGTAACAACCATTTCTTTCAAGAGTAATTTTTAAAACATGTTTACGAACGTTTTTTGCAGCTTTTTCAATCTGTAATTGTGAATATTTTTCTGACATTTTAACACTCCTTTGTTTTTTATATAAAAACAGCCCGAATCCGATCCATATATTCATAGATCCAAATTCAGGTTAAGCCTCACGTTACCCCCTAATATTTATTTTTTAGCGCTTTCAAAATAGTATGACATGTCAATTCACTATTTTTAAAACCATGCTAGCTAAACACAGTTTTTAAAAAAGCAGCAATAAATCCGAATCCAGGCTTGCTTTATTGAAAACAATAAAAAAAGAGCTACCAGACAAAACTGTCCAATACCTCTGACATAGTTAAATAAGCATACTTCAATCACTTTCAAAAGCCAAAAAATTAACAGAAAACACTAGAAAAATGCTTTCATTTTGACTATAATAAAGGAAGTCGATGCGTTGCATTGACTATGGCAACTTGATCAGTCAGTTCTATAGTTGATGATTGGTCAAGGCTCCTTGTATCAGCGCCAACTGATGCAGGGAGTGCCTTTTTTTATTCGGATTTATTACTACAAGCTTAGTGTAAACGAAACGGTTACAATTTTCAAGATAAAACATGTGATTTAGGGAAAATTTGTTAGCTATATCGGCAACAGAAGAAACCGGGTGAAGCGCTTACAAAATAAAATAACCATCCAACTACTTACCTTATTCCTTCGATATTATATACTAAACAATTGTTCATAAAACCAAATACAAGAGCTTGGACCTATCCAAAAACTTCACAAAAAATAAATACAAAGGAAATTATCATTATTGATTGCGACCCTAGAATAGACAATAGCTTACGATCAGAAAAGCTCAACATTATTATCATTATCATCGTTAGCGATAATATATTCATAGTCATTGGAGCACAAAATACGTTAAAAAACTAAAGATAATTAAAGTAAACTATAAAAATGCAAGAACCAGAAACATATCTGAACTGGTTCTTGCATTTGTTGTTTATTGATAAGAAAGAAAATAGAGTTTCATTTTCAGAAGTTTAGTGTTATTGAATAAAATGCCTTGAGAAAACTCGGAATAGTTTAATAGTTTGTAGGCCTTCAGAAAAAGTTTAAGATCATGTTTTAATAAGTTTTGCTATGAGGCCATATAAGCTTTTTGGATCTTGTACAATATAATCTGCCTTGCATCCTATTGGCTTATTGTGCTCTCTATAATTAACCCAAATTGTATTCCAACCAACAGCTTTTGGTCCGAGGACATCATTCAAATAATTATCTCCAATGTAATAAATCTCGTTCTTTGAAGATAAACTTAATGCTTTTTCAAAGCATTTAAAAATCGACTTTTTAGGTTTTGAAACGCCTATCGATTCTGAGATTAAAATGTTATTTTTAGGAATCCATTTGTGAAGCTTCAATGCTTTAATTTTTTTTACCTGTTTATCTATAGTTCCATTGGTTATAACCCCAACAACTTGTTTTTCTGCAACAAGTAAGTCTAGGAGTTCTTCCATTCTTGGAAATAATTCAATGTCATTTTGATACTCCTCAAAATCTAATTGGAACTGCATGGCTTGTTTGCTATTAATCTTAATTCCATATTCTTGAAGTGTTCGCTTAATACGGAACACGTGCATTTCCCTTAACTTTTCTTTGTCAAAACCCGTTGAAGAAAAAGTTTCATCTCCATATTTTTTCATCAACTGATAAAGCGAAGGTATATCTAAAGCTTTTTGGTTACCTATTTGTAAATTTTCAACTGCTCGTTTAAAAGCACGTAATTGGTCGTATAAAGTATCATCAATATCAAAAACAAAAACTCTCTTCATAATTAGACTTCCTTATCAAAAAAACAATATCTAAGTTCCCAACACAATTTTACGCGAAGTTTCAAATAGCTTATTTTTACTTGTAATTGTATAATCAGAATTCACAGTATTAGGGAGCTTTTTATGATGCCTATGGTTATACCATATAGTCTTCCACCCCGCCTTTTTTGCGCCAATAATATCATTTTTAAATGAATCTCCCACATAATAAATTTGCTCATTCGTTGATTGTACTTTTGATTCTGCCAAGCGAAAAATCCGAGTATCTGGTTTTGCTACGTTTACCTCAGATGAAATAATTATATTTTCTATTGGTATCCAATTTATAATACCCAACTGTTCAATTTTTCTTTTTTGATGAACTAACGGTCCGTTAGTTATAATCCCCATAGCTACTTTATTTTGGCAACAAAGTTCTAATAGATCTATCACATCGGGAAATGGTGTGATTGCTTCTTGAAAATTCTCATAATCTTTTTGAAACATAACAGCTTCTTTATACGAAATGTCTTTGTCAAAATATGCTAAAGCTTGCTTAATTCTATATACATGCATCTCTTGTATATCCATCTGTCCATTTTCTACTAAATGGAAAACTTCATCGCTTAATTTTCGGCTAGTAGTATATAACGGCTCTAAGGGAACATCGTTAAAATCAAAATGCTTTTCAAAGGCTTGCTTGAAAGGTCGTAATTGATCATATAATGTATCGTCAACATCGAAAAATATAGCTTGCATAAATTTGAGTTCCTTATCTTTATAGTTAATATATAGATACAACAACCTATTGTGTAATTGTTACAAATAACAATAACCCTTAAATCTAATCGTTTAAAGAATGATACTACTTCTTACAGCGGTTCTTAAAAGTTAGCCAGTGTTAAATTTTTAGAAATTTATTATACTTTTAAAGTATTTTCAATTCGGGTGGTTACACCTTCTAATTTATAACATTCAACATAATCACGAATTGGACGTTTGATATGATCAACAACGTAGCGCTGCCCGTCAATGTTTTGCTCTTTAAGATTGTGATACATCTTTTCAATTTCCTCTTTAACTTCATCATCATTGAACGTATAATGACCAGCAATATCTAATATTTCCGCTTGTAGTTGATCGTCATTAGAATTTAAAATTTGATCAACTGTTAGATCTTTTTGTTCGCCAACCATCCATTTTCTCCAACGTTCACTATTGATTGCATGAACTAATAATGTTTCACGTATGTTAGATGCTTCTTTAATTAGTCCATTTTCAACTAATCTTGCTTCAACTGCTGCAAGGTTCAAGTAAGCTCGAGTTTCTTCTGTCCCATATTGAGGCGCTACATTAGTGGCTGTAATTTCTGATGGAACATGTTCTAGTAAAGTAACGTCATCTAGATAATCGCCATTATGTTCTTTTAAACCGACGCCATATTTTTTCGCCATTTGAGCCAAATCATAAGCATTTTTAAAATTAAATGTACCTACTTGTTCTGTTTTACGAGTTAACGTCCCTGTTTGTCCTACGATAAACGTTGGCATTGGTAAAGCACGTTTTTCTAATTCGTCTTTTAATCGTAAGATAAATTTTTCATAGGTTTCTGTCGAAGTCAATCCTCCATTTGTTTCTTCTGTCCCTACTTCATAACCAATCTCAGGTAAATGACGCGCCTTACGTTCTTTTTCACAAAACTCAATTAGGTCAACTGTTCTTTCTAAAACAGTATCTAACGGAATAACCTTCCCAACTTCAAATGGATCTTTTGTAGGGTCGATCATTAATAAGTCAAAGCCCGCTTCAATATCAGCCACATAAGATTTTTGTCCAAGCGCCATTGCTTCATCTGTGGGTAAGTGATCATTTCTTTCTTTATCACGTTGCCAAGGACCTCCATGGTCACGACACAGGTAGTATAAATTATCATAATTAATTTTTTCTGCCACTTCTTCAACTGCTTTTGCAAAGGTGAATTGATTCCAGCCGTTAACATATCCGCCACCCAATTCATCTGCATCAACTTGATTTCTGCTAGCGATAAACATCACTGGAAAGTCGTCTTCTTGAGATAATTCTAAAGTTGCTTGAACACAATTTCTAGACATGGGACCTACCCCTAGTATAGTGGCACTTTCCCCTGTTTTTTGTAACTTAAGAAGGCCTTCAACAACTGTTTTGATTGGTAGTTTTTCCATTCTTTTCATCTCCAATTTTTAATTTAATAAAACAAGTCACTTCTGTTTACTCTTATTTTTTCTCAATATCGTCTATATTAAGCTTAGTAAAATGTAAGATAGCAACTGCTACCAATGTTCCAATTAACATAGCCAAGAAATACCATAATTTTCCATTAACTACAGGCAAAATAATCAACCCGCCGTGGGGGACCAAAGCTTCCACCCCGTTAACCATTCCTAAAGCTCCACCAACTGCACTTCCAATGATAATCGCCGGTAGAACTCGTTTAATATCTTTGACAGCAAAAGGAATAGCACCTTCTGTAATTCCAATTAGCCCCATAAAGAAAGCTGAGATACCTAGATCTTTATCTTCAGGTGTATACTTTTTACGATCAATAAAAGTTGAAATTGCTAAAGCTAAAGGAGGAATTGCGACTGCAATTCGATGCGCTCCGTTGGGTGCATAAACACCTTCTGACATCAAAGCTAAAGTAAAAGCTGTTGCTGTTTTGTTAATTGGACCACCCATATCTACTGCAGTCATCGCACCTATCACTAACCCAAGGACAATCGCACTGCTACCTTGCATTTGGCTTAATACTTCCACTAGCCAATCCATTGCAGCTCCAATTGGGACTGCGATTATATAAATATAAATCATTCCTAAAACGAAAGTTGTAAGCACAGGTACGATTAAGATTGGCATAATTGTACGAATTGTTGCTGGCACTTTCCAAGTTTTACACCAACGTACAAAATATCCTACTGCAACACCCATAATCATAGCTCCTAAAAATCCAGTTTGGACTTCCCCTTCTCCAATTGGATTGTTAGCCACATAGCCTAAAATCATAGCTGGTGCTAAAGCGGGTTTCCCCGCTAATGTATTAGCGATATAACCCGAAAGTAATGGGATCATCATGGCAAAACCAGCAGCACCTAAATCGTTTAAATTTTTCATAAAAGGATTTGTAACTTCCATCCCAGCGTCAGTAGCTTCACCTGTTGCCAAAGCAATCGCTAGAAAGATCCCACCTACGACGACAGCCGGTAACATAAAAGAAACCCCAGTGTTGAAAGCTTTTTGTAAATCTTTAAAAAACTTATTCTTTTTTTTCATTTTGTTTTGCTCCTTTAAACAGAATTAGATCTTTTCCGCTTGGTCAATAGTCTCAACAGGATGTTTAATCACTTCTCCTGGATCTACATTGATAACTTTGCCTTCATTTTCTTTTTCTTCAAATCGTTCTTCTCCATCAATTCCTATCCCTATAGCCAAAATCACAATATCTGCTGCATCAACTTCTTCTTGCTCTAATTCATTCTCAATTCCCATACTTCCTTGAGTTTCTACTTTTACTTCATACCCTCTTTTTTGGCATTCTTTTTCGATAGCTTCCTGTGCCATATAAGTATGTGCTATTCCAGTTGGACATGCGGTTACTGCTACTATTTTCATTACGTTTTCCTCCCTATATTTCAATTAAATTTAATTGTTTAAATGTTTTATTTTTATCAACTTGTCTCAATAGCTTCTCCCTAAAATTTTCATCTAGTAATTTTTTACTTAGTTGAGAAATAAACTTTAGATGAAGATTATTTTCACTTTTTTCTGGAACTCCGATAAGAAATACCAACCGTACCGTTCCTTCTGTTTGATTTGTCCACTCTATATCTTTTGTTGTTCGTAAGAAGGCAATGAATGGGTGTGTAACTGCATCGGTCTTACCATGTGGAATTGCAATGGAGTAACCGATAGCAGTAGATATTTCCTGCTCACGCTTTTTTACTGCTTTATAAAGTTTCCCTTCATCTGTTACATAACCGTTCGTTTTAGCTTGCTTTACAACAAAACGAAGGACTTCTTCTTGACTTTCAAAGTTTTTGTCTAAAAATATCATCTCCTCCGAAATTACGCCTCTACCATTCTCTTGAATTTCTCCCATCTTATTCACTCCCTAAATTCCTCAATAAAGCTTTTTTTGAAGATTTCTGTCTGATTTGTTTTAATATATTAGGACTATTTACTATGTTATAAATATCCGACAAGATTCTTCGAGTTTCCAAAGTATCTTGTGGAGCAATACAAATTAAAAATATAATATCTGTATAATATTTATCCCATTTAAACTTTTGTTTATTTTTCACGATTATCACATTCGTCTGATTAACATATCTAGGATTTCCATGAGGCACAGCTGCGCCAGAAGGTAAATCCGTCCCCCCTAATTTTTCTCTATGAAGAAGTCCAGAAATAAACTTCTGCTCTACCACTCCTTTTTTAATTAACTTTTCACCTATAACTTCAAATAATTCTTCTTTAGAAGAAAAAGTCGAATTAACAAAAATAAACTCCAAACTGATAAACTTCTTTAAGTGATGTTGGTCGACCAATGGATTCACTTTACCAATATTGTTTAGTCTATAACCCGAATTTTTTATCCTCTCTATATCTGTATCCGTTAAAAATGGTGAAACAAGTATGATTTTCTTTCCAGGTATATCTACTTTAATTGTCGAAATAATTAGGTCAAATTGATCCGTATCAATGTGTCCCAACTCTGCTACCGAAGCAACTTCTATTGTGTCAAAAGACGGTACAATATTTTTAATTCGATTCATTAAAAGCTCCGATGTTGCAATTCCCATTTGACAAATTATCAATATTTTTCTGTTTATTTTTGCCCTTTCAATTGCTGACTGAAAATAAATTGTAAGAAAAGCAATCTCGTCTTCATTAAATGAAATTTCGAGTTGTCTTTCATATTCACTAAGAACAAGCCAAATTACATTAAAGGTTAATGGAAATTCTGTTTTTATCTGTTCAGTAAAGGGGTTTTCTGTTTTATTATCAGTTTGTAAGCGATAAATCATTGGTGGTATGTGATTTATTAGCTGTTCTTCTAGTTTTTTATCATTAGAAAAATCAATGTTCAATGCTTTTGAGACCTGAGTCAAAAGATTATTAACGAGTGTGCTATCAATATTTTCTTCTGGCAAAGGCTCAAATCTATTAGTTATTAAATGTTGTGAAAAATATGTGACATCTTCATTAGTATAGGAAAAGTCTAATCTTAATGAAGCCTTATGCAAAAGTTTGACTGCACTTTCTTCAAAAAATGAAGTATAATCATAATTTTCTGTTTCTGTATTTTCTTGAATATGATATCCATTCAAATTACGAAAGACTAAAATGATAAAAATATTTAACACATTCTGCACATAGTAATCTGAAATCGCGTTACTATTGTCTCGTACATAGTTATATAAAATATTTGTACATACAGTAATAATCTTTTCACCATAATATGACGTCAGTAAATTTAACTTTTTTGTTACTGTGTTTTCGTAATAAAATGCCGAATTACTTATTATGTAGCGATTAAACTGTAAATATGCTTTTTGAATATCAATTTCACTTCCAGATATTCTTGTGCCATATATATCGCTTTTAAGTTCGATATTAGAACCTGCCTTAAGGATCTTCATAATAAATTCGAAATCTTTTATAATGGAAGTTTTGCTTACCCTATAAATTTCAGACAAAAAATTAAAACTTACCGGTGTTTCTTCAAATAATAGTTTCCTCATTATTTCAGTTCTTCGTGTCACAGTATCATAGACAGCCGACAATTCACCATCTTCTTTTGATAAAGGGGTTTCTTTTAGCTCACTAAGTGCAACTCCAACACCTCTCTTCTTTTCTAAAAATTTACCTAAACTTTGGATGTATCCTTCTAACAATTTTAATTCTGAATGAATCGTTCTTTTTGACACTCCTAGTTTGTTAGCTATGAATTCCACCGTTAGAAAGTCATCTTGAGACTCTAATAATTCAAGTAAATCTTTTTGTCGTTTCGTTAACATATGATACGCACATCCTATCTTAAAAAGCTTCAATTATGTTAGCGTTATCATGAATACATTTTTATTATAGACAGATAACTTATTTTTGAATATTACATTTCTTTGCAACAAGTATTAACAGAGAATTGTTTACTTGTTGCAATTTATGACTTATTTAACGAAAAGAATCAAGTTAAAACCGCTTTAACAAATGAAAAAGACACTGAAAGTTTGTGTATTACAGACTTTCAGCGTCTTTTTATTTTATATCTTAAAAACAATTAATACTATCAAAAAATTTAAGTATATAACTTATCGGTTTTTCTCCTTATTTTATACATAAAAATATTTGCTTCTCATTTTCCTTTGGTTGCAACGTTATGGTTTCAACATCTTCATCTGAGTCATCCATTGGCGTAAAAATCACATTATTATCTTCTTCAGAAACTTCATAAGTATTTTTTTCATCTTCATTATCTGTGTCTTGCAGCGTAATTTGACCATCGTCTAGTATATATTCAAATTTAAAATTCATTTCACTAGATAGCTCTTTAGCAAATTCTTCTCCCATTTGTTCCCATTCGTCCGTAGCCGTTGACTCTATACTATCCACATCAACTTTTAACGACATGACATGATCAGAAAAAGAGGTAACCATATTAGGAACATCTTCTTCCTCAGGTTCGTTAGACCAATCGTTAGCTTTTAAGTCCTCTTCTGAAATACTTGCACTACATCTAAAAACGATAAACTTAACGTTCCTAATAATCGCCCTTTAGTAAACTTTTTCATTGTAAATCTCTTTTCTGTATTACTCAATATTAATCCATTCTCTATTTAAAAAGTCCTCTTGTCGTCTTGTTATAAATCTTATTTTTTGTAGAACGAGAAGGTTTTTTCAAAGTACCTGTACCTTTTTTACTGTATGTAGGTGAAAGAGATTTTTTTATTTTACGCTTTGATTTACCAACGGTTCTTGAAGAAATCGATTTTTTAATACTCGGCTTTCTTATACCAAATTTCATATTAACACCCCTGATATTTGTTTAGTAGCAAACCTTGCAAGGCTCCAATCCCATTGATTGTGCATTTTCTAAAGTAGTTTGAGAAAAATCACCGTTTCCATGAGGATGAGTATGATACTTTTCTCCAGTTGGAGTCACATAAACCATCTCCCCAACATCATCCTGCTGTTGAGCTTGTTGAAATTGTTCCTCCTCGCGTTGTCGCGCTTCAATTCGTTGCTTCTCTTCCTCTTTTTTCTTCTTCTCTTTAGCTAGTTTCTTCTGTTTTTCTTCTTCCTCTTTTTTCTTCTCCTCCTTCTCTTTTGAAGCCTGTACTTCTGAAGAAGACTGGGTACTTATTGTTGTAGTTTCTATTGCTTTTTCAGCGGAACTAGTTTCCATCTCTTCGGGAGCAGTAATTCCGACTCCAGTAAAAGCAATAACACCAGCTAATAAAGAACAAACAATTAATCGTTTATTATTAGGATACTTTCCATCTTTTTTATAATCCCTCTTACTACACGGTAGCACCCTAGTAACAAACAAATAAAACTTACCAACAATAACAACATAAACAAATCATCCATTTTAACTCCCACTTTCTCATTAAAATTTTATATGACTTCTTTCAACATTTTGTAAGTTGTTCATTATTTTATTATTAAATACACTAGTTACAAAGCTATAACTCTGTATATTTGTCATTTTTATCTTTGGCTTTATTGATTGGATATTTTTCTTCATTCAGTTTTAATTTTTCAGCAATAATTTCTTCTACATTTAAGTCTAAGTTATCTGCCATCATATATGAATAAATCAATACGTCTGCTAATTCCTCTTTTATTCTGCCTAACTTTTTTTCTTTTACTTCAGTAGAAGTTTTCCATTGAAAAAGTTCTAACAATTCAGAAGCCTCTAAAGAAATAGAAATTGCTAAGTCCTTTTCATTATGAAATTGACGCCAATTCCTTTCATCTCTAAATTTATTTATTTTTTTAATCAGTTCATTCAGTTCATTCATTTTTCAGCTCTCCTCTCTGAGCTTTCAGCAACATATTTTGAAGTTCATCATCAACTGCATAAATATATAGACCGTTGACACCCCTGGTTAACAAAACGTTCAGTTCATTTTTTAATAAATCTTCTGCTACATCTTTTTTGCCACCCCGTTTTTGGGTAGCCTTTTTATTTTTACTAGCCTTTTTGTCAAAAATAACTTTTCCATCTCTATATTTTACAGATGGTCCAATAATGATTGCTGCATAATTTAAATCGAAGCCTTGAATTGTATATGTTGATCCTACTTCGTTAATTGTCTGACTTTGTTCAGCCCATGAAAGTTGTTTATTTACCCGGGTTCTCTTAGGAGGTTTTAATTGCAAATTCCAAGGCAAACTCCATTTTCCAATCTTTACCCGCCAATACTCATCATTTTTAGGTTTATTTTGATTAGAATAGGGCCAATCAAAAGTAGCTAGGATACGAGAAATACCAAAGTCTTCATTTTCGGCTTTTTTTCGTATAGCTTCGTACATCTTTTTTACATCTGCAAAGACTTCTAAATCATAACCTGTAGTATCAGTTGGAATATTAGTAATCTGTTGATTGTCAACAATATTTCTTATCCAGCCAACGGTTTCTTTACCTGCATTAATCCTCAGTTGGTTGCCAAGATTTATCAAATTTCCTTGTAAATTTACCTTGTGTACAATCGAAAGTAATTCATTACTTTCCCAATACTGTTCCGTGGTAAGAATTTGATTTTTATCAAAAACAGCAACAACCACCTTAGCTCTATCTAAAATATCTTTAAGATGGTTTTTCCCTCTATAAGATTGCTTTCCCTGCGTAAGGAGTAAATGAGCTTCATCAATAAGTACCACATCAATTTTTTCTTCAGGATCGTTCACATTAATAAAATGAGTAGGTTTTGAAACTACGTCTTTATTTGACTTGGTTCGAATACCTAGCTTAGTTGCAATTTGTTCATAAACCTTCACCTGTTCTTCATGATTCACCAAAAGATAACAACTTAACCCTTGCAAAATAACATTATCATTTTCTTTTGAAATATTTTGCAGTTCATAAAATAGACTACTCATCAATACCGTTTTGCCAGATCCAGCTTCTCCTTGTACTAAAATTAACTGGCTATCTTCTTGGCGATTCAGTGCCTGTTCAATTTTCATAATAATCAATTCTTTGGCATCCATCTGTTCTTGTGTCAGTTTATGAAAAGGTGAAGCTTTAAAAATCGCTGAGTCTCTTATGACACTTTCTACTGGGAACAGTTCTTTATTTTTATTATGTAATTTCCGCCAGATTTTCGAAAAGATGCTATCAAGTTCATCAGACGTATAATACTGATTTTGCTGATTATAACGGCGATTATACACAGAATCAACTATCCCTACACTTGACATGTACTGCATCAGTTTATTTTCTATATCTAAAGTCAATGACTTATTAAAGTGATTATGGCCAATCACAAACATTTTTGCAGTAGACGAATCAGCTAACTTTCTCCAATCACTTCTAGCTATCGGATCACTTTGAAGATGCTCAAAAGACCGACGCTTTATGTTCGTTGTCTCGCCAATATAAACCGAAAAACGTTGAGTACCAACTTTATCATTTACAATGTATACTGTGGGGTATTCTAAAATATATTTTAATTGCTTTTCATTCAGATTCTTTTCCATATTGTAAATAGCATCTGTTTTATAATCTAATTCACATACAATTGGCGAAGGTAAATTTTCCAAACCTATTTCCTCCAATAAATAAAAATATTTATTTTATTGTAACATAGAAATTAATTTGTGCCGGAATAAATAAGTCTAATCGTATCTTTGAAAAAAACAGTTTATGGGCTGGATCTATAAAATTAGTATCAAACTTTACAGGTCAACAATTATTCTATTTCTTGAGATGTCTAGATAGCATTAACAATTGAATTCCGACCACCTTAGCAACTCACTACCGACTACTTATAATATTTAATGGAAAGTAAACTATGTTATGAATTTTATCATTCTTAGAAAATAGACAGTAGTTCCTATTAAATATCTTCGTAGTTTTTAGGTCGTATTTTCCAGTTACTTTTAAATAGAAGTCTCATTCTTTATTTCGCATAAATACTATGATTTAAACTATTTAAAAAAACGCAAGGAACAATAATTATTCATTGCTCCTTACGATATATTTTTTATATAATATTAGATTAGCTTAACTCTCATCTTCCCCAAAAAAGAACAATGCAACATCTATCTCTTTTTGTTTGATAATTCCTTGCCATTTGTTTACTTCCCTCATTAATTCAGCCTTTTCATAAGGTACTTGTTTAAATTGGATATCGCCATCTTCCAATATCATATAATGAGCTTCTTTTGTAGGATCGTCTGGTCTTCTATAAGAAATACTCCCTGGGTTCAACCATAGCTTATCTTTTGCCACATAATGTATCCCTTGTCTGTGGGTGTGTCCGAAGATAATTCTTTTTTCAAAATTCCCTTGTAATTCTCCTGTGTAATGTTCGTTCCAAAACTGATCAAAATGATATTCACTTTGGATCGTTTCATAGGAATTTTCTTTCCATTGATGCTGGAGTATATATCCAATATTACCTAAATCAAATGATATTGTTTTAGGCAGAGCTTTCAAATAATCAATATCTTCCTTATTTAAAAGGTCCGCGTTGTGATGAACCCATTTAAATTCATCTTGCTTTACACCTTGTTCTATTTGTTCCCAAATTTTGATCATATGATCATCGTGATTTCCTCTAACACTGATAATATTATAGGCTTTAACCAACTCTAGTACTTCTTTAGGATACAGGCCATAATCTACATGATCCCCTGCACATAATATTTTGTCTACATCTTTTTCGTTCTCTAAAATTTTACGCAAAGATACAGCATTACTATGAATGTCTGATATCAAAAGTATTTTCATATTGCACCTCTAACAAATTAATCAATTTTATTTACTTTCATCTTCAACAATTTCCTCAAAGAAATCTCTTACTTTTGGCACATCTAAACCTACAATTACTTGGATAGCGGTTCCGTTACGAACGATTCCATGGGCACCGCCACTTTTGAAGAAAGCATCATCCGAAACGCTGTACTTTTTGCATCATTTGATTTAACCTCTTTTTACTTCATTTTTTCACTATTAAGCGAAAGCGTTTTAAATATTTATACTATACCTCATTACTATTGTCAAAGGTTTATCAAAAATAAATATTCAATACCTAAGATTCCGTATTTAACAATATATTTTAAATGGTTTACGTTTGACATATTTGCTATATTGCACTATCTTTAAATTGCATTGAGGTTATAAAATTTGTTGTTGCACTATTAAATTAATTTAATGAGAATCCTTACGTTTAAAAATAAAAAGGAGAATAAAAATTGACAATCAAGCTCACAGACGTAGCTAAAAAAGCTGGTGTCTCTTCAACCACGGTTTCACGAGTAATTAACAATTATGGTTCACTAAGTCAAAAAACAATTGATAAAGTTCATGCTGCAATGGAAGAATTAAATTACCAGCCTAATTCCCTTGCTCGTTCTTTACAAGGGAAACATACTCAATTAATCGGACTTATTTTCCCAACGATTGCTCATCCTTTTTTTGGTGAACTTGTGGAACAATTAGAGACAAAACTTTTTGCGCATGGATATAAATCTATTCTTTGTGACAGTGCCCAAAATAAAGAAAAAGAACGTAATTACTTAAAAATGTTAGCTGCAAATAAAGTAGATGGGATTATCGCTGGAGCGCACAATTTAGGGATTAAAGAATATCAAACCATTGAATCTCCTATTATTTCATTTGACCGTTACCTAGCTGATGGTATCCCTATTGTAGGAAGTGATAATTATCAAGGTGGATATAAAGCAACAAAAACACTTTATAAAAATGGAGGAAGAAAAATCGGCATCATTACAGGTAGCCACGGATCGAATTCTCCAACGAATGATCGCTTAAATGGTTATTTTGCTTTTTTAAAAGAAGTTGAATTAACGCCGCTTGTTTTTCACTTTGCTCCTTTTGAAAGTTCTCTAACGTTGAAAAACTTAAAAATTAGACAAATTTTGGAAAGAGAAACTATTGATAGCTTATTCTGTACAGATGATTTAACTGCTATTTTAGTAATTAATAATTGTCGCGAATTAGGGATTGATGTACCTGATCAATTAAAGGTTATTGGTTATGACGGTACTCAATTTATGCAAAACTATTTTCCTGATTTAACAACGATTGCACAACCTATTCAGGAATTCAGTGATCTTTTAGTTGACTTACTAATACAACGAATCAATCAACCTGATATCTTTCTAGAAGAGACCTATAAATTGCCTGTTAAAGTTTTAAGTGGCAAAACGGTTTAGAAAGATTTTTATTAAGTAAAATATACGCAATCCGTAAGAAAAATCCTTCTTTTACGGATTGCGTATATCATTTGAAAACTACTTTTGAACAACATAAATATAAAATTTCTCTTCATACTTAATTGCGATACTTCTTTACTGCGTCACGCAGCTCAAAAAGCTTAGGTGTAACTTCTTCATCAAACTTTTCATAAAGATTCATATACAATACGTCAACAACCACCAACTGAGAAATTCTAGTAGCTAAGTTAGCCACACGAAAGTATTCTTCCAAAACAGGTGTACTTAATAGTATGTCTGACTGTTTTACTAATTTTGATTTTTGCAAAGTTGTTATCGAAATAACTGTTCCTTTTCTCTTCTTTGCAAGTTCTGATAATTCCAATACTTCTTGTGTTTGGCCTGTGGTTGAGATTGCAATAAAAGTATCCCCTTCTTGCATGTTCAGCACAATAGACAACATATAATGAAAATCACGATTAAAAAAAGTTGATAATCCTAATTTGGTAAATTTGTGAGTTAAATCTTCTGCCACCATCGATGAGGCTCCGGCACCATATACAACAACTATATTACTTTTAGCAATTCTCTTTACCGCTTGTTCCACGCTTTTTGTATCCAGCGTGTTAAATAATTGATCAACAGCTAAACGATCTAATTCAAGCGTATTAAATAAAATATCTTGACTGGTTAATTCTTCTTTACGATGTTTCTTTACAATGTTAAAATCACTGTCCTTACCCCTTAAAACTAACTCTTGATTTAAAACCAGTTTAAATTCCCGAAAACCTTTAACCCCTATATTTTTACAAAAACGGACTACACTTGCCTCACTCACCCCAGCAGCATTCGCAAACTCTTTAATAGTCATGCGCGAAACTTTTTTCATATTATTTAACGCATAATCGGCAATATTTCGTTCGATCTCTGTAAAATTGCTTTGCGATCTCAGGTTTTCTGTTAAAGACAAATCTATTCCTCCAGTAATGAGTCCACTAATTTTTTTGTTATAATTTCCGGTCTAGTAATAGCCGAGCCTATTACTACGGAATCTGCACCACTTTGATAGGCAGCGTGTAATTCTTCTATATTACTAATATGCCCTTCAGCAATAATAGGGATTGACAGGTTCTCTTTTAATTTTTTAACTAGATCTGGATTAAACGACTGTTGTTCATTTGTAGCTTCAGTATAACCTGCCATCGTGGTGGAAACAATATCTGCGCCACATTCTTGTGCATATTTTCCATTTTCGAGATGATCACAATCTGCCATAACTAAAATTTTTGGATACCCTTTGTGTATTCTTTCGATGATCGTTTCTAGTGCTTCATCTTGTGGTCGTTTTCTTTGCGTTCCATCCATAGCAACAATATCGGCACCAGCTTCTATTACGGCAGCAGCACTTTCATAAGTGGGCGTAATGTAGACTTCATAATCGTTATACCACTGCTTAAAAATTCCAATCATAGGTAAATCAACTGCTTTTTTAATCGCTTGGATATTTTGCGGTTCAGTTGCACGTATCCCACATGCACCACCTTGTTTGGCTGCTTTAGCAAAAGCCACCATGATTTCTGTTCCATACATCGGCCAACCTTTACGTGCTTGACAAGACACGATCAGTCCGCCTTTTATTTTTTCTAATACATTATTTTGTGACATAAATCTATCTCCCTCAAAGAATTCCAAAAAACTTACCTGCTAAACCAATTACAAAACAAACCAACATCAACCAATAAATGGCTTTTTTATTTTTGATCAAGGCTTGATAGAACAACAATGTAATAATTAAAGGCAACAAACTAGGAAAAATTTGTTCTAATAAATCTTGTAGTACGATTTCTTTTCCTGCGCTTACCCATTTTGCTGTAAGTTCAATTTTTACAAAATTAACTACCATAGAGCCCGTAACCATCATTCCAACAATGGTTGCTCCTTGGACAAAATTTTGGATCAAATCAGAATTTTTCATTTTAGTAATTAATTTGACACCAAATTTGTAACCCCAAAAAATCCCCAAATAACGAGAGATAACATTTAATAGTACATTGGGAACAATGAAAACAACAGGACCTAAAATGTTCCCATTTAACGCTAAACCTGCCCCAATCGCTGCAAAAATTGTCATAAATGTGGCTTTAAAAACAGAATCTCCAATCCCGGATAAAGGTCCCATAAGAGCCGTTTTGGTAGATGCGATTGTTTCATCAGTAATCGCGCTTCCCTTTGCTTTTTGCTCTTCCAAAGCTGCGGAGACGCCTAAAACAATGTTAGCCGTATAAGGGTGGCAATTGAAAAATTCATTATGTCGGTTCAAGGCATCAATATATTCTTCCTTATCCGTGTATAGACGTTTTAATATAGGAACCATTGCATAATCAAAACCTAGGCTGATATACCTTTCGTAATTAATAGTCGCCATCGAGAAAAACGAACGGCCATACATTTTCCAAAGGTCTTTCTTTTGAATTAATTTTTCTCCATTATCATTTTCTTCTTGATCAGGTGTTAATGAATTATCATTATCTCGATTTCTGATCGCAGATATCCCCGCTGCAATTCCTAAACCTAACAACGATACCGCTAAAACATCTAACTCTAAGTAAACTGA
Source organism: Tetragenococcus solitarius NBRC 100494 (assembly GCF_001544195.1). GTDB lineage: Bacteria > Bacillota > Bacilli > Lactobacillales > Enterococcaceae > Tetragenococcus > Tetragenococcus solitarius. The sequence goes on from NZ_BCPY01000014.1 coordinate 31,798, forward strand.
TAAGACAAAACCAACTAAAAAGAAGGACCAATACTTTTTAAAGTCCATCATCTTAAGCAACATGGCCATCCCAATAGCAGGAAGTAATCCTGAAGCAATCTCCAAGCCACCTGAAATCCAACTTGGTAAAGCATCATTAATGCTTTTTACAAATCCACTACCAAAATAAATAGCCAAAAATGAGGAGATAAAAAAGACGAAGAAAAAGACTAAAATACCGGCTAAATGCAAGCCTTCTATTTTTCTAGTATTTCCTTCTTTAATTGATTTATCCGCTTTATGAACTAAGTAAATATTAATATTCCAAGCGAGCATAATTAAAAATTGAGCCAAAATGCCAATAGGTAAAGCTAAAGAAATACCTAAGGAAGTTGAATTAGCTTCAATAGCATAAACCGTCCCAATAATACCAGCGATTTGAGCATTAGGCGGCACGGAACCTCCGATAGGAAGAACGCCCATAAACATCAACTCGACACTTGCCCCCACTGTTAAACCTGTTTGTACATCACCTAAAATTAAGCCAATTAAAGGTCCGGCAAATATTGGACGACTAATCATCCATAGTCCATAGCCATAATTTTCAGTGATCAATAAGGCTACAAAAATACTTAATAAGATTGAAGCTGTTATACCCATTTTTCCTCCCCCTTAAATTTATTACATCCATATATTAAAAATCTTAATCGCTTACAATTTAGATTTTAGTCGTTAAATCAATTGATTTATCTCCAGGAGCCGTCCGCACGTCCAGTAAAACACCCTTTGAAGCTAGTTCTTTAAAAATTTGTTTTTCACTATCATCCACGTATACTGTTTTTGTAATCTGTTCTTTTCCTTCTTTATAGTACATTCCACCAATATTGATAGAATCAAAATGGACACCTTTATTAACCAAATCTAAAATGGTCTGAGGTGTTCTTACTACAAGAAACACTGTTTTATTTTCAGAACCTTTTAAATAATCAGCAGCTTGTTCTACGGATAGTATTTGCAAGCTCTTTCCTTTTGGCGCAGCCATTTCTAGCAACATTTTTTGCATGTCGTCATGAACGATCTCGTCATCGACAACGACGATTTCATTCACTTGGTATTCAACTGACCAAGAATAAGCCACTTGTCCGTGAATTAATCTTTCATCAATTCTAGTAATTGCAATATTCATTTTACAAAATCCTCCTCATTCTAAATAATTTTTTGAATCATCTGATTAGACTCTTCCAGCAAATCATGTCCACTTATTTGGTTATTAATACACGCTGTTAATATCATAGCTAAATGATAACCAGCAATAACATGAATATATTCATGTTGTTTACCTAACAAAGTTGCTACATTTCCAGGTGTGCCGCCCTTAATATCGGCCAACAAAAGTAGTTCGTCATAACCTTCTTTTTTATACTCATCAACACTTGTTTGCACTTTTTTTAAATAATCGTTCAAGCTTTCGCTTTCTTTTAAAGCAATCGCTACTAAGTGATCTTGCTTGCCCAATATCATTTCTGCAGACTTTTTCATTCCAATGCAGCCATCGCCATGTCCAACTAAAATAATTTTCCTCATTTTCTCGCTCCCTTCAACAAAATTATTAACCTCCTAATATAAATATTTTTCTGAAACTGATGATGCAAACAAATTTTAGTTAAATCTAGTATATTCTTTATTAAATTCAATTTCAATATAATTTAATAATTTAATGAAATTAAATTTAATCAAAGGCAAAAAAATAATTAATAACTTGATCGATAATATTACTTGAAGTAAGGAGATAGATATTTCCGTAACTAAAAAATATCTTTATAAAGTTAACTACAGCTTTAGTCATTCTGATCAAACCTATTAGTTGGATTATCTAAGGATACATACCAGAAAAATCAACCTTCATTAGTAGGAATACAAAAGGAAGCCCCCTTTATCTTTAATGTGGGTCGCACTAAAAGACTAAGAGAGTACCTATTCTGTAGTTTTTCTTTAATCAACAGTTCAATTTAGCTTAAATACTTAATTATCTTATGTTATACAATCATGAGCCTACTTTTATTTTTATAAATGAAACAAAATTTATTGGAAGTTACTTTCAAACTTTGTTTTTTCCAATATCCTAGTGGCAACGTATATTACCTTTGATTACTATTGTGCTACCAAAAAAATTGTCCTCATTCGAGAAAAATAAGACACTTGCGAGTTTTCTTATTTTTCACCCAAAAGCCATTGGATAACATTAATTTGCTAAACACTTTCGTCATTTGCATAGCCTGAGTCAGCTGTTAATAAAATTTTTCGGTAATCATCTTTGATTTTCTTCAATGCAGAAACTTCTCGCTTATACGTCTCATCGTCAGTCACAGTATAGGAAACTTGATAATACTCCTTAATGCCTTGTTTAATTGCCACGAAATCAACTTCAGCATTTTCAATCGTTCCTACATAAATTTCATAATCTCGACGTAATAACTCTAAAAATACAACAGCCTCTAACCGACTACCAATGTTTACACGTTTTGTTTCTAAAATTAACAATACCATCGACATAATCTTCAAATGTTTTTTCATCTTCTAATTGAACAGCAAAAGGGAAATCTTCAAAATTAAGGTAACTATTTTTTGTCTCATATCTAAATCTTTTTTCGAATTAATTCGATTCTTTAGTACCTTTTACCATATCATTCGAATTAATTCAAATCTTTTCTAGTTTTGTGATTCCAAAAATTGAAAAAATATACTAAATAAACATAAACCTAACAACATCTTTGAAAATAGTAAGAGGAGGAGCTAGAAAACCAACCCTTATTATTAAAAAGATGAAGGAAATTTGGTTGATGTTTCTTTTATTTATAAAAAATAGAGGGAAGTTTCCTAACTCTCCCTCTATTTTTGCCTTTTCTATATATTTATTTCAAATAACTCAATATAAATACTGAATATCGCTTGCTGTTGTTGGATAATTAAAGAGCGTTTGGCTAACTTCTTTGGCTGAATAACCATGTTTAATCAACAGCGCTAGATAATTAATCATCTCGTCAGCTTCCATACTCAAACAAGACGCACCGACTACTTTATCTTGCTTTTGGTCGATAACCAGTTGGACTAAAACTTGTTTTTCATGTTGTCTTTTATAAGTAATCCAATCCTTCATATCGACAGTTTTTACTTCATACCGCTCTATATCTTCTCGCGCTTGATTTACCGTTATACCCACTTGAGCCATTTTTGGCAAAGAAAAGACAATGGTTGGGATGTATGGATATTCAATCTCTGTACGATCTCCTAAAATTTGTCCAACCACATAGTTTGCTTCATATCCTGCAGCAGGTGTCAATTTAGGTGCTGGAGAAGCTGCTGAATCACCGACTGCATAAATATGAGAGACATCTGATTGCAAATGATTGTTCACCTTAACACCCTTAGTTGAATAGTCAACTCCTATTTGATCTAGCCCTAATTGATCCACATTAGCTATTCGACCAACTGCCGCAAAGACCGCATCCGTTTGTCTGTTAAAATCGTTACCTATCACGCGATAGCCTTCAGTGTCCTTTTGTATTTCCGTGATTTCCTGATTAAAAACGATCTCCACGCCATTCTCAGACAACTGATCACAAAGTTTCTTCACTAATTTTTCTGGAAAAGCCTTCAATGGACGATTGTTGTGATGAATCAAAGTGACCTTAGCTCCGGCAGAAGCAGCGATTCCAGCAAGTTCAAAAGCCACATATCCGCCTCCTAAAATTGTAATGCTTGCTGGCATTTCGTCTAAATCTAAAAAGTCTGTGCTTGTTTGTAAAAATTCTTTGCCCTTGATATCTAACATTCGTGGACGCAAGCCAGTGGCGATAACGACATTTTGAGCTTCAATTGTTTGTTGCCCAACTTTTATTGTATGTGGATCGACAAAATGTGCATGACCAGTGAGGGTTTCAATGCCATTATTTTTCAAGCTTTTATGCGTCCCTGGACTGATCTGCTGCGTATAAGCCCGCTTATTGGCCATTAAATCTGCCCAATTGATTGAATTTTGCGTATTTAACCCTTGGTCTGCTAAAAGATCTGCGCGCTCTTTTGCTTCTACTGCTGTATACAAGATTTTTTTAGGATCACAACCACGATTAGGGCAAGTGCCGCCCCATAGGTCTTCTTCCACAATAGCTACCTTTTGTCCTTGCGCTTTTAAAGAAGAAGCCGCTGCTGTTCCAGCCGGACCCGCTCCAATTACAACAGTATCATATTTTTCTACCACCAATCTCACTCCTTATAGAATAATAGTTGCCCTTTACTTTTTCGTCACTTTCTTTTTTGTATCCCTTCTTTCCAACATAAAGGTGTCGTAACGCTTTCAATTACTTATAGCGTTTTACGAATTTTTCAATACCACGGCTCACTCGCATTCATTTTATCATAATTTTTCAAATTCGTTTATTCTCACCTATTAGCTATTTTTCTTTAAACTCTATTGTAAAATTTTCTAAATAAAGGAAACTTTGTCAAACCTCCCCTCTTTTTTAAAATAATGAAGGTTTCTTTCTCAATCTTCCCTTCTTTTTAGTTAGAAAAAGGGGAAGTCCGCTTGACCTCCCTTTATTTTTCGTAAAATGAAGGGACCTTTGCTTGACTTACCTTGATTATCCCCGCACAAAGCTTGGAAGCTTTGTTAAATGAAGGAAAAAAGTCGAAAAAAATAGGACATTAACTAGCTGTAAGCCGTTAATAGTCCTCTATTATCGCTTATAAACGTCATTACTTTTAGCTGTTTTTATAACTAAGACAACAAAAGATGAATCTTGTATATCTACAATTATTCGATATCCACCCACCTTATACCGCCAAAATGTGCCTAATTCTCCTTCTAAAGCTTTCCCCCAAGAACGAGAATTATTAGACCCTTCTATATGCTCATCAAGCCATTTAACTAACCGTCGTTGGATTTGTGGATCTAACTTATTAAATTCTTTATCTGCTTTTTTAGCAAATTTCCAAGTATATGTCTTCAAACTATCCCCAACCGGCGTCTAATCTCGTCTCTAGATACTGTTTCGCCATTACTTTCTTCTAAATTTTGTGCTGCCTCATAATAATCATCCTCATCTTGTAACCGATCTAAAATTGTTTGTCTCATAAAAGTTGTTACAGAAACGCCTTCAAATTCAGCTAATTCTTTAATTTCTCGATATTGTTCATCTTTAAAACGTAAAGAAGTTACAGTCATAACTAACACCTCCTAAACAGTTTATAACACAGAATAGGCTTCGATTGAAGTCTACTGTTTATCTTAACTAAACCTTTCGCAAAATATAACTAAAATAATATGCTTTATTCGAATGATCGCACACTCTAAAAAACATATTATTTAAACTTATAAATTAATTCTTCAGGTGTATAAACGACTAATCCACTGTTAAGATAGTCATCAATATTTCTAGTAACAATGCTTTCTACACCGTTACGATTTGCCGTGGCTATAATCAAAGTTATCTTCGAAAAGTACATCCAATATTACTTTAATATCAATAGTACCGCACATTTTTCACCTGTTGTTCCTGCTTTCTCTCCGCTCTCTCCATTTTTACATCTAGATCCCAGGTAAACTAACAATACCTACTAGGTCTTCTAACAAGTCTTTTTTATCTTCTACCACATCTTCAATAGTGATCCTTTTAGTATCTCCCTGTTTTTTAGTTTCTCTGTGCTTTCCCATAACTCCCATGATTGCTCACCTCTTTTAATTATTATGTCATGAATTATACATAAAGTATAATTTTCTTTTTTAGGCGAAAAAATAAACTCACTTCACAAAAAACAAAGTGAGTTTGTCCATATTAAACTGCTTCAACTGTTTCTTCCTTTTTCACAGGAACATCCTCAAACCCAATGACCCAAGTAGCGATAAAGGTAACAACAGCAGCAATAATCATCGCGATAACCGCATTCCAAAGGTTAGCTAAATTTCCAGTATCAGCTGGATTGATCCACATTGGTAAAGAAACCAAACCTGGCGTTAAAAATATATACGCATTAACTCCTGTAATTCCAGCGTAAAGCCCGCCGCTAAATCCACCAATCATACACGCGTACATAGGTTTACGTAATTTCAATGTAACCCCATATAAGCATGGTTCAGTAATACCAGCAAGTAAAGCCGTCAAGCTAGCAGAAACTGCTGTCCCTTTAAAAACAGGATTTTTTGTTCTTAATGCAATCGCAAAAGTAGCAGACGCTTGGGTAATATTGTGCATCAAAGTCAATACACGTGTAAATGGGTCAAATCCATTTTTATTGATTAAATCTAATCCTGCCACAGCAAGAGCAGAATGCATTCCTGTAGTAACAATCCAAGGATAAATCAAAGAAAAGATGGCTATGGACAAGAAGCCGAGCTTATCACTCAAATAAAATATGACTTCTGAAATTCCTTGAGAAACATACATCATAGCAGGACCGATAATGACAATCGTTAAAGGAACCACAATAAAAATACTTAACAATGGAGCTAAAAAACGTCGCACCGAGACCCAAAGATGTTTGTTGAAAAAACGATCAACATAAGACAAGATCCAAATAGCCACAATCGAAGGGATGATTGTACTGGCATAAGAAAAGCCTAAGACAGGAACAGCAAGAAAGCTAATATCTGTTCCACTTTCCACCATCTCTATAAAGCTAGGATTAATTAAAGTACACCCTACAAGCGCGGCTAAGTAAATATTGGTTTCAAAATGCCTTGCAGCTGACATTGCCACAAATACAGGCAAAAAATAAAAAGCTGAGTCAAAAACAAAGAAAAGAATCTGATAAGTAGTCGAAGCTTCGGGCAAGATCCCCGCCATATTGAGAAGTAATACAACACATTTTCCCATTCCGCCAGCAACCAGCACTGGAATCATAGGTGTAATACTGCCAACAATTGCATTAAGAATCTTAGAGATAATATTAACCTTCTGTTTTTTGCTTCCCTGTTCTGCGTTTATGTTATCATTATCCGACTTGCTTTCTTGTCGATCCAGCAATTTTTGAAAAGCTTCATAGACAATATTGACGGAATTACCGATCACAATTTGATATTGTTCTCCCTGATGAACAAGGCCCATCACACCTTCTATATTTTTAATCGCCTTTTCATCAATCTTATTTTCATCATAAGGAATTATTCGTAAACGGGTGGCGCAATTCCAGGATTGTTTTACATTTTCTGCACCGCCCACCGCTTGTAAAATTTGTTCTGCCAAAGTTTGTTCTTTCATATTATGAACCTCTTTCTCCATTGGTTAAATTTTTTCCTTGTGTGGCAATGACTTCTTTATACCAATAAAAGCTTTTTTTACGGGTTCTCTTTAATGTTCCTTGTCCTTCGTTATCTAAATCCACATGAATAAAACCATATCTTTTCTCCATTTCTGCTGAAGAAGAACTAACGATATCAATCAAGCCCCAAGTTAGGTAACCTATAACTTCAACATGGTCTTCCTGAATAGATTTCGCCAGTTGGTATAAATGCTTTTCATGATAATCAATACGATAATCATCGTCAATTTGACCTTTTTTAGTTAATGTATCTTTTGCACCAAAACCGTTTTCCACAATCATCAATGGAACTTCGAAGCGGTTACAAAGATCTTGACACAAAATCCGCAGTCCCAGAGGGTCAATTTGCCAGCCCCATTCACTTGATTCTAGATAGGGATTTTTCATGCTCGTAATGGTGTTCCCGGCTGTTTTCTCTGTTCCGTCTTCTATTCCTTGTGTGATTGACATGTAGTAGCTAAAAGCTAAGAAATCACAATGACTATCCGCTAAAATTCGCTCATCTTCTTCAGAAAAATCGATTTGTAATTCTTCCTTTAATTTTTTTGAAAAAGGTTTAGGATAATGTCCCCTGATCTGGACATCGCCAGATAAATACATATAATGCCGCATTTGCTGTGCGAGATAGTTATCTTCTGGACGACAAGAATAAGGATACACTGTCAACCCAGTCAACATACATCCCATCTGCAAATGTTCATCCAATCGATGAGCAAAACTAACAACTTTAGCGCTAGCCACATATTGATAATGCATTGCTTGCAACATCTGTTTTTGACTACGATTTTCTTCTGTTAGCCCTGCACTAACAAAAGGATGGCGCAACACACTATCAATTTCATTAAAGGTAATCCAATAAGGAACTAATTCATGAAATTCTTTAATAACGGTTTTTGAAAATTTAACAAAAAGGTCCCCTACTTTACGACTTTGCCAACCGCCATAATTTTCAACTAGTCCTAATGGCATTTCATAGTGAGATAGAGTCACTAAGGGTTGAATGTTGTGTTTTTGACATTCTTCAAAAACTGATCGGTAAAAATCTAACCCTTCTTGGTTCGGCTTTTCTTCGTCTCCTTTAGGAAAAATTCGTGCCCAAGAAATCGAAGTACGAAATACACGAATGCCCATTTCCGCTAAAAGTTGAATATCCTCTTTATAATGATGATAAAAATCGATTCCTTGTCGTTTTGGAAATAGCGTATCTTCAGGATTTTTTACATCTTTTACGATTTGCTTCCACGTTTTAGCATCTGTGTATTCTTTTAAATTCAATTGACTTCGGCATTTCATAACATCTGCGACAGAAGGCCCTTTACCATATTGATTCCAAGCTCCTTCCGATTGGTTGGCAGAAATTGCTCCACCCCACAAAAAATTGGTTGGAAATAGTTTATCCATATTCAATTTATATCCCCCTTCTATCAAAATAATAGCAATGCCTTATTAAAATCATGTAAATTTGTTAAATAGATTTGTAAATTTTTTAATTGCGCTTTCATTGTGTCTTATTATAGCTTTTTCTTTCCTTCTGTGCAACAGACCAAAAAATAATTATGGTTTTGTGCAATTGCTTATTTAACATCTATTTTTAGAAAATTATGCTATACTGTTAACAATAAAATCACAAAGGAGGCTTATTTTTGTTTGATTTTCGCCAATTAGTTCGAACACATTATGATGAATTCACACCGCAAGAAAAAACTGTCGCCGACAACTTTCTAGAATTCCCTAACCATATTTTAGAAAAAAATATCACAAATTTAGCTGCCAGCTTTAATGTTTCACGCAATTCTATTACACGATTTTGTCAGCGACTAGGTTTTGATGGTTATACAGAATTAAAATACGAATTCAAAAAATATTTAGCTTCGACTCACACAATCGACTCGCAAAAAACAAGTTTGTTATCAAATATGACAAGCGCTTATCAAGAGAAGCTCGACGAAATGGTTTCTCTAAACACCTTTTCAGATGCTGATATCTATAAATTTGCTCAAAAAATAATCACAAATCCTTCCATAAAAATCGTTGGAACAGGAAAATCACTACCAGTCGCTTTACAATTAAAATACCACCTGCAAGACTTAGGAATTTATGGGCAATTCATAGATTATATCTATTTATCAAAAGAACTTGATTTTGCTTTTAATGAACAAGACCTTGTCATTGTCTATTCTGTTAGTGGCAAAAGTTACGCTACCAATGCAATATTACAAAGCGCAATAAATAAAAAATCCCACGTTATTTTAATTACAACTGCAAGAAACCTAAACCTCAAAGTGGAACAACAATTTATTTTGCCTAACGTAAGTCACTATAATCCTTATTATCTTAGCAATCACATGTTATTATTTGTCTTTAACGACCTATTGTATAATGCTGTCTCCTATCAACAAAATCAATAAAAAATAGAATATTTATAGATAAAAAAGTTCTGTGAAATGATGAAATTCCACCATCTCACAGAACTTTATTAGTAACAAAAATACCAAAGCCGATAATAAATACTTCCATATCCTATCTACCTTTTAAATACAGAAAAAGCCAGTACGATATGAAGTGACCCCTAAAAGTTAGATTTTTGGTTTAACCTTTGGGGGTCGGTTCAATATCTAGCTGCTTTTATTCATCTCATTTATCTCCTTTTTTCCCTGCTAAACCAGAAGCCGCGATATCTTTATCTCCGTAGCCTTCATCTAGTGCACGTTGGAATCTTCGTAATCCTGCAGGGGTAATATCAATTTGTAGGTCTTCATCTTCGATAGCATCTACAATTAACTGCGCGTCTTTGACAGCGTTTTTTATCGCAAAGCTAGCAGTGTAATCATCGTTTAAAATGGCCTTTCCTTTTTGCTGAAAATAAGGTGTATCCATTGGTCCACCGGTAATCACGTCCATGACAAGTTGTGGATCTACCCCTAGTTCTTTTGCAATTGTTAAGCTTTCTGCTACGCCATGAGTTAAAGCAAATACCCAACTATTTAAAGCAAGCTTTAAACGGCTACTTTTTCCGGGCTCTTCAGACACCCAAATCGCTTTTTTACCAATAGTGTCAAAAATAGGCGCAAGTACCTCTTTATAATCACTAGATCCTGAAGGCATAATCGTAAGTTCGCCACTTTCCGCCGGTGCCTTGGTTCCTTGCACAGGTGCGTCAAAAAAAGTAAGCGCATGATCATTCGCAAATTGAATAATGACATCTATTTTTTTACCTACAGTGGTCATTTGTATCCAAATCGTTCCTTTTGCAAGTTCTTCTTGAGCTGATTGCATCGTTTCTAATACAGCAGCTGCATCTTTTAAAACTGTAATGACAGCATCTACGTCTTTAACTGCTTCTTGGGGTGTGTCATACACCGTAACGCCATCTGATTGCAGAGCTTCTGCTTTTGCTCGAGTTCGATTCCATGCATGGACTTCAAAACCATTTTTCTGCAAGTTTCTAGCCATTGGTGCACCCATAATCCCTGTACCTAATACTGCAACTGTTTTGATATTCCTTGTTTCAGCCATTTAAATACCTCCTATACAAAATTTTTCTACAATTTTACGTTATAATAAATAGCACTTAAAACGCAAGCATTGCGTTTATTATAAATGTTCTTACGTCTCATCATCTGTAATATGTAATTTCGTCCCCACTAATTCAACCTCAGATTCATCTCTAAAACGTTGTAGTACTTGCTTATTTAACATCGTTTTTATAGCCGTTCCTTCAGTATAATAAACTGGAAAACGTACTTTTAAAGTAATTCCTATTGGATTTACCTCAACAATACTTACCGGATTTACTTTACCATCAAATAAATCCATTTTACGTTTTATTTCTTCTTTTCTATTTGCAAATCGTCCGTTCATTAATTCATAAACGTATGCATCTGAAATTTCCGTTAAAATCTGTTCTGCTTTTTCCCAATCACTATCGGGACGAATGGTGTATTCTACCTCTCTCCAATTAATTTTTAAAAGACCATTATAATTAAATAAAGGCTTGTCTAATAATAAACGATTTGGCAACCGAACCACTCTTCCTGTTGGAGCGTCCGCTTCAAACCAGTTTGATAATTCCATCATTTGAAAATAAAGAGGCGTAACTTTTGTAACAATGCCTTTGTTATTATCAATTTCAATGCGATCGTAAATTTTAAAATATTTTTTCCGTAATAGCATTGTCCATACGATAATATTTGAAAACAAGCCCTTAATAGAAAACAGCGCTAAAGCTCCTATTAATAATAAAAATAAGATTACTGAATCAGCTACTGACATCCAAATGATAGAAAACAACACTAAAAATACAAGTCCAAAAAAGTAATTGGAGGTACTTATAAGAACATTAACAACCTTTGTGCTACTAATTTTACGATCGTATAATTTATTTAATTCATGTGTTAGCCAATACCACACACATATCGCTACAATAGAAAAAACGATTTTTTCCGTCAAAACTTGTGAATCGTTAATATTCGCACGAACATCGGAAAAAATTGATTGAATTATTTCCTTTATTTGTTCCAATACTATCCCCTCAATTTTTACTATATTTAAATATGGCTACTCATGAACACTTTATTTTGTTCTTATCTTTATATCTCAAAAACAAAATAATTGATATCTCCTCTATATTTGGAAATAGAATATTCTATAGCGATTTTATCGTGTGTAAAACCTTGTGTATGAAAATAGAATATTGGATCATTTTCTTCAATGTTTAATAAATCGCTTGTTGTTTCGTCTGCCTTTATTACCTCAAGTTTACGTGACACGGATTGAATTGGGTAATTAAATTCTTTAAACACGTTATATAACAGTTGCGTTGAAAAATCTACTTCTTCTAATTTGGGAAACATTTCCTTTGGAATATAAGTGGTAACTGTAACCAAAGGGTCTTCACCGGCGTAACGTAAACGAACCAATTTATATACCTCTTTATTTGGCTCAATATTTAAGTTTTCTGAGACTTCTTCGTTAGCATGCTCGATTGAAAAATTCAGAACATTGGTCTTAGGCGAAATACCTTTACGGTTCATTTCAGAATCAAAACTTTCGATTACATGAGTGAATTCTTGCTTGATTTTAGTCTTTTTAACAATTGTTCCTCTTTTTTTTCGTCGCTCTAAATACCCTTCGTTAACTAATGCTTGAACTGCTTGTCGCACAGTGGGTCTACTGACACCATATTGTTCTGATAATTCTAATTCAGTTGGAATAGTGTCATTTTCTTGATAAAAACCGTTATTGATTTTTTCTAGTAAGTCCATACGAATTTTTTTATGTAGTGGAATCTTCATATCGTTAACTCCCTTGAATGTTTATTCATACTCATAGTATACGCTAGATTTGTTGAACAGGTAAAGGTTCTCTTTGTCTAAAATAAAAAAGTCAGAAGAATACATTGCTATAGTATTCTTCTGACCAAAAAATTATGGTTAGTTATTAAAATAAACCAATAACAACGCCTGCTGCTGAAATAACAGTTAATACCAAAATAACCTTGGTTGCGCTAAAACGTTTTGAAGTAAGTAGATACCAAGCTAATAAAACCATCAATAATGGTAATAGATGTGGAAAGACGTCATCTAAAATATCTTGTAACGCTTGTGCTTCATCGCCCATAGGAACATCCACTTTTGTATCTAAGACAATGGTTGAAGCAGCTAAGCCACCAACAACCATTACACCAAGAATATTAAACGCATCTGTAATCCTTCTTGTATTTTCCCCAATAATTACATCTACTGCTTTTACCCCCAGTTTATATCCATTCATAAAACTTAAATAAGAGATCATAGGACCGATAATCCCATATGCAACAATGTAAAATAATGGACCTAAGGCACTACCGCCTGTAGCCAGCCCCATACCAATAGATAGTAGGATTGGGACAATAATTCCTTGAATAATGGAATCGCCAACTCCAGCTAAGGGCCCCATCAAAGTTGCCTTGATATTCACTGGCATTTCTTCCGGAATATCATTATCGACAGCGATCTTTTCTTCTAGTGAGGCAACAATTCCATTAATTAACTGGCCCGTTTGAGGTTCAGTATTATAAAACATAGAATGACGAGTAAGTAAACGTTTCTTTTTTTCTGGATCATCTGCATAGTATTTATTAGCTAAGGGTAAATAAGTATATGCCCAAGAATGTCCTTGTATTTTTTCATAACTCATTGAAGATAGATGGGTAAACCCCCAACGGAGCCATATTTGGCGTAATTCTTTTTTGGTTAAACCTTTATTATTTCCTGTATTTTCCACCTTTAACCCTCCTTAAAATAAGTCATCATCTTCATAGGCAGCAGAATCATTTTCAGAGTAAGTATTTTGTTCTTCATTAGAAGACGGATTGCCCTTATTATTTGTTGCAATGTAATAGATATAACATACAAGGGCAGCGATAAACACTAAAGCAATCATATTTAAATCTGTAAATGCCATTAATACAAAACCGGCAAAAAAGAAGATAAGGTGGGCTTTTTCTTTAATTACAATCCCCATCAGCATTGCAATACCCAAGGCAGGTAAAACACCGCCTAGAACGGAAATCGTATCAGTAACAACTTGCGGTACACTAGAAAGCAACCAATCAACGAGACCTTTTCCATAATAAATTGCTAAAAAGACAGGAACTGCGCGAATCAAAAAAGTTGTAATTTGTGGATAAACTAAGTGATTAAGAACAATCCCACGATCATCGATTCGCTCAGCGGCATCATCGGCCCTTTTATTCCAAAATGAATATAACGCCATACGTGTATTATAAAAGATTAATCCAAAGGTCTGGCCAATTAAAACAGATAAGGTTACGGCTACTGCCGGATCTTTTGTCGTTGCCAAAGCTAAACCAATTCCACCATAAGAAGCATAGGTAATTTCGCTATTTGTAGCTCCTCCTGTAGATAGATTTGCAATAAATACTCCTTGTACTGCTAATCCGCATAAAACACCTGCTCGGATGTCCCCAAATGCAATTCCGGTCAAAAGTCCTGCAACAAGAGGTCTTCCCACGACATAAAAGCCACCGCTCATACCAAGTAACCAGGGGGTTTCAATTGCCCCTAAGTAACAAAAAAGACCCGTAAGCAAAGCTGGAACAAATAAGTTTAATCCCATATTCGTTTCTCCTCTCCTAATCCAACGAATCGTATTTACTTTTCATTGATTTCCACGATTTTTTATCATCATCAGGCAATAATTGAAAATAAATTTCTATCCCATTTTGATCCATATATTCTAGAGCATCGTGATCTTTTTGATCGATGGCAACTGTCCGGCCTAAAACCTTAGCTCCCTCTCTTGTATTCATTGGCCCGATGTTTAAAGAGTCACCGAAATCAACCCCCATTTCTAAGAGTTTAGCAAAGGTTTGTGGGGAATCGCTAATTAAGAAAAATTTTTTATTCGAATTCATTCCCTTTGGTATACTGTCTTTTGCTTGCTCAGTTGTATAAATACCTAATCCCAAATTTCCTGCAGCAGCTTTTAAAACTTTTCTTCTTAAGTCATCGTTTGCTATCTTATCACCTACTACTAAAATTCCTTGGGTTGGACGATATTTTGTCCACCTTGTCATAGTTTGTCCATGGATCACCCGATCATCTACTCTTGCTAAAATAATTGACATAAATTATCTCTCCATTTCTTTTAAAATTCTAAATTATTTTCCGCTGCTTCTTCTTCATATTCAATCCGTTCAATTGCTATTTTTCCTGCATCTAAAGCGATATCATAAAGTTTATCTAAGCTTTCATTTGTTTCTAATTGCATACCTATTTCAATCAGCATTGGTAGATTCATTCCGGGGATAATTCGGATCCTTTCTGGATTATTCAAAAAATGATTATAGGCTTCGTTAAATGGGGTTCCTCCTTTAATATCACAAAATATAAGTAGATCATCTGTTTGTAAATTAACTTCTACTTCCCTTTTTAAACGTTTTGAAAAATCTCCTATCCCTTCATCTGACAAAGAAACAGTTTTAATCTTTTTCGTTTCGCCGGCGATCATTTTATAACTATTTAATAGTCCAATACAGAAATCACCGTGAGAAACTAATAATATCTGTGTCATATACATCCTCCTTTTTATGTAATTACATTATATTTTTATAGTTATAATACACTAACAAGAAAACGTTGTCAATCAGAAAGATAGCTAATAAAAAGACGTTGACAGTAAAACAAAAATACTTTATTATTTATTATGTAATTACATAATAAAAAGGAGAGAAATTTATGGAGTTTACAATTGACGAACTATCACGAATGATCGACCATACGAATTTACACGCTGATGCAACAAAAGATGATATAAAAAAGCTCTGTGATGAAGCGAAAGAACTGCATTTCAAGATGGTAGCCATTAACCAGGTACAAACTGCACTTTGCGCCGATCTATTAGCTAATACGGACATAGGCATTGGCGCTGCTATTGGTTTTCCCTTGGGACAAACCACGATTGAAGCAAAAGAGTTTGAAACGAAAAATGCCATAGAAAACGGTGCAACAGAAATTGACTACGTTATTAATATCACGGAAGTAAAAGAAAGAAATTGGAAATATATAGAAAAAGAGATGCAAACGATTGTAGAGATTTGTCAGAGAAACTCAGTTATCTCTAAAGTAATTTTTGAAAACGTTTATTTAAATGAAGATGAAAAAATCCAATTATGTAAGATTGCAAAAAAAGTGCAGCCAGATTTTGTTAAAACGGCTACAGGTTTTGCTTCTGGTGGCGCAACTTATGAAGATGTCCAATTAATGAAAGAAAACGCGGGAGATATTGTTAAAGTGAAAGCAGCTGGCGGCATACGCGATGCAAAGACATTCAAAGAAATGATTGCTGCTGGAGCCGAACGTATTGGTGCAAGCTCTGGAATTAAAATTATTGAAGAATTAAAAAATGAAATGAAAGAAAACAACTCAAAAGTAATAACAATTGAATAAAATAAATAAATGCTAACGAAGATCCCTGATAAAGACGCCGAGCTTCTCCTTCTACCTTTGGAATGAAGCTCAGCGTTATTTTTTTCCTTCCTTTTTATAGATCTCGATAATCTAAACAATCGATTTCTTTATCGATTAGAAAATTACTGACCTCAGGATCTGTTAAAAAAGTGACTTCTTTTGTTCGAGGAAATAACAAAGATGAATGTTGAATAATATAATCGTCCAAATATCCTGGATGGAATATCATCATTTCCACTCCATCTTCACGAGAGTTATTCACCATTTTATAAAACGTATTGTAAGGATCATAACTTTCATTCATGCTTTCCATAGTCATATAAACTTTATGTTCATTAATTAAAATATAGGAATCCTCCCCTAAGTTATTGGGATCTTTTCCTTTTGGCAGTCCAGAATACTTCAGCTCATGTTCTTGTGCAAAATCTTCTAACGCTTGAAAGAAATTCGCGCTTGCAACAGCATGTCCTTCAAAGTAATCAGGCTTTTTATTGAAAAGCATTAAAAATCGATTATATTGCGCTTCAATTTCAATCAATGCTTCATCATAATGAACAAAATCCTTTTCTGCTTTACGATAGACGCTTGATGTTTTGAACATCCCTTTGCCATCTACTAACGAAGGAATAAGTTTTGGATCAGAAATTGGTTGCCCAGCACAAAAGTTCGTATGCTGGCCAAATGCAATCGATTCATCTTTTAATAAATGAACGCCGTGCTCGGTTGCAGGCATATTGACCATTACACCTACACTACGAATCAGCCCTTCTTTTACAGCTTTTTCAATACCATAATTTATTGCTTCTGAATAGCCTAAATCATCAGCTCTTAACAAGATTTTCTTCAACTTCAATCGCCTCTTTTTGGTTATCTTTTGTCCTTAAATCTATAATAATTACTAGCGTAAACTTAGTGTTCACTTGTTCACCAGTTTACCTCTTCTTTCACCAAAAAAATAGAGCGAAAACCGCTCTATAAAAATTATTTTTTTAAGAACCTACCATAAA